>JAGXFQ010000037.1 GCA_024637145.1 Desulfobulbaceae bacterium
AAATTTTCATAACCAAGAATCGAAAAGCTGTAAAGTTTTACCGAATTGTCAAAGAACGATTTTACGTAAATGGGGCCTTACATCCCCACAAAATTTATTTGACTTTCCCCGGAATAACTCAAGGGGGTATTAAAAAGAATGTCTCTGTGTCTTTGTGTCTCTGTGGTGAAAGCCCAGGCCGGCCTACCCCTGGGCCTATTTTTTCTCCATCAGCCGCAATTCAAGATTGAGGGCATGGACGGAGATGAGAATCTCCTGGAAGGCCAGGGCCAGGGAGGCCAGCATCAGGGCCAGGGTGAGGCCGAAGATAATCTTCCCCGCCAACAAAGCGCCCACAAAAAGCAAGGTGATGCAGAGCACGCAGCAGAACAGGGCCGCCACCCCGCAGAGCTGCATATTGCGGATCAGAAAGACCCGCCGCCGCAGGACAGCGATCTGCTCGGCCACCATCGCATCCTCCAGCTGCAGATAGAGGGCGTGCAGGGTGCGGATCCGTTTGCTCAGGGCCACAAAGCGATTGGTATAGGCCACCAGGAGCAGGGAAATCGCCGGGAAGAAAAGGGCCGGAGTGGTGAGGGTGATTTCGTAGGGCATTTTTTTTTGAGAATAGAAGTTAAAAAATAGAAGTTACAGAAGTTAAAAAATAGAAGTTACAGAAGTTAAAGAAATAGAGAAGTTAAAGAAAGAGGGGAGGTGGTTGGTGCCGATTCTTTACCTTCTGTACCTTCTTTAACTCCTTTACCTCCTTCCAACCGCGTCTTTTGGCACTCCCGGCTCTCCCAGAGCAGGCATTGCTTGCCGCAACATTCCCGGTTCAGGGGATACTGGCGGCAGGCCAGGCCCTCCTGGGCCTGCAGTTTTATGCCCAGGAACTCTTTCGAGATCTCCGCCACGCTGCAGAGGGCAACATAGCTTTCGCGCTGGCAGCAGCGCCCGGCCCGGGTGGCGGCAAGACGGGCCAGCACCCGGCTGGTGGCGGTCTGGGCCTGCTGGCGGGCCTTGGGCGTCAAGGGGGTGGCCTCCAAAAGCACGGCAAAGGCGACGCCCACTCCTAGGGCGGCCCCGCAGCACCCCAGAAAACCGCAGGCCCCCCCCGGCACCTTGGAGCCCCGTTCAATGCCGGTGAGGATGTCGCCGCTGGTCACTGCCAGGCCGCTGTTGCGGGCCGCGGTGAGGATAATGGCGGGCAGCATGGCATGGTGTTCCGGGCCGTGCATGGGGATGGCGGGCTGGGAGCGGATCTTTTTGAGGAGGGCAATCATGTCCGTCTCCTGGCTGGCCAGGGAGATCTGGCGGATCATGGCCAGCCCCTCCTTCTGGTGGCACTGGTCGCAGACAAAATGACCGTCAGGGCATCTGATATTGGCCCGGAACTCCCGGCGGCAATAATGACAGTGGGCCTGGACCGCCTTGGTCTTGTAGGCCAGGGGATTGCCGCAGACCATGCAGTCGTGTTCAATCTTGGCCTCTTTCGCCCCCTGGCCGCCACCAGCCTCCTCTGTTTTCAGGCCGGCGCAGCAGCTGGCCGCTGCCTCCGGCAGAGGGCCCCCGCCGGTCGGGGGGGCGCAGCAGCTGGAGACCATGGCCATGTTGGTTACCGCCCCCCTCGCATCCATCACAAAGACCGAATCACCCAGGGCCTGGGCCGCGGCCAGGGTGAGCCGGCTCCGTTTCCCTTTGAGGAGCAGCTGGCCGTTTTCAGTATGGACGGCGGCAAAGGGGCCGCGGTAGATGACCTCCACGTTCTGCTGCTCTGCGGGCTTCCAGGCCCGGAAGGTCAGGGAGTAAAAGCGGGCGCCCTCCACCTGGCGGTAGGGGAAGCGCTTAATCAGCTCCATGGCCGTGAAGCCGGAGGCCCGCAGCATGGCCAGCAGCTCCTCCTGGAGCATGGCCCCGCCCAGACATTCACCGCGGAACTGTGCATCGTTTTTGATCGCCGCCGGGATGGGCTCATCCGTGACAATATCAGAGACCACCAGCCTGCCGCCCGGTTTCAAGATGCGTAGTATCTCCTGAAAGGTGCGGCGTTTGTCCGGACTGAGGTTGATGACGCAGTTGGAGATCACCACGTCGGCACAGTCGTCGGGCAGGGGGATCTCTTCCAGGAAGCCTTTTTTGAATTGGACATTGGCATAGCCCAGCTGGGCCGCCACTGCGGCCAGGGAGCCCTGGGCCAGCTCCAGCATGGCCGCAGTCATGTCGATGCCAAATACCCGGCCCGCTTCCCCCACCCGGGCGGCGGCCATGAAACACTCCACGCCGCTGCCGCTGCCCAGATCCACCAGGGTTTCGCCAGGGCCTGGGTCGGCGTCCTCCACCGGGCTGCCGCAGCCGTAGGAGCGTTTCCTGGCCAGCGTCGGGATGAAGTGGGCTGCGGCCTGGCCCTGGGCAAAGGGGTTGCTGATCGCCTTTTGCTCGCTCTGGGCGGCCCGGCCGTAAAATTCCCGCACCGCGGCATGGCCGTCGGCCAGGGCCACCAGGCAGTTGCAATGGGTGAGAGTCACCGCCCTGCCGGTGGGGCAGTCATGGCGCACATCTCCCATCTTCAGGGTCAGCTCCGGGCGCTGGAGGTCCGGATAGGAGCGGGCCTGCTCGGTAATGAGCCACAGGGCCACGCCGTTGTAGAGTTCCACGTAGGGGTCATGGCTGCTGAAGGCGCCGCCGGCCAGATAGGAGTGATCGATATCGCCGCCGCCGATGAGAAATTTCAGGGGGTTGTTGTCGTAGCTGCTGCCTTGCAGGGTGGCCTGGCGGATTTTCTCAAGCACCGGGCTGGTGCGCCAGGCCGTCTCCAGCCCCTGGGCCAGGGTGCCGCAATCAAGAGCGGCCAGCCCCACCAGGGCCGGGGAGGGGTAGATGTGGCCGTCCGGACCCACGGCCAGGGATTCCCAGCCGCTGTTGCTGAGGTCAAAACGGCTGCCCGGGGTGGCAAAGACCTGGGTCTTCAGGGTCTCGATATTGTCGATCTTGACCCCCAGAACCTGGGCCTCCTGCTGGGCCGCCAGGAGGTGGGGCAGGATGGCGGCCGGGGCCGCATGCTGGGCCTCGCTCCCCTTGCCGCGCTGGAAATGCCACAGGAAATGCACGGCGTTTTGGCGCTGGGCGGCCAGGCGGACGATCTCCACCATGTCGCTGAGATTGTCGCTGCAGACCACCATGGAGAGTGTGGCTGAAAAGCCGGCCGTAGCCAGGGCGTCGAGGCTGCTCTGCACTCCCTGGAAAGTGCCCGGGCCGCGTCTGCGGTCATGGCTCTCCTGCAGGCCGTCCACACTGACCTGAAAATGGAGGCGGGCCGGGTCCGCCTGGGCCAGGGCCGCCAGATGTGGCTCCACCAGGAGACCATTGGTGAGCACCACCACCTGGCTGGCCGGCTCAGCCAGCACCCCGGTGATGACGCTGCTGAAGTCGGGATAGATAAAAGGTTCGCCGCCGGTGAAGAGGAAGAGGCGGCAGCCCAGCTCCCGGGCCTGGGTCAGGGCGCTGTCGAGTTCGGAGCGGGCCAGGGCCTGGCGGCAGCCTGGCCCGGCCGCAAAGAGGCAATGGTCGCAGCTGAGGTTGCAGTGGTTGGTGATATGAAACCAGCACTCCTTGAGACCCTCCAGCTCCAGATGGCGGGCCCGGCCTGCATAGGGAGGGCCCGCAGGCCGGCTGAGCTGGGAAGCGAGGGCATGCTCGGCCAGGGTCTGCGGCGGCCGGCCGCTCAGGAGGCGGTCAATAAGGGGCCCGGCCGCCGCCGTGGCCACCAGCCAGTCCGGATGGTCAGGGAGGATATAGACGGGGCCGGCCGGGGATTCCAGGCGCTGCCAGGGGGGGAGAGAAATCATGGGTTTTGTGCTCGTTGAGAATGGAAAATATTTTCATACTTATATCGCACCAGAGCACAAGGACAAGGATTTATTTGGCGGAGTTAAAGAATGTAAAGAAGGCGGTTCATATAGTCTTCTTTACCTCCTGTCTATTCTTTACATTCTTTAACTTCTCTAACTTCTTTATATTCTCGGCCCACCATGGTATTATTGCCCCTCAAAAATAAGGGAGAAAAAACCATGCGGGAAAACGATAGAAAAAATAATGAGCTGCGGCCCCTGACCCTTGAGCGGGGCTTTCAGCCCGGGGCCGATGCCTCGGTGCTTATCAAGATGGGCAATACCCATGTGCTCTGCGCCGTCACCATTGAAGAGTCCGTGCCGCCCTTTCTGCGCAACACCGGCCGGGGCTGGATTACCGCCGAGTACGGCATGCTGCCCTGCTCCACCAACAGCAGGATGCAGCGCGAGGCGGCTCGGGGCCGTTCCGGCCGCACCCATGAGATCCAGCGCCTCATCGGCCGCGCCCTGCGGATGATGGTGGATCTGGACACCATTGGCGAACGGACCCTGCGCGTGGACTGCGATGTGCTGAATGCCGACGGCGGCACCCGCACCGCCGCCATCACCGGTGCGGCCCTGGCCATGAAGGATGCCTTTGCCAAGCTGGCTGCGGCCGGTACCCTGGCCATGCCGGCGCTGACCCCGGTGGCTGCCATCAGCGTCGGCCTGGTGGAGGGTGAGGCCCGTCTCGACCTTGATTACCGGGAGGACTCCAGCGCCCAGGCCGATGCCAATTTTGTGATGACGGGTGATGGCCGTATTATTGAGGCCCAGTCCACCGCCGAGGGCCACCCTTTCAGCCGGGCCCAGTTTGACGAACTCCTGGATCTCGCTGAAAAAGGCGTGGCAGAGCTCTTGGAGCAATGGCAATAAGAAGAATTTATAGAAGGTAAAGGAGGTAAAGGAGGTAAAGAAGGCTGTCGGTACCGATTCTTTATCTCCTTTAACTTCTCTAACTTCTCTAACTTCTCTAACTCCTCTAACTCCTTTACCTCCTCTACCTTCTTTCAACTTCTTCTTCTTTCAAAAAAAATGAACGCCTTTACCCTCCACTCCACCTCCTCCCAATGCCCGGCCCGCCGGGGTGAGGTGAAAACCGGCCACGGCACTTTCCAGACCCCCATTTTCATGCCGGTGGGCACCCAGGCCACGGTGAAGGCGGTGACCCCGGAAGATCTTCTCCACCTGGAGGCCCAGATCATCCTGGCCAACACCTATCATCTCTTCCTGCGTCCCGGTCATGAGTTGATCCGGAACCTGGGCGGCCTCCATAAATTCATGAACTGGCCCGGCCCCATTCTTACCGACAGCGGCGGCTTCCAGATCTTCAGCCTTAAGGAACTGGCCAAGATCACCGAAGAGGGGGCCACCTTCAGATCCCATATTGACGGCTCCAAGAGGTTCTTGAGTCCCGAGAATGCCGTGGAGATCCAGGAGGCCCTGGGCTCGGACATCATGATGGTCCTTGACACCTGTATCCCCTACCCGGCCACGGAAAAAGAGACCATCGAGGCCACCCGGCTCACCAGCCGCTGGGCCAGGCGCTGTCGGGACGTCCAGAACCGCGCCACCGGCCAGCTCCTTTTCGGCATTGTCCAGGGCGGCATGTATCCCCGCCTCAGGGAGATGGCCGTGGAGGAGCTCCTGGAGATCGGTTTTGACGGCTATGCCCTGGGCGGTCTCTCGGTGGGAGAGCCCAGAGAGCAGATGTATGACCTCACCGAGCATGGCGCCGCGCTTTTGCCCCATGACCACGCCAAATACGTGATGGGGGTGGGCACCCCCGAGGATCTGGTGGAGTGTGTCTTTCGGGGAGTGGACATGTTTGACTGCGTCATGCCCACCCGCAATGCCAGAAATGGAATGCTCTTTACTTCCACGGGCAGGGTTGTTATAAAAAATGCCCGCTATCAAAGTGATCCAGGCCCCCTGGATGAAAAGTGCAGCTGTTATACCTGCCGCAATTATTCCCGGGCCTATCTGCGCCATCTTTACACCAGCCGGGAAATTTTGGCGTCCCACCTAAATACCGTGCATAATCTCCATTATTTTGTAAATCTGATGACAGAGATCAGAAGTGCCCTTGATCAAGACCGCTTTCTGGAGTTCAGAAAGGAATTTTATAGTCAGCGCCAGCCCTGAGGCCTTCGGACAACAAGAAGAGGCACAGGGAAATGGCCAGCGCTTTTAACGCAATAACAACTAGGAGGAAATTTTAATGACGACACTTGCATACGCAGCTGATGGCGCCACCGGCGGCCTGGGCGGCAACCTGGCCAGTTTTGTACCGATGATTCTTATTTTCGTGGTCTTTTATTTTCTGCTCATCCGGCCCCAGCAGAAAAAAGCGCGCCAGCAGCAGGAGTTTCTGGGCAGCCTCAAAAAAGGTGACGAGGTCGTCACCAGCGGCGGCATCTACGGCAAGATCACCGGTCTCACCGACACCGTGGTGACCCTTGAGATCGCCGATGACCTGCGGATCAAGGTCTCCCGCTCAGCCATCTCCATGCCCGCTTCTGCTGCCCAGCAGGGCGCTGCCTGTGCCACTGGCGGCGGCTGAGGCTCCAGGAAATAAAATCGCCGGGTGCGATGCAGACAAAAAAAGGCCCCCTGACATTCTTGTCAGGGGGCCTTTTTTATTGCCTGCTCAGGACGTCTGGCTTTGGCGTTAAAGGGAGCTTGCCGGCCGGGGGTTATTCCTTTTCCCCTACTTCACCCGCCGCACCAGCCCGTACTGTTGCCAGGCAATATCCTGGTGGGTGATCACCTTGACAGTCAGGCCGGGATTGGCCTGTTCCAGGGGGCTGTTTTCCAGGGTGCGGATCTCCTGCACCGTAAAGGGGATATTCTCCAGACCAGGCCCCATGTACTCCAGGGCGTCGCCGGGGCGGATGACATTACGGATCTCCATCTGTACCGGGCTGCCCTCCTGGGCGATGATGGCGGCCGGCACATACTCCTGGGTGACCCTGGGGCCGGTGTAGAGCATGTTGTCCGGGCCCACGGCGCCGTCGAAAAAATTCTCCGAATAGCCGCGGGAACCGAGCTTCAGCACCTCTGCCATGAACTGAGGGGGCATCACCGGCTGGGCCTGGGGATCCGCGCTGCGGGCTGCGGCGATATAATCAAGGGCGGCCCGGTAGATGCGGACGATGCCGCCGGCATAATAGATGCCCTTCATCCTCCCCTCCAGCTTGATGGAGTCGACTCCGGCCCCCAGCAGCTCCGGCAGGCGGTTGACCAGACAGAGGTCCTTGCTGTTAAAGATATAGACGCCGCGCTCATCCTCCACCACCGGGAAATACTCGCCGGGCCGCTTCTCTTCCTCCAGCCGGTAGCTGTAGCGGCAGGGATGGGCGCAGGCCCCCTGGTTGGCGTCGCGGCCGGTGAGGTAATGGCTGAGCATGCAGCGCCCCGAGTAGGAGATGCACAGCGCCCCGTGGACAAAGACCTCCACCTTGGCGGCCAGGGCCTCCTTGATCTCCCGGATCTCGGTGAGCGACAGTTCCCGGGCCAGATTGACCCGGCTCGCCCCCATCTCCTGCCAGAACAGGGCGCTTTCCCGGTTGGTGATATTGGCCTGGGTGGAGATGTGGATCTTCAGCTGTGGCACGATCTTTCTGGCCATCCGGAAGATGCCGGGGTCAGCGATGATCAGGCCGTCCACCCCCAGCTCGGCCAGTTCCTGCAGATAGGCGGGCAGGCCCGCCAGGTCGCGGTTATGGGCCATGATGTTGACGGTGACAAAGATCCGCACCTGGCGCGGCCGGGCAAAGGCGATGGCCTGGGCCATTTCCTGCTGGTCAAAATTGACGGCCTTGGCCCGCAGCCCGAAGGCCTTGCCGCCCAGATAGATGGCATCAGCGCCGTAATGGATGGCGGTTTTCAGTTTTTCCAGGCTGCCGGCCGGGGCCAGAAGTTCGGGGAGGGAAGTCATGCGCATATATCCAGATAGAGGGCAAAGAGGCCCCGGCTTGCCAAGGGTGCAGCTCCATGGCCAGGGCCGGGGTGGGGGTGGTTGGCGTGCAGGCCAAGGTAAAGCATAAATCGTAAAACGGAAATCTTAATCTCTTAACAGCTCCAGCCAAATACGGTAGAGTCATTGTCATGATGAGTGATTACCAAGAGATAGCCGTAATCGGCGCCGGCAGTTGGGGCACGGCCCTGGCCAAACTGCTCAGCGACAAGGGCCACCAGGTCAGCCTCTGGGGGCATGATCAGGCCCATATTGAGGCCGTCCAGGCGGAGCGGCAGAACAAAAAATACCTGCCCGGCTTTGCCCTGGCCGCCAGCCTTACGGCCAGCCCTGACCTGAAAAAGAGCGTGGCCGGCAAGCCGGTGATCCTCATGGCCGTGCCCTCTCATGTCTTCCGGGAGGTATTCCGCCAGCTCCTTGCCCAGCTGAGCCAGGAGGCCATTTTTATCTCTGCTGCCAAGGGTATTGAAAATGAAACCCTGCTCACCATGACCCAGGTGATGGCCCAGGAGCTGCAGGCGGTGGGCAAAAAAGGGAAGCTGGGGGTTTTGGCCGGACCCAGCTTTGCCAAGGAAGTGGCCCAGGGTATTCCCACGGCAGTGAGCGTGGCCGGCCAGGACAAGGAAACGGCCCAGGCCATCCAACAGCTCTTCTTCACGGAGCGCTTCCGGGTCTACACCTCCACGGACCTGATCGGTCTTGAGTTGGGTGGCGCCCTGAAAAATCCCATTGCCATTGCCGCCGGTATCTGTGACGGAGCCGGCTACGGCACCAATACCCGGGCGGCTCTTATCACCCGGGGCCTGGCTGAAATCACCCGCCTGGGCGTCAAGATGGGGGCCTCCCCCCTGACCTTTGCGGGCTTGGGCGGCCTGGGCGACCTGGTGCTCACCTGTACCGGCGATCTGTCGCGCAACCGGACAGTGGGCCTCAAGCTGGGCCAGGGGCAGAAGCTTGCCGCCATTCTGTCTGAAATGGAGATGGTGGCGGAAGGGGTCAAGACCACGCGCTCGGCCTGGCATCTGGCCTGCCGAGAGGGGGTTGAGATGCCTATCTTAGAGCAGATGTATCAGGTGCTCTATGAGGAGAAGCCCTGCGCTGAGGCGGTCCATGATCTGCTCCTTCGCGATCAGAAGGACGAGGATGAGTTCAGCGCGGATTTAAATGGATAAGGCATAGAGTTCAAGCGGGATTTTTTTACAACTGTGGTTAGTGTGGGCCACAAATATTTCGTAACAAAAACAATGATCAAACTGACCCAAACCGTTAAAGCCTCAGGTTGAGCGGCCAAAATTAGTCCGGGGGACCTGGACAATATTCTCTGCGGCCTGGATCTGCCCACGGATCCCCATCTCCTGGTGGGGATTAGCGGCTATGATGATGCCGGGGTCTATCGTTTAAACGACGACACCGCCCTCATTCAGACCCTGGATTTCTTTACGCCCATTGTGGATGACCCTTTTCATTTCGGCCAGATCGCGGCGGCCAATTCCCTCAGTGATATCTATGCCATGGGTGGTCGGCCTCTGCTGGCTATGAACATCGTCTGTTTTCCCATTAAGGATATGAGCAAGGATATCCTCAAGGCCATCCTGGCCGGCGGCCTCGACAAGATCCGGGAGGCGGGCGCCCTGCTGGTGGGGGGCCATTCGGTGGAGGACGCTGAAATCAAGTATGGCCTCTCCGTCACCGGCACGGTTCATCCCGATCAGGTGCTGCTGAACTCCGGGGCCCGGCCCGGTGACCGCCTCCTGCTCACCAAGCCCATCGGCACCGGTATTCTGGCCACAGCCGTCAAGGGGGGCCTGGCCAGCGAGGAGCTGGAAAAGGAGATCACCGCCTGCATGGCTTGTCTCAACAAGGCGGCCGGCGAGGCCATGGTGGGGCTGGCACACGGGGCCACGGACATCACCGGCTTCGGTCTCTTGGGCCATGCCCAGGAGATGGCCGCCGCCAGCAAGGTTGCCTTCCGCCTCGATCTGGCGGCCATCCCGCTTCTGCCCCAGACCCTTGATTTCGCCAACATGGGCATCATCCCGGAGGGGGGGCATAAGAATCTGAAATTTTATCGGCCCTGCCTGATCACTTCTCTGCCCCCGGGCGATGCCATGGAGCTGATCCTGGCCGATCCCCAGACCTCGGGCGGCCTGCTCATCGCGGCCAGCGAAGAAAACATCCTGGCCATCCAGCAGAAGATAGCGGCCAGCGGCTATCCTTACCAGACCGCTGTCATCGGCGAGGTGGTGGCCGGAGAAGCCGGCACTCTTTATCTCTGAGAAGGGAAAAAGCAGAGGCGGCGGCATAAGCGGCGGGAAGATTTTTTTATTAAGAAAAAACCAGCTTCACAGGTTCACAAAGGCACATAAAAAAAAGGGGGGTGGGGTACGCTGGCAGCGTACCCACCCCCCTTTTTTTTATCTAGCCCTCTGCCGGATCCTAGCCGACGATGACGTTGATCAGCAGGTCAAGGAACAGGGCCCGGCCAATGATGAAGAGGACAATGGAGAGGATGGCGGCAATGGGCACCGTGACAAACCAGGAGCCGAAGATGTTACGGGTAACATCGCGGTCGATACCGCCCAGGCCGCGGGCCAGACCAATACCCATGATGGCCCCCACCAGGGTATGGGTGGTGGAGACGGGCAGGGCCATGCGGGTGCAGATCAGGACAGTGGCGGTGGCAGCAATATCGGCGGCCACGCCGCGGGAGGGGGTGATTTCGGTGATCTTGGTGCCCACGGTGGTCATCACCTTGTGGCCATAGGTGGCCAGGCCGAGGACAATACCAATACCGCCCAGACCGAGAATCCAGGTGGGAACCCCCACCTTCATGCCCACATCACCGGTCTGCAGTATCTGGACAATGGCGGCAAAGGGGCCCACGGCATTGGCCACATCATTGGCGCCATGGGCAAAGGCCACGGAGCAGGAACTGACAATCACCAGGGGTACAAAAACAGACTCCACTGCCTCCAGCTGCTGGGAGATGGAGAGGTTCTGCTTGCCCTGCAGCTTGGCCTTGACATAAAACCTGGATAAAACAGCGCTGACTACGGCCAGAACCAGGGCTACCACCAGGGTCATGTCGTCGGTGAGCCAGAGGATATTGCCGATAACATGTTTCAACCCCTTGTAGATGGTGGCCATGGCCACCACAAAGACCAGGACAAAGACAATGGCGGGGGTGTAGATGATGGCGGCCCGGGCCGGACTGCTCCGGCCCAGGATGCGGCGGGAGATAAATTTAAAGATGAGAAAGGCGCACACCCCGCCGATAATGGGGGAGATAAACCAGGAGGCCACAATCTGTCCCATCTTCGTCCAGTCCACGGACTCCACTCCGGCCGCAATAATGCCGAAGCCGGCCACAGCACCGACAATGGAGTGGGTGGTGGAGACCGGCATGCCGATGACGGTGGCGACATTAAGCCAGATGGCGGCGCAGAGCAGGGCCGCTGCCATACCGATGACAATAATGGCCGCGGCCTCGCCTTCGCGCAGACCGGGCAGGTTGGCGATTAAGGCCGGGTCAACGATGCCCTTGCGCACCGTCTCGGTGACATGGGAGCCCACCAGCACGGCCCCGGCAAATTCGCAGATCCCGGCCAGAATAACGGCCTGCTTGATACTGAGGGCTTTGGAGCCCACGGCATCGGCCATGGAATTGGCCACATCATTGGCGCCGATATTCCAGGCCATGTAGAGGCCGATGACCGCAGTCAGGCAAATAATAAAAAGAGACATATCCATAGCGTACAATGCAGGTTGAACCTCTCTCCCAAGAAGTTTAACCCTCCTCCCTTCAAAAAAATGAACATCGATGGTGGTGGCAGGCCGGCGCTGCTATTTGCGCAGCATGGCCCTGAGGAAATCCCCGGCGTTTTCCGCTTCATTAGCGATGTCGGAGAGCTTGAGCAGCATCTTCTCATAGAAGATGATATCAATGGTGCTTACCCTGTTTTCCAGCTGGTAAATGGCAATGGAAAGTTGGCGGCCCAATTTGTCTGCCTGCCACTCCTCCTTGCCCAGCCCGTTAATGAGCTCAAGGACCATGCGCGCCTCGGCCCCGGAAAAGGAGACCTCGGCCAGGTTTTTAAATTCCACGGCCGCCGTCAGCAGGGTGCCGCTGACCTGAAAGACCTGGGTAACAAAGGCCATGAATTTTTCATGGAGATCAGGATGGAGAATGGTCTTGCGGAGGGTCAAAATGACGGAAAAATCCTCAGCATAATCGGCCATTTTTTCTTGACACTGCAAAAAGCCGTCAAGCTCCTCTCGGTTTACCGGCAGAAAATAGCGGCGGGGCAGGTGTTCGCGGATATCGTGCTTGAGCTTGTCTGCCTCATACTCTGTCTTGGACACCCTGCCCTGCAGTTCTTCGATCCACTCCCAGTCTTCGGCAATCAGGGCCTCGATCATGGGCTTCACAAGCTCCACACATTCATGGACCTTTCGGGCATGGTCCACAAGCTGACCAATGGGGGAGTTTCCCAGCAAATCTCCAATAATCGTCATCAGCACACTCCTAAAATTGTCCAATCAGATGGCAGGTAAACGGCGAAACAATACTGCAGCGCCGGATCAAAGTCAACGGAGAACAAGGTGTTTGCAACTCATTGAAAAATCGATTTATTTTTGGGAAGAACCGGGCAACAACCCAAAAAAACGGCATGTACTGGCGCCCGTTTAATGGTATCATCTAACAAAACCTCTTAGGGAATTATAAAGAGGGATCGCCCTGCCCGTATCTTTTCCCCGCCTCTAACCGATGCTTACAAAAAAATTATGATAAATTCCCCCAGCCCGCTGCCGCCCTTTGCCGTTTGTCTGCAGATTGATGTCACCCCCCAGCCCCAGGAAAATTTCAGACAGGTGCGGGCAGCTCTTGCCCGTCTTGCCCCGCAGCCCGGCACCCTGGTGGTCTTGCCGGAAATGTGGCTGCACGGCTTCAGCTATCAAAACCTGCCGGAGCAGGCCGGCCAGACCGCTCATGTCTTGGCGGAGCTACGCGGCCTGGCCAGAAAATATGAGATACTTCTGGCTGGGTCTCTCCTTGAATCGGAGCAAGATCAACTCTTTAACACCCTTTTTCTTGTTAGCCAAGACGGGATTGTCGGGAGCTACCGGAAACAGCACCCCTTTGCCCCCCTGCAGGAAGATAGGCATCTCAGCCCCGCAGACAGCCTGGAGGTGCTGATGGCTCAAGATAGCCGGTTGGGCGGCCTGGTCTGCTATGACCTGCGTTTTCCGGAGCTGGCCCGTCTCCAGGTGCAGGAGGGGGCCCAGATCCTGGTGGTGTGCGGCCAATGGCCCCAGGCCAGGATCGGCCACTGGCGCCTGCTTCTTCAGGCCCGGGCCGTGGAGAATCAGGTCTTTGTGGTGGCCTGCAACAGGGTCGGCATTACTGATGGGACCAGGTTTGGCGGCCACTCCATGATCATCGGCCCTGATGGCACCATTCTGGGGGAGGCGGGTGACAACAGCGAGGTCATGAGTGCGGCCCTGGCCGCTGAGCTGCCGGCCCAGGTGCGCCGCCGTTTTAATACGGCCGGGCCGCGACCCTGGCGGCTGGCGGATAAGAAAAAAGTGGATGATCTCACCTCTCTCACTAAAAAAGTGGCACTCTATAAGGAGTGCGGCCAGAAAGTTGTTTTCACCAATGGCTGCTTTGACATTCTTCATGAGGGGCACGTCACCTATCTGGAAGCGGCCCGCCGGCAGGGTGACCGGCTCATTGTCGGCCTCAACAGCGATTCTTCCATCCAGGCCATCAAGGGCCCAGACCGGCCGGTGAACAGCGAAGCCAGCCGGGCCCGAATCCTGGCCGCCCTGGGCTGTGTGGATCATGTTGTGCTCTTCTCCCAGCCCACCCCCTGGGAACCCATCATGACCCTGATGCCCGATGTGCTGGTCAAGGGCTCTGACTGGCCTGTTGATCAGATTGTCGGTGCCAAGGAGGTGCTGGCCGCCGGTGGGGAGGTGAGGACCATCGAGTTTGTGGGCGATTTCTCCACCACCGCCCTTATTAAAAAAATTCGCCACAAATAACAAAGCAGTGTCTCCTTTCACGGAGGGAGTGCCTTGCGGCCCACGGCTTTTCCTCCTTTTTTAAATTTTTCTAAAAAAAGATTTCCCCGACTTGATTTTTCAAATGGGCGTCCCTATTGTTTGGCCTCAAGCAGGGGAAAAAGGTTTCGTAATCTTCTTTTCCCCTTGTTTTTTGTGCGGCATGGTGACCATTCCTTCCTTTAAACGGGCACTATGTCTCTTGGGTTTCATTTCTCGCTCTAACAAACAACTCTTATACGGAGGCAGTACATGAAAATTCGTCCCTTAAATGATCGCATTCTTGTTAAACGTCTGGCTGGTGAAGAAAAGTCCGCTGGTGGTATTATCATTCCTGACAGTGCCAAGGAAAAACCAGCAGAAGGCCAAGTTGTTGCAGTGGGTCCGGGCAAGCTCAACGACAAAGGTGAGCGGATAGCCATGGATGTGAAGGTTGGCGATAATGTCCTCTTTTCAAAGTATGGCGGCACGGATATCAAGCTTGATGGTGAGGAATACCTGATCATGCGTGAAGATGATATCCTCGGTGTGGTCGGCTGAGATTGCAACTGCCGTATTTTACGACAAGATATTAATTTTAAAAATAAATTTTCAGATACCGGCAGCAGCTCTTGTGCCGATCTTAAATGAAATAAGGAGAAAGAGATACCATGGCTAAAGTAATTAAATACAGTGTCAAGGCGCGCGAAGACATTCTCAACGGTGTGAATGCCCTGGCCAATGCCGTTAAGGTTACCCTGGGTCCCAAGGGTCGGAATGTTCTCATTGAAAAATCCTTTGGCGCCCCCATCATCACCAAGGATGGCGTAACCGTTGCCAAAGAGATCGAACTGGAGGACAAGTTCGAGAATATGGGCGCCCAGATGGTTAAGGAGGTTGCCTCCAAGACTTCTGACGTGGCCGGTGACGGTACCACCACAGCCACCATCCTGGCCCAGGCCATCTACGCCGAAGGCGCCAAAATGGTCGCTGCCGGTACTAACCCCATGGAACTCAAGCGCGGTATTGACAAGGCGGTTGCCTTTGTTGTTGAGGAACTGGCCAAGATTGCCAAGCCGACCAATGAGCAGAAAGAGATTGCCCAGGTTGGTACCATCTCCGCCAATAATGATCCCACCATCGGTAACATCATTGCCGAGGCCATGGACAAGGTTGGTAAAGAGGGTGTCATCACCGTGGAAGAGGCCAAGTCCATGGAGACCTCCCTTGATGTGGTTGAGGGCATGCAGTTTGACCGCGGTTACCTTTCTCCCTACTTTGTTACTGATGCCGAGAAGATGGAGGTTAATATCGAAGAGCCTCTTTTTCTGATCAGCGAGAAGAAAATCTCCAACATGAAGGATCTTCTGCCCATCCTTGAGCAGGTTGCCAAGTTGAGCAAGCCCCTGTTCATCATTGCGGAAGACGTAGATGGCGAGGCCCTGGCCACCCTGGTGGTCAACAAGCTGCGCGGCACCTTGAACATCTGCGCGGTCAAAGCCCCTGGTTTTGGTGATCGTCGCAAGGCCATGCTGGAAGATATCGCTGTTCTCACCGGCGGTACGGTGATCAGCGAAGACCTCGGTATCAAGCTGGAGAATATTACCATTGACGATCTGGGTACTGCCAAGCGCGTTGTGGTCAATAAAGACACTACCACCATTATTGACGGTGCCGGCGATAAGGCCAAGCTTGGGGCCCGTGTTAAGCAGATCCGGGCCCAGGCCGAGGAGTCCACCTCTGATTATGATCGTGAGAAGCTCCAGGAACGTCTGGCCAAGCTTATCGGCGGTGTGGCTGTGATCAATGTCGGTGCGGCCACTGAGATGGAGATGAAAGAGAAAAAGGCCCGTGTTGAGGATGCCCTGAACGCGACCCGTGCTGCAGTTGAGGAAGGTATTGTTCCCGGCGGCGGTGTGGCCTATATCCGTTGCCTCAAGGCCCTTGAGGGACTTTCTCTGCCCGGTGAGCAGGATCTGGGTCGTAAGATCGTTATGCGGGCCATTGAAGAGCCTGTGCGGCAGATTGCCGGTAATGCCGGCTGTGAAGGTTCCATCATTGTTGAGCATGTCAAGGGCATGGAAGGCGCTCATGGCTTCAATGCCGATACTGAGATATACGAAGACCTTATTGCCGCAGGTGTTATTGATCCTGCCAAGGTTACCCGTTCAGCCCTTCAGAACGCTGGCTCTATCGCCGGTCTGCTGCTCACCACCGAGTGCATGATCGCTGAAAAGCCAGAGGAGAAAGGCGCTGGTGGCGGCATGGGCGGCGGTATGGGCGGCATGGGCGGTATGGGTGGTATGGGTGGTATGGGCGGTATGATGTAAGCACCCCCCCCTCTTGTTTCTGAGGTAATGATGTAATAAAATCAATACCTTGTCCTCGTGTTATGAAAAAGGAATCTCTGCCGGAAGGGAGGGATTCCTTTTTTTTAGTTGACATTGGGACGAAAATTTACAATACAGTGTCTTCGTTTTACTGAGGCGATGTAGCTCAGTTGGTTAGAGCATACGGCTCATATCCGTAGTGTCCGGGGTTCAATTCCCTGCATCGCCACCAAATTTAAAAAGGGGGCGGCAACCTTAAAAGGTTGCCGCCCCCCTTTTTTTTTTGCGCGCCCGGCAGGGCGCACCGAGGCTCTTTCAGGAGGCCGGCACGGGCGGAAAATCCCAAATCCTGGAATAAAAATTTCTGTTTTCCGGAAAATATGCCCAAGAGAGTGGCCCGGGCCAGGAATTCTGGGGGCGGATAAAAAAAATATTCACCCGAATCTTTTGGATTTTTTGCGTTTTTCTCTCAGCACCTCATGGTCCTCTGCACGTGGAATGTTTTTTGTTCATTCAAAACGAGGCTGCTTCTCGGTCAAGAGAGACAGCAAGAAAGAGGACAACATCCCTGGGGAAGAATGGTCTTCGCCAGGGGGGTGGGGGTAATCATCATCCGGGAAAATAAACCCATTGTCAGGTGGGGTGCAAAGCCACAGATCCGCTGAAGCGGCTGGCTGGGTTGTCGGAGAAACAGGCGACAAAGGAGGGTAGAAAAATGACAAAGAAATTTTGGGTAGGATTGGCAACAGGGGTCTTTTTGCTGGGGACGGGAGGAATGGCGCAGGCCCTTGCCCTTACCGATGTTGGGAGTATTGATACTCTCTTGTATGAGACGGATCTGGACAATTCAGGCTATGCTACGGAATTGGATTGGCTGAATTCCGTGCTTGGCGGAGATTATACAATTGCCGACAAGTATGACACTAATGATGGTGATGGATGGTACGGCATTGAGGGGATGGAGGGCGTTTTTGCCCATGCCCTCACCAGTGAGCCCGGATATTTCTTGATTAAGACGGGTGTCAACATGGGAAATGAGTATGACAACACCCATTTCTTGTTTGAAAACCTCACCAGTCTGGCCTGGGGGGTCATTGATCTTGGGGATATGGGCTTCGACGAGAAGAATATTAACAATATCGAAAAGATAAGCCATATCACCGAGTTTAATGGCAATGGCGGCGGCAACGAAGTTCCTGAGCCAGCCACCATGCTCCTCTTCGGCACAGGTCTGGCCGGACTGGCAGCCGCCCGACGTAAAAATAAGGGCTGATTTTTTCCTGAAGCAGCAGACGTGTACCAACGAGAGGCAGGCCCGGTCATCCGGGCCTGCCTCTCGTTGGTTGCGGGCCAGGGAATCTTGAGGACGCCTCAGCTTAAGGGGCTCTTTGTCGCCGCCAGGGAGCTGTCCTCTCTTTGAGGCGGAGAGCCGTTTCCCCTGGATATTCTCTTTTTTTTTTGAAGGATATTCCTCGCGGCCCGGTGGCAGTCAGGCAGGAGCTGGGCCATGGGAAGAGGAGAAGCAGTAAGAAAAGGGCGGCAGGGCCTCTGTTTTGTTAAGGACGATGCCTCTTCTTGACAGGCAGGGGGGCGGGATTATACATTTTAACTTGAGCCTTGCTTGTCTGCCCCGGCCTTTGCAGGCCTGGGCTGCCAGGAAGAGCGGGGATAAATGTTGATTCCGGAGTCGTCGACCCATGGGGCCTCATGATGGGCAATTGCCAGAAAGCAGCCTCTTTATCGAGGAGGTAGAGAAGGTCTATGGTCCGTCGGATTGCCATTACCTCCGTCAGGCCATCTATTTTGTGCACGCAGCCCAAAAAGAGAATTGCCCCACCCTCATCAAGGTGCCCCAGCTGCTTGTCGACCAGAAGGCCGATGCCCTGGTGGTCATCTCCGCCCTTCTGGCACCGCTGTTGTGGGACCACTCCCTCTCCCTGACCCGGATCCGGACGCAGTTCGGCAAGGAGATCGCCGCCCTGCTTGATCATTTTACCCTGCCCCCGATCAGCCGCACCGATACCAAGGGCCATCGTCACCATGATACCCAGCTCCTGCTCTCCTCTTTGGGCCAGGATATCCGCAAAACTATCCTGGTTCTTGCCTTCCGGGCCATTGCTCTGGAAAGCAGACAACAGGAGGAAGGGGGGGCTATTGCCAGGGAGGCGGAGGAGACTCTTCACTATTTGGTGCCCATAGCCCGACGCCTTAATCTGGGGGTATTGCGGCGGCGTCTGGAGGATGCCGCTTTTCGCGTCCTCAATCCCGCTATCTATGCGGAGCTTGAGCGCCAGGTGGCCCCTATCCGGGCCGAGGATGCCGCCTGTCTGAAAATCCTCCAAGAGGCCACCCGCCGCCTGTTGGTGAAAAGCGGCATAAAGGGCCAGGTGGAAGGCCGCATCAAAAGTCTCTACAGCATCCACTGCAAGATGATGCGCAAAGGTGCCGGTCTTGAGCAGATTCTTGACCGCATCGGCCTGCGGCTCATCGTGGCCACGGTGCCGGAGTGCTACACGGTCTTGGGTCTGCTGCATTCCCATTTTCAGCCGGTGCCGGGTGGCTTTGACGATTATATCGGCCTGCCCAAGGATAACGGCTATCAATCCCTGCACACCTGTGTCTACCCGGTGCGCGATATATCCCATAAGCCCATCGAGTTTCAAATCCGCACCCAACTCATGCATAAAGAAGCAGAATATGGCGTGGCGGCCCATTGGCGCTATAAGGAGGAGTTGCCGTCAAAGGCGGCCGGGGCCCGCCGGAAATCGCAGTGGCTGAAAGGCCTTGTCGGTCATCACCATGCAACAACAACACCGGAGGAGTTCATTCAGCTCCTCTCTCAGCAGGTCTATGCCGAACATATCGTCATTTTTGGCCAAGGCGGCCAGATCATGCGTCTGGATCAGAATGCCACCGTCAACCACTATCTCCAGAAGGCCAATCCGGCCCTGTCTCCCCAGGCCGTGATCAAGGTCAACGGCAAAGCGGTGGGTCGCGACCATCTCCTACACGATGGTGATTCCCTTGAGATCATTGAGCCTGACGGCCCGCGGTCAAAGGGCCAAGCCCTTGATCTTGGCCAGGGATCATGGTGATAAGACAAAAAAAGAGAAGGACTCGCTGTTATTGTATTCCACTTCCCAGCCACAAGGCCCTTCTGGCTGGTTCCGTTCTTTTCTTGGCAGCGCCTCAGTCATTTTTCTGATTTCCGGAAAATGACTGAGGCGCTGCTGCTCAAGGGGAGCCGGATCACGCCGCCTCTGGAGTTCGCGGCCAGGCCTGCGGTTGTTTAAGCCACGGATATTCCAGCTGTTGTAGATAATCCATTTGGTTGCTCACCTGAGGCATATTTTATGCTTTCCTATAAATAAGATATCTGTCATTTCCTGTGGTTGGGAACGCCCTTTTTTTTCGGGGATGATCCCAGCTGTTGGTCCTTAAATTTTTTTGTGAAAAAGGAGAGCACCATGAAGAAGAGAAGCAATCTTGTCTGGATCTATAGCGTCTGTCTTTTGGGTATTTTTCTAATGCCTTTCAGCCTTGCCCCTGCCCAGGGCGCCGATGCTCCTGAAAAAACAAAGATAGATAAAAGAGATATCTATTTAGATCTGGAGGGCCTGTGTGGCGCTGAAGGGTTGCCCTATGAATTTGTGATACCTGAGGATAAATATGTGAAAACAAAGCTCGACTCCAGGGATATCTATTTGGACATGGATGCCCTCTGTGGTTACGAAGGTCTGCCCTATAGATTTTTAATCATCCCGGCTGAATATGTAAAAATCAAACAGGAACCCAAAGATGTCGATCTTGACCTTGAAAAAATGTTAACGGATGACCCCTCCTTTGTGGAAGGACAGGAGGGGTATTAGGTATATTGGGCAGTTTGCAGGGCCCTGCATAAGCGGGATCTGCGCAAATGTCTGAGAAAGAGGCGCTGTGGGCGCCAAAATGGCTGGTTGGGTCTGGCTGCTGCCCGGGTTGGCGTGACCAGATTTGTATATTGCCCAACCCATATAGATAAGGAGTTGACCATGAAGAAACGGATAATAATGGTATCTGCTTTGGCTGCACTCATCTCTCTGCCCGCTGGTTTGGCGTTGGCGGCGGACCCGCAACCCCAGGAAAGCATGACGCAGACCGAAAATCAAGGGCAGGTCTATGGCAGCCAGCTGATGACCCAGCAAGAACGGCTTGAATATCGCGACCGAATGCAGGCAGCCAAAAGCGAAGAGGAGCGCCAACAAATCCGCAATGAACATCATAAGACCATGCAGGAGCGGGCCCGGAAGGGGGGGCTGACTCTGCCAGATGCGCCCCCTGCTGGCGGAGGGGGTGGCATGGCTCCCGGCGGTGGTATGGGCACAGGCGGTGGGATGGGCGGTGGTATGGGCACAGGGGGCGGGCGAGCCCGCTGATATCCTGGTAACGGCAGCCACGGCGCTCTAAGTGGGCGCCGGTGGCTAAAACCGGCTGTGCGCCCCTGAGCAGCAGCAGGAGGGGCTTTGGGGGCGAGAACCCACCATGACCCTTGCCTGCCACAGGGGGAGGAGCAGAATGGCCAAGAATTCCTTACCACTTGCCAAGGTCTATGGCCTTCTTGAGCCGGGGTCGGTGGTTCTGATCACCACCACCGGCCTTGAGCGCCCCAATCTCATGACCATGCGTGGCACACCATGCTGGAGTTTGAACCGCCCTTGGTGGGTTGCGTCATCGGTAACAACAATTATTCTTTTGGCCTGTTGCGGGCCACCAAGGCCTGTGTCCTGAACATTCCCCCCGTAGATAGCTGAAAAGGTCGTGGCTTGCGGCAATATCTCGGGTGCGGATATCGATAAGTTCGCGACCTTTGGTCTGGCCCCGTGCCGGCGGCGCGGGTCAGTGCCCCTCTCATCGACGAATATTTTGCTCATCTCGAATGCAGGGTGGCTGGTACAGCCCTGGTAGTGAGGTATTGCTTCTTTGTCCTGGAAGTCATCCAGGTTTGGCTGGATCCTGCTGTTAAAATGGCAAGGACTCTTCATCATCGTAGCAACGGCAACTTGCTGGTGGCCGCCACCATCAAGCTCAACTCAAAAATGAAATAGCGCCGCTCACCTCTGCAGCGGCAAAGAGGCCGGGGTGACGGGTCAGGGAGAAGGCCCTCAGGCGCCCCTGAAATGGTCGTAGCGCTCAGCCTCAAAAGAAGAGCCGCCTGATAGGTGTCGCCTGCTTGCCCTTTAATCCCTGCCCGGCTGATCTGGCCCCGGATATCCACCTTTCCTGCTGATCATCATTGCCCCGTTCAAGCTCAACCTGCAGGCGCACACTGGCCCCAGGCCCAGAGTGCGCCCCAAAACGAAAAGGGCAAGGTAAAGATCGCAGAAGAGCTCTCCAGGGTGTATAGAGAGGGTGGATTTAAACCATAAAGAGGGAACCCGGGGTTTCAGTAGAGAGAATTCGTGAGTAGCTATGATGGATGAAAGACAAAAAAATTTTAAAGCGCCCCCTAAAAAATTTCAGCCCCAAGGGCTTACCATCCTCTATGAGGATCGCGATATTCTGGTTGTCGATAAGGTGAGCGGTCTGTTGACCGTGGGCACGGAGAGGGAAAAAGAAAATACGGCTTATTTCCGCTTAACTGATTACGTGCGCAAAGGAGTTCAGAAATCAAAAAACAGGGTGTTTATCGTGCACCGGCTGGATAAAGATACTTCCGGTGTGGTTGTTTTTGCCAAAAATGAAGAGGCCAAGCACTTTTTGCAGGAAGAGTGGTCTGGTTTCAAGAAGACCTATTATGCGGTTGTGCATGGCAGACTAGAGGCCAAGGAAGGCATCATCACCTCCTATCTGGCCGAAAACAGCATCCATAAAATGTACTCTGTTGCTGATCCCCAAAAAGGCAAGCTTGCCAGGACCGGCTACAAGGTGCGGCGCGAATCAAAAGAGTATACCCTGCTTGAAATCGATCTCCTCACCGGCCGGAAAAATCAGATCCGGGTCCATTTTGCAGAAAAAGGATCTCCTGTTGCCGGCGATAAGGTGTATGGCATAAAGGGCAAGGGCATCAAGAGACTGACCCTGCATGCCTTCTCCATCACCTTGGTCCATCCCCACTCCAAAGAGGAGATGACTTTTGAGTCAAAGATCCCCGGTTATTTTCAGGCTTTTTTTAACAGTTAATGGGATCCCGCAGGCTGCGGGCCACTCTCTGTAAGTCTTTGCGGGCAGGGCGCCAGGCAATTAAAGAAAGCTGCTGCATTTTCCAGCCTCCCCTCTCTTTTTCTTTTATCCAGGCGGCTTTTTTGCCCTTCATCAGCCCTGGCCTTTGGCCGGGCTGCCTACCTCTTTGAAGGCGTCAACCACCGCCACCTATCGTTTCTGGGTTCTCCAGGCGGTTTTCATTTTCCTTGACAGTAAAAAGTCTTTGTTAAGATACTAAAGGTATCGCCGCAGGCGCTGCGCACTTTTTTCAAAAAGGAGAAGGCTACCTGCAGAGGTCATTTTAACCAAGAGGCAAGACCATGGAAAACCCCCTCGCCTTTGCCGTCAAGGACTGCGCCTTGATCACCATCGCCACCGGCCGTAAGGCCATTAATCTTGCCGAGCTGCGCGAGAATCTGAAGGTCGTCAGTGGCGACAGTATCTACCATCATTTCTGGGGGGGCCTTCTGACCCCCCGTTTTGAGGAGCGTGAATTCAACAACGATTTTGCGGGCTGGGTTCGCCACAGCCTCCGCGAACCGGAACTTGCCGAGCGCCTGGCCGCCATTGATCCAGGCCAAAGCCACGATATAGAAACGATCCGCCAGGACATTCTCGAGGTCATTGATGACCGTCTGGATGAAAGGGAAAGTTCGCGCTGGATGCCGGCGGGTAGAGAATTCGAGTTCCTGCATGGCCAGCTTGTGGTTTTTGATACCCGCCGCCGTCTGGAAGAGCCAGCTGATCTGGCCGAGCAGACTCCCAAGATGTCGACAAGCAGCATATTTTATCATTTTATTGATGCCCGCCGGCGGGTGGAGGACAACAGCGACGATCTCAGTTTCTGGCTGCGCAGCTTCGGAACAAAACACCAGGAGCTCTCGGCACAGTTGACCGCCATTGATCCTTTCTTCTCCAGTCTCAGCCAGATCCGCCAGGAGTTGAGTCAGCTCTTTGTTGCCTATTTCAAAGAAGGAGGGCGCGCATGAGTCATCTGCTTGAGGCCTATGCTGCTATTGCCGGCAGCGACGTGGTCGATCATCTGCGTCAGCTGGCGGAATCACTGCATGGGGCAAAGGTTGTCCATGTCAACTCTACCCGGGTTGGCGGCGGGGTAGCCGAGATCCTTGAAAAGCTGGTGCCCCTTACCAATGAACTGGGCCTTGACACCAGCTGGGAGGTGATCAGCGGCGGGGAGGCTTTTTATCAATGCACCAAGGCCATGCACAACGGTCTCCAGGGCAACCGGGTGCATATTCCGGCCCGGCTCCTTGCCGCCTATGAGGAGGCCAATGAGGCCAATGCCGAAATCATGCGGGAAAAACTCACTGAAGCTGATTTCGTCTTTATCCACGATCCGCAGCCCGCGGCTCTCCTTGAGCATATGCCAAAGCGGGGCGGCAAATGGGTGTGGCGCTGCCATATCGACGCCAGCCATCCCTATCGTCCGGTGTGGAACTATCTGCGCAGGAAGGTCGCTAACTACGATGCCAGCATCTTCTCTCTGCCCGCTTTTGCCCAGCTGCTGCCCCATTCCCAATATATTATCCCGCCCAGTATTGATCCCTTGAGCGATAAAAATATCGATCTGCCGCCGGAGGAGATGGAGAGCGTCTTTGCCACCTTTGGTCTTGATCCTCACCGCCCCCTTCTGGTGCAGGTCTCCCGCTTCGACCGTTTCAAGGACCCGGTGGGTGTCATCCAGGCCTACCGGCTGGCCCGAAAATATATCCCTGACCTGCAACTTGTGCTGGCAGGCGGCGAGGCCAGCGATGATCCCGAAGGGGAAGCCACCCTTGCCGAGGTACGGGAGGAGGCGGGTAACGATCTTGATATCCATATCCTTCTCCTGCCCCCGGATGCCCATCGCGTCATCAATGCCCTGCAGCGGGCCGCTGATATTGTGTTGCAGAAATCCACCAGGGAGGGGTTTGGGCTCACCGTCACGGAGGCCATGTGGAAGAGCAAGCCGGTGATCGGCGGTGATACCGGCGGCATCCGGCTGCAGGTCATCAATTACCACACCGGGTTTCTGGTCCACACCCCGGAAGGGGCTGCCCTGCGCATCCGCTATCTCCTGCACCAGAAGGAGCGCATGCAGGAGATGGGCATGAAGGGCAAGGAGTATGTGCGGGAGAACTTTCTCCTGACCAGGCACCTCCGGGAATATCTCACCCTGATGCTCGGTATGCGCCACGGTGCCAAATACCGCATTGTCTTGAGCTGATCCGGTTTGCCAGCCGGGCAAAAGCCACCTGCATGGGAGGTATTATGAAGTATCTGAAAATGACGGTATGGCCAGGCAAGCCATATCCTTTGGGCGCGACTTGGGACGGCGAGGGGGTCAATTTCGCCATCTTTTCCGAGCATGCCGACAAGGTGGAGCTCTGCATCTTTGAGCAGCGGGGCCGGGAGGAGCTGCTCCGTATTTCCATGCGTTGCCAGACCGATCAGGTCTGGCACTGCTATCTGCCCCAGGCCAGGCCCGGCCTGCTTTACGGTTACAGGGTCCATGGCCCCTATCTTCCCAAGCAGGGCCTGCGCTTCAACTCGGCAAAACTGCTCCTTGATCCCTATGCCAAACAATTTTACGGGCCTCTACGCTGGCATGATGCCCTTTTTGGCTACCGGATCGGCAATCCCCAGGAAGACCTTTCCCGCGACCGGCGCAGCAGCGCCGCCTATATGCCGAAATGTCAGGTGGTTGATTCGGCCTTCACCTGGGGCGATGACCGGCCGCCCTGCACCTCCTGGCACGATACCATCATCTACGAGCTCCATGTCAAGGGCTTTACCTGTCAGAATACCGCTATCCCTGAAGAGCTGCGCGGCACCTACGCCGGTCTCTCCTCCACCCCGGCCATTGATTACTTGCAGCGTCTCGGCATAACAGCAGTGGAACTGATGCCGGTGCATGGTTTTGTCGATGAAAGGCATTTGGTGGAAAAAGGGCTGAGCAATTACTGGGGCTACAACTCCAGCGGCTTCTTTGTCCCGGAGAGCCGCTATTCGGCCTCCGGCCAGGTCAATGAGTTCAAAACCATGGTGAAAACCCTGCACTCGGCCGGCATTGAGGTCATTCTCGATGTGGTCTACAATCATACGGCCGAGGGCAATCACCTGGGCCCCACCTTCTGCTTCAGGGGCATCGACAACCTCGCCTATTACCGGGTCATGCCGGATGAAAAACGCTACTATATGGACTTCACCGGCTGCGGCAATACCTTGAACATGCGCCATCCCCGGGTGCTGCAGTTGATCATGGACAGTCTGCGCTACTGGGTGTTGGAGATGCACGTGGACGGCTTCCGCTTCGACCTGGCCTCGGCCCTGGCCCGGGAGCTTTATGAGGTGGATCAGCTGGGCGCCTTTTTTAATATCATCCACCAGGATCCCATCCTTTCCCAGGTCAAGCTCATCGCCGAGCCGTGGGATCTGGGCGAGGGGGGCTATCAGGTGGGGAACTTTCCCGTGGGATGGACCGAATGGAACGGCAAATACCGGGATACAGTGCGCTCCTTCTGGAAGGGGGAGGGCGACACCATTGGCGAGTTCGCCCATCGCCTCACCGGTTCCAGCGACCTCTACGAGCATGGCGGCAGACTTCCCTATGCCAGTATCAACTTCGTCACCTGCCATGACGGTTTTACCCTCCATGATCTGGTGAGCTACAATGAGAAACATAACGAAGCAAACCAGGAAGATAATCAGGATGGCGAAGACCATAACCGCAGCTGGAACTGCGGCGTCGAAGGACCAACAGCTGATCCGCAGATCAAGGCCCTCAGGAGCCGCCAGAAACGTAATTTTCTGGCCACCCTCTTTTTGTCCCAGGGGGTGCCCATGCTCCTGGCCGGCGATGAGCTGGGGAAAAGCAAGCGGGGCAATAACAACACCTATTGCCAGGACAATCCCCTAAGCTGGCTCGACTGGAGCCAGGACAGCGAGCAGAAAGAGCTGCACGACTTTGTTCAGCGTCTCATTGCCCTGCGCAAGGCGCACCCTGTCTTTCGCCGGCGTCATTTTTTCCAGGGCCGCCTCATCAAAGGCGGCGATGTCAGGGATATCATCTGGTTGAATCCGGCAGGCACGGTAATGACCGACCAGGAATGGCAGCAGGCCGCGGCCAGCTGCCTGGGGTTCTTCTTGGCCGGTGACGTCCTGGAGGAGCAGGATGAAAAAGGCAATCCCGTCATAGACAGCAGATTTCTCCTTCTGGTCAATGCCCATGACCAGGCCATTGACTTCATCATTCCGGATTCCCTGCCGGTGACCAGCTGGCGGGTGGTGCTTGATACCAGCACTCCCACCGGTGGCCCTGCTGAAAAACAGCCCTGGCAGGCCAAGGTCAGCTACCCTCTCCTTGAACACAGTCTGGTCCTCCTGGTGGAGTCACCAATGCGGAAAACCAACAGCCATGACAACTAGCCGCCACCATTCCATGGCCTTTGGCAGCACTCTCCTGCCTGCCGGTGCGGTGCGCTTCCGACTCTGGGCGCCAGGGGCAGAAAAGATTTCCCTCTGTCTTGATCCCGGCACCAGGGATCTGTTGCTGCCCATGACCAGGGAGAAGGCAGGCTGGTTCGGCCTGGAAACCAAGGAGGCGGTTGCCGGCTGTGGCTACTGCTTTCAGCTCTCTTCCGGTCTGCTGGTTCCTGATCCGGCTTCCCGCTTTCAGCCCCGCGACGTCCATGGCGCCAGCGAGGTGATTGACCCTGCTGCTTTTGCCTGGCCAGATCAGCAATGGCGCGGCCGACCCTGGCAGGAGGCAGTGATTTATGAGGTGCATGTAGGCACTTTCAGCCCTGAAGGCACCTTTGCCGGGGTGGAAGCGCGACTGGATCATCTGGTGGAACTGGGCATCACCGCCCTGGAATTGCTGCCGGTGGCCGCCTTTGCCGGCCGCTGCAACTGGGGGTACGATGGCGTCCTCCCCTTTGCCCCGGACAGCAGTTACGGCCGCCCCGAGGATCTCAAGAGACTGATTGCTGCCGCCCATGCCAGAGGACTCATGGTGTTGCTCGATGTGGTCTACAACCATTTTGGGCCGGAGGGCAATTATCTGCACCACTATGCCCCCCACTTTTTCACCGACCATTACCAGACGCCCTGGGGGGCCGCCATCAACTTCGAGGGGCCAGGTAGCTATTGGGTTCGCCAGTTCTTTATCCAAAACGCCCTCTATTGGCTCAGCGAGTATCATTTCGATGGCCTGCGTCTGGATGCGGTGCATGCCATCCATGATGCGAGCCGGCCCGATATCCTGGAGGAACTGGCCCAGACCGTGCGCACCCATCTGGGGGCGCAGCGTCCTATCCATCTGGTGCTGGAAAACGATAAGAATCAGGCCCATTATCTGCACCGAGAGAGCCCGGGCATGATCAGCGGCTATACGGCGCAGTGGAACGATGACCTCCATCATGGCCTGCATGTCCTGCTCACCGGCGAAAAAGGCGGCTATTACCGCGATTACGCCGAGATGCCCGCCTGCCATGTGGCCCGTTGCCTGGCCGAGGGCTTTTCCTATCAAGGCGAAAAGTCCCCCTACCGTCATAACGCCCCCCGGGGGGAGCGGAGCCGTCACCTGCCCAGCACCGCCTTTGTGGCTTTTCTGCAAAACCATGACCAGATCGGGAACCGCGCCCTGGGGGAACGGATCTGTCAACTGGCGGAGCCGGAAGCGGTGCGGGCCGCCGTGGCCATTCTCCTGCTTTCGCCCTCACCGCCTCTGCTCTTCATGGGCGAGGAGTGGGGCAGCCAGCAGCCTTTCCCCTTTTTCTGCGATTTCGGAGCAGAGCTTGCTGACCAGGTCAAAGAAGGACGGCGCCAGGAGTTTGCGCGCTTTCCTGAATTCAGCTCACCGGCAAGCCGTGAGCGTATTCCGGATCCATGCGCCGCCGAGACCTTTCTCTCTGCCCGCCTCGACTGGCAAGGGCTCAGCTCAGCCAAGGGCAGGGAGTGGTATGGGTATTATGGCCGGCTCCTGGGCCTGCGACAACAGGAGATCATGCCCCGGCTGGCGGGCCTGTCGGCCGGGGAAAACAAAAAATGGCAGGCCAGGGGCAAGAGCGGCCTGATGGTCTGCTGGCCCCTGCCGGGAGGGGAGAGTCTGCAGCTCCTTGCCAATCTCGGTTCCCTCCCCTGTGTAGAAATAAACCTGCCGGCTCTGCCACTGCTTTTTGCCACGCATGATCTGGCGGCAATCGGTAAAGAAAAGACCCTGCCGCCCTGGTCGGTCTTCTGGTTCCTGGCGCCAGGCCCGGCAGCAAGGAGCCTGCCATGATCCCTGCCCTGCCCCTGGCCACCTATCGTCTGCAGTTCAACAGCGCCTTTACCTTCAACGATGCCCGGGCCATCGTCCCCTATCTCCATGAGCTGGGGATCAGCCACTGCTATGCCTCGCCTCTGCTCAAGGCCCGCAGCCACAGCAGCCACGGCTATGACATTGTCGACCACAATGCCCTCAATCCGGAGCTGGGGAGTGCTGAGGAATTTCAGCTCTTTGTTGAGGCCCTGCAAGATCATGACATGGGGCTCATCCTCGATATCGTCCCCAACCATATGGGAATTGGCGGCAGCGACAACCACTGGTGGCTTGATCTCCTTGAAAATGGACCGGCCTCCCCCTATGCCGATTATTTTGATATTGACTGGCATCCGCAGGCGGCGAGGATTTTCAATGGCAAGGTGTTGTTGCCCATTCTGGGCGACTATTATGGTAATGTCCTTGATCGCGGCGAGATTCAACTCACCTTCAGCAAGGAGGAGGGCAGCTTTGCGGCCCGCTACTATGAGCACCTGCTGCCCATGGATCCCCAAAGCTATGTCCAGATCCTGGCCCCGGCCGTGGCCCATCTCAAAGAGACCCAGGCCGGCAAGGCGGCCCTCCTTGGCCGCTGGGAGCAGCTTATGGCTGGCTGCCGGCAGTTGCCGGGCTGGAAGGCAGTGGGCCATCGCCTCCGGGCCCTCCGGCTGGATCGGCAAGCAGCTTGTAAACGCGAACTTGGCCTGCTCTCCCAGGAGCCAGGCGGCCAGGAAGCCATTGACCACACCCTGGCCCTCTTCAATGCCCCAGGCCAGGGCAGGGTGCTCTACAAAATGCTGCACCGTCTCCTGGAAAAACAGGCCTACCGTCTTGCCTTCTGGCAGGTGGCAGCGGACGAGATCAATTATCGCCGCTTCTTTAACATCAACAGCCTGGCCGGCCTGCGTCAGGAAAAGAGCGAGGTCTTTGAGGCCACCCATCGCCTCCTTTTCTCCCTCATCGAACAAGGGCTTATCCAGGGAGTACGCATCGATCATCCGGATGGCCTCTTTGATCCCCAAGGCTATTATGATCGGCTGAGCAGCGAGATTCACAGGCGTTTACCGAAGGTGGGGCCGGCAGGCGGCACAAAGCGGGATTTTTATATCGTGGCGGAAAAAATTCTCGCTATCCATGAAGATCTTCCCCAAGAGTGGCCCCTCCACGGCACCACTGGCTATGGTTTTGCCTCTTTGCTGAACGGCCTCTTTATCAAGCCGGAAGGAGAGAGGCCCCTCAGTCGGCTCTGCCGCCTCTACACCGGCCAGAAAATCGACTATGCTGAAAATCTCCATGGCGCCAAGAGGCTGATCATCAAGGCCCAGCTGGCCAGTGAGTTGACGGTGTTGACCAATATGTTGCGGCAGATCGCCGAACTGGACCATCATACCCGGGATTTTACCCGTACCGGCCTCAGAGAGGCTCTCGCCGAAGTGGTGGCCTGCTTTCCGGTCTACCGCACCTATGTAACCTCCGGCCGGGTGGGCCCTGATGACCGCCGGCATGTGGAATGGGCAGTGGCTGAGGCCAAGCAGCGCAATCCGGTGACAGACCCGACCGTCTTCGACTTTGTTCGTGATTCTCTCCTGCTGGTCAGGACCTTCGGCAACCGCCGAGCCATGCAGGAGAAGGTGGCCCGCTTTGCCATGAAATTTCAACAATATACGGCGCCGGTCATGGCCAAGGCCCAGGAGGATACGGTCTTTTACCGCCATTTTTGCCTGCTCTCCCTGAATGAGGTGGGTGGCGACCCGCGCTACTTCAGCGTTTCGCGGCCGACATTCCACCAGGCCAACCAGAAGCGGCAGCAACTCTGGCCTTATGCCATGCTCGCCACCTCCACCCATGACAGCAAGCGGAGCGAAGATGTCCGGGCCCGGATCAATGTCTTGAGTGAGGTTCCTGATCTCTGGAAACAGCGGTGCCGGCGCTGGCAAAGACTCAACCGCCGCCATGTCAGGCGGTTGAACGGTGATGTGGCGCCCAGTCGCAATGATGAATATCAGCTCTACCAGACCCTGCTGGGTACCTTTCCCCTCTCCTCTCTCACTGAGGCGGAATTGGACCGTTATCGGCAGCGGATTGAGGGCTACATGCTCAAAGCGGTGCGGGAGGCCAAGGTGCACACTTCCTGGCTCAAACCGGTGCCGGCCTATGAAGAGGCGGTATCATCCTTTGTGGGGGCCCTGCTCCACTCAGGCCCGGCCAACCCCTTTCTGGCTGATCTTGGCGATTTTGTGCAGGGCGTCGGCCGTCTTGGCCTGCTCAACAGCCTCTCCCAGCTCCTTCTCAAGCTCACTGTCCCGGGAGTGCCGGATATCTATCAGGGCAATGAACTCTGGAATTTCAGCCTGGTTGATCCGGACAACCGCCGGCCGGTTGATTTCAGCGGCGCCGCTAAGGTGCTTGATCAGTTTTCTGCCCTGTTTGACGAAGAGGTGCCCCCGGCACCCACCCTGGCCTCTCTGCTTGCCACCCTCGAAGATGGCCGGGCCAAGCTTTTTGTTACCAGCCAGACCCTGCGCTTTCGAAAGAGTCATCCGAACCTCTTTTCCCAGGGCAGTTACGAGGTCTTGCCCCTCCTGGGTGATCATGAGCGGCATCTCTGTGTCATCGCCCGGAGCTGGGCCGGAGAACAACTCCTGGCCATTGCACCGCGATTTTTTGCCTCCCTTTTGCCCGGTGAGGATTGGCAGGCGCCGGCAATGGGTGAGACGACATGGGGCACAACGGCCATTGGCCTGCCCGCTTCTTCTCAATCCCGCACCTATGTCGATATCTTCAGCCAGGAAAGGCATACCCCTGCTCGGCAGGACAACCTTGCAGTGCTTACGGCAGCCTCTCTGCTCCGCACCTTTCCGGTGGCCCTGCTCTACAGTGCGGCGCCGTCATGAGCGGGGAGTAGCAGCTAAGGTGTGGGGCCAGCGTGGGGAGAGGCTGGCCGGGAATGAGCAAAAAAAATTCCAGGAGATAAAAAAGGGCATTGCCGGCACCTTTTTGGTGCCGGCGGCCACACGGTAACCGGATAATTTGCGAAAGGAGGCGAGGGCCATGCGGGAAGAAAAGAGGATGGGCGTTACCATGAACGCCGTTATGTCAGACGGGAATTTTATCTTTGAAGGCCGGGTCGAGAATATTTCCAGGAGCGGCTTTAAAATGACGGATATTCCCGCCAAATTCAATGCCGAATCAGCGGAATGTACAGCGGTTATCAGCAACAAGACCAGAAATTACAAGGTTGACATTCGCCCCATCTGGTCCACAGAGGAGGGGATCTACAAGGTGGTGGGCTTTGACATTCTTTCCCCTCCGGCTTCGTGGCTGGCCTTTGTTGATGAACTTAATCCCGAGCTCAGGGAGGGGCAGGGGGCGGCGGAGACGGAGCAGCAGGCAGGAGAAAAAGCAGGGGTCAAAATGACCTTTTATGGAGGTTAAGTTCCGAGATCTGGCTGTTTAAAGTCCAGAAGTCGTAGAGATAGCCCAGGCCGAACAGGGCGCCGCTGAAAAGGAAAAGAATGCCCGTGAGCCACTTCCCCATATACATGCGATGGATCCCGAAGATCCCCAGGAAGGTGAGAAGAATCCAGGCCATTGTGTAATCGATGCCCCCTGCTTCAAAACGCAAATCCGCCTCCCTGTCCATGGCCGGGATCAGGAACAGATCAATGAGCCAGCCAATGCCCAGCAGGCCGAGGGTGAAGAGATAGATGGTCCCGGAAATAGGTTTGCCATAATAAAAACGGTGCGAGCCGGTAAAACCGAAAATCCAGAGGATATAGCCGATGGTCCTGCTGTGGGTATCTGTGATGGGGTGCATGGCGAGTCTCCTGGGTTTTTTTTAAGGATTATCTCTTATTATGATGCCAAGAGCAGCGCCGGCCCTTTTTCCCGGGCGGCACTCCCTCTTTGGCTCAGATCTCAAGAACGCCAGGGGCGGAAAATAAAGATCCTTCACACCTGGCACCAGAATATGCGGACATGTTCCGGCTGGCCGGGGAGGAGGGGAAAATCAAAAGGGGGCCGCCAGGGAACCACCTTGTTGAAGGAATCCTCTAATTCGTGCAGGTATTGCCGGCCATTGCCGGCGCTGTGATTATTGGCAAAGAGGGCCAGGCCTTTCGGGGCCAAAAGGGCGGTCACCAGTTGAGCCAGCGCCTGCCACTCCTTGACCACTGAAAAGGTGGCGCCTTTGCCGGCCGAGGCAAAGACCGGCGGGTCACAGATTATCAGATCCCAGGGGACAAAGGCGGCGGGATCCTTCTCTTTTTTGCGGAACTGACGGTCCAGCCACTTGCGGACATCCTCCTTGATGAATTTGCCGCGCCCTGTCTGGTCCAGGCTGTTGGCCTTGAAATTGGCCTTGCCCCGCTCCAGAGAACCGGCCGCCAGATCCACGGAAAAAACCACCTCAGCCCCGGCCTGCACGGCAAAGGCGGAAAAAGAACAGGTAAAGGCAAAAAGATTGGCAATTCTTTTGCCCCGGGCCCGCTGCCAGAGCCGGCGCCGGGAGTCCCGTTGGTCAAGAAAAAGGCCGACATGCTGCTCATCATTCAAGGTGACCTGAAAGCGCAGGCCATGTTCCTTGACCCAGAAAGCCGGCGGCACCTCTTGCCCCCAGCTGACAATATCGCTAAAGAGCTTGCTGTGGTGCGGGTCTCTTCTGTTGGTGCGGATCACGGCGCCCAGGCAGCCAAGCTCCCGGGAGAGGCTGTCCAGGGTGGCAGACAAAGAGGTGCGCAGGCTCGCCGAGGATCGATTTTCGTCATAGCCGGTGACACAGAGATATTGGTCAAAGAGATCAATGCTGAAGGGCCTGCCCTGCACCTCGCCCCGATGGACAAGACGCATGGCATTGGTGACAGAGGCCAGCAGGGGCAGTCGCCGCTCCCAGGCCACGGTTGCTGCCGTAAGAAGGCTGTCCGCCCCTTGTAAAAGGAGGGCAAAGGCCTGCGGCAATGGGCTGGACAAGGTGTGGGGCAGCTCTGGCCAGAGCAGCTCTGTGCAGTGCAGGCAGAGCCGGGGAAAAGAGGTGCCCTGATAAAGGGTGTCCCCCAGGATGGGGAGCCCGGCGGCCGCGGCATGTCGTCTGATCTGATGTTTACGGCCCCGGACAATTTCCGCCTGATAGAGGCTGTAGCCGCCCCCGGCCTTGATAAACTGAAAAGATGTTGAGCAGGCCTTGCCGTCCAGGGGGTCATGGCATGTCCAGTCTGAGGAGGCGTCTCTGTGCCGGTCGGTGATGAAAGAGTAGATTTTCCTGGCCTGCCCCTGTTCATGGATGACCTGGGCCCGGCTGCTGGCCCGGCTGTCTAAGGCGAGCAGGAGCAGGCCGCTGGTATCCTTGTCCAGCCGGGAGCAGAGATGGACCTGGAGCCCATGGTGCAACTCCAGCCATTCGGCCAGGCCGACATCGCCGGGGCGGGCAGCATGACTGGAGAGGCCGCTTGGCTTTTGGACCACCAGCCAGGATTTGTCTTGATAGGCAAAGGGTGATTGGGAGGGGAGCATCAGCGGCCTGTTTTTTTTGCTACCTGGAAAAAAGGATGAAGGGCGGGAAAAAAATATTGCAGGGGAGGAGTGAACCGATTAATAGATTCTCCACCTGAGCATGCCGGCCCTTTGTATACACCATGGGCCAGGATGGTCAACCCTCTTTCCGCCTGGAAAGGAAGAACGAGATTACAGCAGATTAGAGAAGATCTTGCTGCCGCTTTTTTGTTTCCTGTCAACCTGCTTTTTGGGGGTTGGTTTTATATATTGTGCATGGAGCCTTACCCCTGGCCAGCTGGTCGGGTAAGGCATAAATGCCATTTTTTTAATATTGCTGCCAGGCAAGGTGTTGACGCCCCTGGCGCTATGGTGTACATAAACACATTCTGACTCCGCATTCCTCGGTAGCTCAGCTGGTAGAGCAGGTGACTGTTAATCACCCTGTCGGGGGTTCGAATCCCTCCCGAGGAGCCAGTTTCTTACCGCTTTTTTAAAGCGTTTATATAGTAAAGCCCGCCGGAGAAATCTTGCGGGCTTTTTTGTTTGCCTAAAGCCTAAGCGCACACAGAAAAAGCCCTGATCGCTGTTGGCGATCAGGGCTTTTTTTATGAAAAATCTTGATCTCCAAGGAGATCAAGCAGAACCATATTTCAACTTAGTGGTGTTGACCTGCTCACGCAAATCCTTACCCACCTTGAAGAAGGGTAGCCGTTTGGGGGGGACCTTGATCTTTTCGCCTGTTTTGGGATTACGGCCCAGATAGGAGCCATAATCCTTAATGACGAAACTGCCAAAGCCCCGTATCTCAATGGTGTTGCCGCCGGCCAGGGATTCACACATGGAGTCGAGGATAGTGGATACCACATCACTTGCCTCCCTGGGGGATATATTCATCTCGTGGGCAACGGCCTCGATCAATTCAGATTTGTTCATGGTGTTCTCCCGCAAAAAAACGGATAATTAAGCACTCTTTGTGCTGATATGTATGGGTTAACAGGCAACCTGGCTTCTTCACCATAGAGGGGTGATTTCCCCCAGTACAGTTGATTGTATAATGTTCGATATTTGAAAGTAAAGCTGAAAAAATGGAGGGAGAGATATCCAGGCAACAGATGGTTAGGTCTCAGATACTTTTCTTGGCTAATATTTTGAGATTAAAGATCTTTTATCTGCGCCTCAGGTGGGCTTGGGCAGATAGAAAAAGCTACATCAAGAAGTTATTTGGCCTGGGGTTTTTTATTTCTGGGGCCAGGGCCACGGCCCTTGGCGCTCTTGCCACTTGGGACGGGCGGAGTTTTTTTGTCCTTGTGGAAAATGCGGCCAATATCCGCTTGAGAGAGAAAGCGAAATTTTCCGGGCTTCAGGGAGCCGAGCTGGAGATTGCCATAGGCAATCCGGGTCAGCTCTGTCACATGGTGGCCGATGGCGGTAAACATCTTGCGGACCTGTCGTTTTCTCCCCTCATGGATGGTGATTTCTATCACCGACTCTTTGGCCGCGGCTTTGCGGACCTTGACCTGGGCCGGAGCGGTGAGGCGACCCTCCACCTCCAGTCCCTCTTCCAGCTGCCGCAGTTCTGCGGCGCTGGGCTTACCTGTCACCCTGGCCACATAGGTCTTGTTGACCTCAAAGCGCGGATGCTGTACCTGCTGTGCCAGGTCGCCGTCGTTGGTGAGGAGCAGGGCGCCTTTGGTGTCAAAATCAAGGCGGCCCACCGGAAAGATTCGTTCCGGCACCTTTTGTAGTAGAGAGGTGACAATGGGTCGTCCCTGGGGGTCATGGAGGGTGGTTACAAAGCCTTCCGGCTTGTTGAGCAGAACATACACCTTTTTTTCAGAAAAACCGACAGGTTGGCCCTTGGCCATGATCTTCTGCCTTTTGGGGTCGACTTTGAGGCCCATTTCGGTGACCACCCTGCCGTCAACGGTAACCTGGCCGGTGCGGATCAGCTCTTCAGCCGCCCGGCGCGAACAGATGCCGGCCTGGGCCAATATTTTTTGTAAACGTTCATCCATGATGTAAATCCTTGGTCCGCCGCCGGGGCCGATCTGTGCTTTTGGGGAAGTCGGCCTGTGAGCTGGTCCGTTGCAGCAGGAGGAAAATATTTTTAGCCGGCCTCTCAGGTCTCGTAATCGCCGCGTCTGTATTTGGCTGTTTCCAGATAGGTGGCCGCGGCCACCTGTTCGATAAGCTGGGCCAGGGGATCATCATCAGAAAGCTGGGCCCTGATGTCAAGTAGCCCCTGATTTTCCTCTTCCAGGGCCCTGATAAAGGGTTCAAGCTCCTCGGCGTCCAGGCTGGCGTTCTCCAGGGCTTGGGCAAAAAAATCCAGGGAATCAATGGTGACCTCTGCCATTTGCACCCCCTGCTGACGCAGTTCAGGATCGCCCTGGTGCCGTGGTTGCACCGGCGTCACCGGTGCTGTGGCGCTGATATCCTGCATTTCTTGCATCTGGGCCTGGAGCAGGTGTCGAAAGTCAAGGACGCTGGAGGCGTCGCCCTTTTTTGCCTTACCGGTGGAGGGGCTCTTGCCGGGGCCTTGTGAGCGCTTTATTTTCATGGCGTATCCTTCTTCTTGAAAAAACATTGTCTCATTAACAGGCATTCCCCTAGCGCCATTGGGGCGGGAGGATAGCCATTATCTTGTTATCCACCAGCCTTTTGGTCGCCTCATCCACTTCCAGGATATGGGGATACCAGGGTTTCATGCGGCAGTCAAAAACAAGGGGGGGCTGGAGGCCGACATGAAACCTGTGCACGCTCTGGGCGGCGGCATAGATATCTGCAGCAGGCTCAAAACGGGTGAAAAAGGTCCAGATGAACTCCTGCATGTTGGCGGTGGCCTCGTGGGTGGAGTCCACCAGCACAATCACCGGCCACTCGGCCAGGCCGGCATGGCTGGCCAGGCGCTGGCCCAGTTCTTTGTCCTTTTGGTAGGGGCTGCCTTCCACCACCAGGGTGCCTGGCAGAAAAGGGCTTGGCCTGGTGCAGCCCGGGGGCAGATCGCCGGTGAAGGTGAGGGGCAGGATGTTGCGGGCTTCCTTACCAAGGCCCATGAGGAGCGCCTTGGAGCCGTTGTTCACAGAGGGGCCGGTGTAGTCCAGGGTGTCCTGGGAGACATTGGCAAAGATAAAGAGATCCCTGCTCCAGTCCACCCGCTCCAGGACATGGGTCCATAATTCTTTAAAATTTTCAATATTGATATCGCCATCCGTGATGATGAGAAATTTGGTGAGGGAGAGTTGGCCCTCGCCCATGATCCGCAGCCCTGAGGCAAAGGCCTCCCGGTGGTAGCGGTCCGTGACCCGGGCCGCTGCCAGGCAGTGAAAGCCGGCTTCGCCAAAGGTCTTGAGCTGCTTGACCCCGCTCATCACCAGGGGAAAGAGAGGGGAGAGCAGGTCCTGCAGGAAGTCACCGATATAAAAATCTTCCTGTCTGGGGCGGCCCACCACCGTGGCGGGGTAGATGGCATCCTTGCGATGATAGAGATGGTCCACCTGAAAAATTGGGTAGTTATGGGTCAGGGAGTTGTAGCCGTAATGGTCGCCAAAGGGGCCTTCCGGCCGCCGCACATGGGGCGGCACTTGACCGCAGGCCGCAAATTCGGCCTCTGCCACCAGACGGTGGCCTCCCAGAGGATCCTTGGTGACCGCCATTTTTTCGCCCTGGAGCAAGGAGGCCAGCATCAGCTCCGGCAGATTTTCGGGCAGGGGGGCAATGGCCGCCATCATCAGGGCAGGGGGGCCGCCGATATAGAGGGTCATGGGCAGGGCTTGGTTGCGCTGTTCCGCCTCAAAATAATGGTAGCCGCCGCCCTTATGGATCTGCCAGTGGACGCCGGTGGTCTGGTCGTCATAGCGCTGGATCCGGTACATGCCGAGATTATGGCCGCGCCCCGCCGGGTGTTCGGTGTAGACCAGGGGCAGGGTGACAAAGGGCCCGGCATCCGTATGCCAGGAGGTGAGCAGGGGCAGCTCGCTGAGGCGGGCAGGTGACTGGCAGCACTCAAGCAGAGGACCGTGGCCGACCTCCTTGAGGCCGATCTTCAGGGCCTGGGGCACCAGGTGCCGCGCCGACCAGAGCTTGTTGAAGGTTGGCGGCAGCAGGGTTTCGGCCGCCTGCACCAGGTCAGCGACAAATTGTTGGGCCCGGTGGCCAAAGGCCAGCTCCATGCGCCGCGAGGTCCCAAAGAGATTGGTGACCACCGGGAACTGGCTGCCCTTGACATTGGTAAAGAGCAGGGCCGGCCCCCCCTGCCTGATGACCCGCCGATGGATCTCGGCGATTTCTAGATAGGGATCCACTTCCACATCGATCTCCAGCAGATCACCATTCTGACGGATGATTTCCAGGTAATCCCGCAGGTTGCGCATTATGGGATGTTTCACGGCTTTGTTCTCCTCCTCATCTCGCTCCGGGCTGGGGCCCTCTGGCCACTCTCTACCTGGGAAATTGCCTTACCAAAATGGTACTATACATAAAAACAAGAGCTTAGCCCAAGAAAAGGGCCTGGATTCCCGGTTCTCAGGAGAATAATTTTATCCCTTTCTGCTTAAAAAAAGAGTATGGTATTCTTTTTCCGTGAGATGTTTTCCTATAATTTTACTCAGAAAATCAACTGCTTCTGTTATCTCAGCGTCCGTCATCCGGGGGATGAGGGTCTCTAAGACTGCAGGGGAGGCAAAACAGCGGATAAAAGAGCCAAGTGATTGTTCATCTGTCCGGCGGTTGAGGCCGAAACAGATTTCATAAGGATCTATATTTTCTTTCATAAAGTATCAGGCATTATGGTTGACAGGTAATGGCGTTGAACAGCAATGTACAGAACACCGCCCTGAAAATAGGCTGGGTTTCCATGGACGGGGGCTATGAGGTCACCCAGAGTGCGGGTATTATCCGCAAGAACATGGCTTATTTAAAAAAAGGGCGGATCATGATCATGCTGGTCTGCAAGGGGTATCAATCCGGCAGTACCCTGCTCTTTGATTTTGACGACCAAGCTCTCTTCATTGATAAACCAAAGGATTGGACTCCTGACAACAATAAATTCAGGGTGGTTTATCGCAATGAGTCCATGGTCTGGATGCATTTTGTCACCCAGGTTCAGGAGGCCACGGCTGATGCCCTTAAGTGCGCCCTGCCCCAGGAGCTCCTCATGCTCCAGCGCCGCAACCATTATCGTATTATCTTGCCTCGGGGCAGCCAGGTCTCTTTTTTGTATGATAAAATGGAATGCGCCTTCGAGGTCAAAGACCTCAGCGCCAGCGGCATCCTGATGTATTCAAAAGTGGATACCGGCTTTCCCCGGCATGGCACTCATCTTCAAAATCTCCTTCTTTCCGTGCCTTGTCAGGATAAAATACCCGGGGTGGAAAACGGCACTCTCTCCGTCTTGATCGATGAGGCCCACGTGGTGCGGGAATTTGTCCGGCAACAGCATCCCGTTCTTTTTTGTTTCGGCATCTTTTTTGCCCTGAGCGGCCCGGAAGAAGAAAAGGTGCTGCGTTATGTGCGGCAGCAAGAGCTGGCCGTACTGCGCAAGGGGCTCAACGGCTGATTGTCAGCCCTTTCCGGGCCGCATCCAGGTCCTTAACGCTCTTCCATAATCCGCAGAGCCACCTTTCTGCTCCGCGGCCCGTCAAATTCGCAAAAATAGATCTTCTGCCAGGTGCCCAGCTGCAGGCGCCCCTTTTCGATGAAGATCATCTCCGAGGCGCCAAAGAGAGAGGCCAGCAGATGGGCGGGGGAATTGCCTTCGGCATGCTCAAAGGGCAGGTCAAAGGGCATGATCTGCCTGAGGGCCATGATAATGTCGCTCTGCACGGCGGGATCCGCCCCTTCATTGATGGTGAGGGCGGCTGTGGTATGGGGGTTGTAGAGATGGCAGATGCCGCTGATCACCCCGCTCTCCTTGAGATGGCCCTCCACCTGGGCGGTGATGTCGACAAGTTCCATGGGGCGGTGGGTGGTCACCTGCATTGTAGCCTTTCGCATTACTCGTCCTCCCCCTTGATTTTTTGCCACACCGGCCAGGCTTCTTCCAGGCGGCGGAAGCGCTGATCATGGTCAATATCCATGTCCATCTTGCGATTGGCGATGAGGATCCCCCCGGGTTTGAGTTTCTCCTCGATCAGATGTTCAAAGTCGATCTGCAGCTTTTTTTCAGCAAAGGGGCGGAAATAATAGATGACATCGAACTCTTGGAACCGGTCAAACTCCCAGATATCATCCTGGGCCACACATTCCCGGCCCATGAGCTTTTGGGCTATTTTATAGGGATATTCGTCTTTTTCAATGCCGAAGGCAGAAAAATCCATGAGCTCGGCCAGGAGGGTGACATTGCCGATGCCGCACCCCACATCAAGGAAGGAGACGCCGGGCACCATTTTCTTTTGGCGCTGGAGCAGGGCCCGGGCCAGGCTGATCTGGGCATGGGCCTGGCGGGTATCCATGGGCACAAAGGGATATTCTTGCTGGGTGTTGTTTTGCGAGGCCCTGATGGCGTCACGGGTGAAATAGCCGATAAAACGATTAATAACGCCGAAAAAAAGATCAAGCTCTTCTTCCCGGGCGTTGAGGCAATGGGGTTTCATGATGGATTCTCCTGCAAAGATCGGTAGACCTCTATTCTATACCACATCAGGGAGGACCAGTCATCAAAAGCCAGGGCCTGGCCTGTTATCGCCACCCCTTTTGGGGCATGGCCGTGGCCGGGGCCTCTCTTTCCCCCAGGATATTTGCGCCCCGGCTCAAGAAGATGTTGAACTCTTTCTTTAAAGACCGCGGCAATCAGGGTGGAGACCTTGTCGGTGCGGCCTTGTCCCCTCAGCGGTCCAGGATGATGGTAAAGGTGGCGCCTTTGCCCTGGCTGGAAAGCAGGCTCACCTCGCCGTTATGGGAGAGCACGATATGCTTGACAATGGCTAGCCCCAGGCCGGTGCCGCCCTGTTTGCGGCTCCGGGCCTTGTCCGCCCGGTAAAAACGCTCAAAGAGACGGTGCTGGTGTTGGGGGGGGATACCCTCGCCCTGATCGGCAACGGTGATGGCGATATGCTCCTGGCTGAGGCTGGCACCGATATCCACCTGGCTGGTGCCGGAATATTTGATGGCATTGTCAATGAGGTTGACCATGGCAAGTTCCAGCAGGGGGGCATTGATGGTTGCCGTCAGATCAGGCGGACAGTGGAGATAAAGGGCAATACCTTTTTCCGCGGCCCTGGGCCGGCAGACCTCCAGGGCGGCGGCCAGGACCGGTCGCAGGGGCGTGCTCTGCATGGCAATGGCCTTTTTTTCCTCTTCAATCCGGGAGAGGGTAAGCAGGTCGTCAATGATCGACTTGAGACGGTCTGATTGCCTGGCGATAATGGAGAGGAATTGGCGGAGGTTGTCTGGTTCAGCCATGGCGCCGTCCAGCAGGGTCTCGACAAAGCCCTGAATGGCGGTAATGGGGGTGCGCAGTTCATGGGAGACATTGGCGACAAAGTCGCGGCGCAGATTCTCCAGTTCCTTGAGACGGGTGACATCGTGGAGAACCAGGAGGATCTGCTGGTCAGAATCCTTGATCTGGACGCTGTGGGCCTGGATAACCCGGTCGCCAAGTTGGCTGTGGTCCAGGATAAGCTCCCTTTCCAGGGGTTCATCCGTCTGCAGGGCCTCCTGGATAAAACGTTTGAATCCGCTGTTGCGCACCACCTCCAGAATGGTCCGGCCAATGGCGTTTTTGCGCATGGTTGTTTCAAGCAGACGACATGACGCCCCGTTTAAGGCCGTGATCCGTTCCTGGCGGTTGATGGTGAGGATTCCCTCCACCATGGAGTCGAAGATGGCCTCCAGTTTGTTGTGCTGGCTCACCACGGTCTGGATTTGGTGGTCAAGGTCCCGGGCCATGCGATTCAAGGCACCGGCGAGAGCCACCATCTCACTGGGCCCGCTCAGGGGGATCTCCGCCCGGAAATCGCCGCTGGCAAACCTGTCGGCACCAGCCATCATGGCCTGGAGAGGCCTGCTGATCTGCCTGGAGATAAAGAAGGTGACCCCGGCCAACAGCAGGGCCATGGCCAGCGCCCCCAGGCCTATTTTGGCCCGGATGGCGGCCAGGGCCTGATCAATGGCGGTGATGGGTACGGAGAGGCGCAGGGTGCCCAGGATGGCCTGGTCTTGGTGGCGCAGGGGAATGGCCACATAGATCAGGTTTGTCTGCAGGGTATAGGAAAAGCGGATGGATGTGCCGGTGTCACCGGCCAGGGCAGCGATAATTTCCGGGCGTTCCCCGTGGTTGTCCAGGCGGGCCGGATTTTCATCTGAGTCGGCCACTACCCGGCCGTCTGCCCGGATTACGGTGAAGCGGCTGGCGGATGTAGTGCCCAGTTTTTTGCACAGGGTGTTTAGTTCCGGCCACTGCTGCTGGACAAAAAGCGGCAGGATCTGCTCCTCCACCAGGAGGGCGCGCGCCTCAAGGTCCAGGCGGGTTTGCTGTTCATAGAAGGCGCGGATGAGCTGCGAGCTGATGAGGGTGGCTGCAAAGAGGGCAAGGAGGGAGATGAGCACATAGAGGAAAAAATACCAGAAGAGCCTTTTTTTATTCATAATGAAAAGTTTCTACCTGAGCAGGGGGAAAAAAGCAAGGAATGCCCTTGTTGGCCGCGGCCCCCTTTTTGGAGGGCAGAGATTGCCGGGCCTGGGCGGATATTTTTTATTACCTGGTTGTGGTAAAAAGGAAAAGATAAGAATTCCTGTTGCTACAAACTACAAAAGAAGGGATTTTTGGTGTAAAGGGCTCATGACCCGCGCAGAAATAACCGGGCCCCGCAGAGGCTGATGTCGGGAGACCTCCTTGCCAGAGGGCTTCTTGGCTCCTATCTTTCTTTATAAAAGGCACGGGTGAGCAAACCATGACTAATTTTTTATTGATCTTTATCTGTCTGGGCGCGGGCATGCTTCTTCAGCATCGCCGGGATCTCCCTGCCGCCACGGCCCAGGCCCTCAACCTCTATGTTATCTATATCGCCTTGCCGGCCCTGGTTCTGGCCCAGATGCCCACTCTCCAGTTCTCTGCCGATCTCCTGGTGCCCATTGCCATGCCCTGGCTGCTGTTGGCCATCGGGGCCGGGCTGGTTCTTCTGGGGCAGCGCCTCTTCTCCTGGAGCCGGGAGGTCACGGGCTGCCTGCTGCTCTGTGTGCCCCTTGGCAACACCTCCTTTCTGGGCATTCCCATGGTCATTGCCTTTTTTGGTGAGGAATTTGTGCCCTATGCCGTGATCTACGATCAGCTCGGCAGTTTTATAGCCCTTGCCACCTACGGCACCCTGGTCCTGGCCGCCTATGAGGAGGGCAGCCGTCCGCGTCTTAGCAAAATCATCACCAGGATTGTCACCTTCCCACCCTTTGTGGCCCTGGTTCTGGCTTTTTTTCTGCGCTTCTATACCTATCCGCCGGCCCTGGCCGCCACTTTGGAGAGGATGGGCAGCAGCCTGGTGCCGGTGGTGATGGTGGCGGTGGGGCTGCAGCTCAAGATCCGCCTGCCCGGTTCCTATGTGGTGCCCTTTTCTCTGGGGCTGGTGGTCAAGCTGCTCCTCACCCCTCTGTTGGCCCTGGGTCTCTGCCGCCTGCTGGGGTTCAGTAGCGCTGCGGCCCAGATTGCTATCTTTGAGGCAGGTATGCCGCCCATGGTTACGGCCGGTGCCCTGGCCCTGGCCGCCGGTCTGGCGCCTGAGCTGGCGGCGGCCTTGGTGGGGTGGGGTATTGTGCTCTCCTTTGCCACTCTCACCGGCCTTTACTGGCTGATCTGATGTTTTTTTGTTCTTGATCAAAAAAGAGGGGGCCGGGAAATGGGCATGAGTCATAAGCAGGGGCGGCGGGCATTATTGCTGGGGGGCCGGACCCTGGAGATCCGCCCCCCCTGGGCCCTGGTAGGCGAAGAATTCTTTAAAAAATGTAGCTGCTGCCGGCAATGCCTGGAGGGGTGTCCTGAGAAAATCCTGGCCACGGATCGCTTTGGTTATCCCCTGGTTGATTTCAGGGCAGGGGAATGCACTTTCTGCGGGATCTGCGCGGCGAGCTGCCCGGCAGGCGCCCTGGTCAATGAGGGCCAGGAGCCGTGGCGCCACAAGGCCCATATCGCAGGGAGCTGCCTGAATGCCCGGAGCACCTTGTGCCGGACCTGTGCCGAGGAGTGTGAGAGTCGGGCCATCAGCTACCCCTGGCAGGAGGAGGGCTTTGCCCTGCCTCTGCTTGAGCTGGAGCGCTGCACCGGCTGCGGGGCCTGTCTGCGGGTTTGTCCGGTGCAGGCCATAACCATGATTCTGCCTTAGAGGAGCCTTTTATGGGTTTGCTGACCATTGATGAAGATCGCTGCCAGAAAGACGGCCTTTGTGCCCTGGTCTGTCCCTTTCGGCTTATTGCCCTGGAGGTGGGGAAGACCTTTCCCCGGGCCGTACCCGGGGCCAAGGAGCGCTGCATTAGGTGCGGCCATTGCCAGGCCGTCTGCCCCCATGGCGCCCTGGCCCTGCCGGATATGGAGCAGGAGTGGCCGCCTTTTGAGGCCGGCCGTCTGCCCGATCTGGCCCAACTCACCCAGCTGGTCCGCGGCCGCCGCTCCATCAGGGTCTATCGCCAAAAAAGCGTTGACCGGGAGCTCCTGGGGCGTTGTATCGAGCTGGCCCATTTCGCCCCCACGGCGCGCAACAGCCAGCAGATCAGCTGGCTGGTCATTGATGACAAGGAGGAGCTGAGGCGCCTCACGGAACATGCCTTTGACTGGATGCGTTCTTTGCTGGCCAGCGACGACCCCCTGGCAGGACATTACGGGGTCCAGGGGCTGATTCGGGCCTGGGAAAAGGGTTATGACGGCATCCTGCGTCATGCCCCGGGCCTGGTGGTGATGCATGGTCCTCAGGATTATCGGCTGGCCCAGATGGACAGTACCATTTTATTGACCACCTTTGAGCTTATTGCCTTTGCCCAGGGCATCGGGACCTGCTGGGCCGGCTTTTTTCAGATGGCCGCCGGCAACTGGCTTGCCCTGCAGGAGGCCCTGCAGCTCCCAGAGGGCCATGGGCTCACCGCTGCCATGATGGTGGGCTATCCTCGCTTTTCGTTTCAGCGTCTGCCGCCGCGCCAACAGACCCGGCTGAGCTGGCGTTGATGGGGGCAGACGTCACCGTAAGGTAACTTCAGGGAGGTTGTGTTACCTTGCGGTGACACTAACGGCGGCCAGTCAGCCCTCAGGCGGCTGCTTCCAGCCGCCTTTTTTCCCCGGGGCCGCACTCCTTTTGTCCTCTTCTTCCACCTCTTTTGCCGTGCCTCTTGCGCCTGGCATGGCCCTTGCTACTTTCTTCCTGGGTTTTGCCAAAAAACCGTGTCAGAAAAAGGGTTTGTCTTTTGGCACCCTTTTTTGCCATCCTGAATATGTCACCATGGCCGGGTTATTGTGACCGGGCGTTTGAATTGGAATATGAGGAAACAAACAAGGGAGGCGCTATGAATATTGCCGGAGTTGTCCTGCAAGCCAGGCCCACGGATCTTGCGACGGTGCAGGCACAGCTTGCGACCATGGCCGGTGTTGAGGTCCACGGCATTCATGAGAATGGCCGCCTGGTGGTAACCGTTGTTGAGGAGGGCTACCGGGAGACCAGTGACATTGTGCTGCGTCTTCATCAGGTGCCGGGGGTTTTGAATGCCTCTCTCGTCTATCAGCATAGCGAAGATATTGGCTAAGGAGAAAATCATGAAGTTATCCAGACGTACATTTATCAAGAGTAATGCCGTGGCTGCCACGGCGCTGGCCGCCGGCATATCCCTGCCTGAGGCGGAGGCCCTGGCCCAGGAAGGCGATCTCAATATCCGTTGGGACAAGGCCCCCTGTCGTTTCTGCGGCACGGGCTGCTCGGTGCTGGTTGGTACCAAGGAGGGTCGGGTGGTGGCCACCCAGGGTGACCCTGATGCCCCCGTTAACCGCGGTCTTAACTGCATCAAGGGCTATTTTCTCTCCAAGATCATGTATGGCAAGGATCGCCTGCAGACCCCTTTGCTCCGCAAGAAAAACGGTAAATATGACAAGGAGGGCGATTTCACGGCGGTGAGCTGGGACGAGGCCCTGGACACCATGGCCGCCAAATTCAAGGAGGCCCTTAAGAAAAAGGGCCCCAGCTCGGTGGGTATGTTCGGCTCGGGCCAGTGGACGGTCTTTGAGGGCTATGCCGCCTCCAAGCTGATGAAGGCGGGTCTGCGCACCAATAATCTTGATCCCAATGCCCGCCACTGCATGGCCTCGGCCGTGGCCGGCTTTATGCGGACCTTCGGCTCTGACGAGCCCATGGGCTGCTATGACGATTTGGAGTATGCCGATGGTTTTGTGCTCTGGGGCGCCAATATGTCGGAGATGCACCCCATTCTCTGGTCCCGGCTCACGGATCGGCGTCTCACCGCCCCCCATGTCAAGGTGGCGGTGCTCTCCACCTTTGAGAACAGGAATTTTGAACTGGCTGACCTGGGTATGGTCTTCAAGCCCCAGACCGATCTGGTTATCCTCAACTTTATCGCCAACTACATCATTGAAAACAACGCGGTGAATAGCGATTTTGTCGGTAAACATGTGCGTTTTAAAAAGGGGAATACGGATATCGGCTACGGCCTCCGGCCCGAGGATGAACGGGAGAGCAAGGCGGTCAATGCCACCAAGGCAGGGGGCAGTGTTGATATCACCTTTGCGGAGTATAAAAAATTTGTTGCCGACTATACCCTGGACAAGACCCAGGAGATGACCGGCGTGCCCAAGGAGCAGCTGCTGGAACTGGCCGAGATGTACGCCGATCCCAAGCGTAAGATCGTCTCCTACTGGACCATGGGTTTCAACCAGCATACCCGCGGCACCTGGGCCAATAACCTCGTCTATAACATCCATCTGTTGACCGGCAAGATCTCGGAACCCGGCAACGGCCCTTTCTCCCTCACCGGCCAGCCCTCTGCCTGCGGCACGGCCCGGGAGGTGGGCACCTTTGCCCATCGTCTTCCTGCCGATCTGGTGGTGACGAAGGAGGGCCACCGAGATTTCGCAGAACAGATCTGGCAGTTGCCCAAGGGCACCATCTCCGGCCAGGTGGGGTACCACGCCGTGCTCCAGAACCGCATGCTCAAGGATGGCAAGCTCAATGCCTACTGGGTCATGTGCAACAACAACGTCCAGGCCGCCGCCAATCTTAATGAGGAGACCCTGCCCGGCTATCGAAACCCGGAAAATTTCATTGTGGTTTCCGATCCCTATCCCACGGTAACCGCCATGGCTGCTGATCTTATCCTGCCCACGGCCATGTGGGTGGAAAAGGAGGGGGCCTATGGCAATGCCGAACGCCGCACTCAGTTCTGGCGGCAGCAGGTGGAGGCTCCGGAAGGGGCCAAGAGCGATCTCTGGCAGATGGTGGAGTTTGCCAAACGGTTCAAGGTGGAGGAGGTGTGGCCGGCAGAGCTTATTGCCGGCAAGCCCGAATATCGCGGCAAGACACTTTATGATATCCTCTATGCCAACGGTCAGGTCAATAAATACCCCACGCAGAAGGTGGTGGACGGCGCCGGCAATGAGTATCAAAATAGTGAAATGGCCCATTTCGGCTTCTACCTCCAGAAGGGACTCTTTGAGGAGTACCGCCTCTTTGGTCTGCAGGGACCGAAGAAGGGCCATGAACTGGGGGCCTTTGATGATTATCACAAGGCCCGCGGTCTGCGCTGGCCGATAATCGACGGCAAGGAAACCCTGTGGCGTTACCGGGAGGGCTATGACCCCCATGTGGCCAAGGGCAGCGGCCTGCAGTTTTACGGCCATAAGGACAACAAGGCCCATATCTTTGCCCTGCCCTATGAGCCGCCGGCCGAGTCCCCGGACCAGGAGTATGATCTCTGGCTCTGTACCGGCCGTGTTCTGGAGCATTGGCATTCCGGCTCCATGACCCAGCGGGTGCCTGAGCTCTACAGGGCCGTCCCCCATGCCGTGCTCTTCATGCATCCGGAGGACGCCAAAGAGCGTGGCCTGCGCCGGGGCATGCCGGTGAAGATTGCCTCGCGGCGCGGCGAGGTCACCGCCAGTGTCGAGACCAGGGGCCGCAACAAGATGCCCCGGGGCATGGTCTTTCTGCCCTGGTTTGATGCCCGGCGTTTGGCGAATAAGCTGATTTTGGACGCCACCTGTCCCATTTCCAAGGAGACGGATTATAAGAAATGTGCCGTCAGGGTGGAACGGGCTTAGGCCGGGGGCGTGGTGTGGGAAAGAAGAGTAAAGGCATAAAGGAAACCAGCCGTCGCCAGTTTCTGGCGGATGGGACCAAGGCCGCCTGCGGTGCGGCCCTGCTGGGCGTTGCTGCCGGTTTCGGGGCCAGGCAGGCCGGGGCCTCGTCCCAGGTCTTTGTCCGGCCTCCGGGGGCGGGCCTGGAGAGCGAGTTTCTCTCCTCCTGCCTGCGCTGCGGCCAATGCCTCCGGGCCTGTCCCTATGACACCCTGCAGATGGCGGGGCTTTTCAGCCCTGTGGCCACCGGTACCCCCTTTTTTCAACCCCGGCAGGTGCCCTGCGAGATGTGTGAGGATCTGCCCTGTGTCCGGGCCTGTCCCAGCGGGGCCCTGGACCCTGAGCTCACGGATGTCACCCAGGCCCGCATGGGCCTGGCCGTGCTCATTGATCAGGAGACCTGCCTTAACTATCTGGGCCTGCGTTGCGGTGTCTGTTACCGTTCCTGCCCCCAGATTGACAAGGCCTTGACCCTGGAGGCCCAGCATAACCAGAGGAGCGGCAAACATACCCTTTTTCTGCCCAAGGTCCATTCCGAGCATTGTACGGGCTGTGGCAAGTGCGAAAGATCCTGTGTCTTGGAGACATCGGCCATCAAGGTGCTGCCCCTGGACCTGGCCAAGGGTGCCCTGGGCCACCATTATCGTCTGGGCTGGGAGGAGAAGGCCAGAAAGGGGAGAAGCCTCATCCCGGAAGCCCTGGATCTGCCCGACCGTCTGCCGGAATTTACGCCCCCCTTCGGGCCGGAGGGTACACCATGAAATGGCTCATCCTGCGGCGAAGCAGTCAGCTCATGGTCCTGGGTTTTTTTCTCCTGGGGCCCTTGGCCGGCATCTGGCTGATATCCGGGAGTCTTTCTGCTTCCCTGACCCTGGATCTCCTGCCGCTTACCGATCCCCTGGTCTTTCTGCAGACCCTTTTCAGCGGCCATAAACCGGCGGCCCCGGCCTTGATAGGGGTCCTTGTGGTTATTATTTTCTACGGGCTGGTGGGGGGGCGGGTCTTTTGTTCCTGGGTCTGCCCCGTCAATATCATTGCCGATTCCACGGCCTGGCTGCGTGACAGGATCGGCATCAGAGGGGTTCTTTTTTTTTCAAACAGCAGTCGCTACTGGTTGCTGGCCATGGTGGGCGGCCTGGCCCTGGTTTTTCAGTCAGCCCTCTGGGAGATGATCAATCCGGTAACCATTTTCCCCAGGGCCATTATTTTTGGGCTCTCCAGCGCCCTAGTGGTGGCTGCCGCCCTCTTTTTTTTCGATCTGCTGCTGGGTAAGAGGGGCTGGTGCCAGATCTGCCCCACCGGGGCCTTTTACAGCCTGCTTGGCTATCTGAGCCCGCTCAAGGTGATTGCCGGCAACAGAGAAAGATGTGATCAGTGTCAGGCCTGTTACCGGGTCTGCCCTGAACCCCAGGTCCTTCATGAACCCTTGCGGGTGGAGGGCTCCTCCCCGGTGATTCGTTCCGGGCAATGTACCAATTGTGGGCGCTGCATCGATGTCTGTCCCCAGTCGGTATTTAAATTTGGCAACAGATTCTCACCAGAGAATAAAGGCAAGGCAATAAAGAACGCCTGATAAGGATGCGTCGGCTGCTGCTGACCGAAGGAAGAGGAGTTGATAAAATGAAGAAACATACAGCGAAAGGAGTGGTAAGCCTGCTGGCGCTGGCTGCCATGGCCTTGCCTGTCCAGGCCGAGGAACTGAAATCTCTGAGGGGCAACCGTGATCTTGACGCCGGCTCTGAACCGCCGGAAATTAACCGGCTGATAGCTGATGACCGGCCCATTCCCCGTAATTATGTGCAACAGCCTCCCCTCATTCCCCATAAGACAGAGGGCTACCGCATTGATCGCAACTATAATAAATGTCTGAGCTGCCATAGCTGGGCCAATTATAAGCAGGCCCGGGCCACCAAGATTCCGCCCACCCATTTTGTTGGCAGGGAGGGCAAGGAGCTGGCCAACGTCTCTGCCGCCAGATATTTCTGTACCCAGTGCCATGTACCCCAGACAGATACCCGGCCCCTTGTGGAAAACGAGTTTGAGCCCGTTAAGGCCTTGAAATAAGATATTAAGACGAAGAGTTTAAGTCGGGAGTTGTCACATGGTCGCAGCAACTAATAAAAAATATTTCAGGTGGGGGGTTTTTCTCTTTGGCGGGGTGGCAGGCATGCTCTTACTTGCCCTCTTTCTGGGCGAACTCCATTATTCGGCCACTGAGAAATTCTGCATCTCCTGTCATGAGATGGAGGCCAACGTCTATATGGAGTACAAGGAGACCGCCCATTATATAAATAAGTCCGGTGTGCGGGCCACCTGCACTGATTGCCATCTCTCGCAGAATTTAATAGAGAAGGTGGGACGCAAGGTCAAGGCCGCCCGGGAAGTATTTCACCATTTCAAGGGCACCATCAATACCCGGGAGAAATTTCTCGACAAAAGGCTGGTGTTGGCGGAAAGTGTGTGGGCCGAGATGAGGGCCAATGATTCACGGGAGTGTCGCACCTGTCATTCGGCCGCCAATATGGATTATACCAAACAGTCACGACGGGCCATGGAGCAACATATCAGGGGCGATGATGAAAAGAAAACCTGCATTGAGTGCCATAAGGGCATTGCGCACCGGCTCCCGAATATGCAGACCATTGATCCCTCGGCGGTGCTTGGGAACTGATAACGGCGTTGTCTCTGCCACCCCCCAAATACCCCTCCCCTCTGGCATCAGAGGCGAGGGGTATTTTTTTTTGGAAACGGTCTCTTTGCAAGCCGCCGGGATCAACCATAGCGCTTCATTACAATCTTTCTTTGCCAGGGCTTTTCCCGGAAGAGGATTTTGCCAAAAAAGCGACCGCAGCCATAGACCATTGGCAGGGGCCAAAAGGCAGAGAGGCCTTTCCTGGCCGGCTCATATCTGGTATGCCTCTCCATCTGCCAGGGCATGGCCGGGCCTTTTTCTGGCAATAACCTGATAATGAAGGAGAAAATCCGGCGCTGTTTTGCTGCTTTGGCGCTCAACAAAGAAAATGGAGATGAAGGAGGGATGATGTTTGCACATGATACCACCCAGGCGGACCTGGCTGCTTTTATTGCCGGCTGGCAGCAAGATGACCTCGGCACCAGAGACGCCTTTATTCATCTGGGCGAGCTGCTTTTAAAAAAGGAACATTCCCTGGTTTCCTTTCAGGCCCGTCCGGGCATAACTTATTCCCTGCGGGGCCATATCGCTGCGGCTCAGCAGGAGGAAGGGCCTCTCTACGCCATGATTGATGTCATTGATGACGATCCCGGCCAGCGTTGGCTCTCAATCTGTTTCTATGGGGAGAGGATATCCGACCCGGAGGAGCGGGGCGATTTTGTGCCCGGCGGTCTGCTGGGCCAGGATGCGCTCTGTTTCGACTATGATGGCCACGATGAGGAGCTTCTGGGCTATATTACCCGGCGCATTGCTGAGGCGTACCACGCCACGCAGGACCTGGTCATCTGAAGCAAAGAGGGGGTATGTCAGCCAGATGCTAGGCCGCCTTCTCGCCAGCCTCCATGACCGCGACAGGTACATGGTTGACAGCACGGTGACCCCCGAGATAGCTTTGTAAAAGGCGTGGGGGTCAGATGAGGGTGTGCCGGGCAGGGAGAAGAGAGGAGTCGTCATTCTCCAAGAAGGGGAAACAATAATTGGCTGATCAGGAAGATACATGCCGGACGTCTGAAAAGTCCGTGGCGGCGCGGCAACTGTCTTTGCTCAGGGGCAGCAATGTCCTTTTGCGTGCCGCTGTTATCCAAGGAGATAGGTGATGAACAAGATCTGTAAAGCCATGGGCGTAGCCTTGCTGGCTCTGGTGACCCTGCCGGTGTCCGGATCTGCCGGCGAAGGAGAGAGTGCATCCCTTCGTGGTCAGATAAAGGCCCTGAATGCGAAGGTGGCGGAGCTGGAGGCGATGGAGGAGCGCCTTGCTGAACTGGAAAGCATGATAAGCGGTGAACTGGAGCAGCAGCCGGTCATCCGGGCGGAAGTCGACCAGGAGGGCGAGGATTATTTCGATATCGGCGGGGCCTTGCGCTTCAATTATATGTACAAGGATTGGGATAGCAAGACCCAAGACAGAGGCGGGGATTTTGATATCGATACCTTCCGCTTCAATGTGGATGGTTCTTTCAAGGACGTGCTGATCTCCGCCGAATATCGCTTTTACGGGGACGACGGCAGTAACTACAATTTCCTCCACCATGGCTGGATCGGCTATGACTTCAGCGAGAGCGTGCAGGCCCAGCTTGGCGTGACCCAGGTGCCCTTTGGCATCCTCCCCTACGCCTCCCACAATTTTTTCTTTCAGCTCCCCTATTATGTGGGTCTGGAGGATGATTATGACGCCGGCCTCAAGCTTGTCTATGACCGGGCGCCCTGGAATCTCCAGCTCGCCTTTTTTAAGAGTTCCGAGTATGGGGCGGCCAACAGCGAGCGCTACTCATATGACGTGGTCCATGCCGAGTATGACGGCGACGAGTATCGTAATGAGGAGAGCAACCAGCTCAATGTCCGGCTGGCCTACGCCCTTGACCATGGCCAAGGGCGCGGCAGCACGGAACTGGGTTTTTCCGGTGAGGTGGGCCAGCTCTACAACAGCACCACAGAGAAGAACGGCAGCCGGGTGGCCGGGGCGGTGCATCTCAACACCACCCTTGATCGCTGGAATCTGATGGTGGAGGCCCTCCGCTATCAATATAATCAGGACAATCCCGCCGGCCTTGATGACGGTCTTGTGGTCATGGGCGCCTATGACGCCCCCTATAAGGTGGCAAGGGCCGGCAATATCTACATGGCCGGGCTCAGTTACAGCCTGCCGGTCCATTGGGGGCCCATTACCGACCTCACCTTTTATGATGATTATTCCTTCCTGGACAAGGATGAAAACGACTACCAGGATTCCCAGCAGAATGTGCTGGGCGTGGCCATAACCGCGGGGCCGGTCTATACCTATATTGATTTTGCCATGGGCAAAAATCATCCCTGGCTCGGTCCGGGTTGGACCGACTCCCTGGCCGGAGGCGATGGCGCGGATGATGCGTGGCACAGCCGCTTTAACATCAATTTCGGTTACTATTTTTAGGCCCTTTCTTGAGAAGGGCTCCAAAACCCTCTTTGGCCATGACACCTGGTGGCTGGGCAGCAGCAGACCCAAAAGAAGAGGCTGGGCCATAAAAAACCCTGCGGCAGATCCTGCCGCAGGGTTTTTTATGGCCCGTAATGAGGGGGGCGCCTTTATTTCAGGGCCCGCTCCAGGATCTTGTAGTTGCGCTCTACCATGGAGCGGGGTTCGCTGAGCAGACCGGCCTGGATCAGGGCGTTGTCGTAGATCTGTTCAACAACGTTTTTGGCAAACTCCTCATCCTTGACCCGCATTTCAGCCAGCCCCTTGATCAGGGAGTGGCTGGTGTTGATCTCCAGGGTCTTGGAGCTGATCTGGTGCTCCTGGTTGGTGGCCTTGAGGATCCTCTCCATGGAGCTGGTGAAGATACTGTCCGGATTGACGATGATGGCCGGGCTGCCCACCAGCCGTTTGGAGGCCACCACCTCCTTGACCTGGTCGCCCAAGGTCTCCTTCATCCACTTGAGCAGGCTGGTGGCCACCGTGGATTCCAGCTCTTCCGGTTTTTCAGCCGCCTCTGCCTTCTCCTCTTCGGCGTCTTTGGGCAGGTCAATATCGGCCCGGTCCGCGGATACCAGCTTTTTGGAGTCAAACTCCCCCAGATGACTGAAGACAAAATCATCAATGGGCTCCATGGTGTAGATCACCTCAATATCATTCTTTTTAAAGGCCTCCAGGTAGGGTCCCGCCTCAATGGCTTCCCGGCTGGGACCGTTGACGTAATAGATCTCTTTCTGCTCTTCCTTCATCCTTGCCACATAGTCGCTGAGGGCGATCTGCTGACCTGGTTCTGATTTGGAGGATTCAAAGCGCAGAAGTCTGGCCAGGGCCTCTCTGTGCATGAAATCGCTGGTGGCGCCCTCTTTGAGGAAGATGCCAAAGGTCTTCCAGATCTTTTCGTAGGTCGCGGGTTCTTTTTCAGCCAGCTCGGTCAGGTGTTTCAGAAAGCGGCTGGTGATGATCTTGTTGAGCTTGACCACCAGGGCACTGTCCTGCAGGGCCTGGCGCGAGATGTTCAGGGGCAGGTCTTCGCTGTCCACCACGCCTTTGACAAAGCGCAGCCATTCGGGCAGGATAGCTGCGCTATCTTGTTCAATAAGGATTTTCTGGCAGTAGAGGCTGACCCCCGGATCCATGCGACCAAAGCCCAGAGTCTCCAGGTTTTCCTGGGGTACGAAGAGCAGGGCCTTGATGGCCAGAGGGGCATCAGCGGCAAAGTGCAGGGTGGTTACGGGTTCGTCCATGGCATTGGCGATGAACTTGTAAAACTCATTATACTCTGCCGCTTTGATATCCTGCTTGGATTTGGCCCACAGGGCCTGGACCGTATTGACGGTTTCACCGGCCACCTTGATGGGAAAGGGCACAAAGTTGGAGTATTGTTTGATGATGCGCTTTATCATCTGCTCAGAGGCATAATCGTAGCTCTCCTCGTTGAGGTCGATGATGATCTTGGTGCCGCGATGGAGTCCGGGGCAGGATGTTAAGGTGTAGCTGCCGGCTCCCTCGGAGGCCCATTCGCAGCCTTCGGCATCGACACGGTAGGAACGGGACTGGACCCGGACCTTGTTGGCCACCATAAAGGCGGCATAAAAGCCGACCCCGAACTGACCGATGAGGCTGACATCCTTTTTGGCGGCCTCGGCCAGGCCGGAGAAGAAATTTTTGGAGCCGGAATGGGCAATGGTGCCCAGGTTCTGTTCTAATTCCGCCCGGGTCATGCCGATGCCTGAATCCGTAATGGTCAGGGTATGTTCTTTGTCATCAAAGCTGATGGCGATGGCCAGGGGGGCATCCTGGTCAAAGACCTCGTCTTCCATAAGCTGCTGGTGCCGGAATTTTTCCAGGGCATCGGCGGCATTGGAGATCAGCTCCCTGAGAAAAATATCCCGTTCGGTATAGAGGGAGTGGATAACAATATCTAGCAGCTGTTTGACTTCAGCCTGGAACTCTTTGGTTTCACTTTTTACATCTGTCATGATACGACCCTTGCCTTGTCTGGTGTTTGTAATAAGAGGGGGTTGACCGGTAAAACGAAATAAAATTTAAGCATCAATTTCTGGGTGTCAAGCCGCAATGGTGAGAGATATTATTGACATTTAACCAGATTCCTCAGATACTTTGAACTGGTGAAACCAGTGCAGGTCACAGGAAATGGTAGGAGGAATTGAAATCCATGACAGAGCCGGCCCCCCTAAAGCGTATCCTGATTATGGATGATGAGGCAACTATTCGCACTCTTCTGGAGCAATCGCTGCATTTAATGGGCTTTGAGGTCTTTTCTGTGGCCTGCGGGGAAGAGGCGGTTGCCGCCTATGGGCAGGCGGCTCAGGAAAATGCCCCCTTTGATGCCGTTATTATGGACCTGACGGTCCAGGGTGGTATGGGGGGGGAGGAGGCGGCCGCCCTCATCGGCAAAGCGTATCCCGGGGCGGTTATTATCGTTACCAGTGGCGATGCCAGTGCCCCTGCCATGGAATATTGTGAAGATTTCGGTTTCAAAGGCCATATCTGCAAACCTTTTAATCTTCAGGAACTCGCTTCCTATATTCATTCTCTTCTGGGCGCCTGACTCTTTGGCGCGCATTCTTTCTCGCCTGCTTGCCGGGCTTTTGCATTGACATGTGGATATAACCACTGGTATGTTTTCTCCTTTTTTGTTTGGTGAATTGAGAGCATCTCTGATGGCCGGTTGAGCCGCTTCTGGCGCCCTTCTTGCCTTGTCAGGGTTATATTTTTTGTACCTGTCCCTATGGAGAATTTTGATGAGTATTCGTGAAGATGCGCTGCGCGGCACCGTGACCCCACTTTTTGAGACCTGTGCCCGGCACGAAGGGGTTGCCCTTGAGGTGCTCATGGCCGGTGTTGCCGCAGGTACCATTGCCATTCCCAAGAATATCAACCATGATTTTGCCAAAATCATGGCAGTGGGTAAGGGCCTTTCCACCAAGGTCAATGCCAATATCGGTGCCTCCCGTGATATGCCTGAGGCCAAACAGGAACTGGAAAAACTGTGCGTCTGCCTGCGGGCCGGGGCAGACACGGTGATGGACCTCAGTATGGGGGAAAATATCAATGCGGTGCGCCGCGGCATCCTCAAGGAATGCCCCATTCCCCTGGGCACGGTGCCGGTCTACCAAACGGTGGCCGATGTGGTGGAAAAGAAGAAAAAGGCCATTGGTGAGGTGACCGTGGCGGAGATGCTGGCCACCATTGAGGAGCAGGCGCGGGATGGCGTTGATTTCATGACCATCCATTGCGGTCTGACCCGTGATGCCCTGGCCAAGGTTAAGGGCCATGAGCGTCTGATGGGGGTGGTCAGTCGCGGTGGTTCCTTTACCATTGAGTGGATGAGCCATAACCGGAAGGAAAATCCCTTTTATGAGCATTACGACGAAATCCTGGCCATCTTGAAAGAATATGAGGTGACCATGAGCCTGGGTGACGGTCTGCGTCCCGGCTGTCTGGTGGATGCCACGGATCGGGGCCAGGTCCAGGAACTGATCCATCTTGGCGAACTCACCCAGCGGGCCTGGGAGGCCGGTGTCCAGGTCATTGTTGAGGGCCCGGGTCATATGCCCCTGGATCAGATCACCGCCAATGTGCTTCTGCAGAAACGTCTTTGCCATGGCGCCCCCTTTTATGTCCTGGGACCCTTGGTGACCGATATCGCCCCTGGTTATGATCATATCACCGGTGCCATCGGCGGCGCTTTGGCTGCCTCGGCCGGTGCTGACTTCCTCTGCTATGTCACTCCGGCTGAACACCTGAAGCTGCCCAGTGCCGAGGACGTGCGGGAGGGTGTTATGGCCTCGCGGATTGCCGCCCATGCCGCCGATATCGTCAAGGGTGTGCCTGGGGCCATTGACAAGGATATCGCCATGGCTAAATGCCGTAACAATCTGGACTGGAAGGGGCAGATCGAGCTTTCTGTCGACCCGGAGAAGGCTAGGAGCTACCGGGAAATGGGCAACTCCTATAGGGGTGATGCCTGTGCCATGTGTGGCGATTATTGTGCCATCAAGGTCTATAAAAAGGCAACCAAGCCTGGCCGCTGCCCCACGGAAAAATAGAGGGAGATCTCCTTCCCATGGGTTTTCCTTAAGGAGTTTAGATGGATAATATCCTTGCCGCGCTTTCTGAGTTTTGGGTGAACACCAATATCCCGGAGCAATTGAAGAATGTCGATGTCCGGGGTGCCTTCACCAACCCCTGGGTGCTGGTTCCCCTCATTGCCCAGGTGAGCTGGTGGTTCTATAAACAAAATATCAACGCCATTATTTTTCTCGCCCTGGGTATCGGGGTCTGGATCTTTACCGGCAGCCCCTATGCCCATGGGCTGGTGGTTAACGGTGAACTTCAGTTGGGCAAGGTGCTGCCGGTGGCCGGCGTTGGCCTGGGGGTCATCATGGTGGTTATTTACCTGCTCTTTATGCGTGGTGATTAATGGCCGGCTCCCGCCTCCAGGATCTCTACCAGACGCTCTCTGATCATTTCGGGCCCCAGCGCTGGTGGCCCGGTGACACCACCCTGGAGATCCTGGTGGGCGCGGTGTTGACCCAGAATACCAACTGGCGCAATGTCAGCCTGGCCCTTGCTCATCTCAAGCAGGAGCAGCCCCTTTCCCTGGACGGCCTCCTGGCCTTGCCTGTGGCGCAGCTGGCGGCCCTGATCCGGCCGGCCGGCTATTATAATATCAAGGCCCAGCGCCTTAAAAATCTTCTCACCCTGCTGGCCGAGGAGATTGCCGTCAGCGGCAGCCTGGAGGAATTCTTCAGCCAGGATATCTTTTTCTTGCGGTCCAAATTACTCTCCGTCAAGGGCATCGGTCCGGAAACGGCCGATTCCATCCTCCTCTATGCCGCCCGCAAGCCCATCTTTGTGGTGGACGCCTATACCTATCGTTTCCTGAGCAGACACGGCCTGGTGGCCGAGGAAAGCAGTTATGAGGAGATGCAGGAGCTGTTCATGAGTGTTCTGCCCCCAGAGGCGGATCTCTATAACGAGTATCATGCCCTGCTGGTCTGTCTGGGCAAGGAGTTTTGCAAGAAGAACAACCCCCGCTGTCAGGAGTGCCCCCTGCAGGGCGATCTGCCCGGAGCCTAGGAGGCTGTCGGGCTTGACCGATCGTAGCGAGGGAAAGCCGGTTTGAGTCAGATTTTTCGATCTTTCGCGGAGAATAGTGGATCTATTTAACGAGAAAGAGCGGGGAATATGGCCAAATCCAGTTTTTTCGCAGTAGATCAGCGTTAAGTCCGACAGGCTCCTAAATGTCCAGAAAGGTGGTGTCCTTATTTAAGAGACGGCAGCCCCCTTCTTCCACCACCACCATATTCTCCAGTCGCACACCCCCCCAGCCCTCTATATAGATGCCGGGCTCCACGGTGACCACCATGCCGGCCTGCAGCTTCTTGGTGGCGCGTGGGCTGAGACCCGGGGCCTCATGCACGGCCAGACCCACGCCGTGGCCCAGGCCGTGGCCGAATTTGTCGCCATATCCTCCCTCTCTGATTACCTCCCGTGCCGCCCTGTCCACCTGCCTGCCGGTAACCCCGGCCTGGAGTGCTGCCATGCCGGCCAGTTGGGCCCGACGCACCAGGCGGATGATCTCCTTGGTCTGGTGATCAGGGCTACCCAGCACCACGGTGCGGGTCATGTCAGAGCAATAGCCATCCAGGATAAGGCCCATATCAATAACCACGGGTTCCCCTTCTTTAAGGGGCCGGGAGGTGGGCACCGCATGGGGCCGGGCCCCGTTGGGGCCGGCCGCCACAATGGTCTCAAAGCTGGGGCGGTCCGCTCCCTGGCGGCGCATGCGGTTTTCAATCTGCAGGGCCACTTCGATTTCGGTCATGCCCGGTCGCAGCTGGCGGTAGGTTTCTTGAAAGATCTCTTCGTTTAAGAGCACGGCCTGGGCGATCTTCTCCAGTTCTGCCCTGCTCTTGCAGAGGCGCATCTTTTCCACCAGGTCCGTTACCGGGACAAGGGTGACGCCTTGGGCCCGTGCCATCTCCTGCAGCTTTGCCGCAGTGGCGTGCAGGGTGTAATGGCTCTCAAAGGCGCACCTTTTTATCTGGAGGCGGTTAAAGAGTTTCTTGAGAAGGTCCACCACGCCGTGGCGGTGGACCATGATTTCGAAATCAGGGGCATCCTGGCCAGCTACAAGTTCAAAGCGGGAATCGGTGAGCAGCAGGGGTTGGCCCTTCCTGGGGATGAGAAGCAGTCCGGCCGACTCTTCAATGCCGTGATCCAAGGGGGTGAAACCGCTTAAAAATCGGCGGTTATGGGGCTGGCTGATCAAGATGGCGTCAAGAAGCCGGCGGCGCAGCTTTGATTTGAGCTGGGCCAGAAGAGAAGGGGTCATGATTTCAGGTCAAGGAAGAAGTGGACCTCCTGGTCGGCCAGGAGGGTCTGCAGTTCCATGAGGATGGTTAGGGGCTGGCCCTGAGAGGCCAGATCGCCTTGATAGGTCCGGCTCTCGGCGCTCTGCTCCACCAGGGTCAGTTCCGCACCCCAACGGGCCAGCTTCTCTTCCAGGTCCGGCCAGGAAGAGGCGGCAGCTTCTCGTTGCAGGGTCAACAGGGCCATCAGCTGGTGAGGAGTTCCTGAATATAGCTCTTTTGCTGATCCAGGGCGTTGCCGTACTGTTCGTTAAGTTGCACCATAATCTTCTGCCATTCCTCGGCAAATTTGGGATGCTGGGAAGGTTCCAGCTTGACCTGGCCGCCGGTTTTTTGAGCCATGGATTGCTCAAGCATCTCTATCTGCTGGGCGAATTGCTTTTCCAGCTGGCCGCGGAGATCTGTTTTATGCTGGAGATAATGATCCAGGAGCTTTTTCATTTCCACCAGAACGGCCTGCATTTGCGGATCCTGGCCCAGTTGCAGCATGCCCTGCATGGCCTTGTCGGCCCCGGCCCGGTCCTCCTCTTCCCTGGGGAGGGTGATATTGCGCAGCAGAGCGGTGAGAGCACCCTGCACCAGCAGGGCCTTCTCCGCCGGCGGTTTGGTGAGTAAGGCCGCCAGATCCACTTCTTCGCCCCGTAAATATTGAGCAGCAAGGCGCATGCCCTCCCGACTCTTTTCTTCTTTGCTCAGGCTCTCTGTGCCCTCGGTCTCCGCCTCAAGGCGGGCGGCCCGTTCAAGAACCATTTCCATTGTGGATCGTATCTGTGCCATGTTCTTTTACCTGGGAAAGGCAGCCATGATGCCGCCGTCAATGGGGAGGGTGGCGCCGGTGGTGGGGGTTTGGTTGCTGGCAAAAAAGACCACGCCATTACCCACATGATCGGCCAAGACCTCGGTTTTTAATAAGTTGCGCTGCCGATAATACTCTTTCAGCCCCTGGGGATCAAGGTTTCGTGACTTCATGCGCTCCGGTCCCACCACATCCCAGAGTCCTGAGGAGACCGGGCCGTCATCAAAGATGGCATCGGCATTGATCATGTTGACTCGCACTCCCAGCTCCGCCAGTTCCAGGGCGGCTATCTTGCCGATCTGGTGGGCCCCGGCCTTGGAGGCGGAATAGGCCCCGAAGGAGGCCCCGGGCGCAAAGACGTTTTTTGAACTGTTGATAATAACATTGCCGCCCGTGTCTTGTCGCCGAAAAAGAGGGATGGCCGCCTTGATCACCTCAAAGACACCGCAGAGGTTGACGTCAAGGACCTTGTGAAAGGTTGCCGAATCAAGATTTTCCAGAGCGGCCACATGGGCAATACCGGCATTGGGGACCAGGATATCCAGGCCGCCGGCCTCAAGCAGAAGGGTGCTGTAGCCCCGGCGCACGGAGTCGGGATCCGCGACATCCATAATAAGGGGGCGGACCATGGTGCCATACCGGCTGGCCAGGGTAGTATGGACGATCTGCAGTCGCTTCTCATCAATATCAGAGAGAAAGACCCGGGCCCCGGCCTCAAGAAGTTTGCGGCTGATGCCCAGGGCAATGGCGCCGCCGCCGCCGGTGACCAGGGCAATTTTTCCTTCCAGGGCCAAGGGGTTCTTCCGGCCCAGCTTGCTCTGCTCCAGAGCCCAATATTCCATGGCAAAAACTGCGGCCGGCTCAAGCTCTTGAAAGCGGCCCAGGCTGGCGCCGGCCATTTTCGCCTTCAGGGTGTGTTCGCTGATATCCGCACAGATCCCGGCCTCTTTGGGGGTCTTGCCCGCAGTGATCAGCCCCAGCCCCTGCACCACCATGACCCGGGGCAGGGGATCGAGCTGGATCCGCGCTTCCCCCAGGGCGGCAACGTGTTTGCTGAAATAGGCCTCGTAGGCGGCAACATAGGCGGCGATCTCTGCCGTGATGTGGGCGGCCATCTCTGCCGCTCCCTGGCAATTGCTGAAATCAAGGAAAAGGGGATAGTTCTTGGTGCGGATTACATGGTCAGGGGTAAGGACGCCTCCCCCGTAAAGTTGGTGGCAATCAGGCCTGTTGATGGCGCTGAGGATCTCTTTGCTGCTGCGGAGATGGAGGTGGAAGCAGCGCTGAAAGCCGCTGGTCTCCGTGAAGCTGAGGGCTCCCCGCAGAAGAGGCAGGATGGTGTCGGTGTCCGGCCGTTGCACCTCTATGGCCGGCGGCAGAGGCTTCTCCTTGATTTTGGCGGCAATGAAATTCTCCGCCCGGCTCACATAGTGGATCATGCGTTCGTAAGCGGTGCGGGCATCGTCGGCAAAGGTGAAGATGCCGTGGTGGCGCAGGATAAGGCATTCCATCTCTGGTTGCGACTCATAGAGAGCAATCACCGCCTTGGCCAGGGGAAAGCCGGGCATGATAAAGGGCAGGATGCCCACCTTGTCACCCAGGGCGGCCTGCAGCAGTTCTTCGGCATGGGGCTGGTTGGTGAGGGTGACGATGGCATCGGCATGGGTGTGGTCGATAAAGGTGTGGGGCAGAAAGGCGTGGACCAGGGTTTCGATGGAGGGATTGGGGGCGGTGGCATCCACCAGGTTGGTGCGGAACTGATTGACCATCTCCTCATCGCTCAGGGCGGCCAAGGCCCTGAGCCTGCAGAGGGGCGCCAGTCGCAGGCCCGGCAGGCCGGCTGGTTCCATGTCGCCCAAGTCCCAGCCGCTGCCCTTGACAAAGATAAGCCGCTCTTCTTCGCCGAAGATATTGGTCATTATGGCCTTGGCCGAAGTGTTGCCGCCGCCGTGGAGAACCAGGTCTTCCTCCTGGCCCAAGAGTCGGGAGGTGTAGACCCGCAGCCCCATTTCAGGAGGAAATTGGGGATAGCGTTCAATATATTCCAGGGCCTCTTGGCTATTATAGCTGTTTTTCATGTTGGGGGGCCGAACTCGGCGGAGGGGAAAGGGTTAAATAAGGCTATACATATAGATACCATAGGCCGCCAGCAGAAAAAAGCCGGCAAGCCGGGAGACCTGGTGTTTGGTGATGATGGAAATCAGCAATATCAATGAAAAACCAATCATCACAGGGAGATCTCTCTTAAGGAGGTCCGCCGGGATGGCAAAGGGATAGATAAGGGCTGTGCCGCCTAGAACCATGAGCAGGTTGAAGAGGTTGGAGCCGATGATGTTGCCCACCAGGAGGTCGGTATGGTGGCGGCGGATGGCTGAAATGCAGGAGGCAAGCTCAGGCAGAGAGGTGCCCACGGCGGCCATGGTCAGGCCGATGATGAGGTCGGAAATACCGAAATAAAGGGCCACATCCACGGCGCCGCGGATGAAGAGATCAGAACCCAGGGCCAGGGTGACAAGGCCCAGGCTGCACAGCAGGATAATTAAAAAATAGGAGGCCTTTTCCTCCGCCAGGGGTTCTGCCTTGCTGGCCGGATGGCGATAGACAAAGCAGGTGTACCAGATGAGGAGCGCGATAAAGAGAAGGCCGGTTATGCGATTGAACGAGCCGAACCAGGCGATGGCGGCAAAGAGGCAGCTGGCCCCCAGCATGGCCCATAACTCCAGGCGCAGCCGGGTATAATGAACGAAAAGAGGGCGGAGCAGGGCCGAGAGAGCCAGAATGAGGCCGATATTGGCAATATTTGAGCCCACGACATTGCCCAGCATGATATCGGGATGGCCCTTGCTGTTAGCCGTCAGGCTGACAAAGAATTCCGGCATGGAGGTGCCAAAGGCCACCACGGTGAGGCCGATGAGCAGCGGCTTCATGTCCATCCTGGCCGCCAGTCTGATGGCACCCGAGACCAGCATCTCGCCGCCGGCAATGAGCAGCCCCAGGCCACCGGCCAGGGCGATAAGGGAAAGGGTGAGGGTGGTGTAGGTTGTTGCCATGGGTCTGCTGCTACTCCCTTATCGAGGGAAATTTGTGGGGTGAAAGGGCAGGGCGGCAGCAGCAAGTTTTTTGAGTTCTTTTTTTATCTGCCCGGTGGGGACCAGCGGCGGCATCAGGGTGAGACTTTTTTCCAGGGGCTGGGGGGGGCGGATGCGCATCTTTTCAGCCATGGACTCGTTAAAGCCGCTGGTGATGGCCCCTTCAAGCTTGCCCCCCACCCCGGGGCCGGCGTTCATGCCGCGCAAAAAGCCCATAATGGAGCTGATATCATTTTTCCGGTAAAAAAGATCTATCTCCTCCGCCAGGAGGGCGTGGCTCTTGGCGAGCAGGGCATAGTGTTGCCGGAAGTCGTCAACATGGGCCACCAGGTCATCATAGCAGGCCAGGAGCATCTTGCTGAAACGACCGCTGCGGGTAAGGCCCCGAACCTTTACCTCTTTAAAGAGTCTGGCCTGAATAGTGGGTGATTCCCGGACATACATGTCCAGGAAAAAATCATGTTCCAGGCCTGATAACGAGATGAATTCCCAGATAAGATCCGGATCGTAGAGGAGAATGTAGATCCGGGTCAGGTCCATGGCCACCTTTTGCTCAATGAACAAAAAAGAGCCAATACCTTCATTGAGGGCCCTGCTGTCCTCCTCGATAAGTTTCCGGAAGCTGAAATAGCGCTCGGCAAGCTCTCGCTTGATCTCCAAGTTTAAAAAATCAGTAATATCACTGTCCATAAGATTCATCCTGAGGCTGAGGTAGGGGTCAACTATACTCAGGGCCCAGAGCCGGGGGCAATGTTTTTTAGAATAATGACAATGATTTCGGACTATTTATTCCAGGCCGGATAGCTGATCATCTTAACCTGCTGATCTTGCGTGATGGTTGTTCTCTGGCGGCCCGGCAAAGGTCCTTCCCCGCCCCGCTTTTTTATGCTATCTTGACCCCCTGTTTTTTTGTTTTTTTTAAGGAGCCTGCACCCACATGACCATGATCCACGACAATGTAGCGCAACTGGTTAAGGATACAGCTGATATTGTTGAGGTGATCAGCGACCATGTCCCCCTCCAAAAAAGAGGAGGCCGCTATCTGGGCCTCTGCCCTTTTCATTCGGAAAAAACCCCCTCCTTTTCGGTAAATCAGGAACGAGGATTTTTTCACTGTTTTGGCTGCAAGGAAAGCGGTGACGTGATTTCTTTTGTGATGAAGTACCATTCTCTTCCCTTTCTTGAGGCGGTAAAGGAATTGGGGCAGCGCTATGGTATTGCCATGGAGGAGAGGGAGCTGAGTCCGGCGGAAAAGGCCCGGGTGGAAAAGCGGCGCCAGCTTTTTGCCGTCAATGAGATGGCCACTGCCCTCTACCATGATTTTCTGGTCAACAATCCGGCCGCCGAGCCGGCCCGCCGCTATCTGGAGGCGCGGCGCATTCCTGCCGCCATTATCAATTCCTTTCAACTGGGTTATGCCCCGGACAGCTGGGATTTTCTGGTAAAACACCTGACAGCCAAAAATATCGATCCGGCAACCGCTGTTGAGGCCGGCCTGCTGGTGGCCAAGGAGCGCCAGCGCTTTTATGACCGTTTCCGGAAGCGCATTCTCTGCCCCGTTTTTTCCATGGCCGGTGAGGTTACCGGCTTTAGCGGCCGGATTCTCGGCGAAGGACAACCCAAATATTTAAATACCCCGGAAACCCCTGTTTTTGACAAGGGCAAAACTCTTTTTGGCCTCTACCAGACCAAAAAGGCCCTGCAGGAAAGCAAGCGCTGCGTCCTGGTTGAGGGTAATTTCGATCTGCTCACCATGGTGGCGGCGGGGGTCGACAATGCGGCGGCCCCTTTGGGCACTGCCTTGACCCTGCAGCATATCCGGCTCCTGAAAAAATATGTGCCTGAAGTGGTGTTGCTTTTTGATGGTGACCAGGCGGGAATGAAGGCTGCCCTGCGCAGCGTCCCTTTTTTCCTCACCGAACAGTTGGTGGGCAAGGTGGCCATTTTGCCGGAGGGCCATGACCCGGATACCTTCTTGCGGGATGAGGGCAAGGTGGCCCTTGAGGACCTGCTGGCTCGGGCCTATAGCCTCCCTGATTTCATTTTTGGCCGCTTTGTTGAGGAGTATGGGCTGGGCATCGAGGGCAAAGGGAAAATTATCCGGCAATTGCAGCCCCTTATTACGGCTATTGGCAATGATCAGCTCCAGCGCTCCGTTTTTATTGCCCATTTCAGCGAGAAGCTCGGGCTTGATCCCAAGGAGGTTGCCGGTCATTTTCGCTCCAACTGCCAAGAAGAAACGGTTCAGCCTGTGGCCCGGGCCGTGAGTCCGCTCACCAGCGGTCACCGCCGTTTTCTGGAGTTTCTCCTGGTCTATCCGGAGTATCTGCCCCAATTTATCGAAGCCGGGGTTGATGATTTTTTTGCCGGTAATGCGGCCCAGGAGATTATTGAGCTGATGAAGCGGTTTGCTGCCGACAATTTCCAGCCGGAAATGTTGCTGGCCCAACTGGAGGGGCCCCTGAAGCATGTTATTGCCGAAATGCTGGTTGCTGTGCCCTCGTGCCTGCCGGAAAAGGCAGAGCAGACCGGTCGGGAAATGGTGGAGTGGCTGGCAAGGTTTACCCTGCTGAAAAAGAAGGAGAGGTTGATTGCCGAGATTCAGCAGGTTCAGCATGAAAATAATCCGATACGTCTCATGGAACTCATTGAAATGAAAAAAAAATTGGACGAAGTATTGATAACTTAATATGCTATTTGCTACTGGTCTGCAAAGAGGGTTGCCCGAAGAGATGTTTACTACCTATGATCATCAATTGTTGGGGCCGTTCCCGCCTCTTTTGCCCCTCACAGAGGCCGCTCGGTAATCCCCCAGCAGAGAAGGGAAATTGAAAAGAACAGCCATGGAGAGAAACACGGGAACGAAAAGAAGGCTAAGGGTCGCCAAAAAAAGTCATGTCTCACGCGGGGAATCTGATTTGGCGGGGGATTTCGATGACCAAGATACGGAGAGCAATGAGAGAGGTGATTATATCGATGCTGTGGATGACATAGACGATTCTCTTGATCTGGACGAGAGAGACGGCCGGCTCAGCCGGAAACAGAACGATCTGGTGAGTGATGAGGAGTTGGGCGCTGGCCTTGATCCTGTCAAGGCCTATTTGCGGGAGATGGGCGCGGTGCCGCTCCTCAGTTCGGTGGATGAGACTGCCATTGCCAAACGCATTGAAAAGGGGGATCGCCAAGTGCAGCGGGCCCTTTTTTCCCTGCCCATGACCATCAAGAAATTGCAAGTGTTTCGGCAGATGATCGAAGAGGGCAAGGTGGTGAGTGATATCCTCCGGGGCCTTGATGAGAGTGAAAGTGATGAGGATGCCCTGCTGCAGGCACGGGAGAAATTTTTATGGAAGATCAGCGAGGCGGAAAGGCTTGAGCTTGAGCGGTCCGCCCTGAGGGGGGATATCCTTTTACCCGATGCTGAGCCCCAGAAAATGGTGCGGACCATGGTGCGCATCGACCGTATTACCCTTGCCATTGTTGATATCTTTAAAAAAGATCGGCTCCATTATAAATTTGTCGAGGATCTGCTCTCCTCCTTCAACAAGATGAGCAAGCAGTTTGATCTGGTCCTCACCAAGGTGCAGCAGGAGCCGGATAATCCAAAATATGAACTCCTGGCCCGCAATCTTGAGGAGATGCACGGCATTGACCGGCAAACCCTGGGCAAGGTGGTTATTCTCATCGCCAAGGGCCGTGATATCGGCAGAGTGGCAAAGCAGGAACTCACCCGCGCCAACCTGCGTCTGGTGGTCAGTGTTGCCAAAAAATATGCCAACCGGGGCTTGCAGCTCCTTGATCTCATCCAGGAGGGCAATATCGGCCTCATGAAGGCGGTGGAGAAATTTGAGTACCGCCGGGGCTATAAGTTCAGCACCTATGCCACCTGGTGGATACGGCAGGCCATTAATCGGGCCATTGCCGACCAGGGTCGTACCATCCGTATTCCTGTGCACATGATTGACACCATCAACCGTCTTCTTAAGGGGTCCAAGGAATTTGTCCGGGAGATCGGTCGGGAGCCCACCCCGGAAGAGATGGCCGAAAAGCTGGAGGTGGATTTGGAAAAGGTCCGCAATATTCTCCGCATCTCCAAGGAACCCATTTCTCTGGATACCCCCATTGGCAGCGGTGAAGACAGTTATCTTACGGACTTCATAGAAGATGCTGATGCGGTTTCCCCGCACGAAGCCACCATCAAGGATAATCTCCGCCAAAATCTCAACAAGGTTCTCGCCACTCTGACCCCCCGCGAAGAACGGGTTTTGCGCATGCGTTTCGGCATCGATAATGAGGTTGATCTCACCCTGGAGGAGGTGGGAAAAAGTTTCTCGGTGACCAGGGAGCGCATCAGGCAAATTGAGGCCAAGGCCTTGAAAAAACTGAAACACCCCAACCGCAAAAAGCAGCTGGAAAGCTTTGTGATTGATGATTAACCCCGGGCGACCCGCGCTCCCCGCGAGCGCGGGGCCAGCTGTCCCCGACTCTCCCAAGGCGGCCTGGCGAGGCCTTGCTTGAGAATGGCTCCCGCCCTCTTTTTTGCGGTGTTGTTGTGCCCCTCTCACCCCTTTGCCGCCCCTTCTTTAGCGTGAGTTTACCATGACCCCACTCCGTGACTGGCTCAGTCTTACCCTGATTCCAGGTTTGGGAAATGTTCTCATGGCCCGGCTGCTTGCCGTTTATGAAGAGCCGGCGGCGGTGCTGGAGGCCTCTGCCCGCGATCTCTGCCAGGTTCCCGGCATCGGCAAAAAGCTGGTTCAGGCCATTGATGCCCCTGCCCTGAGGCGCGCTGCTGATCTTGAACTGCAGAAGGCGGAGCAGGAGCAGGTCACCATTCTTACCTTTAATGATCCCCGCTATCCGGAGCTGCTCCGGCATATATACAGTCCGCCGCTTCTGCTCTATGTGCAGGGTGATGTCGAGCTTCTGTCAACCACCTGTGTGGCCATGGTGGGTTCTCGGGCCGCCACGGTTTACGGCAAAAGGATAGCTACCCATATGGCCCAACGTCTGGCTGCTAGTCATGTCACGGTGGTGAGCGGGGTTGCTCTCGGCATTGATGCGGCTGCCCATGCCGGCGCCCTGGCCGGCGGTAAGACCATCGGGGTTTTAGGTTGTGGTCTTGATGTGGTTTATCCCAGACAGCACCGGCAGCTTTATCAGGAGATTGCCGCCCAGGGGGCCCTGGTTTCCGAATATCCCTTTGGCACCATACCTGAGGCCTATCGCTTTCCGTCCCGCAACCGCATTATCAGCGGGGTCTCCCTGGGGGTGGTGGTGGTGGAGGCTGCCCACAAGTCAGGTTCTTTGATTACGGCGCGCTTGGCCCTGGAGCAGGGGCGTGATGTCTTTGCCATTCCCGGCCGCATCGATTCCCTGAAAAGCTGTGGGGTACATCGACTTTTGCAGGAAGGAGCCACCCTGGTGCAGAGCGTAGATGATATTTTGCAGGAGCTTGGTCTGCGCGCTGGTCTGGAGCCGAGAGAAGGCCAGACCGAGAAAAAAAGATTAGGAACAGCCTTGACTCCGGAGGAGGAAAGGCTGTATGGATGGCTAGACGTATACCCGCAAAACATAGACGAATTGATCCAGAACTCGCACATGGCCCCGGACAAAGTGGCGGAACTTCTTCTGCTCCTTGAACTCAAAGGCCTTATTGAGTCGCTCTCCGGCAATCAGTATCAGAAAGTTTCTGCCGCCCACATCATCTAACCCCGGCTGTTATATATGTCCAAATCATTGATCATTGTCGAATCCCCTGCCAAGGCGCGTACCCTGCAGCGTTATCTGGGCAATGCCTTTGATGTCAAGGCCTCGGTGGGCCATATCCGCGATTTGCCCGTCAAGACCCTGGGGGTGGATATTGATAATGATTTCCAGCCCGAGTATGTGACAATCCGGGGCAAGAGTAAGGTGATCAGCGACCTGCAAAGTGCCGCCAAGAATGTGGATGAGATATATCTGGCACCTGATCCTGACCGCGAAGGAGAGGCCATTGCCTGGCATATTGCCCAGTGCCTGCAGAACAGCAAAAAACCCATTCATCGGGTCTTGTTTCATGAATTGACCAAGAAGGCCATTCTCAAGGCCCTTGAGCAGGCCTCAGAGATTGATCAGCATAAATTTGAGGCCCAGCAGGCCCGCCGTATTTTGGATCGGTTGGTGGGCTATCAGATCTCGCCGCTGCTCTGGGATAAGGTGAGGCGCGGGCTCAGCGCCGGCCGCGTCCAGTCCGTGGCCGTGCGCATGGTCTGTGAACGGGAAGACGCCATCAGGGCCTTTGAGGCGGTGGAGTATTGGTCTGTGGCCGCCACCCTGCAGAAGGATGCCCCCCCTCCCTTTGTTGCTCAGCTTGATTGCATCGGCAAAACAAAGGTGGATAAAGACGCTGGCCGCATCAAGGACGAAAAGCAGGCCGGCGCAATTGTTGCGGATCTTAAAGGGGCTGATTTTGTGGTCAGCAAGGTCACCCGTAAGGAGAAGAGGCGTTTTGCCAGCCCCCCCTTTATCACCAGTTCCATGCAGATGGACGCCAACCGGAAGCTGCGTTTTTCAGCCAAAAAGACCATGACCCTGGCCCAGCGTCTCTATGAGGGAATCGAGGTGGGCGCTGATGGCCCCACCGGTCTTATTACCTATATGCGTACTGATTCCACCAGGATCAATGATGAGGCCCTGGCTCAGGTGCGTGATCATATCAGTGCAGAGATAGGCCCTGATTTTTTGCCGGCCAAGGCCAATACCTATAAGACGAGCAAGTCGGCCCAGGATGCCCATGAGGCGATCAGGCCTACGGATGTCAGCCTGACTCCTGACAAGGTGGCGCCCTATCTTGAAAAAGATATGCTCAAGCTCTACACCCTTGTCTGGAAGCGGTTTGTGGCCAGTCAGATGACTCCGGCCGTCTTTGACCAGACCACCATTTTGATTGAGGCCAAACAGTATCAGTTCAAAACCACCGGCTCCATCATGCGCTTTCTCGGTTTTCTCTCCCTCTATGCCGAGGCGGTTGACGAGGGCGGCAGCGCCGCCACTTCCTATGGCGGCGATGATGTCATCTTACCCTCCGTGGAAGAGGGCGAGCTCTTGCAGCTCAAAGACCTGGAGCATAAACAGCATTTCACCCAGCCGCCGCCCCGCTATACAGAGGCCACCCTGGTGAAGGCCCTGGAGGACAACGGCGTGGGTCGGCCTTCCACCTATGCCGCCATCTTGTCCACCATCCAGGATAAGGAATATGTTGCCTTGGAGGCCCGGAAATTCATGCCCACGGAGCTGGGGGCTTTGGTCAATGATCTCCTGGTGGCGCATTTCCCGGCCATCATGGATGTTGAATTCACCGCTTCCATGGAAGAGCAGCTTGATAAGGTGGAGGAGGGCTCAGTGGAATGGCGGAAAATCCTGCGCGATTTTTATGGCCCTTTTCAGCAAACCCTGGAAGCGGCCAAGCTGGAGATGAAGTCGATCAAACGCAGCGCCACCCCCACAGATATCAAATGTGATCAGTGTGGCGGCACCATGGTTATTAAATGGGGTCGCCTGGGCGAATTTCTGGCCTGTGAAAAGTATCCCGACTGCAAAAATACCTGCGATTTCACCAAGGATCAGGATGGCACCATTATTCCCAAGCCGAAGGAAGAGCTGGCGGAGACCGGGGTGATTTGTGATAAATGCGGCCAGCCCATGGTCTACAAGCATGGCCGTTTTGGCCGTTTTATGGCCTGTTCAGCCTATCCGAAATGTAAAAACATCAAAGCAGAGGGCACTGGGGTTAAATGCCCTGAAGAAGGGTGCCCGGGAGAGATCATCAAGAAGGTCTCCAAGCGGGGCAAGGTTTTTTACAGCTGTGATCAATACCCGAAATGCACCTTTGCCCTGTGGGACAAACCCGTGGCCGAGATGTGCCCTGATTGCGGTTCCCCCTACCTGCTGGAGAAAAATACCAAAAAGGAAGGCAAGCATCTGCGCTGCCCGGATAAAAAATGCGGTTTTCGGAGGGATCTGGAAGAAGAAGAGGGCGAGGGCGAAAAGTAAAAGCCCCCTTTTTCAAGGAGAGCTCAGGCACGGAAAGCCTGCTGGCACATGCTATGTGGCAGCAGGCTTTTTTTTATGCCGGGTCGAGGTCGCTGTAAGTTATCCGGCCGGCCAGGATGGTGGTCACCGCCTTGCCCTGCAGGGACCAGTTGAGGAAGGGAGAGTTCTTGCTTTTAGAAACCACAGCCTTTTCTTCATAGGTGAAGACGCGGTGGGGATCGATAAGGGTGATATCGGCGCTGGCCCCCGGGCTGAGGGAGCCGCCTTCCACCCCCAGGATGCGGCAGGGATTGACGGACATCAGCTCAATCATTCTGGTGGCGGTAATGATTTCGTCACGCACCAGGGCCAGGGCCAGGGGAACAGAGGTCTCCAGGCCGATAATGCCGTTGGCCGCCAGATCAAATTCCACTTCTTTTTCCTGCCTGGCATGGGGGGCATGATCAGTGGCAATGACATCTATGGTGCCGTCCTGCAGGCCTTCCTGGATGGCCAGCCGGTCATCTTTGCTGCGCAAAGGCGGATTCATCTTGGCGGCGGTGTTGTAGTCGCCCACAGCCTCTTCGGTGAGGGTGAAGTAGTGAGGGGCAGTTTCAGCGGTGACCGGACAGCCCTTCCCTTTTGCCCGGCGGATGAGATCCACGGATTCACGGGTGGAGATATGGGCAATATGAATGGGGCGCTTGACATATTCGGCCAGGGCCAGATCGCGATAAATCATGATTTCCTCGGCAATAGAGGGGATGCCGCGGAGGCCGAGACGGGTGGCAAGGGCCCCTTCATTCATCACCCCGTTGCCGCTTAAGGCCATCTCTTCTGAGTGGGAGATGAGCAGCAGATCGTAATGGGCGCTGTACTCCAAGGCCCGGCGCATGAGTTGGCTGTTTTCCACGGGCCGCCCATCATCGGACAGGGCCACAGCGCCGGCTTTTTTCAGTTCGCCAAACTCGGCAAGACACGTCCCGTCAGAGTGGTGGCTGATGGAGGCCACCGGGTAGACCTTGGCAAAACCGGCTTCTTTTGCCTTGGCCAGGATGAAGGAGGTAACCGTCTCATTGTCATTTGCCGGCGAGGTGTTGGGCATACAGGCCACTGCTGTAAAGCCGCCAGCCGCCGCCGCCTTGGTGCCGCTCGCCACGGTTTCTTTGTATTCCTGGCCGGGTTCCCGGAGATGGACGTGCATGTCAACCAGACCGGGGACGATCCATTTGCCTTTGGCATCTATAACCTGGCACTTCTCCTCTGGAATGCTGGCAAGATCCCCCAGGTAGACGCCCTTTATCCGGCCCTCTTCGATGAGAAGATGGCCCGGGCTGTCAATATTGTTTACCGGGTCGATAAGCCGGCCATTTTTGAGCAAGAGTGGTTGTGCCATTTATCCTTCACCTCCTCCCATAATTGCATAGAGCAGGGCCATGCGGATGGCCACCCCATTGGTCACCTGCTCGAGGATAACGGAGTGGGCACCGTCCGCCAGATCAGAATCGAGCTCAACCCCACGGTTCATGGGGCCGGGATGCATGATAATGGCATCAGGTTTGGCCAGGGCCAGAAGACGTTTGTTGATGCCGAAAAAAGTGGCGTATTCACGCAGGGAGGGGATGAGAGGGTCTTTTTGGCGCTCGGTCTGGATGCGCAGCGCCATAATCACGTCAGCCCCGGTCACGGCCTCGTCCACCGAGGCACAGATCGTGGCGCCCAGTTGCTCAATGCCCATGGGTAATAAGGTGGCGGGCCCGCTTACCGAGACGAAGGCCCCCATTTTGCTGAAGCCGATGATGTTTGAATGGGCCACCCTGCTATGGGCTATATCGCCGATAATGGCTATCTTCAGGCCGGCCAGCCGTCCTTTTTTCTCAAGAACCGTCATCATGTCCAAAAGGCCCTGACTCGGGTGTTCGTGGGTGCCGTCACCGGCATTAATGATGGAGGCGTTGGTGTGTTGGGCCAACAGGCCCGGGGCGCCGGAATGGGCATGGCGGATAATGATAATGTCCGGATTCATGGCCGCCAGATTGCGCGCCGTGTCAATGAGGGTCTCACCCTTTTTCAGGCTGCTGGTGGAGGCGGAAACATTAAAGGTGTCCGCGCTCATTCTCTTGGCGGCAACCTCAAACGACAGGCGGGTCCTGGTGCTTGGCTCAAAGAAGAGATTGATAACGGTGCGGCCCCGCAGGGCGGGAACCTTTTTGATTTGGCGGGTGGAAATTTCTTTGAACGAGGCCGCGGAACGCAACAGGAAGTCAATATCATCCGGGCTGAATTGCTCAAGGCCCAGGATATGTTTATGGCTGAATTTATGAGCAACTTCCATGCGTAACGAATTTTTCTCTATTGAAGATAAGGATTAAGATTCAAAAATTGCAGGTGCTCTACTATAACAAGAAAATCAAGGTCAAGAGCATTTAATGCAGGGTGTCAGCCAGCCTGTTCCAGCGGATGGACTGCAGTCGTTGCAGGGATAAGGGGGGATGCCGTAAATCCCAAGACCAATAAATGATAAAAGCCTTGCCGCGGATGGCCTTGTGGTTGACAAAGCCCCAAAAGCGGCTGTCATGACTATTGTCACGATTGTCACCCATGACAAAAACAGCATCAGCAGGCACGGTAATGGGGCCGTAATTGTCCCGGGGCGATTGCGCGGCTGGAATAATTGTGTTGTCAAGATGAATGGCCTGCGGAACCTTAAAGAGTTCGCCATTCACAAAAACCTCTTTCTCTCTGATCTCAAGGCGATCGCCGGCAATACCAATGATACGTTTAATATAGTCGACATCCTCTTTTATCGGATATTTAAAGACAATGATGTCGCCACGTTCCGGCTCGGAAAAGGAGATGAGGGCGGTGTCGGTGAAGGGGTTTTTGAGGGCGTAGGAAAATTTTGAAACCAGAATATGGTCACCGATCTGCAAGGTGGGGAGCATGGAGCCGGAAGGAATTTTAAAGGCCTGGACAACAAAGGTACGAATGAAAAGAGCCAGAAGCAAGGCAATAAGAATGGCTTCCACATATTCTCGGATAACGGATTTCTTTTTCATTGGGACACGTTGGGGGACAAGGGGGAGAAAGGACCACTTTTTTAATTGCTCTTTTCATACTCCAAAACAGAGGTGATGACAAGGACTAGAACCGAGGAGTAAGTCATTATGAATACAGTGGAAAAATGTTTTGTGGCCGAAAATCCGGTTGCCAAAGCAGATCGGTCATAATTTAAGGAGAATGGCGGGCCGAAAGTGGGGTTAGGGTAACATAGAGTAGGCGGACAGTCCCCTATCCACTATATGCCATTTTCGGGGGCAGAAGGGCAAGGGGGAAAAGAAAAAATAATATTATATTAATTAGTTGCGATCCATGGGCGCCCCTAACAAGAGGAGCCACCACCTGAGGGGTGGTGGCAGGTGTGGTGCCACTAAATATTGTTCGTTACGTTTTCGTGGACCCTCTCCTTTATGGTGGAACATCTCGTTATTTCGAGGAATTTCCATTTTTAAAGGGTATGAGGGCTTCTTGACATTGAAAAGGAATTATGTGTAATTGAATTTGAGTACGTATTATTTATTGCCTAAAAAAATAAGAGATTGTTCTGCAAATAAATGTTCCCGCCTTTTACGAATTACAGGATCTGATGACACATGCTCCCTTTTCTTTTAAAGCAAAAATTAACGGTAGGCCTTGATATCGGTTCTCACTCCGTAAAGGTATGTGAGTTTGCAGAGGCCGGGAAAAAGCGGAAACTGATTTCTCTGGGAACAGCTCAGCTGCCGGTGGGTGCTGTTGAAGACGGTGAGCTGAGAGATCCTGAGGCGGTTGGCGAAGTCATAAAGTTGCTTATCCAAAATCTCGGCATCAAAAGCAAAAAGGTGGCCATTTCCATCTCCGGCTACTCCGTTATCATGAAGAAGATCAATCTTGCCGTGATGACTGAAGAAGAGCTGCAGCACCACATCCAGGCAGAAGCGGAACAGTATATCCCCTTTGATATCGACGAGGTCTATATCGACTTCCAGGATCTGAAGACCAACCGGGAAGATGATGAACGCACGGATGTCATGCTGGTTGCTGCCAAAAAAGAGGTGGTCAATAAATATATGAAGATGCTTGCCGGCATCGGTCTTCAGGTTGTTGTGGTGGATGTGGATGCCTTTGCCCTGGAAAATTCCTATGAATTAAGCATGGGCCAGGAAGGGAATGTGATCCTGGTGGATATCGGTTCATCGAAAATGAACATAAATATTATTTCCGGGGGGGCGTCTGTTTTTGCCCGGGACGTCTTTCTGGGGAGCCGGCAGCTCACCGAGCAGATTCAGGTCAAAATGGATGTGAGTTTTGAAGAGGCGGAAGATCTGAAAATTTCTGCCCAAGACCCTGGAGGCGAGCTTTCTCTGTTGGCAGAAACCTTTGCCGCCGCCTGTGCGCAGTGGATTCTGGAGATTAAAAAGGCCATTGATTTTTACAATTCCAATTATCCTGAACACCCCCTGGATAAAATGGTTTTAAGTGGGGGCGGCGCCCATATTCGCGGCATTGACCACTATTTTGCCAATGAGTCACTCCTTGATGTTGAGCTTTTCAACCCCTTTGCTGCAGCCGAGGTTGACGCCAAAAAAATTGATCCAGAATATCTCACCTATATTGCCCCGGAAATGGCGATCTCTTCGGGGCTGGCCTCCAGAAAGGTTCCTTTTTAAAAAAGATCTCCTTGTTTGCTGTAAAAAGCAGGTATCCACCCAGAATGAATTTTACAGATAAAAAAGCCCTATGATTCTGATAAATCTTTTGCCGGTAAGGCATCTTAAAAAGAGAGCAAGAGCTCGGAGCGAAGCAATGGTCTTTGTTGCGGTTTTTGTCCTGCTCTGCGCCCTTCTTGGTGGATGGGTGGTGAAGCTCAATATGGATGTCAAGCAAATGCGGGCAGAAGTTGCCAGGCTCCAGCAAAAGAAGAATTCCTATGATGCAACGTTAAGAGAGATCAAGCAGATTGAGACCCAGAAAACAAAGCTTTTTGGCAAAATTGAAGCCATTAAGGAACTCAAAGCCAAATCGCAGGTTTCGGTGCATGTCCTGGATGAAATTGCCAGAGCCACACCGCCCAACAGTGTCTGGTTAACCAGTCTCACCCAAAGGGGGCAAAGCTTAACCCTCTCAGGAACGGCCTTGGACAATAATACCGTGGCTAGCTACATGAACAAGATCTCTGCTTCCAAATATATTCAGAGCACCACCCTGGGCACATCGAGCCAGAAGGTGGTGGCCAACAGAAACCTGCAAAGTTTTACCCTGACCATGGTGGTAACGCCTCCTGTAGAAGATGAGAAAGAAACGGCTCAAAAAGGGGGGGGGAATGAAAAGTAAAGATATCCAGGGGAAGATAGATACTTTCCTCGATACCAAGGTGGCGGGTCTTGATCAGAATATCAAGATGGCTGTCATGGCAGCCATTATCATAGTCCCCCTGCTGGGTTTTTATTTCCTGGCATACCAGCCGCATCATAAGGAAATGACGAAGCTTGCGGGGCAAAAGGTTACTCTTGAGCAATCGATTCGCAAGGTAGAGGCCGTTGTTGCTCATATTGACAAGCATCGGGCCGAGATGGCCGAGGCGCAGTTCATGTTTCAAATGGCCTCCAATCTGCTTCCCGAGAAACAGGAAATACCTGCCCTGTTGACCACGATCTCTGACCTGGGCAGTAATTCCGGCCTTGATATTTTATCATTCAAACCAGGGGCAGAGAGACCAAAAGAATTTTACGCAGAAATACCCGTTTCCATAGCGCTGCAGGGTCCATATCACAATATTGGTGTTTTTCTCGACCGGGTGAGCAAGATGTCGCGCATTGTTTCCGTCTCTTCCATGGCCATTTCAAGCCCCAAGGAGGCGGAGGGAGAGATGTTTTTAAAGGCAAACCTTGAACTGGAAACATATAGATTCGTTGAAAAACAGCCAGAATAATTGAGATACGTCAGGGTGCTTCCAGAAGATAAAAGGGGTTTTTCTGAGAATAAAACAGTTATGAATATTTTAACAAAAAATAAGAGGCGTTCTGGTCAGGGTATCTTGATTGCCTGTCTCGCGGGGAGTCTGCTCTTCTGTGCCTGGGTGCCTGGCTTTGCGCAAATATCCCAGCAAGCGAGCCCGGAAGAAGAAGGGCCTGAAATCAGTGAAGAGGCCTACTCTGAAAATGTCAGGGAATTGAGGCATTTTTTTGAGGGACGGGCCTCAGATTTTGTTTATCGGAGGGAAGGGAGGTCTGATCCCTTTATGCCCTTCATCAAAGACAAGGTGGTCAAAGAAGTTGATGAGGAAGTGGGTGATTATGGCGTGCTCACCGGGATGCAAAAGTTTGAACCCGGCCAGTTGAGTGTGGTGGCCATTGTCCAGAAAAAACAAGGGCCCATTGCCATGGTCCAGGATTCCACCGGCAAAGGGTATTTTCTTTCTCCAGGTGAAAAGCTGGGAAGAAACGGGGTTGTTGAGGAAATAACAGACAATATGATTCTTGTGAAACAACAGTATAAAATGACTTCCGGAGCACTTCGCCATCGAGTGGTGAAAATGCTTCTGAAGCGTGAGGGAGAATAGGAGTATGACCCCCAACATCCGGATTAAAGGCCTTTTCCTGGCGGTTTCTTTCATGGTGAGCTGTTTTCTTGCCGTCTCCCCTGTCTCCGCAAATATTGGCGAGTATCAAGTTGCCGATATCTCCTGGGCTGACGAGGAAGGAGCGCTTTCTGTACGTATCACCGGGACTTCCGAGCCGATCTACACCATGTATGAGCTTTTTGCTCCGCGCCGCATCGTCCTTGATATGGCAGGTGGTGATATTGGCCCTGCCCTCCTTTTTCCTCTCCAGGTTTCCACATCTCCTGTCAACAGGATTACCGGCAAGGTGATTGAGGGGCAGAATTCAGCGGTGGCCAGAATAGAAATTCTTCTGGATGAGGAATTTTCCTACGCCGTTGTCAAGGAGGGCAACGATCTGGTTGTTCGTTTTGCCAAGAGCAGCGAGGTTGCCGATATGCCCGCGCCCATGGCGGATAATCAGGTGACCATCACCGACATTCAGATTGATGCGGCCAGTGCGGAAAAAGCAACCGTCTTGATTTATGGCTCAGGCCCCATTGGCAAATTTGTGGCGGCAGAGGAGGCCAAAAATGAAACCCATTCTGCCCGGCTGCTCATTGATATGCCTGATGTGAAAATGGCTGACAGGATCATCCCTGTGGCCCTGGATTCACCTGTCGCCCTTGTCCAGGCGAAACAGGGCAGTAAAGGGGGCAGAATTATCCTCGACTCGGCAGATAATGAGTTGTTCACCTATGATATTCAGGTGAATGGTAACTACATGGAGCTCACCATCGCTGCCCCCGAGATGGGCAGTGAGGATGACGACCAGATGGTGGCCATGCTCACCGGTCAGGGGGCGGAGGGTAGCGGCAGCCTGGCTGCAGAGAGCTCCTTTATGGCCATGTCCGAAGAGGTGTCCGCTGATTTTTCAGCCATGGAATACTCGGCAGCAAGAGGTGGCAACAGCGGCCAGGCAGGGGATGGTGCCCTCAATTTCAGCGGCTATGACGAGCAAAAGATCTCCGTGGATTTCTACAAAATAGATCTGCACAATGTTTTTCGGTTGATTGGTGAAATAAGTAATAAAAATATCGTGGTTGACCAGGGGGTCTCAGGATCTCTAACCTTGTCCATGAACGATGTGCCCTGGGATTTTCTGCTGGACGTGGTTCTTAATTTAAAAGGTCTGGTCAAAGAAGAACGGTTCAATACCATTGTTATTTCACCCAAGAGCGAAAAGTTTTCCTGGCCGGAAACAGCGACCACAGAGCTGGATGTTTCTGTGGAGCCTATCACCGTGACCAAACGGCTGCAGACCTCCAGGGAAAAAGTGGATGCCAAGAAGTTGATCCATGAGGCAACCGCTGCAGAGAACAAGGGGCAGGATAATGAGGCCTTGGCTCTTTACGAAGAGGCCTTCCAGCTCTGGCCTGAAAATGGTGACCTGGCCAGGCGTATTGCCATCGTTGCCATGGTGAAACTGGGTCAGCATGCCAAGGCGGCCCATTATGCCAAGATAGCGGTGCAGAAAAATCCCCAGGATTATAAGGCCGCCCTTATCGCCGCAATGAACCTCGCCAACATGGAAAAAGTGCAGGAGGCCAAGGCCTATTTTGATCTGGCGGTGAGCGGCGATAAACCAGCCAAGCATGCCTTGGCAAGTTATGCCGCCTTTAGTGAGCAAAACGCCAGCTATGATGCAGCTCTGACCATACTTGATCAATATGCCACTCTATACGGCAACTCCCTGGAAACCATGGTGAGCCGGGCCCGCATTTATGATCAGATGGGTGATGTCCTGCGGGCCGATGAGGAATATAAGGCCATTTTGCTTTCCGGGTTTACACTGCCCGAAGATTTAAAATCATATATAACCAGCCGGGTTCAATAACGATAACCTGACAGGAAAAGTTCAAACCGAGTGAAAGGCTATGACAAGAAAAATCATGAGAAGACTTTATCTGCAGGCAGGATTACTCCTGCTCGTGCTGGCGCTGGTGGCATCCTGTTCCTCTTCCTCCTATGATCAGAGAGAAGAGTCCCGGAGCTTTATAGAGCAGCAGACGGCCGGGTCAGTATCCGCTGAAACCAAGGTGCTGGATGAGGTGGTGCTGGATCAGGCCACGGAACTGCCCGCCAGGTTCCAAAAACCCACCTTTCTCTTGTCTGAGTCCGGCACCTTTGCCGATCAGGAAGAATTCTCCGTGCCGGTGGGCGCGGACATCTCCTCTAATCGCGGCCCGGTCACCCTGCGTGACATTCTGAAAAGATTGGCCGTCTTAAAGCGGATGAATGTGAGCTGGGCAGAGGATGTCGACCAGATGGCCCTGGTGGATGTTGATATCCGGGCGGAGGATGATTTTTATCTTGCCATAGACAATATCCTGCGCCAGCTGGATTATTTTTATGAGATTAAGGGCAACTCCATTATTGTCAAGTATCGTGACAGCAAGACCTTTCATATTGCCATGCCCTTTCTGAATCCCTCGTTCAGCGTCGGCGTGGGCGGTGATGTGCTTGGCGCCCAGGATGTGAAGCATAAGATGAAGGGACGTATTGAGCTGGAAAACGAGGCCTCCGGCGAAGGGAGTTTTGATGTCTGGGGCAATATTGAGATAAATCTGAAAGAGATCCTGAAGATCTATGCCGAAACCGAGGCGGTTGATACGGTTGTGGCCACGGTTGACCAGGAGGTGTTGGCGGGGGAACCTGCTGCTAAAACGGAGAAACAAACCAGGAAACGCAGCCAGGGAGAGCTTGGCTACTATATGATTGACCGACCGGTGGGTCTGGTCACGGTCTCGGCGCCCCGTTCTCTCTTAACGAGTATTGAGAGTTATTTCGATAACCTGAAAAAGGTTCTCTACCGGCAGATTTCCATTGAGGCCAAGATCGTCGAGGTGACCTTGAAGGGAGACAGCAGGACGGGCATTGACTGGTCCAACCTGCTGGGCGGCAGTATTGAAGCGAGCCTGAGTGCCCACGTTGATTTCCAGCAGTTGAATCCATTCTATTTTAATCCCTTTCAGGATCCCACCGATCATACCCTGCAGGCCTATCCTTTTACCCTCAGCACCAAAAGCTTTGCCTTTATTCTTGATGCCATGGAGGATCAGGGCCATGTGGAGGTGTTGGCCAACCCCCGCATCAGCGTCATGAACGGCCAGCCTGCCCTTATCAGTGTCGGCAATGATCACCGCTATATCGAATCGGTGGAATCGGCGGTTAATGATGGCGTCGTCACCCTGAGCGCCACCACCAGTTCGGTGGTCTCTGGTCTCGGCATGGCGGTGGTGGCAACAATTCTAAATAATAACGAGGTCATTCTCAACCTGACCCCGGTGACCTCTGAACTCATGGAGGAAATTCAGTACGAAGAGATCGGCAATCTTGGTGGCAAGGTCGGTCTGCCCAAGGTCTCCATCCGTGAGATGAGTTCCACGGTGCGGGTGAAGAGCGGGGAGATGCTGGTGGTAGGCGGTCTTATTGATTCCAATAAGGAATATTCGGAAAACAAGGTTTCCGGCCTCGGGGATATTCCGGGGATCTCTAAGCTCTTCAAGCGTTCCGGCGATCAGCTGGTCAAGAAGGAGATGGTTATTCTGCTAAGGCCGGTTATTCTCAACTAGACAGAGTTCTTTTCTCTTACAGAACAAAAAAAGCCCGGATCAGGTTTACCTGATCCGGGCTTTTTTTGTCTGTAACCAGCGTCTGGATAAAGACTAATTATCTGTTACATTCTCCGCCTTCTTTTTTTTGGCGTTTTCGAAGAGGGCCAGGAAGTTCATGGGCTCGATGAGGAAGGGGATAAAGCCGCCGTCAATGGAGACCTGGCTGATAATCTGGCGGGTGAAGGGCAGGAGCATGGTGGGGCAATCCACCCCCAGCACCATCTGGAGATGTTGCTCTGGGATATTTTTGAGCAAAAACACAGCGGCATGCTCAAGCTCGACGATAAAGAGGGTCTGGCCCTCTTTTTTGTCGTTGGAGACGGTGGCGGTGATGCTCAAGCTCACCTCCCAGTGATCGTTTTCCAGTTCCTTGTTTTTGACCGCCAGATTCACCGCAACCTTGGGCTCCGGCTGTTGGCCCAGAAAAATTTCCGGGGCATTGGGGTTTTCAAAGGAGAGATCTTTGATATACATTTTCTGGAGTCGAAAGAGAGGGGCCTCGGCATTGTCAGGAGCGGCGTTTTTTTCAGTCATGGGGAATCCTTGGCAGTGATGTAAGAAGAGGCCTCCGTAAACGACCTTTCTGGATTGATTGTTGGAGGTATTATAGCCAGAAAGCCTTTTTGTTTCAAAGGGAAATAGCTTATTGGGGCCTGGTGAGAATCCTTTTTAGATAATGGCCGGTAAAAGAGGCCTTCTCCTCGGCGACCTTCTCCGGCGTGCCCTGGGCAATGATGGTGCCGCCGCCCTCTCCCCCTTCCGGGCCAATATCAATAATATGGTCGGCGGTCTTGATGACGTCGAGATTGTGTTCAATGATGACCACGCTGTTGCCGCTTGCCACCAGGCGATTGAGGACACCCAGGAGATGCTGGATATCGGCAGGGTGGAGACCGGTGGTGGGTTCGTCCAGGATGTAGAGGGTGCGGCCTGTGGCCCGTTTGCGCAGTTCGCGGGCCAGTTTGATCCGCTGGGCCTCGCCGCCGGAAAGGGTGACTGAGGATTGGCCCAGGGAGATATAGGGCAGACCAACGTCGGCCACCGTGGCCAGTCGGTTTTTAATGGGCGGCACATGCTTGAAGAAATCCAGGGCTTCTTCTACGGTCATGGCTAGAATCTCGGCGATATTTTTGTCCTTGTACCTGATTTCCAGGGTCTCACGGTTGTAGCGGCTGCCGTGGCAGGTATCACAGGTGACGTAGATGTCGGGCAAAAAATGCATGGCAATCTTGATGACGCCCTCTCCTTCACACGCCTCGCAGCGCCCCCCCTTGATGTTAAAGCTGAACCGCCCTGGTTTATAGCCCCTGGTCCGGGCCTCGGGCAGTCGGCAGAAAAGTTCTCTGATCGGGGTCAGGATGCCGGTATAGGTGGCCGGATTGGAGCGGGGGGTGCGGCCGATGGCACTCTGGTCAATATCGATAACCGCGTCAATATGCTCCATGCCGGCCAGGGAGGCATAGGCGCTGCTCCTCCTGCCTTTGTGCTGCAAATGGTTGAGCACCCCTTTGTAGAGGGCTTCCACCACCAGGGAGCTTTTGCCGGAGCCGGAGACCCCGGTGACGCAGGTCATCAGGCCCAGGGGAAATTTGGCGGTGATGGCCTGCAGATTATTGGCGCAGGCCCCCTTGACAATGAGCCACCCTTTTTTAGCGCTGGGCCGGCGGCGCCGGGCCGGGATGGCGATTTCCAGACGGCCGGAAAGGTAGCCGCCGGTGACAGAGCTCTGGTGGTTGACCAGACCCTCCACCGGGCCGTTATAGATTACGTGGCCGCCATGGACCCCGGCCCCGGGACCGATATCAAGGACATGGTCAGCGGCCAGGATGGTGTCGGTATCATGTTCAACTACAATGACGGTATTGCCCAGGTCGCGCAGGGTGGTCAGGGTCTTGATCAGGCGGTCATTGTCGCGCTGGTGCAGGCCGATGCTCGGTTCATCCAGGATATAGAGAACCCCCACCAGCCGGGAGCCGATCTGGGAGGCCAGGCGTATACGCTGGGCCTCGCCGCCGGAGAGGGTGCCGGCGGTGCGGGCCAGTGTGAGATAGCCCAGGCCCACATCGCGCAGGAACCGGACCCGCTCCATGATTTCCTTGATAACCCGTTCGGCAATAAGGTGCTCCTGGCTGCTGAAGTGCAGCTCTTGCAGGGTCTGATGGAGACGGTCGATGGGCAGGGTGGTGATCTCGGCAATGGTCAGGCCATCAATTTTTACGGCCAGGGCCTCGGGTTTGAGGCGGGAGCCCTGACAGCGGGGACAGGGCTGCTCGTTCATATATTGGCCCAACTCATCGCGCATGGCAGAAGAGGTGGTTTCATGGAAGCGGCGGCCCAGATTGGGGATGAGCCCTTCAAAGGGGGACTCTGAGGTCATGGAGCGTCTGTAGCGCACATAGTGGAAAAAAACGGGCTCTGGCCCGGTGCCGAAGAGGATGACGTCCTGGGCCTTTGGGGGCAGCTTTTTGAAGGGGGTGTCCAGACTGAAGCCGTAATGAGCGGCCAGGGCGGCCAGAAGCTGGCTGGAGTAGCTGTGGGCCTGGCGCCGCCCCCAGGGGGCCAGGGCCCCCTGATTGATGGTCAGGGAGGGATCTGGAACCACCAGGTCTGGGTCAAGAAAATGTTTGATGCCCAGGCCGCCGCATTCCGGGCAGGCCCCTTTGGGATTGTTAAAAGAAAAGAGCTGGGGCGACAGCTCCTGCAGGCTGGTGCCGCACTGGATGCAGGCCGCCCGTTCACTGAGGAGTCTTTCTTCGCCGCTGGCCGGGAAATGGACGAGCAAAAAACCCTGGGCCAGGTGCACGGCAGTGCTCACCGAGTCTGCCAGCCGGCGCCGGGAAGAGTCCTTGATCACCAGGCGGTCCACCACGACCTCAATGGTATGGCGCTTGGTCTTGGCCAGGGTGATGGGGCTGTCCAGGGAGAGGATTTCGCCGTCCACCCGCACCCGGACATAGCCCTCCTTGCGCAGGCGGGCAAAGAGTTCGACATACTCTCCTTTGCGGTTGTCAATGAGGGGGGCGAGGATAAGGATCTTGGTCCCCTCGCTCAGGGCCATGAGGCCGCTCACCATCTTCTCCAGGGACTGGGGTGCAATGGGCTGGCCGCAATCCGGACAATGCTGATGGCCCACCCGGGCAAAGAGCAGACGGAAATGGTCATAGATCTCCGTGATGGTGCCCACGGTGGAGCGGGGATTCTTGCTGGTGGTGCGCTGTTCTATGGAAACGGCCGGGCTCAGCCCTTCCAGGGAATCCACCTCCGGTTTGTCCATCTGGCCCAGAAACTGGCGGGCATAGGTGGAGAGGGATTCCACGTAGCGGCGCTGGCCCTCGGCATAGAGGGTGTCAAAGGCCAGTGATGATTTGCCGGAACCGCTCAGACCGGTAAAGACCACCAGCTTGTTGCGGGGCAGGTCCACATCGATATTTTTCAGATTATGCATCCGGGCGCCCCGGATGCGGATGGTATCAGGTTCCATGGTCTCTTTATAACTCAGCAGTGAGGAGGCGGTACTCTGTTATCAGCAGAGGTTCATGCAGGTGCAGCGCCCCTGCCTCCTCTATTTTTAAATCCTTTCTACGTCTTCACAAGACGGGCCACAAAAAAACCATCCAGGCCGTCTGTGGGCAGGGTCCGCAGAAAGCCCTGCTTGCTGACCAGCTCCTGGGCCGGTCCGCAAAACCGGGGCGGCAGAATGGCAAAGGCGGGATGGGTCTGGAGAAAGGCCGCAATCACCCCCTCGTTTTCAATGGTGGAGAGGGAGCAGGTGCAGTAGACCAGCACCCCCCCCGCGTCCACCAAAGGGGCGGCGGCAAGGAGGATTTCCAGTTGGGTTGCGGCCAGCCGGGCCAGCTCCTGTTCGCGGCGATTCCAGCGGATGTCGGGCTGGCGGCCGATAACGCCAAGGCCGGAGCAGGGCGCATCCACCAGCACACCCCTGAAGCGCTCACCATGCTCCCGGGCGAAATCCTGCAGGGTGGTGGTATGCAAGGAGATGGGACGGCAACGGCAGCGCTCCAGATTAGCCCTTAACAGGCTGAGGCGGCCGGCATGGGGGTCAACAGCGGTGAGGGAGGCAGCGGCGGGCAGGATCTGGTCCAGCAGGATACTCTTGCCCCCCAGACCGGCACAGGCGTCCAGGTAGGCGCCACTGGGTAAACCCTCAAAAAAAGGGGCAAGGAGCTGGGCTGCCTCGTCCTGGACATGAAAGCCGCCCTCCTGGTAGCCAGGCAGGGAATCGATCCGGCCGTGGAAGTCGTGTATGACAACGGCCTGATCACCATATCTGCCGGCCTGGCCGCTTATGCCCCTCGCCTTGAGCTGGTCAAGAAAAGCAGCCCGGCTCTGCCGGTGGGGGTTTATGCGCAGGCTCAGGGGCGGCAGGCTGTTATTGGCCAGGCAGAGGGCGCGGGTTGGTTCCACCCCGAACTGATCCTCCCAGAGGGCCACAAGCCAGCCCGGATGGTTGAGCTTTTTTTCCGGCGCCAGGGTGGCCAGGCAATGGCGGACCCCCTCCATGTCCCGGACCATGGCCCGTAAGACGCCATTGACGAAGCCCTTCAGCCATTTGGGCTGGCGGCCCAGGCCCTGGACGGTCTCATTGACCACGGCCGAGGGGGGGATGCGGTCCATAAAGAGCAGTTGGGCCAGGCCGCAGCGCAGGGCCTGTAAAACCACGGGCCTGAGCTTGGGGAGTGCGGTCTTGGAATAATTTAGCAGGACGGCGTCCAGTTCCTGGCGGTGGCGCAGGACCCCGTAGACCAGGGCCATGGCCAGCTGCCGGTCCCGGTCGTCAGGCAGGGGGTGTTGGTCGTGAAGGGCGGCAAGAACCTGGTCAACAGGCTCCCTGGACTGCTCCTGGACCACCAGGCAGTGGATGGCTAAGGCGCGGCTGTTCATGAGAGAAGTCCTATGGCACTGCAGAAACGGCCGGTCTGCCGGCGGCGGCGAAAGGAAAACCAGTCGCGGTTGCAGCGGCTGCAGATGCCGGCTGTCTCGATATGGTCAGGGTGAATGCCGCTTTCCCGGAGCTGCATGGCGCTGATGGCCGGAAAATCAAAATGGTTGGCCGCCACTTCAAAGCGGTGAAAGATTGGCGGCAGCTCTTTTTTATAATGGATGAACTCGGCGCAGCAGGGGCCCAGGGCCGGGCTGATGGCTGCCCTGATCTGGGCGGGATCAGAGTGGAAGGTCTCCATCAGACGCTGGAGGGTGACGGCGATGATATTTGCCACACTGCCTTTCCAACCGCAATGGATGTTGGCAATCACCTTTTTGCAGGGGTCATGCAGTAAAACAGCCTGACAGTCGGCCTGCTGGATGAGCAGGGCCACCCCAGGCCGATCGCTGATCAGGGCGTCGTAGCCCTCAAGCTCCTGGTCGGTCTCGGTGGCGCCCACCACCGCCACTGCCGTGCCATGCACCTGCCTGGCGGAGATGAGGGTCTGACAGCCCAGGGCCTTTTTCACCAGGGCGCGGTTACGGCGGACATGGGCCGGGGCATCACCCACCTGGAAACTGATATTGAGGGAATCATAGGGCAGGGGGCTGATGCCGCCATGGCGGTTAAAACAGCCATGTACCAGGTGCGGCTCACCGGCAAAGAGGGCAAAGGTATGGGCGCAAAGAGGCATGGCGGCTCAGGCGCCCAACATGCCGAAAATAAGGCGCTGAATAAAATTGATTAATTTGCCGAAGACGCCGGTAAAGACCAGGATCATGATCAGGATGAAACCGGCCCCATCCAGGCGGGCCATGTACTGGGCATATCTGGGGGGGAGAAGGCCCATCAGCACCTTGCTGCCGTCTAAGGGCGGGATGGGGATCAAGTTGAAGATGGCCAAAATGAAATTAATCCAGCAGCTCAGATAAAACATGGCCATCAGGGGCTCGGCCACAAAGACCGGGATGGCCGGGCCCAGGGAGACCAGGACGATCAAGACCAGGAGACTGGCCAGCATGGTGGCCAGATTGGCCAGGGGGCCGGCCAGCGAGACCAGCATCATGTCCCGGTGGGGATTTCTGAAGTTGCGCGGATCAACAGGTACCGGCTTGGCCCAGCCGAAATGGATGAGAAAGATGGCCAGGGTGCCCAGGGGGTCAAGATGTTTTAAGGGGTTCATGGTGAGCCTGCCCTGCAGGCGGGCGGTCTGATCGCCGCAGCGCGAGGCCACATACCCATGGGAAAATTCATGGATGGTGAGGGCAAAGAGAAAAACAGGAACCTGGATAATGAGATCCTGGAAATTGATGTCAAACATAATTTTATTTCAGGGCTAAAGGGTTAAAGGGGACAAATCTACCTGCTCTGGGCAGGAAGGGGAAACTCTTTTTTCAGGAGAGCGATTTCCTCGGCGCGGCTGGTGCAGACGCCGTCCAGGGTGGCCAGGAGCAGCCGGTGCAGCATGGCCTGAAAGCGGGGACCCGGCAGGTAGCCCAGAGCAATGAGGTCATCACCCTGCAGATGGCTGCGGCCATGACACAGCTTGGTGACATAAGAAGAGATGGCCATGCGCCCTTTTTTGTTCCGGCAACTTGCCATGGCAAAGAGAAGACCTTCATGGCGCATCTCCTTGAGGGTCTCGTAGATCTGGCTGGGCTGCAGAGGGTCTGTCTTGTTCAAAAAGGTCACCGCCCGTTTGGCTGCCACCCGCTGGGTGAGGATGATCTGGCTGTAACGGCTGGGAATCTCGAGTCTTTTGCACATCTCAGCCACATCCTGGGTTTTCAGGCAGGCGGTGAGGCCCAGGAAATAGACAATCCACAGCTCCGGGCTGGTGTCGAGGTAGAGCCTTTGATACCAGGCCACGGCATGCTCGCTTTCCCGGAGGATTTTTTTAACCCGGGTGGTCATCTTCAGGCCGGGATGGAGAAAAGGCAGGAGCCTGAAGTCATCGAGGCGGTGGAGGGCGGGCAGGGGCTCTTTTTCAGCCAGGATCAGGCGCAGTTCCTGGAAAAAGCGCCGGCCCATGGTGGCGCCGAAAAGAGCCAGTCGCACCGAGTTCTTGATCTGTTTTTCCGTGTGCTTGCCCAGCTTGAAACCCATCCGCTGTTCAAAGCGGATGGCCCGGAAAATCCGGGAGGGGTCCTCTACAAAGCTCAGATTGTGGAGGATGCGGATCATCCGGTCCTTGAGGTCATTCTGGGAGTTGAAAAAATCAACCAGCAGGCCGAACCGGTCCGGATTGAGATGGATGGCCATGGCATTTATGGTGAAATCGCGCCGGTAGAGATCAAGCTTGATGGAACTCGACTCCACAGTGGGCATGGCGGCCGGATATTCGTAATATTCGAGACGGGCGGTGGCAATATCGATCTTCATACCGTCCGGCAGCAGCACCACCGCGGTATTAAATTTTTCATGGGTGCAGATCGTGCCCTGGAGATGGGCGGCAAGCTTTTTGGCAAAATCAATGCCGTCACCTTCAATCACGATATCCAGGTCCAGGTTCTCCTGGCCCAGCAGGAGGTCGCGGACAAAGCCCCCCACCACATAGGCCGTGGCCCGGAAGTTGTGGGCCACTTCGCCGATGGTCTGCAGAAGCTGATACACCTCGCGGTTCAGGTTGTGGCGCAGCTGGTTGGCCAGGTTGCGATGCCGTTCCACAGAGGGCAGATTCTGGCTGCTTTTGAGGTCCGGCAGAAAGGCGGGGTCGCCGGCCAGCAGGCTGAAGAGATCGGTGCGGGTGATAATGCCCACCAGTTCCCCTTTTTCCACCACCGGGATGGTACGCTGACGGTTGCTGATGATCAGGCGCTGGATCTCCAGGAGGTTGGCCTCCGGGCCCACCACCTCAAATTCGGAGGTCATATAGCTCGCCACCGGCTCTGCGCCAAGATCGTGGTAAATGGCCTTGGCCGCCTCTCTCCTGCTCAACAGCCCGAGTATCTCTCCCTTTTTCACCACCGGGAGTACCGTGATATTGTAGCGGACAAGGGTTTTGTTGGCCTCAATGATGGAGAGGGTCGGCTCCACGGCAATAACCGGCGAGCTCATCAATTCGCCGGCCATGGAGGGCGGCCGCACCGTGCTGTGCAGGATCCCCAGCAGCTTTTCCTCCACCTGGATGAGGGAATGGTCCTTGAGGGAGGCGGCCGCGGCAGAGGCATGGCCGCCGCCGCCAAAGGCCATGGTGATCCGCCCCACATTGACTTCAGGTAGGCGGCTACGCCCGATAATATAGACCCGGTCATCCATGGCGGCCAGGGCAAAGAGAGCGGGCAGGTTTTCCATGGTCATGAAGCGCCGGACCAGCAGGGCAAACTCATCGTGATAGGCGGGGAGGATGATGCGGGCCACGGTGATGGGGATCGTATTGATGGTATAGGTGGTGGCGGATTTGATCAGCTTATGGAGCAGGATCACCTCGTCGCTGCTCAATTCCTGGTTGATATAGTGGCTCACCGTGTCAATATCGGCACCTTGCTCCAGCAGCCAGGCCATGGCAAGGAGATCAGCCGGGGTGGTGGAGGTAAAAATGAAATTGCCGGTATCCTCGTAAATGGCCATGGCCAGAAGAGTGGCCTCCTGCCTGGTGATGCTGATCTCCTGCTCCCGGAAGAGCTGGACAAAGAGGGTGGCGGTGGAGCCCACCTGGCGAACCTCCTCTTTGCTGCCCCGCATGGTGTCCGGGCCATCAGGATGGTGGTCAAAGAGGTGGAGGGTGACAGCCGGGTTTTCCAGACAGCGCTGAAAAGGGCCGATGCGGGAGGCCTGGCGGGTGTCCACCACAATGAGCCGGTCAATGGCCTCAATATCAATGGAGCGCAGGCGGCTGAATTCAAAGGTGAGGCCTGATTCGTTGAGAAAGCGGCGGAGATTACGTTCCTGGGAGCCGGGAAAAACCAGCTTGGCGTTCGGATAGAGCTTACGGGCCGCCAGCATGGAGGCCATGCAGTCAAAGTCGGCGTTGAGATGGGAGGTGATGACGTCCATAAGGGGCTAGAGAAGTTAGAGAAACTAAAGGAGGTAGAGAAGAGATAGAGAAGGTCGGGAACGGGTTTCTTTACATTCTTTAACTTCTCTACCTCCTTTACCTTCTCTAATTAAGAATAGCATATTCCCCCCTCCGGGCATCCCTTTCTTTTTCAGCCGCGGGGGTGAAATTTCTGGTGAATGGCCTTGAGGCGGTCGCTCTCTACATGGGTATAGATCTGGGTGGTGGCAATATCGGCATGGCCCAGCATCATTTGCACGGCCCGTAAATCCGCATCGTGGGCCAGGAGATGGCTGGCAAAGGAATGGCGCAGGACATGGGGGGATATCTTTTTGCTGATGCCGGCGGTCCGAGCCCGTTCCTTGATGATCTGCCAGAAGCGGCCCCGGGTCATGCCCGTGCCCCGGCCGGTGACAAAGACCAGGGGGCTGGTCCGCTTCTTGATAAGGAGGGGCCGGCACATTTTGAGATAGGCGCCGAGGGTCTCCCTGGCCTCTTTGCCAAAGGGGACGAGGCGCTCCTTGTCGCCCTTGCCCAGCACCCGCAGAAAGCCGGCCTGCATATTCAGGGCGGCCAGGGGCAGAAAGACAAGCTCGGAGACGCGGAGACCCGTGGCATAGAGGAGTTGGAGCATGGCCTGGTCCCGCTGGCCCACCAGGGATGGGGGGGGATTCTGCAAGAGCTGGTCCACCTCGGTGACGGAGAGGACCTGGGGCAGGGAACGGCCTAATTTGGGAGAATCAAGATGGCTGGTGGGATCGGTGGTAATGATCTTTTCGCTGACCAGAAAACGAAAAAAGGCGCGAAAGCAGGAAAGCTTACGACTGAGGGAACGGCTGCTGACCCGGGCATTGTGGAGCGTAACGAAAAAGGCCCGCAGATGCTGGGGGGCGACGTCGGGGAGTACCACTTTGCCTTTGTGGAGAAAGGCAAAAAGAACCTGCAGGTCGGCATGGTAGGCCGCCAGAGTATTGTGGGCCAGGCGCCGTTCCGCAGCCAGATAATGGAGAAAGATATCCCCACAGGCAATCATCTCGGCGGGCAGCTGGGCCGGCCTCTTTCTTAAGGGGCCGCGGCTGGGCGGAGATGGTTTCTGAGGCGGGTCAATGGTCATCCAGAGTCCGGGAAGGAGCGATCCCTCTGGCCGTCCAGCTCCCGGTCTCTCCTTTCAGAAAGGCAGGAAGAGAAACTAGTCACGGGGCGAGCGGGCAACCTTGCGCAGTTTGCGCTTGGCCTCGGCCTGCTTGCGGCGCCGTGCTACGCTTGGTTTCTCATAGGCCTCGCGGCGTTTGAGTTCTTTTTTCATGCCGTCAAGCTGCAGCTTTTTCTTCAGTTGGCGAATGGCGTATTCGATATCGCCACGTACTTCAACTTCAATCATGATAACTCCGTATAGAGACGTTGGCACCGCGCATCTAAGGCAGTGCAGATATATATCTGACCTGGTCGGTTCATTTCAGGATGCATAAAAGCAAAAACAAACAGACTCTATAAAGGATCAGGCGCGGCCTTGTCAATGGATTTCCTGGCCGCAGCCACAATTTTTCAACCCTTGGGCCTGATCAGATGGATCACAATATCCACCAGCTCGGCTGCCTCCGGGCCTTTGACAATCACCTCATCGGCGCCGGCGGCCAGGGCCTCCTTCTTGGCCTGGGCCAGGTGGTCACTGGTGAAGACGATGAGTTTGATGGGATAGGTCAAGATCTTGCGCACCTTCTTGACCACCTCCAGGCCGGAGAGTTCCGGCAGCATAAAGTCGATGATGGCGGCATCAGGCTTCTCTTCCAGGATGAGTTCCAGCCCCTTGCGGCTGTCGGTGGCGGTGAGCGGAACAAAACCGGCCTTTTGAAAGAGACGGGCATAGAGATTGGCGATCACTGGATTGTCATCGATAATAACAATCTTCTTGGCGATCGCCTCGACTGCCTCCTCTTTCTGTTCCCCCACCTCCAGGATGAGAATCTTGTCACCCGCTGCCAGAATGGTGGCTGGATTCGGGTGGATGAAATCGGCGCCCTGGCGTCGGAGGCCGATGATCTGCCGGTCCATCTTGGCGGCCAGATCAGCGATGGTCTGCTCTGCCATGCTGGAGCCTTCCTTGATTTCCACCCATTGCGGCTTGATGGTGATCAGTTGGCCGATGACTTCCGGCAGATGGCCGGTGGCGCAGAGGATGCTCTCGGCAATATGCTTGCCGGCAGTGGCATGGGGCGAGACCACGCTGTCGGCCCCGGCCTTGATGATTTTCTGTTCAGCTGAAGATTCGGCGGAGCGGGTAATGATGCGCAAAATCGGGTTTAACTCCCGGGCCGTCAGGGTGGTGAAAAGGTTGAGGGGGTCGGAGTGGAGCAGGGCGAGAAGACCGTTGGCCCGTTTAATCCCGGCCTGGAGCAGGTTTTCGTCGGCGCTGGCATCACCTTCAATATAGGTGAGTCCCTCCTCCTTGATTTTTTCACAGGTGGCCGCCGAAGACTCAATGATAACAAAGGGGATATGGTGTTCAGAAAAATATTGGCCTGCCGCCTGACCCACCCGGCCATAGCCGCAGATAATATAATGGTTGTGGAGTTTGTTGATACGTGCCTGCATTTTTTTTCTCTCCGTCTTTTTGCTCCATATCTGTTCCAGGAGGGATTCGGCGATACCGCGACTTGCATAGGCCAGACCAGCCAGGCCGAAAAAAATCAGAAAAACGGTAAAGAGGCGGCCCGGCCCTGAAAGGGGCTTAACCTCGGCAAAACCAACCGTGGTGATGGTGATCACCGTCATGTAGAGGGCATCAAGAACACTATACTGTTCCAGGAGCATATAGCCTGATATGCCAAAGGTAAAGACGGCCAGGCAGAAGAGAAGGGCTATGGCCAGGCGTTTTGACTTCATAGGTTTTTCTGCTCCTTGGTAAGGAGAGGGGTCAACAACCCTCCTGCCCTGAGTCTAGGCTATAAAGCAGCTGTAATGCAAAAAAAAGAGGTAACCAGTTACGGTTCCGTGGTTTCGACCCTATCCGCATTCGGATTGCGACCTGAATAGTTACAAAAAAGAGAGCATTTCTTGCCCTGGGGGCGCTTTTCAGGCGGCGCTTTAAAAGATCTTGCCCGGATTAATGATATTTTGAGGATCAAAGAGCTTCTTGAGCTGGCGCTGGATATCCAGGCTAGTTGCCGAGAGTTCCAGGTCCAGAAAGGGCGCCTTGGTAAGACCGACGCCATGTTCGCCAGAGAGGGAGCCCTTGAGCCGTATCACCTCCTGGAACAGGGCCTTCTGGGCCTCTCTGCCCCGGCGGACCTCCTCCTGGTCTGCCTTGTCCAGCATGATGTTGACATGGATATTGCCGTCGCCGGCATGGCCGAAGGTGAAAATGGGCAGGCGGCAGCGGTGGCCAAGCTCCTCGGCGCAGGCCACCAGGGCCGCAATAGCGCTGCGGGGCACCACCACATCCTCGCTGATCTTGTGGGGTCTCAAGGTAAAGGCGGCCGGCGACACGCAGCGGCGGGCCTGCCAGAGGGCGGCCACCTCTTCAGGGCTCTGGGCCTGCTGGCGGTGGAGAATCTCCGGGCGGCTGTCCAGAAAATCGTTGAGCCGGGCGGATTGTAGCGCCACGGAGTCGGGGTCGCCATCGAGTTCCACCAGGAGCATGGCCCGGGTAGCCGCCGGCAGGGGAAAGGGGAGTTTGTCCGCCACCAGATTCAGGGCCGTGTTGTCCAGATATTCCAGGGTGGAGGGGGTCTGTTCTTTGAGCAGGGTAGCCACCAGGGCCACGGCCTGGTGCATGTCGGTGAAGAGAAGCAGCAGGGTCTTGCTGGCCGTGGGGCGGGCGATCAGCCGCAGGATGATCTTGGTGATAATGGCCAGGGTGCCCTCGGAACCGATAAAGAGCCGGGTGAGGTCGTACCCCACCACGCCTTTGCGGGTGCGCACCCCGGTTTCAAGGATGCGGCCGTCCGCCAGCACCACTTCAAGACCGAGGACATAATCGCGGGTAACGCCATACTTGACGGCGCTGGGGCCGCCGGCGCCTTCCGCCACATTGCCGCCCAGGGTGCAGAATTTGAGGCTGGCCGGGTCAGGGGGGTAGAAGAGGCCAAGGGGGGCCAGGGCAGCGCCCAGGTTGCCGGTGATCACCCCTGGTTCCACAACCGCCAGCTGGTTGGCCTCATCTATCTCCAGGATGCGATTCATCCGGGCCAGGGCCAGAACCAGGCCGCCAGCCACCGGCAGGGAGCCGCCGCTCATGCCGCTGCCGGCGCCGCGCGGCACCACGGCAAAGCCGCTGGCGCTGGCCAGGGCCATGATCCGGCTTATCTGTTTTGTGGTATCTGGAAAGGCCACGGCCTCGGGAACATACTCCTGGCCGGTGCCATCATAGGAATAGCATTGTCTCTCCTCCAGGGCCGTCTCCAGCCGCTCCGCGCCGACAATATCTTTCAGGGCTTCTATTATATGGCTATCCATTGACAAGGGTGCTCCTCAGTTGCTAATTGTGATGGACTCGTAAAAAGTCCATCGTACCACTTGAGATGGCTAAGCAGATAGCGCAGACTTCGAAAACTTTGATATACAAGAAGTGGTGGTGTCGAGGGCACGGAAGCGTACTGCGGTACGCTGAGTACCCGAGATCCCGCCACGACGCAGGAGATCGGAGTTTTTTGCGACGCCATCAATTGTGGGAAGTCTTGTCTGCTGATTACCATGAAGGAGACAAAGTACGAAGATTTTGTTGCACTCCGTGAGCGGCGCTGAAAGAGGGGACCCTTTCTCGCCGGCCCCATGGCAATCATCCCGTCACCAAGGAGATCATTATGGCAGGAAAAATAAGGCTGGCCCTCATTGCCGGCGGCAAGTCGGGGGAGAGAGAGGTCTCCCTGGCCGGGGCCCGCGGCGTGCTCGCCGCCCTGGACACCAATAAATACCAGGTGCGTCAGTATGATCCGGCCACGGACCTGGCCCGGCTGGTGGCCGATGCCGACAGCCTGGATGTCGCCTTCATCCTGCTCCATGGCCCCCTGGGTGAGGATGGCTCCATGCAGGGCACCCTGGATCTCCTGGGCATTCCCTATCAGGGTGCCGGGGTCTTGGGGAGCGCCCTGGCCATGGATAAGGATCTGGCCAAGAAGTTGTATCAGCAGGCGGGCCTGAAGGTGGCCGCTTGGCAGATGGCCACCCCGGCGGATATCGCTGATCCCGCCCTTCTGGCCGCCCGCTTGCACCTGCCGGTGGTGGTGAAGCCCATCCGCCAAGGCTCCAGCCTGGGCATGTCTCTTGCCCATGACGAGCAGGAGCTCGCCGTGGCCCTGGCCCTGGCCTTTAAGTATGATGACCAGGTGATGGTGGAGGAGTTTATCCAGGGCCGGGAGATCACCTGCGGCGTGCTGGGGAATAAGGAGCTGCGCGCCCTGCCCCTGGTGGAGATTATTCCCGGCGCGGAGTACCCCTTCTTTGATTACCAGGCCAAGTATCAGCCCGGGGCCAGCAAAGAGATATGTCCGGCCGAGTTTGATGCCGAGACCACCCGCCAGGCCCAGGAGTATGGCATCAGGGCCCACCAGGCCCTCAAACTGAAAGGCTATAGCCGTACGGATATGATTGTGGTGGAGAGCGGCGACATCTATGTCATTGAGACCAACACCATCCCCGGCATGACCCAGACCAGCCTGCTGCCCCAGGCCGCCAAGGCCTTTGGCCTTGATTTCGGGCAGCTTGTCGATCGCCTTATCGAGCTGGCCCTGGAGGAGTGATGAGCTAAAAAAACCTCCTGCCTTCAAATAAGAAGGCAGGAGGTTTTTTTAGGCGCTCTGTCTGCCGCGGGGCCCTAACAGCCCTGGTCTTCGACAGGCTCAGAGACCGCTCCCTGGGCCTGTCGAAGGGCCCGACTCCCTGCTCGTACAGGGCGGAATGGAGGACTGCATTATATAAAAAAAGAGGGATTCCAGAGCATCATCTGGAATCCCTCTTTTTTTATGCCTTATGGCGTCTGCCGCGGGGCCCTAGAAGCGGTCCTCAAAATAGGGGGCCAGTACCTCGGGCAGCTTGATGGTGCCGTCCTCTTGCTGGTAGTTTTCGTAGATGGCGGCCAAGGTGCGACCTACGGCCAAGCCGGAACCGTTCAAGGTGTGGACAAAGGCGGATTTTTTCTCGCCCTCCGGCCGGTAGCGGATGCCGCCGCGCCGGGCCTGGAACTCGCCGAAATTGCTGCAGGAAGAGATCTCCCGGTATTTTTTCTGGGCCGGCATCCACACCTCGATATCATAGGTCTTGTGGGCGGAAAAGCCTAAATCGCCGGAGCAGAGGAGCACCACCCGGTAGGGCAGACCCAGGAGCTGCAGCACCTCTTCGGCATCTGCCAGCAGGGCCTCAAGCTCGGCGTCCGACTCCTCGGGCCGGGTGAATTTCACCAGTTCCACCTTGTTGAACTGGTGCTGGCGGATCAGCCCCTTGGTGTCGCGGCCGTAGGAGCCGGCCTCGGAGCGGAAACAGGGGGTGTAGGCGCAGAATTTCACGGGCAGCTCGGCGGGGCTTAGGGTCTCATCGCGGAAGATGTTGGTCACCGGCACCTCAGCGGTGGGGATGAGCCACAGGTCGCGGTCAGAGACCGCTGTCTTGAAGAGATCATCGGCAAATTTGGGGAGCTGGCCGGTAGCGGTCATGGATTCCGTGTTCACCAGAAAGGGCGGCAGCACCTCGGTGTAGCCGTGGCGCTGGGTGTGGAGATCCAGCATGAAGGTGATCAGCGTCCTTTCCAGGCGGGAGGCAAAGCCCTTGAGCAGGGCAAAGCGGGCCCCGGAGAGCTTGGCCGCCCTTTTGAAATCCAGGGTGTCATTTTCTTCCCCCAGGACCTGATGGGCTTTGGGGGCAAAGGAAAAGTTCCTGGGTTCACCCCAGACCCGGAGCTCGACATTGGCGCTGTCGTCATGACCAAAGGGCACGGATTCATGGGGAATGTTGGGGATGGACATGACGATCTCCTGCAGCTCCTCTTCAACCGCAAGCAGCAGCCCCTCAATCTCCTTGATCCGCTCGTTCACCCGGCGCATCTCGGCCATCAGCTCTTCCGCATCTTCCCCGGCCTTCTTACGCTTGGCAACCTCCTGGGACACGGTCTTGCGCAGGTTGCGCAGCCCCTCCACCTCGGCCAGAGAGTCACGCCGTTTCTGGTCAATGGCGCTGAAGTCACCAATGCGGGAATTCTCAATGCCCCGGAATTTGAGCTTTTCTGTGACAAAATCTATATTTTCACGGATAAAACGGAGTTCGAGCATAATGAGGTCCTTTCAGGGGAGTTAAAGAATGGAGAGAATGTAAAGAACGAGAGTAGAGGGAGAGTTTACCATTCTTTATCTCCTATAACTTCTCTGCATTCTGTGCTTCTTTATTTGCAAAATTACCACTCTGTCAAGTGAATCGTCACCAGCTCACCCTTTTTGAGGCGGCGCCGATGGGCCGGCACCAGGATGATGCAGCTGGCTGCTTCGTGGCGCCCGGCCGGCCGCACCTGACAGCGGCCGTTGGCCAGGGTGAGGATGCCGCCCTTGAGGTTGAGCAGCCCCTTTTGCTTGATGGCCAGCTCTTCGCTGAGCTCGGCCCGCAGACTTTTGGGGCCTGGTTTGGTGCGGCCCTGGAGGGCGAGGAGCGCCGGGTGCACCAGTTCGTGGAAGAGAAGCCGCACCGCCGGTGGCGGCCCGGGCAGGCCGAAGAAGAGGGTGTTGTTTCTGGTGCCGAACAGGGTGGCCTTGCCGGGCCGCAGCCTGAGGACGCGATAATGAATGGTGACGCCGATCTTGTCAAAGGCCTGGCTCACCAGGTCATATTTGCCCGGACCCATGCCGCCGGTGGTGATGACCAGATCCGCCTTGTTGCTCAGCTCTTCCAGACTGCTGGTGATGGCGGCAATATCGTCTTTGACGGTGGCGGCGCCGCTTGTCAGGCCGCCGCTCTGGCTGATAAGGCCGGCCAGGAGGAAGCGATTGCCGGAGATCACCTGGCCGCTTAAGGGGTTGGCATCCACCAGCTCGCTGCCCGTGCAGATGATGGCGGCCCTGGGCCGGGCATGGACGCGGATCGATTGGGCCCCGGCAGTGGCCGCCAGGTGCATATGACCCGGGGTGATCACCTCGCCGGCGGTGACAATGACATGGCCCTTTTTGACATCCGTACCCACGCTGCGGATGTGCGAACGGTGGGGGCACTGGATTTCGCTCAGCACCCCTTTTGACTCCCGGCACTCCTCAAAGGGGATCACCTGGTTGCAGCCGTCAGGGACCCGGCCGCCGGTCATGATGCGGATGGCGGTGTGGGGGCTGACCAGATGCTCCCGGGTGGATCCCGCTGCTATCTCGGAGATGATGGGGAGGGGCCGGCCTTCCGCACACTCCTCCCGGCGCAGGGCAAAACCGTCCATGGCCGACTGGCGGAAATGGGGAATGGCCAGGGGGGCGGTCAGGGAGCGGGCGCAGATGCGGCCGCAGGCCGCCAGCAGGGGTATCTCCTCCTGGGCAAGGGCAGGGCTGTGGCTGACGATAAGTCGGCGGGCCTGGTCTAGGTCGAGCTGGTTGTTCATGATGGTTTCGCCATATCCTTGGTGACGGCAGAAGCAGGGGCCGGGTCTGCTCTGACAGCCCCTTGCCAAAGCGCTGCCCTTGCGCTTTTTGTCAACGGCCTGCTAAAAGCTTGACGGCCTCAAGATCCGGCAGCCGGTTTATATTTTCAAAGCTGATCAGCCCCGGATCAGCCCGGCGCAGCACCTGTTCCGGTATTCTTTTGGTCCGCAGCTGTTCAAAAAGGCGGTGCAGCTGGCAACGCCCCTCCCGGAGGTTCTGTGCAACCAGGGGCAGGCAGCTCTTTCCATAGAGGGCGCAGAGCGGTTCCAGCCCTCGGCTCAGTTCCGGTACCACCGCGTCCCACCCCTCTTCTGCCTCGGCGCAGAGCAGCCGGATCAGATCTTCCTGGACCAGAGGCATGTCGCAGCCCAGCACAAAGAGCTGCGGCGCGGCCACCTGTTTGAGGGCGGCATGGATGCCGGCCAGGGGTCCTGCCCCGGGGAAGATGTCGCCGGTCATGGGCCAGCCCAGGAAGTCGTAGGTCTCGGGGCTGTTGGTCACCAGCAGGATCTCGCTAAACAGGGAGGCGAGCAGGTCGCCGGCATGGCTGATCAGGGCCTTGTCCTGAAAGAGCGCCAGGGCCTTGTTGCTGCCAAAGCGGCTGCTCTTGCCGCCGGCCAGGATGATGCCGGCGGTATCAGCAATCATGCTGACAGATGGTCAGGGTGAGGTGGCGCAGATCCTCCTGGGGCCGCAGGGCGGCCAGGGTGGTCAGGACCACATTCTCCAGATATCTGGCTTCAGAGGCGTCCAGGGCGATCTCGCCGTTTGCCCCCTCCAAGGAGGAGGTCACGCACCTTTTCTTCATATAGGTGGCGATGAGAAAATCAGCCAGCGGGCTGATGTCGTCCAGGCCGAAGCAGGGCAGGTCCGTGGCAATCCGGGCATCGCTGACAAAGGCGGCCCAGGTTGCGTTGCGGCCGGCCAGGGGTTCGCCGCCGATGGCCCGGCGGAAGACCTCCACCTTGGGATACCCTTCCCATTTATAGCCCTCGGTACAGACCAGGTCCATGTCGTGGAAATAGCGGGCCACCAGTTCCGGGATGGGGATGTCATACTCCACATCCCGGGTCATGCCGATGCCGGCCGGGGAGGAGAGGATAACGGTGTGGGCCCCGGCCTGTTTGTGGCGCCAGGTGTCCTTGCCCTTTTTGTCGAACTCAAAATCATGGACATGATGCTTGATGACGCCCACCCGCAGCCCCCGGCGGCTCAGTTCTGCCAGCAGCTTTTCCAGCAGGGTGGTTTTGCCATGGTTGGGGCGGGCTATAAAGGAAATGACTGGGGGCATTTTTTTGAGAAGGTAAAGTAAAGAAAGAAGTTAAAGAAATAAAGAAGGTAAAGGAGGTAAAGAAAAAAAGAAGCCAGGGGGGGTAGGGGGGTAGAGAAGAGAGAAAGCAGCGATGGTGCCCGTGGGTCTCCATTCTCTACCTTCTGTAACTCCTCTACCTTCTTTATTTCTGCCTTTAGCTCCTCTACCTTCTTTACTTCTGCTTTTTTATCCTGGCGGCCAGCTGAGGCTGCGGCCGCCCAGGATGTGCATGTGGATATGGAAAACGGTCTGGCCGGCGCCGGCCCCGTTATTAAAGACCACCCGGAAGGCGTCTCCCACTTCCTCCTGTTTGGCGATATCCGCACCGACCCGCATCATTTTGCCGATGATCTTCTCGTCCTCTTCAGTAAGGGCGGCCGGACCACTTATATGTTTCTTGGGGATGACCAGGAAATGGACGGGGGCCTGGGGGCTGATGTCCCGGAAGGCATAGACGTCATCATCCTCATAGAGCCGGTCAGAGGGGATGTCACCCTTAATAATTTTGCAAAAGAGGCAATCGGCCATGGCAAACCTCGCAGTGGTGAAGGGGAAAGGGGCTTTGGTTTACAGGAAAGGCCGCCGGCGATGCCTGCAGAGCAAAAATGTACAGAAGCCGGGCGAGAATGTCAATTTTTATAGACAGGGCCGCTGCCTCTCTTGAGGGGCCCTCTGGAAATCGTCAGCACTGCCCACCGCTTTCTTGACATCCAAAAAAGGATGTGGTTGGCTTTGCCGCCACAGGGGAGGAACCTGCCATGCCCACTCATTACGATATTTTTATTAAGAATTGCCGGATATTACAGCCTGCCGGCCAGGGCCATCAGCTGGTGAGCGGCTCCATCGGCATCCGCCACGGCCGTCTGACGGCCATAGGCGCTGCAGGGCTCGGTCCCGGCGCCACAGCGGATCGCCTCATTGAAGGTGACGGCCTTGTTGCCATGCCCGGCCTGGTCAACTGCCATGTCCACGGGGCCATGACCCTCTTCCGGGGCCTGGCCGATGACCTGCCCCTTATGACCTGGCTGGAGGAGCACATCTTTCCGGCCGAGGCCCGCTTTGTCTCTGCCGAGATGGTCTATTGGTGCACCAAGCTGGCCGCAGCCGAGATGCTGCTTTCCGGCACCACCACCGCCGCGGACGGCTATTTTTATATGGAGGCCGCGGCCCGCGCCTACCGGGAAAGCGGCATGCGGGCCATTCTGGGCCAGGCCGTGGTGGATTTTCCAGTGCCCGGGGTGGCTGATCCGGGCCAGAACATCAAGGCGGTCACCGCCTTTATTGATGGCTTCCCCCCTTCGTCGCTGCTGCAGCCCGCTGTTTTTGCCCATTCGCCCTACACCTGCAGTGCGGAAACCCTGGTGCGGGCCCGGGCCGTGGCCCGGGAAAAAGAGGTGCCCTTTTTCATCCATCTGGCGGAAACCAGGGGGGAAGAGCTGCTCATCGGGGCCGGAGACCTGAGTCCGGTGGCCTATCTCGACTCCCTGGCCCTTCTTGATCCGGGGGTCATTGCCGTGCACTGTGTCTGGCTCTCTGAGGCGGATATGGATATCCTGGCCCGCCGCGGCTGCCGGGTGGTCACCTGTCCTGAATCAAACATGAAGCTGGGCTCCGGCGTGGCGCCGGTGCCGGCCATGCTGGCGCGCCATATCCCGGTGGGCCTGGGCACGGACAGCTGTGCCTCCAATAATGATCTTGATCTCTTCGGCGAGATGGACAGCTGCGCCAAGCTGGCCAAGGTCCATAATATGCAGCCCGAGCTGTTGCCCGCCCAGGAGGTGCTCACCATGGCCACCAGCATGGGCGCCGCCTGTCTCGGGCTGGCCGATATCGGCACCCTGGCCGTGGGCATGAAGGCCGATCTTATCCTGGTTGATTGCCGGAGCCCCCGGCTTACCCCGCTGTTCAGCCCTGATCTCCTGGTCTATGGGGCCAGGGGCGGCGATGTCGATACCGTCATTGTCGACGGCAGGCTGGTTGTGTCCCAAGGAGAAGTGCTGACCATGGATGTGCAAGAGATTATGGCCCGGGTGCGCGCTCTGGCCGGGCAGGTTGCCGAGGCTGATCATGGAAAATAATATCCCGGTGTCGCCCTGGGCCATCCACCGCCGCCTCTATGACTGGATGCTCCACTGGGCCCAAACCCCCTATGGCGTGCCCGCCCTGGTGCTGCTGGCCTTTGCTGAAAGCAGCTTTTTCCCCATCCCGCCGGATGTCCTTCTTGTCGCCCTGGTGTTGGGTACACCCCGGCGCTGGCGTTATCTGGCCCTGGTCTGTACGGCGGGTTCGGTGGTGGGGGGGCTGGCCGGTTACGGCATAGGGGTGTTCGCCTGGGAAACCGCGGGGCGCTGGATTGTCGAGAATATCGCCCACACGAGGCTGGTGCCGGTGGAGGGGCGGCTGGATATCGCCCTGCCCGCCTATCTGGTGGACACCTTTGGCGAGGCCCTGGGCGGCAGCTACCTCTTTCAGGTCTATGACCGCTGGAACGCCTGGATTGTCTTTGTCTTCGGGCTCACCCCCCTGCCCTACAAGCTGACCACCATTACGGCCGGGGTTGCCAGGGTCAATATCCCGGTCTTCATGGCGGCGTCGCTGGCGGCCCGGGCCGCCCGCTTCTTCCTGGTGGCCTGGATTATCCACCGCTGGGGGCCGCCGGCCAGGGTCTTTATCGACCGCTACTTCAACCTGCTCTGTATTGCCTTTACGGTGCTGCTCATCGGCGGCTTTGTGCTCCTGGCTCTGCTCTCCGGGGAATAGGGTGCTGTCCGGGGTTCTTTAAAAAGAGGGGACACAGGGAAAAGGCAGGGCTGCCCGGGAGGCGGCTTATTCCTGCCAGCCGTGTTGGCCGATGAGGCTGACAAAACGGACCTGCTCGATGACCCGGCGGCTTATCTGGCCATCCTCTTTGGTGAGCACCACCAGTTCCTGGAGGGTGCGGTCGCCAATGGGGATCACCAGGCGGCCCGGGTCGGCAAGCTGATCAATCAGGGGTTGGGGGATCTCCGGGCCTGCTGCCGTGACGATGATGGCGGCAAAGGGGCCGTATTGGGGCCAGCCCACTGTGCCGTCATCCGTGGTGCAGAGGGCGTTGAAGACCTGCAGCTGGTCCAGGGTCTGCCTGGCCCGGATGTGCAGTTCCTTGAGGCGTTCAATGGAAAAAACGCGATCGGCCAGCCGGGCCAGCACCGAGGTCTGGTAGCCGCAGCCGGTGCCGATCTCAAGGACGCTTTCCTCGCCTCTCAGTTCCAGGGCCTGGGTCATGAGGGCGACAATATAGGGCTGCGAGATGGTCTGGCCCAGGCCGATGGGCATGGAAAAATCCCCATAGGCCTGGTTGCGCAAGGCATCCTGGACAAAGAGATGGCGGGGCACGGCAGCCATGGCAGCCAGCACGCGCTCGTCGCTAATCCCTCTGGGCAGCAGCTGCTCACGGATCATCCGCATCCGCGCGGAGTCGAAATTCATGGTCTTAATGGACGGCGGGTTCTGGAGCAGGGAGGGCCTCTTCATATTGCTTTTCCGTGGCCGCCCGGTACTGGCAGTCGGTGACCATGTCACCGCTGAAGGTGATATAGACCAGGTCGTAGGTGGCGCTGCCGAAGGCCCAGTTGAGCACCGGCGTCTTCTTGAGCAGGCTTTTATGCTCTTCCACAAAAATCCACACCTCACCGGCCTCTGTGGCGGTTGTCACGTGTGGCGTGCCCATATAGGCAAGCACATCTTTTTTTGTGGTGCCCTGGCTGATTAGACAGGCATCGGAGTTGAGATGGCGGATGGGCTCTTTGCTGCAGCCACCCACAAAGAGCAGAAGGGCCAGACAGCAGAGAAGGGATCTGAGGGTGTATTGCATGGCAAGATTATAAGGGCTGAAAAGGGTTAAGGAATCATGAAGCGCTTTTGTCCGGACCACGCTCGATTTTGACAGGGCCAGAGTAGCCGGAAGTAGGGAAATTTGCAAGCATGCAAACGGCTGAGGGGGAAGCGTCGCGGTCCGCGCTTTTTTGGGGAGAAAAGGCCAAAAAAAAGAGAAAGGCCGGGGGCAACATGCAGAAATCCTTGACCATATGGGGAAAGGTGGAATAGGTTAGGGGAAAAGATGAAGTAACTCGTTAGAAATCCAGGGGAATTTGCAGGTCAGTTGTCTGGAGGGGAGCACTACATATTGTGGGTGCCCTCTTTTTGAAAAAGGTGGTGGCTTTCGTGGCCACCCCGGCTAGGCAAGCGATCCGGCCGGGTAGAGAGAAGGTAAGAGAATCATGCGTTGCCCAAAATGTAGTTATATCTCATTTGATAAAGTGACCTCCTGTGTGAACTGTGCCGCTGATGTAACGGAAATTGCCCACGCCTTAAACGGCACGGCCTTCAAGTCCCTGGGCACTTTTTACCTCGGCACCCTCATCCCTGATTATGCCCCCGCATTCGGCAGCGATCAGGTGGCTGAAGATTACTCTTTTGAGAGCGGTGCGGATGATCTTGATATCAGCATGGAGGCCATGGATGATTTCGGTGATGTCCCTGATCTGCCCGGTGACTTCAGTGACAGAGATTTCTCTGTTGCCGGCTCCGGCCTTGCCGATTTTGAAGAGGAAGAGATCTCCCTGGCAGGCCATGAGGTGCCTGATATGGACCTCTCCGCCTTTGAGACTGAGACCTCAGAGATGGATGATGAGGACAAGACGGTTATATACGCTAATTCTGATGATGAGGATAAGACGGTTATATACGCCGATTCTGATGATGTTCCGGAATTCGACCTTGGCGGCATGGAATTTGAGGAGGATGTCGATCTTGAGTTTGCGCCGGAGGGCGGTGCCACCCTTGATCTTTCTGATATCGACCTGAGCCTGGGCGAGGATGAGCTGGAAATGGCCGGGGAGGAAGAGGTCGATCTTGGCGACCTGGAGATGGAGACCCAGGAGAAGAAAGAAAAAAAAGAAGACAAGGCTGAGCTTCCCGACCTGGAGATCTGAGAAATTCTCTTTTCACCACCTGATCCAGAGCGCGAAACATGCTCTTCAAGAAGGCCCCTGAGCACCCCTTTTCAGCCCCAAAATTGTCCTTGACAAGGGCGAGGGCTTTGGCGTATTGTAGGCGCTCTTTTCGCCGGGATAGCTCAGTCGGTAGAGCAACGGACTGAAAATCCGTGTGTCCACAGTTCGATTCTGTGTCCCGGCACCAAGACATTAAAGGGTTTGTGGCTTTTTGGCTGCAAACCCTTTTTTTTGTCTCTGGTCGTCCTATGGTCGTTGTGCCAAAAAAACATCTAATACGCTTGAACCTCTTTCCTTCGCTGGCCGGCGCTTTTTTGGGCGCTTCCCGCCCCTCCTTCCTGCCAATAATTCCTGAAAAATCGTTGACATAAGAACGCTTCTGGGTCATCTTCCTAACCAAATAAAATATCTTCGAACAGTTCGAAAAGGTGCCATGTTCAGGTTGTCCTCCTCTGCCAAGGCAGGAGGCAAGGGGGGCTTATTGCCATCATGGCTCTTCAGTTATTGCAATAAGGGGAAAATCTGCCCACCTATAGGGGTGATATGACGGACAAGATTCCACTTATTGCACTGTTATGTGCAAAAAAAATATTTAACTAACCACAGAAGCCTCCTATCCTTTAAATTGTACAGAAAAACAATCTAATCAGAGAAACTAGATGAATGAGATAGATAAAAGCCAAACTATAAAAATAGAAAATGAGAATGATGCATGGGAAATATTTGAAAAAGCATTAGAAGGAGAATTTGATGACCAATCAGATATTGAATTAACATTTTCAAATTGGCCACAAATAGATATTAAATTAAAAGGCGTAAAGCATAAGGCCTCGCTTACAGCAAAAAACATGGAGGGACTCGTTGAACTTCAAACGACTCTTTTCCGAACCTATGCGCTAACTGTACACAATAAATTAAACGCAAAGAATTTAACAAACGACGAAAAAGAAAAACTAACCATTATATTCCAAGTATCAGAAGGATCATCAGATGTTTGGGCTGAATTAATCAAAGTATTATCTATACTAGCAAAAGATATGACAAAAAAACTAGAACCAAAACATTATGTTATAACTGTACTTGGTATTAGTCTCATTTGGGGCAGCACAGCAACACTAAGCACCTATCTTCAACACCAAAAAGATCTATTTGTCGCAGAACAACAAACAGTACAAAAAAAGAATGAAATTGATGAAAGAATTTTTGCCTCTGAACAAGAATTTAGAAAAATGGAAATTCTTACAAATGCATTTCAGTACAACCCACAACTAGAGCAAATTAGAGAAAGTGTTGATGCTATGAATGCTAATTTGCTTCAAAAATTCTCTGATGCTGATGAAATTTCAGTTCAAGGAACAAAGAAAATAAAAAGCAAAACAATACAGCAAATATTCAAAAAGAAAAGAGTTGGAGCAGTGGAAGATAGGTTAGATGGTCTATTTAGAATAATTAAAGTAGACAGCTCAACACCAGACCACTTCAATGTTACAGTAAGAAATATAAGTGATGGAACAATAGTAAAAATCACAATACAGGATTCATACGTTATAGATAAAAAGAAAAAACAATGTCTTCAAGATGCTGAGTGGAGTAAAGTACCTGTCCTGTTACGGATGAACATAAAAAGACTCAGAGGCGTTATTGTTAACGCATCTATACTAAATGTTGAAGAGGCACCAGACTCTATCATTGACCTTATTAACCAAGGAAAAACAGATATAAAAGTAACGTGGTCTGATAATAAAGGTTTTCAATACATTACAAAAAACAAGAACCATGGCTAATATCACATAACAATTCACTAAGCACGACGCGCGAGCACGCCAGTTTTAACGGCTTCGACCAACTCATTGATAGCAACAAAAACACGTTACCTGAGCAGCTCAGTTAACCTTATCAGCCCGTTGAAAAACTCCCATTTTCACTACAAAACAATTGAGTCACCAGCCTGATCGGTTAAAATGCCAAAAAAGCTCACCAACCAAGGGGTTCCAATGGCTATCGGAAAACGCAACAAACCAAAACAGCAAACGCTCTGGGTGGCGACCAGTGATCTGGCGCCCCGAAGCGGTCACCCTTTTTACACCAGGCTCAACAGCCTTTTGGATGAAGATACCTTTGATGCATGGCTGGAGCAAGAGTGCGCGCTTTATTTCGCCGCTTGTGGCCGGCCATCGATTCCGCCGGGGGTGTACTTCCGGATGCTCTTTATCGGCTACCTGGAGGGCTTCCAGTCCGAGCGCAACATCGCCTGGCATTGTGCCGATCGCATGTCACTACGGGATTTTCTGGGTTATCAACTCCACGAACGAACCCCCGATCATTCAAGCTTTACGATCTGGCGGCAGCGTCTGCCGCTTGGTCTTTACCGCACGGTTTTCCAGCGGATATTGGGCCTGGTGCATCGCCATGGACTGATAGATGCCTATGCCGCCGGGGTGGATTCTTCCACCATTGAGGCCAATGCCTCCCTGCGTCGCCTGGCCCGGAAGGATAGCGGCGC
>JAGXFQ010000038.1 GCA_024637145.1 Desulfobulbaceae bacterium
AACCACCGATGTAACGGGTGTGGTTAATCTTCCCGAGGGCGTAGAGATGGTAATGCCGGGTGATAATGTCACCGTTGAAGGAGAGCTGATTACCCCCATCGCCATGGAAGAGGGTCTGCGCTTTGCCATCCGTGAAGGCGGCCGTACTGTAGGCGCCGGCGTTGTTCATAAGATTATTGAGTAATACTTTCTAACGAGCTTACTATGATTCAAACACAGAAAATTCGTATTCGCTTGAAGGCTTACGATCATAAACTACTTGACCAATCCACCCTGGAGATTGTTGAAACAGCGAAGAGAACCGGTGCCACCATCGCCGGTCCCATTCCGCTCCCCACCTCCATTAACAAGGTATGTGTTTTACGCTCGCCCCACGTTGATAAAAAATCGCGTGAGCATTTTGAGATGAGAACCCATCGCCGGCTTCTGGATATTCTGGAGCCAACCCAGCAGACCATTGATTCTCTTATGAAGCTTGAGCTCTCTGCCGGGGTTAATGTTGAAATTAAACTTTAAGCCTCAAGGCTTATGAGTTCAACAACTGATTTTAGAGAAGATTATGCCTAAGACCATTGGAATACTAGGAAAGAAAATCGGTATGACCCGAATTTATTCAGACACCGGGAACGTCATTGGCGTTACTGTTGTTGAGACCGGGCCCTGCTATGTTCTCCAGAAAAAAACCATGAGCAAGGAAGGCTATAACGCCATCCAGGTTGGTTTCGGAGCCAAAAAAGAATCCAGAGAAAACAAGCCACTTATCGGCCATTTTAAGTCTGCCGGCCAGGGTTGTTTTTATCATGTCAGGGAGTTTCGTGTTGATGATCCAGATCAATATGAACTTGGCCAGAAGATTGCCGTTGCTGATCTCTTTAAGATCGGTGATATCGTTGACATTACCGGAACATCAAAAGGTAAAGGTTTCCAGGGTGTTATGAAACGCCATGGTTTCCATGGCGGACCAGGTGGTCATGGCTCTAACTTTCATAGAGCGCCCGGATCCATCGGTATGTGTGCCTACCCCAGCAGGGTTGTTAAGGGAAAGAAGCTTCCCGGTCGCATGGGTGGTGCTGCTGTAACTAAAAAGAATGTAATCATCATTGATATTCGTGAGGATGACAATCTGCTGCTTGTGAAGGGACCGCTGCCAGGCTCAAAGTCCGGTGTTGTCCAGATTAATACAAAATAATTTTGGTTGAGCCATCAACCTTTAGTAAACATGTCGGGGGTGCCATCACATGGCCGTAGCGCAAGTTTATAATGCCAAGAATGAACAAGTTGGCGAAGTAACGCTGAAAGACGATCTCTTTGGTGTTGAGGTCAAACCTCATATCCTTCATGACGTCGTCAGAATGCAGCTCGCCAACAGAAGGTCAGGCAACTCTAGTACCAAGACCCGTGTTGAGGTTGCTGGTTCAGGTGCCAAGCCTTGGAAGCAGAAGGGAACCGGTCGGGCCAGAGCTGGTAGTCGTCGTTCGCCAATTTGGCGTGGCGGCGGTATTGCCTTTGGTCCCAAACCGCGTGACTACAGCTATAAATTGCCCAAGAAAGTGCGTAAGCTTGGTCTGATTATGGCTCTTTCCGCCCGGTTTTCCGAGGATCAGCTCAAGGTCGTTGATTCTCTGGAGATGGCGGAGATCAAAACAAAGGATTTTGTGGGGTTCATGAATAATCTGGAGGCAAAAAATGTCCTGGTTATTATTCCTGATCATGATGAGAACATTGAAAAATCATCCCGTAATATTCCTAAAGTGAAGGTCCTGCCGGTAAGCGGATTGAACGTCTATGATATTCTTCTCCATGAGAAGCTGATCTTAGTGCAGACGAGCATTGCCAAGCTTGAAGAGAGGTTATTGTCATGAACAACATGTATAACATCATAAAAAAACCATGCCTTACTGAAAAGGGGATGGCTCTTCAGGAAGTTGAAAATCAGGTGGTTTTCAAGGTTGATCCTCGGGCCAATAAACTCGAGATTAAAAAGGCGGTTGAAAAACTGTTCAATGTCAAGGTCAATGCTGTCCGTACCTGTTCGGTTCATGGCAAGAAAAAAAGGATGGGCAAACATACGGGACAGCGTTCCGATTGGAAAAAGGCCATTGTTTCACTTGCTGATGGCAGCTCCATCGATTTCTTGGAAGAACTGTAATATTGATTTAAGTGTCTGGTCCGCTGGGCCGGCCTTAAAAAAGATTTTTTTTTAAGCTGCATACAGGCAGCGTTAAATTGTATCGGGGTAACAAATGGCTATTTTAAAGACATATAAACCCACCTCGCCTGGTAGAAGAAGTTATATTTCAGTGTTCGACCCTGATTTAGCAAAGGGTGGTCCTGAAAAAAGCCTTGTCAGAAGTATCAGCAAGTCTGGAGGGCGTAATAATAACGGCCGTATGACTTCTCGCCATATAGGTGGCGGGCATAAGCGTAGGTATCGGGTTATCGATTTTAAGCGTGACAAGGAAAATATCCCTGCCAAGGTTGCTTCAATAGAGTATGACCCAAACCGCACCGCCAATATTGCCCTCCTCTTTTATGCGGATGGTGAAAAAAGGTATATCCTTTCCCCCCATGGCATTAAGGTCGGTGATGTTGTTGAGACCGGACCTGATGTTGATATCAAGCTGGGGAATTGTCTGCCCATGGCCAATATTCCCCTGGGGTCTGTCATCCATAATATTGAGATGAAGATCGGCAAGGGTGCGCAGATTGTTCGTTCTGCTGGTACTTCCGCCCAACTCATGGCGAAAGAGTCGGAGTATGTCCTGGTGAAGCTTCCCTCTGGCGAGGTTCGGAAATTTCACAAGCGTTGTCGGGCCTGTATTGGTCAGATCGGTAACATTCTTCATGACAGCCAGAAGCTCGGCAAGGCCGGTCGTAGTCGTTGGAAAGGTAATCGTCCCAAGGTTCGTGGTGTTGCTATGAACCCCCATGATCATCCAATGGGCGGTGGTGAAGGTAAAAGTTCCGGTGGACGGCATCCTTGTACGCCTTGGGGTGTTCCAACCAAAGGGTATAAGACGGTACACAGCAAGCCTTCTGACAAATACATCGTCAAGAAACGCTCATAAGAGGGGATTGATAAATGCCACGTTCAGTAAAAAAAGGTCCTTTTATTGATGACCATCTGATGAAGAAGGTGAATGCTGTACTTGATACAGGTTCCCGGAAGGTCATCAAGACCTGGTCACGACGTTCTGCCATCTTTCCGGAGATGGTGGGTATGACCATTGCAGTTCATAATGGCCGCAAATTTATTCCGGTGTTCATCACCGAGAATATGGTAGGGCAAAAGCTTGGTGAATATTCACCAACCCGCACCTACTACGGACATACTGCGGATAAGAAAGGCAAGAAGAGATAATCGGCAGGTCCTGCCTGCTTTAGTAGAGTAAAAAAAGTGAAGCATCATCGAGGTAACTGTACTCCTCAAGCTTCACAGGAGATGACAAATGGAAGCCAAGGCTAGAGCCCGTTTTATCCGGATTTCTCCCCAGAAGGCAAGACTTGTTGCGGATACCATTCGTGGCAAGAATGTTGATCAGGCCATAACAACCCTCAGATTTATGCCGAAAAAGGGAGCCCGGATTCTGCGTAAAGTCTTAGAGTCGGCGGTTGCCAATGCCGGACAGAATGAGGCAATTGATGTTGATACCCTGTATGTTAAAACGATATTTATAGATGGTGGCCCCATGCTTAAACGCATTCGTCCCCGCGCCATGGGACGAGCCAGCCGCATCTTAAAAAGAACAAGCCACATCACCGTGGTTCTTGATGAACAGTAATACAAACTCTGCTCTTTTGAAGCAGTCACGTATGGAGGCAGGTTTTGGGCCAAAAAGTTAATCCGATAAGTTTACGGCTGGGTATTACCCGTTCATGGGAATCCAATTGGTATGCTGATAAGGACTACACCAAGTTCTTAATTGAGGATCATCAGATCCGTAAGTTCCTCAAAAAGAGACTTTATCATGCAGGCGTATCAAAGATTCATATCTCCCGGACAGGTGATAAGGTACGTATAAAGATTTTCACTGCCCGTCCCGGTATTGTTATCGGTAAAAAGGGTATTGAGATTGAGTCCTTGAAGAAGGATCTTGATAAAATGGTGCAGCGCCAGGTCATGGTGGATATTCAGGAAGTTCGTCGTCCTGAAGCAGATGCCCAACTGGTGGCTGAAAATGTGGCCATGCAGCTTGAGCGGCGTGTTGCTTTTCGCCGGGCCATGAAAAAATCAGTAAATATCGCCTTGAAGTTCGGAGCCAAAGGTATTAAGATGTCCTGCTCTGGCCGCCTGGGCGGTGCTGAAATGGCTCGCTGTGAGTGGACACGTGAAGGTCGTGTTCCTCTGCATACTCTTCGTGCTGATATAGATTATGGTTTTGCCGAAGCCGCGACCACCTATGGGAAAATTGGTGTCAAGGTCTGGATTTTCAATGGCGAAGTCCTCTCTGAGAATGAAGTGGCTGTGGATTAAATATCTTATTCCGGTCATGTTTACCCCCTTGGGCGCAAATCTTCCCAAGGAACAGACTGGGAGCTTTTTGTTGACTGTTTGGTGCGCGGGATAGGGCGCCAACAATGATTTACATAAATAACTTCAGGTGAAGTTTAGGTGATATTATGCTGAGTCCCAAAAAAGTTAAGCATAGAAAAGTAATGAAAGGACGTTCGACAGGCACTGCCTATCGAGGTTCTGCCATTAGTTTCGGTGATTATGCATTGAAAGCAGTGCAGGTGGGCAAGATGACCGCCCGTCAGATTGAAGCTGCTCGTATTGCCATCAGTAGAACGGTGAAAAGGACAGGTCAGATGTGGATCAGGGTATTCCCTGATAAGCCTGTTACCAAGAAAGCCGCCGAGACACGGATGGGTAAAGGTAAAGGCAGTCCTGAGTATTGGGTAGCACAGATCAAGCCTGGTCGTGTCCTCTATGAGGTGACTGGTGTTGATGAGGAAACCGCTCGGCATGCCTTGAAGCTTGCCGGCGATAAGCTTCCCTTTGCAACAAAAGTAATTTCCAAAATGGATACGTTATGAAAATTTCCGAAATGAGAGACATGACTATCGATGAGTTGCGGAGCAAGGCTACTGATTTCTCTGAGGAAATTTGCAAGCTAAAGATTCAGCATGGGATTCGTCCCCTGGAGAATCCGTCTGTCTTCAAAAACCTGCGCCAGAAGATCGCGCAGATTAATACCGTTATCAACGAAAAACAGCACTGATACCAAGACGGTATCTCGCTATAACCTGCTGATAATAGTAGGGGAACTTATGTCTGAACAGAAAAATAAAAAAACAAAAGTCGGCATTGTCGTCAGTGACAAGATGGACAGCACCATTGTTGTCGTCACCGAGAGACTTTACAAGCACAAGCTGTATGGTAAATTTCTCCGCCGTAATGAGAAATATATGGCTGATGATCCGCAAGAGGTTGCTGGGATGGGAGATCGTGTTCTTATTGAAGAATGCCGACCGATCAGCAAGAACAAGCGGTGGCGTGTGCGTGAAGTGATTCAGAAGGCCGTTTAGTATTTATTTATTTTTTTCGCTTGCCAAGAAGGCCTGCGAAAAGAGTAGAGGTTACCTGGTGATATTATGATCCAAACTGAAAGTAGACTCAATGTAGCTGATAATTCAGGTGCAAAAAAGGTCCTGTGTATCCGGGTCCTTGGTGGTACTAAGCGGCGATATGCAAGCATTGGCGATGTTATTGTTGTCACTGTTAAAGAGGCAATGCCCAATGCCAAGGTGAAGAAAGGCGATGTCATGCGTGCCGTTATTGTGCGGACCGCCCAGGCCATTAAACGCCCGGATGACACCCATGTCCGTTTTGATGAAAATGCTGCGGTTCTGCTCAATACTTCAGGTGAGCCTTTGGGCACCCGTATTTTCGGACCTGTTGCTCGTGAACTGAGAGCCTTGGGATACATGAAGATTATATCTCTTGCTCCGGAAGTATTATAAAATTTAAGAGTTAAAGTAGAGGGCCTTGGGCACTACTGCTTATCTATAGAGGCATGAAGATGCAGACAGGAAGAAATTATCTGAAGGTTGATGATCAGGTTGAGGTGATTGCCGGCAAGGACAAAGGTCGTGTCGGCAAGATTACCCGCATTTTACCCAAAGAAAGCAGGGCGATTGTTGAGAAGATTAATGTCGTCAAAAGGCATACAAAGCCGAGCATGGCCAACCAGCAGGGTGGTATCCTTGAAAAGGATGCTCCCATTCATGTTTCCAACCTGATGCTGATTTGCGGAAAATGTGCAAAGCCTGTCCGCATTAAAATGAATGTGCTTGAAGATGGCACTAAGACTCGCGCCTGTAAAAAATGTGGAGAAAGCATAGGCGACTAAGCCTGCTGATAGTGCTTCAAGGAGACGGTAATGGCAGCATTGAAAGATCATTATATAAATAATTGTGTGGGCGAACTCATGACAGAGTTTGCTTACAAGAATATCATGCAGGTACCCAAGATTGAGAAGGTTACCTTGAATATGGGCCTCGGCGAAGCCGTTCACAATCCCAAGATCATTGAGTCTGCAACCAATGAGATGACTCGGATTTCCAGCCAGAAGGCTGTTGTGACTCGTGCCCGTAAGTCAATCGCCACCTTCAAATTGCGGGAAGGTATGCCCATTGGTTGTCGGGTTACCCTGCGCGGCGACAGGATGTATGAGTTTCTCAATAAACTTATTCATATCGCTATTCCACGTGTCCGCGATTTTCGTGGCATTAAGAGGAAGGGTTTTGATGGTCGTGGCAATTTCTCCTTCGGTATAAAGGAGCATATTATTTTCCCTGAGATTGATTACGATCAAATCGACAAGATCAAGGGGCTCAACGTCACCATTACCACCACTGCACAGACGAATGAAGAAGGATTTTTCCTGCTTAAAGCTCTGGGAATGCCCTTTAATAAATGATAAGCCCCGGGCTTGGAGGAAGTTGTTTTGGCTAAAAAATCATTGATTGCAAAAAGTTCTCGTAAGCCAAAATTTAAGGTGCGTGCCTATAACAGGTGCCCTTTATGCGGGAGGCCCCAGGCTTTTCTGCGTAAATACGGAATGTGTAGAATCTGTTTTCGTTCTAAGGCTTCACATGGCGAGATCACCGGCGTTACCAAATCAAGCTGGTAGATTTCCCTTAACTGGTTCTCAGTACCTGGTTTAAAATGTTTATCCCAGGTGAACAAGATCCTCATATTGAAACTGCCGTACCCCTTCTCGTCCTGGACAAGGAAAGAGGGGCTGAAAGAGGAATATTGATGTCAATGAGTGATCCTATAGCAGATATGCTGACCCGCATTCGTAATGCGAATATGGTCAGGCATGAATCTGTTGAAATGCCTAATTCGAAACTGAAGGCGCATGTTGCTGAGAATCTTAAGAAGGAAGGCTTTATTCACGGCTTTGAACTTATTACCGATTCCAAGCAAGGTGTCCTGAAGATATTCCTTAAGTACGACCACCATAACAACTGTGTTATTACAGGTCTGAAGAGAGTGAGTAAGCCGGGCTGTCGTGTGTATGTACAGTCAAACAAGATTCCGAAAGTGATGAGTGGCCTTGGTGTTTCTGTCCTTTCTACATCCAACGGCGTTATCACGGATAAAGAAGCTCGTCAGCAGGGTGTTGGTGGCGAATTACTTTGTGAAATCTGGTAACAGAAACGCTACAGTTTAGGAAAATGGAGTAGAGCGATGTCCAGGATTGGAAAGAAACCGATTGTAGTTCCTGCCAATGTGCAGGTTGATATTAAGGGTAGCCATATCAAAGTTTCAGGACCAAAAGGTGTCCTGGAGCGTGATTTTCGCCCGGAAATAGAATTTGTCACTGAGGGTGATATCATCTCGGTGAAATGTCGTGACAATAGTAAGCGCACCGTGGCCTTCAGTGGCCTGTCGCGGACATTGCTCGATAATATGATTATTGGCACTGTAGATGGCTTTTCCAAAAAGCTTGTTATTGAGGGCGTGGGTTACCGTGCAGATCTGCAGGGCAAGACCATTTCTCTCTATGTCGGCTTTTCCAACCCGGTGCTTTTTGACCTGCCGGAAGGGGTGAACGCCAACGTGCAAAAGACTCAGATTGTCCTTGATTCCATCAACAAGGAGCTGGTCGGACAAACCGCCGCAACCATTCGCTCCATCCGTAAACCTGAGCCTTATAAGGGTAAAGGTATTCGCTATGAGGGTGAACGTATCGTCCGTAAAGCTGGCAAGTCAGCGTCAAAATAAGTAGGTAAGGATAATGGCTAATACAGATAAGAAAAAAATTGCCAAAGATAAACGGATAAAACGTATCCGTAAAAATATCAATGGTACTGCGACCAGGCCAAGATTGCGGGTATATCGCAGTCTTAATAATATATATGCCCAGATCATTGATGATGTAAAAGGTTCGACATTGGTTGCCATGTCCACTTTGGACAAAGCGGTCAAGGAAGGTGATGCCAAGTCTAAAACAGATAAGGCGCATCAGGTTGGGTTGCTTATTGCCGAAAGGGCAAAGGCGGCAGGCGTCACTACTATTGTGTTCGATAGGGGTGGTAACCTTTATCACGGCAGGGTTAAGGCGTTATCTGAAGGTGCTCGCGAGGGCGGCTTGGAGTTCTAATAAATTTTTCAATCGAGCAGAGGTGTCCCTTGGCTGATTTCAAAAAAGATACTGCAGGCGATCTTATCGAAAAGATTGTCTTTATTAATCGGGTGGCAAAGGTTGTTAAAGGTGGTCGTCGTTTCAGCTTCAGCGCCATAGTTGTTGTGGGCGATGGTGCCGGAAAGGTCGGTTATGGCCTGGGTAAGGCCAACCAGGTTCCTGAAGCAATTCGTAAAGGTGTGGAGAGAGCGACAAAAGATATGCAGACTGTTTCTCTTGATCAGACCACTATCCCGCATGCCATTAATGGCCATTATGGAGCCGGCAGGGTTGTTCTTAAGCCTGCTACTGATGGTACGGGTGTTATTGCTGGTGGCGCTGTTCGTGCTGTGCTTGAGGCTGCCGGGGTTCATAATATTCTGACGAAATGTATTGGCTCTAATAACCCCCACAACCTGGTCAAGGCAACCCTTGACGGCCTTCGTCGTCTGCGGAGCGTCAAGCAGGTGGCTGAAGCTCGCGGTGTTGATCCAGCAACGGTTCGTGCCTGATTAAGACCCTAAAGTTGTTGTTTACATACAAACACTCCAGGCCATGGGCTTGTGGGTGTTTGTTTAGATAGAGGGATGGCCCCCCTCACAATAGGAAGAGGTATTCCAATGGCTGGTGATCTCAAGATAACCCTGAAAAAAAGCGTTATCGGCAGTACAAAAAAAATCCGGGCAACGGCAATTGGCCTTGGATTGACCAAAACAAATAAGACTATCCTTCGTAAGGATACTCCTGAAATCCGTGGAATGATCAACAAGGTTCATCATCTGGTTGATGTGGAGGAAGTGTAATGATTAATTTGAGCAACCTTTCCCCAAGTCCAGGCTCCAGAAAGCCCAGAAAACGTCTTGGCCGGGGCCATGGCTCCGGGCATGGCAAGACTTCAGGCCGTGGTCATAAAGGGCAAAAAGCACGTTCCGGTTCAGGGGTTAAGCCTGGATTTGAGGGTGGTCAGATGCCTATTCAGCGTCGTCTGCCCAAGCGTGGCTTCAACAATATTTTCCGGACGGAGTATGCAATAGTAAATATCCGCGATCTGCATAAGATGCGGAGCGGCTCCACGGTCAATCTTGCTACTCTGCTTAAGCAGGGACTGATTAAAGCCAGTGATACGAAGGTAAAGATCCTTGGTGATGGTGAACTGACAAAGAAATTCACTGTTGAAGTTGACAAGGTATCCAAATCTGCCCAGCAGAAGATTGAATCTGCCGGCGGATCCGTAGTTTCCTAATTCAATAAGTAGCGGATTGATATGGCGGTAGGCTTGCAAGATTCGGGTAAACTCGGCGAACTGAGAAGAAGGATTATTTTTACCCTTCTCATGCTCGCCGTTTACCGTATTGGCGTCCAGATTCCCACACCTGGTATTAATAGTGAGGTATTGGCAACTTTTTTTGCCAAGAATGCCGGCACTATTTTCGGCATGGTCAACATGTTCTCAGGCGGGGCCTTGGAGAGGTTTTCCATTTTCGCCTTGGGCATTATGCCCTATATTTCCGCCTCCATTATTTTCCAACTCCTTACTGTGGTTATTCCCCAGCTGGAGGCCTTGTCCAAGGAAGGTGAAGCTGGTCGGCGTAAAATTACCCAATATACCCGCTATGCTACTGTTGGCCTCAGTGTTGTCCAGGGCCTTTTTATTTCCATCGGCCTGGAAGGCATGACCTCTTCAGGATCCTCGGAGATGATTGTTCTTGATCCGGGCTGGAGTTTCCGGTTGATGACGGTGCTTACGCTTACCTCTGGCACCGCCTTCATCATGTGGTTGGGGGAACAGGTGACCGAACGTGGTATTGGTAATGGTATTTCGCTGATTATTTTTTCCGGTATTGTTGCCAGTATGCCGTCAGCCATTGTCAATTCCGTGAAGATGATTTCCTCCGGGCAGCTTATGGCAGTCTTTTTGCCTCTTTTGCTCGGCATGATGGTTCTTGTGGTCGGTATCATTATTTTCTTTGAAACGGCCCAGCGCCGGATACCGATCCAGTATGCCAAAAGGATGGTCGGCCGTCAGATGTTTGGTGGGCAACAGACCCATCTGCCGCTGAAAATTAATATAGCCGGTGTTATTCCGCCGATCTTTGCCTCATCCATTATGATGTTTCCCGGAACCATCGGTCAGTTTGTCCAGATCGATATAGTGCAGCAGATATCTGCCAAACTTGCCTGGGGCACGCCGCTGCATACTCTGCTCTATGTCGGCTTTATCATTTTCTTCTGCTTTTTCTATACGGCAGTTACCTTTAATCCTAATGATATTGCTGAGAATTTAAAGAATAATGGCGGGTTTATTCCCGGCATCAGGCCTGGTAAACGGACTGCAGATTTTATAGACAGACTGATGATACGCCTGACGGTTATCGGTTCTATTTATGTGAGTCTGGTCTGTGTCCTGCCCACCTTTTTGATAAGTGAGTTTAATCTACCCTTCTATTTCGGTGGTACGGCCCTCCTTATTGTTGTCGGGGTAGCTATTGATACCATGTCGAAAATTGAATCCTATACGGTTCAGCAAAACTACGATGGCTTTTTAAAGAAACAGAAGGTCAGGGGTCGCAGAACATTCAATGGCTAAGAGTGCCATTATTCTGAAATCCGCATCTGAAATAGAACAGATGTATGAGGCCAACCAGATTGTTGCCGCCACCCTGCAGATGCTTGAAGAGCGGATTGTGCCGGGGGTGACCACCTGGCAGCTTGATCAGTGGGCTGAAAAATTATGTCGCAAACGCCAGGCACTGCCGGCCTTTAAAGGCTATCGTGGCTTTCCGGGCAGCCTCTGTGTTTCTGTGAATGAACAGGTCGTACACGGTATTCCCTCCAAAAAGGTCAAGCTTGTTGATGGTGACGTTGTTTCCATTGATTTTGGCGTGAAATACAATGGGTTTTATGGTGATTCCGCCATCACCATTCCGGTTGGTACCATAGGAGAGGATTTCCAGGCGCTGTTAACCGCAACCCAGGAGTCCCTTTACCATGCCATTGCCGCCATTAAGAAGGGGAACAGGGTGGGGGATATTTCAACGGCTGTCCAGCAGCATGTTGAACAGCAAGGCTTCTCTGTGGTCCGCCAGTTTGTAGGACACGGCATTGGCAAGAATTTACATGAACCTCCTGAAATTCCTAATTATGGGCAGGGCAAGAACTCACCGAAACTCCATGTGGGAATGGTGCTTGCCGTGGAGCCTATGATTAATCTGGGCGGCCCAGAGGTTGTTGTTCTCCAGGATGGCTGGACCGTGGTTACCAAGGACAAAAAAGTTTCCGCCCATTTTGAACATTCCATCGCCCTTACTGAAGAGGGGCCGTGGGTTTTGAGTAAGAGAGAGAATGAGCGGTTACCGGGCTCTCTGTAGGTAAAGTTATTTTAGGCTGAGAATAAAAAAAGCGGGCAATTAATAATAAATAGAGTATATTCTCACCTTTTTCGTAAATACAATAGGAACGCAGTATGCCAAAAGAAGAGGCTATCCAGGTAGAAGGCACCATCATCGAGCCTTTGCCCAATGCAATGTTTCGTGTGGAGCTTGATAATGGCCATAAGGTTCTTGCCCATATATCTGGAAAAATGCGCATGCATTTTATCAAGATTCTCCCTGGCGATCGCGTGACTATAGAGCTTTCCCCTTATGACCTTACCCGTGGTCGGGTGACCTTTAGGGCAAAAGGCGGCAAGAAGAAATAAGCGTGCATAATAAGGACTAAAATTATGAAAGTTCGTTCATCAGTAAAGAAAATTTGTGGTGATTGCCGCGTTTTTAAACGTAAAGGCGTCGTTCGTGTATCTTGCAAGGTTAAGAAACATAAGCAACGTCAGGGCTGATCATTGTACCCAATAAGTCGTTTACTTAATTATGAGTGCCAGCGCCCATGCGTCACATCTAAAACAAATGTAGGAGGATTACCTTGGCACGATTAGCAGGCGTAGATTTGCCTAGAAATAAACATATGGTTATTGCCTTGACCTATATCCATGGCATTGGAAGAACGAGTTCAAGGGCGATACTTGATAAGGTCAGTTTGGCCCATGATACCAATACCGACGACCTCACTGAAGTTGATGTTGCAAACATCAGAAAGATCATTGAGGACGACTATGTGGTTGAAGGTGATCGGCGGCGGGAAGTGGCCATGGACTTGAAACGTTTGATGGACCTCGGTTGTTATCGTGGCCTTCGTCACCGTCGTGGACTGCCATGTCGAGGACAGCGTACTAAAACTAATGCCCGGACCCGTAAAGGTCCTCGTCGCGGCCCGGCTGTAAAGAAAAAATAAGAAGTAGATCTTCTTTGGAGTATACCCATGGCAAGTCCCAAGAAAACCATCAAGAAAAAAGTTAAAAAGAATATCCCTGAGGGTATCGTCCATATTAAATCTACATTTAATAATACCCAGGTTACTTTTTCAGATAAACAGGGCAATGTTATTGCCTGGTGCAGTTCCGGAGTGTTGGGGTTTAAAGGCTCTCGCAAGTCAACACCCTTTGCCGCCCAGAACAATGTGGAAAACGCTGCTAAAAAGGCCAAGGACAATGGAATGCGCAAATTAGAGGTGCGTGTGAAAGGTCCTGGTCCTGGTCGCGAGTCTGCAATGCGTGCCCTTCAGGCCCAGGGGTTTGAGGTTTCCAAGATTACGGATGTGACGCCTTTGCCTCATAATGGCTGCAAACCCCCGAAACGCAGAAGAGTTTAATTTTAATACTCCTCAACCACAGATCCTAAGTGGAGGAATCAATTGGCTAGATATCGTGGCGCGTCCTGCCGTCAGTGCAGGCGCGAAAAATTAAAGCTTTTTTTAAAGGGCGAGCGTTGTTTCTCAGACAAATGTGCATTTGAGAGACGTTCCTATGCTCCCGGCCAACATGGTCAAGCTCGTTTACGCAAGAGTTCTGACTATTCTATCCAGCTTCGTGAGAAGCAGAAGGTGCGTCGTATTTATGGCATCCTTGAAGACCAGTTCCGTCGCTATTTCTTTATGGCGGACCGTAAAAAAGGTGTTACTGGTGAGAACCTGCTGCAGCTTTTAGAGCGTCGTCTGGATAATACCATTTATCGACTTGGTTTTGCCAATTCTCGGAATCAGGCACGGCAACTTGTGCGCCATAATCATATTTTGGTTAATGGCCAGAGGGTGAATATTCCTTCTTATCTCGTTACTGTGGGCGAAGAAATTGTCTTGAAAGAAAAGAGTCAGAAGAACCTTGCTGTTAATGAGTCCATTGTGGCTGTTGCCCGTCGCGGTGTGCCCAGTTGGCTGACTGCTGACCATACGAATTATAAGGGCATGGTAAAGACATTGCCTGTTCGTGAAGAGTTGACCACCCCCATTCAGGAACAGTTAATTGTTGAACTTTACTCTAAATAACTAAGCAGTTTTTTTGGTTCTCTTTTCGAGTCTTTTTTTAGGCAGGATTGAGAATCAGCAGATGTTTCGTAGCGGATGGATGCAGATCCATCCGCTAAACGTTTGTGCTGTAATAAATACACTTCAGGCAGATAACATAACGTGACGAATATGATAGAAAAAGAGAACGCTATCCCAGAAGAGACAGCACCTTTTTATAGAAACTGGCACGACCTTATTCAACCAAAACGTCTTGAGGTTGATCCAGATAGTCATACCTCTACCTATGGTAAATTCATCTGCCAACCCCTTGAGCGTGGTTTTGCGACCACAACAGGGAATTCCTTGCGGCGGATCCTTCTTTCTGCGGTTCAGGGGGCGGCGGTGACCGCTGTGAAAATCGAAGGGGCTCTGCATGAGTTTTCTACCTTGCCAGGTATTCTTGAGGATGTTACTGAGATAATTCTGAACCTGAAAGAGGTGCGTTTCAAGATTAACTCTGTGCATGAGAAGGTCGTGCGCATCGAGAAAAAGGGTAAGGGCAATGTTACTGCCCGTGATATTATTGGGGATCATACCGTTGAGATTATGAATCCTGATAAACATCTCTGTACCATCACCAGCGATGGTGGGTTTGTCGCCGAGATGGTGGTCAAATGGGGCAAGGGCTACTCACCTGCCGAGAACAACAAGACAGAAGATCTGTCCGTTGATTATATCCCCATTGATGCCATATTTACGCCCATTCGCAATGTGAAGTTCAATGTCAATCAGGCTCGTGTTGGTCAGCAGACCGATTATGATAAATTGACCATCGAAATCACCACTGATGGCAGTGTCACTCCTGAGGACTCTCTGGCCTTTGCAGCCAAGATTCTGAAGGAGCAGATGACCATCTTTATCAATTTTGATGAAGATCAGGTCGAGCCTGAAGTGGAAGCGGTGCGTTCTGAAGAGCATGAACCTGTTAATGAGAATCTGAATCGCACTGTGGAGGATCTCGAATTATCAGTACGTTCATCTAATTGCCTCCGCAATGCCAATCTCAATTATATCGGTGAGCTTGTCCAGAAAACAGAGGCAGAGATGCTGAAGACCAAGAATTTCGGTCGTAAATCTCTTAATGAGATTAAACAGCTTCTCTCTGAAATGGAGTTGTCACTCGGTATGACGTTGGATAACTGGAAGATGCCAGCTCCTACGGACCAGGACGAAGAGCAGGAATAAGTTAACAGTAAACCCGTTTCCTTCTGGGTTAAAATATTGAGGATCGATCAATGAGACATAGAAAAGCAGGCCGCAATTTAGGCAGAACATCATCCCATCGTAAGGCCATGTTTCGTAATATGGTGACCTCGCTGCTGGATCATGAGAGAATTGTCACCACGACTCCTAAGGCAAAAGAGGTTCGTAAGGTTGCAGACAAGATGATTACCCTGGCCAAGCGCGGTGATTTACATGCCCGGCGCCAGGCCTTTTCCTTTATCCAGGACCGGACTGTTGTTGCCAAGCTTTTTGATGAGCTTGGTCCCGAGTATAAGGAGAGGAATGGCGGCTATACCCGCATTATTCAGACTGGTAACCGGATCGGTGATGCCGCTGCCATGGCTATTCTTGAGCTCGTTAATTACCAGCAGAAAAGTTCGGCCAAAGAAGTGGAAGCCAGCGCCTGATTTTTTATAGCATCGTACTTAAAAAAAACCCCTGCCGTTTGCAAACGGCAGGGGTTTTTTTATGCAGCAGAGGTTGTGGCCGTCCTGCTGTTCGGCAGTCTCTGCTTGGCCGGAAATCAGCACCACTCACCACAAAGGGGAGCCTGAAAATGCTCCCCCTTTGTAGTGAGTGGTCTTGCGCCCTGATCACTCCCTGGTCTGGCTTCTCTTGTCAATAACCCGTTTGGCCTTGCCGGCGCTGCGTTCCAGGGTTTTTTCCTCCACCAGTTTCACCTCAACGCCAATGCCCAGCTCTGCGGCAAGGCGTTTTTTGATGTGATCGACCAGCTGTCGCTGCTTCTTCATTTGATCAAAAAAGATTCCTTCCACCACCTCCACCAGGACCTGAACCTTATCCAGGCGCCCCTCGCGTTCGACAATGATCTGATAATGGGGGCCTATTCCCTGGATATCAAAGAGGATGGCTTCAATCTGCATGGGGTAGACATTCACCCCTTTAATAATAAGCATGTCATCAGTGCGGCCGATAATCCTGGACAGGCGGCGCAGGGTGCGACCGCAGGCACAGGGCGCATCAATAATCCGGGCCAGGTCACGGGTGCGGTAGCGGATAACCGGAAAGCCCTCCTTGGTAAGGGTTGTCACCACCACCTCGCCCACCTCACCGGCCGGCATCGGTTCCAGGGTCTCTGGGTTGATAATCTCAACCAGGAAGTGGTCTTCATTAATATGCAGACCATTCCTCTCAAGACACTCACCGGCCACCCCCGGACCCATGACTTCACTGAGACCATAATTATCCGTGGCAATAATATGGAGCTTTGTCTCAATTTCCCGGCGCATCTGCTCTGACCACGGTTCACCGCCAAAAAGTCCAAATTTAAGAGAAAGGGCGTTGATGTTTATATCCATTGCCGCCATGGCATCGGCCAGAACCAGAGCATAACTGGGGGTGCAGACCATGGTGGTGGTGCGGAAATCCTGAATGATCTGGATCTGGCGCTTGGTGTTGCCGCTGGAGATGGGAATAACCGAGGCCCCCAGCCGCTCCGCACCATAATGGAGGCCGAAGCCGCCGGTGAACATGCCGTAGCCGAAGGCTATCTGGACAACATCGTCGTTGGTAACACCGGCCGCCGTCATAATGCGGGCCACCATGGTGGACCAGGTCTTGAGGTCGTTTTTGGTATAGCCCACCACCGTGGCCATGCCCGTGGTGCCTGAGGAGGCATGCAGCCTGACGATATCCCGAAGCGGCACTGCAAAAAGTCCGTAGGGATAGTTGTGGCGCAGATCATCCTTAGTGGTAAAGGGGAGCTTGCTGAGATCGGCAAGGGAGGTGAACCCATCCGGATCTATTCCTTCTTCCTTGAATTTTTTTCGGTAAAAGGGGACATGGGTGGTTACCCGGAAGAGGGTGGACTGGAGACGCTCAAGCTGGAGCTGTTCAAGGTCACTGCGGGACATGCACTCTTTTTCTTCTTCCCAGTATTTGGTCATCTGTTCACTCTCATAGTCGGTTCAGGATCAGGGGCTGCAGGCAGGAGCAGGTGGCGCAACAGCATGCCCTGCCCCTACTCTTATATATCGCAGGTGGCGGTGGCAGCATCCACATCGCGGCCCAAATAGGCACGCTGCACATCGGTATTGCCCAGAAGATCGGCTGCTGGGCCCTGCAGGATGATTTTGCCGGTTTCAAGGACATAGCCGCGATCGGCAATAGCCAGGGCGGACTTGGCATTTTGTTCCACAAGGAGCACGGTATTGCCGGCCTCGCGGAGGTGCAGGATGATTTGAAAGATATCTCTGACGATGAGTGGCGCCAGACCTGTGGAGGGTTCGTCCATCATGATCAGTTTGGGGCCGGCCATGAGGGCCCGGCCCATGGCCAGCATCTGCTGCTCTCCCCCGGAAAGGGTGCCGGCCAGCTGATCCCGGCGCTCTTTGAGGACCGGGAAAATATCATAAATGGCAGCAAGCTCTGCAGACTGGCAATAGCCTTTGCTGCGCTGATACTGGACATACCCGCCAAGGATGAGGTTGTCCTCAACCCGCATGGTGGCAAAGACCTGGCGACCTTCCGGGACCAGGGAGCAGCCAGCTTTGACGATCTCCTGGGGGGCAGAGGATTTGAGGTTCTGGTCAAAAAGAACGATATCGCCGCCGCTGGCCCGGCTGAGACCGGCAATGGTAGAGAGCAAGGTGGTTTTACCGGCGCCGTTGGCCCCGATCAGGGTGACGATTTCACCGGCATCCACATGCATGGAGATCTTTTTGAGAACCCGGAGCTTGCCGTATCCTGATTCAAGATTTCTTATTTTCAGCATAGATTCTTTTCCTGTCATTCTCCCAAATAGATCTGGATGACTTCCTGATTATGCTGAATCTCACGGGGGGTGCCTTCAGCAATATGCTGGCCAAAACTGAGGACGACAATTTCATCGGAGATATCCATGACCAGGCTCATGTCGTGTTCCACCAGGAGCACGGTGATGCCCTGCTGTTGGATTTTGCAGATCAGGCGGGCCACCTCAGCGGTTTCATAGATGTTGAGGCCGGCGGCCGGTTCATCAAGCAGCAGCAGAGGGGGGTCTGAGGCCAGGGCCCGGGCAAACTCCACGGCGCGCTGTTGGCCAAAGGCCAGACTGCGGGCCTCAATGTCGGCAAATTGGGTGATCTCCAGAAGTTCGAGAAGTTCGTAGGCCCGGGTGCGTATTTTCTTTTCTTCCCGGCGGCTGGCGGGCAGGTGGAGCATTCCGGCCCAGAAACCGGCCTGGCTCTTGGTGTGGAGGCCGACCATGACATTTTCCAGGGCGGTCATGCCGGGAAACATCTTGATGTTCTGAAAGGTGCGGGAAATACCCGCGGCGGCAATCTGGTACGGCTTCATGCCGAGAATGGGCCGGCCGGCAAAGGCAACAGTGCCGGAATCAGCCGGCAGGGCGCCGCAGATGAGGTTGAAGAGGGTGGTCTTGCCGGCGCCATTGGGGCCGATTACTGCCTTGATAGTACCTTTTTGCACCTCAAAGCTGACGCCGTTAACGGCATGCAGGCCGCCAAAATGTTTGTGGAGATTATCTACCTTGAGCAGCGCCATCACCCCTCCTCCTTGTGGCCCTTGAGTTTACACCACAGCTTGAGGCGGAGCACCCCTTCCGGGGCAAAAAGCATGATGATGATCAGAATGGCACCGAAAACAGCGTCATCATAGGAGCCAAAGAGACCACGCAGGGAGAGGAAGTTGAGAAGGCCGCCCATGGTGAGGGCGCCCCACAGACTTGCCATGCCGCCGATGGCCACGATGGCCACGTAGCGTACCGACTTCATGACCCCGGCATCAGACGGGCTGATGCCGCCTGAGTAATGGGTGAGCAGGACGCCGGCCACGGCCGCAAACACGGCAGAGAGCACAAAGGTATAGAGCTTGTAGCGTGCCGTATCGATACCCATGGCATCAGCGGCATCTTCAGCACCATGGATGGCCCGCAGAGCCCGGCCCACCCTGGAATCAATAAGGTTTAAAAGCAGGGCAAAGCCGCTGATGAGAAAAGCGGCGGCAATATAATAATTCACCACCCGGTTGTCCAGGTTGCCGTTGACGGTGAGTCCCGGCAGCAAGGTGAAACCAGGGACATCGGAGATGCCGTCTGCCTCCCCGAATATTTCCATGGCCAGGACAATGCGGAAGATGATAATGCCAAAGCCCAGGGTGGCCATGGCCAGATAATGGCCTTTAAGTTTAAGCACCGGGATGCCAATGAGCAGGGCGATAAGGGCGGTGAGGCTGACGGCCAGCAGACAGGCAATCCATGGCTGCACGGAGAGGAGGGGTTCGCCGAACATACTGGTCCGGGAGGTGAACAATCCTGTGGTGTTGAGCAGCTCCACCCAGCTGCTGCCGCCTTCCAGGGCAGGCCGGAAATTAAAGGTGGTGAGCGCCGCTGAGATATAGCCGCCAATGGCAAAGAAGCCGGCATGGCCCAGAGAGATCTGGCCGGCATAGCCCATGACCAGACAGAGCCCGATGATGAGCAGGCAGGAATAGATGGTCATGGTGAGCTGGGTCAGGTAATAGCTGGTGCCGGTGACATGCGTTGTCAGCTGCACCCCCACCATAAAGGCCACCAGCAGTGCCAAGGCTGATAATTTTTTGGTGGTCACTAGAACTCCTTAAGGCGGGCAGCCTCTTTATTGCCGAAGAGCCCGTGGGGGCGGACAAAGAGAATGAGCAGCAAAAGGGAGATGGCAATGGCATCCTGAAAGGCCAGGGGAAAGCCCACGGCAATGCTGAAGGCCTCAATAATACCCAGGAGCAGCCCGGCGGCAACAGCCGCCATGGAGTTGCCCAGACCACCCAGCACAGCAACAGTAAAGCCCTTGATGGCCAGCCCCGTACCCATGTCGTACTGGCTGGAGGTGATGGGCGACACCACGCAGCCGGCCACCGCGCCCAGGGCGGCGCTGAGCATAAAGGAGAAGGTCACCATGTTCTTGGCATTAATGCCGCAGAGGGTGGCGGCCAGCCGGTTGGCGGCGCAGGCCTGCATCTCTTTGCCCAGGGAGGTGAATTTGAAAAAGAGGCTGAGCAGGATCACCATCAAGGAACAGACCGCCAGGACCCAGAGGACCTGGGGGGAGATAGAAGCCCCCATGATGGTTATGGAACTGACCACATTGCCGCTGAAATAGGGGAGGGCCCTGACACTGTCCCCCCAGACATGGAGCGCCATTTCCCGGATGATGATGGAAAGGCCGATGGTGATGATGATCATCCGCAGGACCGAAGGGCTTTCCAGCCAGCGGATAAAGGCGATCTCGATCAGGGCCCCTATGAGCATGGTGACGAGCACGGCACAGATTATTGCCAGGGGCAGGGGCAGATAATGATTGAAGGAGATGGCGGTCATACCGCCCAGCATAACGAACTCGCCCTGGGCAAAATTAATGATGCCTGTGGTGTTGTAAATAATATTAAAGCCAATAGCGACAATGGCATAAATAATCCCGTAGGTTATGCCGGCGAAAATATATTGGCTAAAGAGCTCTAAGGTCATGAAGGTGTACTGTCTAACCACAAAGGCACAGAGGCACAAAGAAGGGAACAGCGATTTCTCTGTGTCTTTGTGCCTTTGTGGTTAAAAAAAAATGAAGGGCCGGACGACCGCAAAAAACGGTCGTCCGCAAGGTTATGGGGGCCTGAAAGCCGCCCTGCCAGTATTTGGTGCGATGAAAAAAGGAATTATTTGTCGTAGAGAACGAACTGGCCGTCTTTGACAATCATCATGACAAAGGCATCGATACCCAGGCCGTTATGATCGGTGGGGCTGAAGTTGTAGACCCCGCCGGTACCGGGAAAACCCTTGAGGTTCTCAATGGCGTCGCGGACCTTGGCCTTGTCGGTGCTGCCGGCATTTTCAATGGCCTTGGTGAGAATCATGATGGCGTCATAGCCGTGTCCGCCGAAGGTGGAGGCCTTTTCGCCGGGATAGGTGCTCTGGTAATCCGCTATATATTTTTTGAGAACAGCCTTCTGGGGTGCGTCATCAGGCAGGACATCGGCAGCCAGGAGACGGCCGCTGGGGAAGATAATACCCTCGGCAGCCGCGCCGGCGGTCTCGATATATTTTGGATTGCCGAAACCATGGCTCTGGAAGAGGGGCACTTCCCAGCCGGCCTGCCGCATATTCTTGGCCACAATGGCCTGGGCCGGGACAATAGACCAGTTCACCACCGCCTCGACCTCGGCATTGGCCTTGATCTTAGTGACCACGGCGGAGAGGTCCGTGGACTGCTTGTCGTAGACCTCATCTTCGACGATCTCGATGTTGAACTGGGGGGCAAACTTGAGGAGCTGCTCACGGCCGGCCTTGCCGAAACCGGTGTTGCCGGCCAGGATGGCGATCTTGCTGATGCCCAGGTTGTTCATTTCCATGAAGATCTTCTGGGCGGCAAAGCTGTCTGTCTGGGGGGTCTTGAATACCCATTTGGCAACAGGGTCGACAATGACCTCGGCAGCGGCGCAGGAGATGAGGATGGTCTCGGCCTTTTCGCAGATGGACTTCAACTTCATGCTCTCGCCGGAGGTGGAGGGGCCGAGGATGGCAAGAACCTGCTCTTCTTCAATGAGCTGTTTGGCAAACGAGATGGCCTTTTCCGGGCTTGCTGCAGAGTCCTTGATGATAAGGTCGATTTTCTGACCATTGATGCCGCCCTGGTTGTTGATCTGCTCCACTACCATGCGGATAGTGCGGGCCTCAGGACCGCCCAGGAAAGAGGCACCGCCGGTTTCAGCCAGAATGGCGCCCACCTTGATGTTCTCTGTTTTAGTCTCTTCTTTTTTGCTGCAGCCGCTGAAAAAAGTGATGGCCAAGGCTGAGCAGGCCACCATGGCCAAAGTCGTCAGAGAATTTCTCAATCTACTCTTCATAAGCATTTCTCTCCCAAGAAAAAATTGGCTGATCAGCATCCCTGGCGATCAACTGAAGATGAACACGGCAGAAAATCTGCCCCACAACAAGGTGGACTAAATGGCATACACTTCATCCCCGGACAGGAGCCGGATATCGGCCTCGGTAAGAAGGGTAATGGCCCGGTCCAGTTCGTCAAAGCGAAAGATGATCAGGCCGGTGCCGCCGCTTTTTTGCGTAAAGGCGTACATATACTCAATATTAAGGGCTCCATCTTTAATGACCTGGAGGACATAGGCCAGGCCGCCTGGTTTGTCTTCCACCTCGGCAACCAGCACCTCGGTGGTGCCCACGGTAAAGCCGCTCTCTTTGAGAACCTTGCGGGCCTTTTCCGTGTCATTGACAATAAGGCGCAGGATCCCAAAATCAGCGGTATCGGCCAGGGACATGGCGCGGATATTGATGCCGTTCCGGGCCAGAATGGCGGTGATATCTGCCATGCGGCCTGATTTGTTTTCCAGAAAAATGGCAATCTGTTCAACTTTCATAAAAACCCCAATTTGTTATGTAAGAGCATATCTTATTGCAACAAAAAGCAGACCTGAAAGAACCACGCCGTCACCAAGGATAACCACCAGAAAACCGGCCGGCAAAGGCCAAGCCGTGCACCCTTTTTCAGGCAATAACATTCAGATATCTCTACCTTCTTATTCCGGATATCTCAACTTCTTATTTCGTGGTCTAAATCTGCCTTTTGTCAATAACCCGTTGCGCCTTGCCTTCACTACGCTGGATGGATTTGGGCTCAACCAGGGTAACCTTGCAGGATACACCCAGCAGGTCCTTGATTTCGGTCTGGATCCGCCTGGTCAGTTTTTCAAGCTCCTTGATTTCGTCCGAGAAGATCGCCTCGCTCACCTCCACCTGCACTTCCAGGCTGTCCAGATTGCCCTTGCGGTCAACAATGATCAGGTAATGGGGTTCCACGCCCTCAATGGCCATCAGGACATGCTCGATCTGGGAGGGAAAGACATTGACGCCGCGGATGATCATCATGTCGTCGGAACGACCGGTGACCTTTTCCATCCGGTAGAAGCTGCGGCCGCAGGAACAGGGGGTGGTGATGATCCGAGAGAAATCCTTGGTGCGGTAACGGATCACCGGAAAGGCCTCCTTGGTGAGGGTGGTGAAGACCAGTTCGCCCTTTTCGCCCAGGGGCAGAGGCTCAAAGGTGTCGGGGTGGACGATCTCAGGCAGGAAATGGTCCTCCATGACATGCAGGCCCTTCTGCTCCTCCGTGCATTCAACGGCCACGCCCGGGCCCATGATCTCACTGAGGCCGTAGATGTCAATGGCCTTGATGCCCAGGTTACGCTCAATCTCGGTCCGCATGTTCTCGCTCCACGGCTCAGCGCCGAAGACCCCCACCCGCAGTGCCAGATCCTTGGGGTCAATGCCCATGTCGGTCATGGCCTCGGCCAGATTGAGGGCATAGGAAGGAGTGCAGAGCAAGATGGTGGATTTGAAATCCCGCAACAGCATGATCTGGCGTTTGGTGTTGCCGCCGGAGATGGGCACCACCGTGGCGCCCAGCTCCTCAGCGCCATAATGGGCACCCAGGCCGCCGGTGAACAGTCCGTAGCCATAGGCATTATGGATGGTGTCTTTGGTGTGGGCCCCGGCAGCACTCAGGCAGCGGGCCATGAGCTCGGCCCACATCCGGATGTCCTTTTTGGTATAGCCCACCACGGTGGGCTGGCCCGTGGTCCCGGAAGAGGCGTGGATGCGCACCACCTCTTCCATGGGTACGGTAAAGAGGCCAAAAGGATAGTTCTTACGCAGATCTTCCTTGGTGGTGAAGGGCAGCCGGTGGATGTCGGCCAGGCACGTGATATCTTCCGGCTTCACCCCGGCCTTGTCCATCTTGCCGGCGTAATAGGGCACAGTGGCATAGACCCTGGCGATCTGCTTCTGCAGCCTTTTAAGCTGCAGGGCTTCCAGGGCCTCCCTGGGCATGGTTTCGTATTCTTCGTTAAAGATCATTTTTTTTCCAGAAGGTAGAGAAAATAGAGAAGGTAGAGAAGTTAGAGGAGGTAAAGAAGGTAAAGAAGTTAAAGTAAGGTAGAGGAGGTAGAGAATGTTCCATACCCATTCTTTACCTCCTCTAACTTCATAACTCCTTTTTATTCTTGTCCCATCAAGCAGCGGTGATCTGCCGCCCTTTTTTAAAGGCAGCGATGTTTTCAGCAAGTTTGCGGGGCAGTCTCTCTTCCATCACCGCCAGAAAAACCTCTTCGCCCACCGGCAGAAAGGAGGAAAGGGCCCCCACCAGGGCGAGATTAGCGGCCCTGATTTCGCCGACGCTGCGGGCAATGCCAAAACCGTCCACCGGGAAGGTGGCGATCTTGAGCTTTGCCAGTTCCTCGAGGATGGCATGGGGATAAACGGCCTTGCCGGTGGCCACGGAGGGCGGCGCGATTTTATGGGTGTTGACCACCACCTTGGTTTTTTGGTGCATGAAGGGCAGATAGCGCACCGCCTCCATGGTTTCAAAGGCCACTACAAAATCGGCCTGGCCCGGATCAATGAGGGGCGAGTAGACCTTCTCGCCATAGCGGAGATTGGCCACCACGGAACCGCCGCGCTGGGCCATGCCGTGCACCTCGCTTTTCTTGACGTCCAGGCCTGTTGCCAAAAGGGCATAGGCGGTGATCTCACTGGCCAGGAGAATGCCCTGGCCGCCAACCCCGGAGAATAATATATTGCCGCTTGGTTTCATGAGCCTACCTCCACTTCGCTGATGGCTGCAAATTTACACACAGCCTGGCACTGGCCGCAGCCGTTGCACATCTCAGCGCTGATCCGGGCGTAGCCTTTCTGCTTCTCTTTTTTGCCCAATTCTTTGGCCTCTGCCGGCGTCAGAGGCTGCCAGCTGATGGCCGGACACCCCAGGCGCACACAGGCCTGGCAGCCGGTGCAGTGGGCCTGGGAGATGGTAAGGGGGGTAATCTTCTTTTGCCGCATCTCCGGGATGAGCACGCAGGGGGCCCGGCAGATGATGACGCTGGTGGCGTCCCGCTCCAGTTCTTCTTTTAAGACCTTCATGGTGCCGCTTATGTCATGGGGATTTACCGTGGTCACATGGGCCACGCCCACGGCCCGGCAGAGCTGCTCAAGGTCGATGGCATGGGCTGCTTCCCCCATGAGGGTGCCCCCTGAGGCGGGATTCTGCTGCTGGCCGGTCATGGCAGTGATGCGGTTGTCCAGGATGAGGACCGTAGCATGACTCTTGTTGTAGGCCATGTTGGCCAGGGAGTTGATACCGGAATGGAGGAAGGTGGAGTCACCGATGACCGCCACCGTCTTTTTGTACTGGTCACCGCCCATGGCCTTGGTCAGACCGTGGGCCACGCCGATACTGGCCCCCATGCAGACACAGGAATCCATGGCCGACAGAGGCGGCAGAAAGCCCAGGGTGTAGCAGCCTATGTCGCCGGAGACAAAGACGTCCAGTTTGGAGAGATTGTAAAAGACCGCGCGATGGGGGCAGCCTGGACACATGTTGGGCGGCCGCATGGGCATCTCAGCCGGTGCAAAGAGGTCGGGGCCTTCGCCGGTGAGAGATCTTTTAATGATGGCGGCATTCAGTTCGCCGGTGGCCGGGATCTTCTCCTTGCCAATACAGGAGATGCCCATGGCCTTGATGTGGATCTCGTGGAAGGGGTCAAGCTCTTCAACGATGATCAGTTCGTCAACAGAGGCGGCAAAGTCGCGGATCATCTGCTCTGGCAGGGGCCAGCTCATGCCGAGCTTGAGGAAGGAGGCATCGGGCAGCGCCTCCTTGGCATGGAGATAGGCCACGCCGGCGGTGATGATGCCCCTCTTGGGATCACCCTTTTCCAGGCGGTTGCCGGCATAGGTGTCGGCAAAGGCCAGCAGCTCCTGCTGTCTCACCACCATGGCCTGTCTTCTGGCCCGGGCATTGCCGGGGAGCATGACGAATTTGGCCGGATTCTTGGCGATTTTCACCTCCACCGGCCCCAGGATGCGGCGGCCCACGGTAATCAGGCTCTTGACATGGGCCAGGCGGGTGGTGGTGCGGAAGAGGACCGGGGTGTCATATTTTTCCGACAGTTCAAAGGCCTCTTTCAGCATGGTCAGGGCCTCTTGCGGGTCAGAGGGCTCCAGCATGGGAAGCTTGGCGGCAAAGGCGTAATTGCGGTTGTCCTGTTCATTCTGGGAGCTGTGCATCTCCGGGTCATCGGCATTGACAATGACCAGGCCGCCCCGGCAGCCGGTATAGGAGGCGGTAAAAAGCGGGTCTGCCGCCACATTAAGGCCGACATGCTTCATGGTGACCAGTACCCGGGCCCCGGCAAAGGAGGCGCCCAGGCCGACCTCCAGGGCTACCTTTTCATTGGGGGCCCATTCGGTATAGACATCATCATATTTGACCAGATTTTCCAGGATCTCGGTGGAAGGGGTGCCTGGATACGCGGACGCGACGGTAACGCCGGCTTCCCAGGCCCCCCGGGCAATCGCCTCATTGCCGGATAACCATAATTTTTCAGAATCGGCCTTGGCCACGGTGTTCTCCTTGAGTAGTGGTTGGAACAGGTTGCCGCCCCAGGTGGGGCTCCCCTATTCTCTGGAAAAGGGGGCAGCGGGACAGGGGGCTGAGACCATGAAAATACCCGGTTAAGAGCGTGGAAGCAGCCAGTTATAGGTAATGTTACCGGGCCTTTTACCATGAATAATGGCGAAGATCAAGAAAGAGTAAGATGGTGCCAGAAGGGGCCCGGCCTTTAGTTTGCCGGCTCTGCGGATTTTTTTTCAGGCAGGCTGGCAAGGGTCTCAGTCAGCTGCTCAACCAGCAGAAGGGTGCCCCGGAAATCAAAGAGCTCAAGCTGTGCGCTGATCTTCAGGAGCAGGGGGCGCAAGGCCGGCAGGTGGCCGAGCTGCTTGCTCAGATTGGTCATGGCAGCCTCGGCATCAAGATCATTGGCCTGCACCATCTTTTTAAAATCCCGGACCAGGGGGGAAATCACCGATAAATCAAGGGGTCTTTCTTGTACTGCCGGCAAGGAGGCGGGGAGCTGATCTTCGGCCTCAGCAGGCAGGCTGGCAATGGCTTTAAGGACCAGGGCCAGGGAGGCGTTGAAACGGTCGATTGCCCCGGCTGAGGGTGGTCGGCCCTGGGCCAGCACCTCTTCGAGTTCCTGGGCCTGGCCCTCAAGATCAAGGGCGGCGAGGTTGGCGGCCACGCCCTTGATGCCGTGGATAAGCATCTCGGCTTGGCCATAATGGCCAGCGCTCAGCAGCGTTGCCAGCTTCTGCTCGCCATTTTCGAACTCCCGGCGGAAATCATGGAGAAGGGCGCAATAAAAACGAGCATTGTTGCTTACCCGTTTGAGTCCGGCCTGGATCTGCAGACCCGGCAGCGTTGCCGGTAGCAGGCCGCCCTGGTCGATGTCGGGGGGGAAAAAGAGGCGCTCTTCTTGCTCATGGGCAAGATATTTGGCCATGGTGGCATAGAGAAAATCTTGATCAATGGGCTTGGATACATAATCATCCATGCCCGCCTGCAGACATCTTTGCCGGTCGCCGGCAATGGAATGGGCGGTGAGGGCAATGATGGGAATATGGCGCCGGCCTGAATGCTTCCTGATGGCGCTGGTGGCCTGGAAACCGTCCATAATGGGCATCTGTAGGTCCATAAGGATACAGTCGATCTCCTTCTCCGTCTCCAGAAGATCAAGGGCCTGGCGGCCATTTTGGGCCATGAGCACCTGGCAGCAGGCATTTTTGAGGATCTCCGAGATCACCTCCTGGTTGATCTTGTTGTCCTCGGCAACCAGGATCTTGGCCCCCTGAAAGGTGGGCAGGGTGGCTGGTTGGCTGGGCAGGAGCCGCTCAGGGCGCTCAATAAGAGAGAGGCCTTGCGCCACCGTCATTAGTAGGTCGTTTTGCTTAAAGGGTTTTGCCAGGAAAAATTCCACTCCCAGCTGTTCGGCCTTCTGGCGTAGATTAGTCTGGGAATCAGCGAGAGAGAGGAGCACGGGGCGGGCAATGTTCCTTTCTTTCAGGGTGGCCAGGGTCTGCAGGACAAGATCGGGGCCCTCCCCGGAATCAGCGAGAATCAAGTCGAGACCCCGCCCCTCTTTTTGAGTAAAGATGCGGGGGATATCGGCAACAGAAGGCAGGGTAATCACGGTAAAACCCCTTCCCTGGAGGATCTCTTGCCAGGCCCGGCGCGAGGGGGCATGGGCATGGGCGGCCAAGATGGTTTTTGCGGCGCAGGCAGCCGGGGCCGGCAGCAGGGGAGGGAGGGGGGATGTGGCGGCCCCTTTGCGGAAGCGGCCGGTGAACAAGAAGGTGGCGCCCCGGCCCACGGCCGTGGTCACGGTGATGGAGCCGTGCATCAGGGCGGCCAGCTGCTGGCTGATGGCCAGGCCCAGGCCGGTGCCGCCGTACTGCCTGGTGATGGAGGTGTCTGCCTGGTGAAAGGCGGTGAACAGGTGGTTGGTCTGCTCCTTGGAGAGGCCGATGCCGGTGTCGGCCACGGCAAAGCAGAGGGTGGCCCCGGTGGCGTCTTCTTCGGCACAGCTGACATGGAGGGTCACCTCGCCGCAATCGGTGAATTTGATGCCGTTGGCCACCAGGTTGAGCAGCACCTGTTCCAGGCGCAGGGGGTCGCCCAGCAGGTTGCGGGGCACCGAACAATCGGCATAGACAATAAATTCAATGCCCTTATCCTGTACTTTTTCCGTAAAGATATTCACCAGATTATCGAGGAGGTTCTGGAGGTTAAAGGCCACCTCTTCAAACTCCAGCTTGCCCGCCTCGATCTTTGAAAAATCGAGGATGTCGTCAATGATCCGCATCAGGGAATTGCCGGCCCGGCGGATGGTCTGCAGATAATTGTGCAGGCGGCTGGTTAAGGGGAGCTGCAGGGCCAGGGCACTCATGCCGATGATGGCATTCATGGGGGTGCGGATCTCGTGGCTCATGTTGGCCAGAAAATCAGACTTGGACTGGCTGGCCTGGGTGGCCTCTTTTTCAGCGGCTCTTCTTTCTCTGGCCTCAATGGTGAGCAGATCATTGGAGGTCTTCAGCTCCCGGGTGCGGGCCATGATCCGCTCCTCCAGCTCAATGTTGAGTTCTTCCAGCTTGAAGTTGGAGATCTCCAGATTGATGTTGGCCTCTGCCAGCTTCTCCGCATTCACCTTAAGGGCTCGTTTTTTTTCCTTTTCCATGAGATGGAAGCGGTCGGCCACTGCCAGGGCCAGGATCATCACCTCCCAGGAGGTGCCGATCTGGGTTGACCAGGTGATGAGAAAGGTGTTGGCCAGCAGGCCGAAAGTTTTTAGGGAGTAGATGGTGATGGCCAGCAGGGAAACGGTCCAGGCCAGGGCATAATAATAGGCGGGCCGGTAGCCAAGAAACATAACCTGGATACCGGCGATAATCATCACCGGCAGGGTAAGGCAGGAGAGGGTGGCCAGTTTGATGGCAAGGGAGTAGTCGGCAAAGATGCTGGCCAGCATGCCCAGGCAGCCGAAGGGGATCAGGGCCATGAGGAGCTTGTGGTATCTGGGCAGATGTTTTTTGGTCTCCAGGATGGTGATGGTGAAGAGGGTGGCACTGGTGTAGCTCAGAAAGATAAAGAAGGGCACGGTGATGCTGTTCCACCTGATGGCGTTGGGCCACAGATATTGGAAGCCGGTGCCGTTTAAGCTGACCTGGAAGGCCAGAAAGCTGAAGATGAAAAGGACGTAATAACCATAGATGATATCCCTGAGCCATAGATAGAGGCAGCTGACGCAGATCGTCATGACCAGGAGAATGCCGTAATAGATGCCGAGCATGGTGGCGGTGAGGGCGCTTTCCTGGCTGAAATAAGCGGGGGCCTCCAGGCTGACGGGCAGGTTGAGAGAACCCTTGGTCTGGCAGCGCAGATAATAGGTGGCCTGCTGGCCCGGCTCCAGGAGCACTGGGAAGACATAGTTGGCCGATTTGATGGGGCGGCTGACAAAGGGGTGGTTGTCGCCGGTATGATACACCCCATAGCCTTCTGCAGCCGGGTAGTAAAAATCGAGATGATCCAGGGGGGGATAGTCGATGACCAGAAAATACTCAATGGCCTTGGTGAGATTGTTTTTGATGGTCAGTTTGCCCCACATGCTGCTCTTACTGAAACCAAAACCGGGCATCTCACTCCGGGAGGGCTGGAACCGCTCCTGCAGGTCGGGGCCCAGGATATCAGAGAGGGTGAATGTGGAGCTGGGGTCCTCCAGGAAGGCGAGGTGGAGACCGGCCGGATAGGAGTCGGTACCCTCCACCACCTCCAGGGTTCTGGCCTGGGCCGGGCCCCCGGCCAAGGGTGCCAACAGGAAGAGGGCCGTCAGCAGCAGGGGGAGGGATGATCTGAATCTGCAGGGCAACTTCATGGGCAAAAAGGTGCAAAGGGGAGAGATTTTTTTGCAGTGACCAGGTATGGTAATCATTTATGATGATTGCGGCAGGCCCGGGGCTTTTGCAGCGGCCCCTATCATGGGAAAAAAAATTTAAAAAATCAACATATTAGTTGTGGTACATTCCCGGACGAGGCCAGCCTGGGCGGTTTTTGAAATATTTCAGGAGGGCTGCCATGCGGATCATGGTCCATGAGCAGGAAAGGGAGGTGGCGGCTGGCACCCCCCTTTCTGAAATTGCCGCTTCCTTTCCCGGCAGCGATCTCTTTATTGTTAATGGCTGCCAGGTAAGCGGCGCCTACCAGCCCCGGGAGGGGGATGGCTGCTGGTGTCTCAGGAAGGGCGAAATGATTCAGGAGCATGAGCTGAGGCGCCTGCTCTCTCTCCGCCATACCCCGGGGGTGCAGGAGGTGATCAGCCGGGCCGTGGTGGGCATCATGGGTTTGGGGGGCCTGGGTTCTGCGGTGGCAGGTGCCCTGGCCCGCATCGGCACGGGTCGTCTTATTCTGGCTGATTATGATATTGTTGATCCCACCAATCTCAATCGCCAGCACTTCTTTGTGGACCAGATCGGCATGAAAAAGACCGAGGCCCTGGCCGCCAACCTGAGGCGGATGAATCCTTATGTGGATCTCACCCTTCATGATTGCCGGCTCACCGCCGCCAATATCCCGCTTCTTTTTGCCGGTGCAGATGTGCTGGTGGAGTGTTTTGATGACCCGGTGCTGAAGGCTGCCTCCTTCAGGTTGGCCTTGACGGACATGAAAACCATGGGGTATGTAGGTGCCTCGGGTATGGCGGGTTTTGGTGATAATAACCTGATCACCACCGTGGCCCATCGCCCCTCTGTCTTTATTGTCGGCGACGGCGAATCAGAAGCAAAACCCGGCCAGGGCCTGATGGCTCCCCGGGTGGGTATTGCCGCCCACCATCAGGCCAATCAGGTGCTCCGCATCCTGCTGGCCCGGGCGGGCATGCTGATGGGGCTCTAAGGGTTCATTTTTTCACCACAAAGGCATTCTTTTCACCACAAAGACACAAAGAAAAAACCTCTGTGCCTCTGTGCCTTTGTGGTGAAAAAGAGCGTAGTGAATGATAAGAAGATAAACACGTCGCAAGTTGAGGCGGTTGTGAAAACGGGCTGAAAGAATGAAGATTATCTGTAACGGTACAGAGTATGAGGTGGGCCAAGGCACCACCCTCCTCCACTTCCTGGCCCAGCTGCAACTCGACCCGGACACAGTGGTGGTCGAGTGTGACACAGAGATCATCCGCCGGGAGGCGTATGAGGGCACGCTGCTGGCGCCGGGACAGAATCTGGAGCTGATCCGTTTTGTGGGCGGCGGCTGACACCTTTTTTAACAAGGGCTGTCCCTCCTGCACATCAGGCCCGGACCTGGACAAAAGAGACAGGAGATCACGCTCCGCCCCTGCCTGCGACAATAAAAATCTTGGCCGCCCCCGGCTGTTGCCGGCGCGGGCCGATTATTTACTTAACGGACAAAAAAAATGCTGCAGATAGCTGATAAAACCTTTCGCTCCCGTCTCTTTGGCGGTACCGGCAAATTTGCCTCCGCTCAGTTGATGAAAGAGGCCCTGGCCGCCTCCGGGGCCGAGATGATCACCGTGGCCCTGCGCCGGGTGGATCTCACCAATCCGGCCGATGATATCATGGCCAATCTGGACCGGGAGACCTACTGGTTCCTGCCCAACACCTCCGGGGCCCGCAATGCCGAAGAGGCCATCCGCCTGGCCAACCTGGCCCGGGCCGTGGGCAATACCAACTGGCTCAAGCTGGAAATAACCCCTGATCCCCGCACCCTGCTGCCTGATCCCATTGAGACCCTGAAGGCCACCGAGCTGCTGGTGAAGGATGGTTTTATTGTCCTGCCCTATATGAATGCCGACCCCATTCTCGCCCTGCGCCTTCAGGATGTGGGCGCTGCCGCTGTCATGCCGCTGGGCTCACCCATCGGCACCAATCAGGGGGTGCTCACCCGTTTTCAGGTGGCGATCATCATTGACCAGGCCCGGGTGCCGGTGGTGGTGGACGCCGGCCTGGGCGCGCCCTCCCATGCCGCTGCTGCCATGGAGATGGGGGCGGATGCTGTCTTGGTCAATACCGCCATTGCCGTGTCTGGTGATCCGGTCCGCATGGCCAGGGCCTTTGCCCAGGCCGTGGAGGCGGGTCGTACCGCCTATGAGGCCGGTCTCGGCCTTCAAGACAATAAAGCCGCTGCCTCCTCCCCCGAGGTCGGCCTCGATTTTTTAAGATAAGTAAACGCAGAGAGCAGCAGGCAGAAAGAAGAAGCACAGTCGCCCACCGTTATGCGGAAATTCTTTTTTCTCCTCTTCCGACTCCGCACATTCCCCCACCTAACCTATGCTGACTATTCCCGATTTTCAACAACTCTCAGAGCAGGTCTCCTCCTGCTCCCGGGCCGATGTCCACCAGGCCCTGCAGGCCCCCCATCCAGGCCTGCAGGGTCTGGCCGCCCTCCTGTCGCCTGCTGCTTCTGCGATGCTGCCGGAGCTGGCCCGCCGTTCCGCCGCCATCACGGCGCAGCGTTTCGGGCGCACCATCCAGCTTTATGCGCCGGTCTATCTTTCCAGTTTCTGCACCAATCGCTGCGCCTATTGCGGCTTTGCTGCCGATAACACCATGGACCGCCGGGTGCTGACCATGGCGGAGGCGGAGAAGGAGATGGATATCCTCCATGAACGTGGTTTCAACCATATTCTCCTTGTTTCCGGAGAGGCTCCGGCCAAGATGGGTGTCGACTACCTGGCGGAGCTGGCCCGGCGCACCAGAGACCGGTTCGCCTCCATCACCATTGAGGTACAGCCCCTCTCCACCGCCGAGTATGCCAGGCTCTTTGTGGCCGGCATCACCGGGGTGGCCGTCTACCAGGAGACCTATGACCGCCGGACCTACGACCAGGTCCATCTCAGCGGCAAGAAATGTGATTATGATTTTCGGCTGGCCAGCCCGGACCGGGTGGCCCAGGCCGGCATGCGTGAGGTGGGGATCGGCGCCCTGCTGGGTCTCACCGACTGGCGCTGCGAGGGTATGGCCCTGGGTCTGCATCTGGCCTGGCTCCGCAAGCACTTCTGGCGCACAGCGCTTACCGTCTCCTTTCCCCGGCTCTGTCCGGCGGAAGGGGATTTCCAGCCCCTGACCACGGTGACGGAAAAAGACCTGAGCCAGCTGCTTTTTGCCCTGCGTATTTATGACCCTGATGTGGGCCTGCTGCTTTCCACCCGGGAGGAGGAGCGGTTCCGCACCGGTATGATCGGCCTGGGGCCCACCCGCTATTCCGCCGGCAGCTGCACGGCCCCCGGCGGCTATGCCCACCCCGAGCTGGAAGGGGAACAGTTTGCCGTGGGCGATCAGCGTACCCTGACTGAGGTGTGTGCCAGCATTCAGGCCAAGGGCCATGACCCGGTTCGCAAGGATTGGGACAGCACCTTCCAAAAAGGGTTTTAAGTTTTGGCCGGGAAATGGTACGTTTTGCCGGTAACTGGAATGATAACAGAAGCCTCTATTCTGATGACAGGGGCTTGGCTAAGGGGATGAGCATGACCGTTTTTGCATGGCAGGAAGAGTACAGCGTTGGTATCCGGGAGATTGATGAGCAGCATAAGCAGCTGGTGGCCATGGTTAATGATATGCATCAGGCCCTGGCCCAGGGCAAGGGTCGGGAGATCCTCGGCGATATCCTCAACAAACTCATCGCCTATACCCAGTACCACTTCGGCAGCGAAGAGGCCCTGATGGAAAAATATGGCTTTCCTGATTTCCCCGCCCACCGGCAGGCTCACGCCTCCATGACGGCACAGGCCCAGGCCCTGCATGAGGAATTTGCAGGCAGCGACATCAAACGCAGCATCGAGGTCGCCCGTTTTCTGCAGCAATGGCTCAATAAGCACATTTTAGAGACGGATAAAAAATACAGTTCCTTTTTGAAGAAGAAAGGCGTCAGCTGATGCAAAAGCCCCGGTCCAGGGCCTGAGACCAAGAACCCTGGCTCAGGTTTGCTTTCTGTCATCCCGCCCCGGGAAGAGTTGTCGGGCAAAAAGAAGGAGTTTTTCTCTCCGGGCGCCACTGTTCTGCAACCTCTATGTGCTACCTAAAAAAAACGTAACTGCTCACTTTAATTATAATAACCACCTGAGTTGTAACTGTTTGCCGGGTGCCGGAGATTTTCGCGAGCAGACCGGCGCCGCGTATATAGCTGAGTTGAGCAGCTTGTCTGCTTTTATGCCCCTTAGGGTGCAAACGAAACTTATGCCCTTGTGGTATATGTCATACGTAAGCCGGCCTGATCGCAGGAAGATTCGGTGCCCTGTGCGCAGTTACAAAAAAACAACCTTGCGAGGTCCAATATGTCCCAAGATCTGAAGAAGATGTACACCAATATCCTTGGTGATTCCTTTCCCATGTCCATGACCGTCTCCTTTGGCGACCAGATGCTGGTCTACAAAAAAAGAACCTGGAAGATCGCCATGGCTGACGGCACTGTGGAAGAGCGCGGTATACGCTATGGCGAAAATCCTGACCAAGAGGCAGCCCTCTATGAGCTTATTAACGGCAACCTCAGCCTGGGCGATTGTCATTTCATCGAGCCGGGCAACGGCCTGGTCAGCGCCATAGCCGTGGAGGACATGCTCCAGGTGGGCAAGCACCCCGGCAAGATCAATCTCACGGATATCGATAACGGTCTTAATATCATTAAATACATGGTGGACCGGCCGGCCGCCGTTATCCTCAAGCATAATAATCCCAGTGGCTGCGCCGTGGGTGACTCCCTGGCCGATGCCTATAATAAGGCGAACCGCTGCGATCGCATCGCCGCCTTTGGTGGTGCTGTTGTCATGAGCAAGGCCGTTGACAAGGCCACGGCCGAGCTGATGAGCCAGAACTATCTCGAGGTGGTCTGCGCCCCTGATTTTGAAGAGGGCACCCTGGAGATCCTGGCCCAGCGCAAGAACCTGCGCGTCATCAAGATGGCCCGCATCGACCGGCTGGCCGAGTATGAGAAGTACCGTTTTGTGGACTTCAAGAGCCTCATTGACGGCGGCCTCATTGCCCAGCAGTCAGCAGTCAACTCCATCCGCACCGCAGCTGATCTCAAAGACGCGGTCACCACCGCTAAGGGCGTGGAGTACCGCTGCGCGCGGCAGCCCACTGCTGCTGAGATCGATGATATGCTCTTTGGCTGGGCCGTGGAGCATGGCGTCACCTCCAACTCGGTTATCTACGTCAAAAACGGCGTCACCGTGGGTATCGGTACCGGCGAGCAGGACCGCGTCGGCGTGGCCGAGATTGCCGTCCATAAGGCCTATATCAAATATGCCGATGTTCTCTGCTTTGACAAATTCGGCATCTCCTACTCTGAAATGGCCCTTGAGGTTGAGCAGGGCAAGCGCAACCGGGCGGATCAGGAGGCCATTGATGGCCAGACCCGGGAAGAGCGGGCCGGCCTGCCCGGCTCCTGCATGATCTCCGACGCCTTCTTCCCCTATCGGGACGGTGCCGATGTCGGCATCAAGCAGGGCGTCACCTCCATCCTCCAGGCGGGCGGTTCCATGCGGGATTTTGAAACCATTCAGGCCTGCAACGAGGCCGATCCCCAGGTGGCCATGAAGTTCACGGGCCAGCGCTCCTTCAAGCATTAAGAGTTGCCTGGACAGGGAGCTCCTGGCCATAGTACCATAAGCAATCCCGTTCGTTACCCCGTAGGAGCGAGCTTGCTCGCGAAGAACCCTTCTTTTCGCGAGCGGCCCGCTCCTTCGGGGTTTTTCTTTTTTTAAGGAGGAATTTATGAAAACAGCGCTTATTTTATTGGCCCCCGGGGTTGAAGAGACCGAGGCGGTGACCATTATCGATGTCCTGCGCCGCGCCAAGGTGGAGATCACCTCAGCCGGCCTGAAAGAGCCCCTGGTGGAAGGCGCCCACGCCATCAAGATCATGGCGGACACGGTCCTGGCCGAGGTTGCCCAGAGGAGCTTTGATCTGGTGATCCTGCCCGGCGGCATGGGCGGCACCAACAATCTGCTGGCCTCGGAAGAGGTCCTGGCCCTGTTGCGGCGCCATGCTGCCCAGGGCGCTCTGGTGAGCGCCATCTGCGCCGCCCCCCTGGTCCTTGAAAAGGCCGGGCTGCTGGCCGGCAAGAAGGCCACCATCTATCCCGGCCTGGAGGAGAAGCTTCTTTCCGCGGCCCAGATCGCAGCCGGACGGGTGGTTGAGGACGGCAATATCATCACCAGCCAGGGTCCTGGCACGGCCATGGCATTTGCCCTGCACCTGGTGGAAAAGGTGGCCGGCAAGCTGACGGCGGACCAGGTGGCTGAAGGTCTTTTGTATCAGGGAGCCTGAGGCATAGCCGCCAGGTATCAGCAAAGGATGGGGCAACATAAAGAGACCGGGGTACAAAGAAAAAATGGCAAAGGATTGACCACGAAATACTCGGAAATTTTTTCTGCGGACTTCGTCAAGAGGGGCCGGCCCGCCTTGCCTGCAAGGTCGCACCGGCTGGCCGGTTCTGCGGAGGAAGAGGAATATGATTCATAGCAAGACCTTGTTGGTGGCTCTTTGTCTGCTGCTGCTCTCTTCAACTGCCCAGGCCTTGCCCGCTGAAGATATCATCAAGCGGGTGGAGGATAATCTCAACGGGGAGACCGCCTATCTGCAGCTGACCATGGTGGTGCAGACCAAACGCAGCAAGCGCACCATGAAGATGGAGAGCTGGTCCAAGGGCGCAAAGAAGAGCTTTATCCGGATCACCTATCCGGGCAAGGATCAGGGCATCACCTTTCTCAAAATTGAAAATGCCATGTGGCAGTATGTGCCGCGCATTGAAAGGACCATCAAGATCCCGGCCTCCATGATGCTGCAGAGCTGGATGGGCAGTGATTTTACCAACGATGATCTGGTGCGGGAAAGTTCCATCAGTGAGGATTATCTGGCCGAACTGCAGGGCGAGGATGAGACGGGCTACCTGATTGATCTCCAGGCCCGGGAAGAGGCGCCGGTGGTCTGGGGCCGCATCCGCATGCATGTCTCCCGGAACTATTATCTGCCCACCACGGTGCGCTACTATGATGAGGATGGCCAGCTGGTGCGCATCCTTGAATATCTGGAGGTGCAGCGCTATGGCGAGCGTTTCTACCCCAGCCGCTGGCTGATGCTGCCCCAGTCTCCGGACAAGGCCGGCCATCAGACCGAGGTTATTATTGAGGATGCCGTCTTTGATGAGGAGATTGACGAGGCCTATTTCAGCAAGCGGGCCCTGAAGCGTTTTTCTCAATAGTGATAGGAATAGGAGCCCAAAAAACGAATCTTATTCGTTACGTTTCAGCAAACGGATCGGTTCTGGGACCACGCCATGATCTTTATCCATTTTGCCCTGCGCAATATCCGGGCCTATGCCGCCCGCAGCCTGGTGACCATCCTGCTGCTCAGCCTCACCACGGCCATGCTGGTCTTTGCCACCGCCTTCATGGACGGCTCCCACGACAAGATGCTCAGCAACGCCGTGGAGATCTATCCCGGCTATATCCAGATCACCCACCGCGACTTCCGCGCCAAGCCGAGCCTGGACCGCCTCATCTTTGACGTGGAGGCCGTGGCCCGGGCCGTCGAGGCCACCCCCGGCATTGCCGCGGCAGCCCCCCGCTTTGAGACCTTTGTTCTCTTTGCCGCCGATGAAAAGGCGGTGGGCGGTATGTTGAGCGGCGTTGACTTTGCGGCGGAGCGCCGCCTGTCGCGCTTGGCCTCGTCGCGCACGGCCGGCCTCTATCCGGAGGAAGATGACAGCAACCAGCTCTACCTGGGCTATGAGCTGGCCCGCCGCCTCCAGGTGGAGGTGGGGGAGCAGCTCGCCTTTGTGGGCACCGGTGCCGACTACTCCTTTGCCGCCGATAACCTGGTGGTGGCCGGTATCTTCCGGACCGGTCTCTTTGACTTTGACGCCACCGCCGCCTTTGTGGGCAAGGACTATTTTGACCGGGTGATGGCGGCGGCAAACTATGCCAGCCATTTCATTGTCCTGCCCGAAGATCCCCGTGCCGCCGATCAAGTGGCGGCCGCCCTCAATGACCGCCTGGACTCGGACTATGTGGCCGAGAGCTGGCGCACCACCATGGAGGGGCTGGTGCAGGCCATGCTGGTGGACTCCATCTTCGGCTATCTCACCCTGGCGGTGATCTTTATCGTCATCTTTTTCGTGGTGCTCATCTATACCTGGCTCACCGTCTTTGCCCGCATGCGGGAGATCGGTGTGCTGCGGGCCTTGGGCACCCGGCCCGGCCAGATCCTGCAAATGCTGCTGGCCGAAAGCGTGCTGCTGGCCCTGGTCAGCGTGGTGCTGGGCGGCCTGATCGGCGCCGGCCTGGCCTGGTATTTTTACCTCCATCCCATTACCCTGGCCATGTCCGAGGAGGTCTTCAAGCAGTACGGCCTGGCGGCGTCCAGCATGCCCACCACCTTTGCTCCGCTTCTCATCCTGCGTGACATGGCGGTGATGTTTGTCCTGGCCGTGCTCTCCACCCTCTATCCCATCATCAAGGCCAATCGGCTCAGACCCATGGAGGCGATGCATCATGTTTAAGATTCTGCTGCGCATCGCCCTGGCCTCATTGCATCGCCGCCTGGCCCGTTCGCTGCTGGTCATCGTCATGATCGCCATGAGCCTCTGGGGCCTGTTGGCCATGGAAGGCCTCTACGACGGCATGACCGAGCAGGTCATTGACAACGCCATCCGCAGCGACAGCGGCGACATCTCCATCTACGGCCAGGGCTTTCGCCTTGACCCGGGCTTGCAGCATCTGATTGCCGACCCCGCCGAGGTCAGCGCCCTGCTGACGGCAGAGCCGCGGGTCAGGAGCCATGTCCGGCGCCTGCGCCAGGACGGCCTTATTGCCACGGCCCATTACTCCCGCAATGCCACCCTCATGGCCGTGGATCTGGCGGCCGAGGATCGCCATGGCCGGCTGGCCTCCTATCTTGCCGAGGGCGACTATGCCTTCGGGGACAAGGGGCGCGGCGCCCTGGTGGGCTATCGCCTGGCCGACAAGATGAAGCTCAAGGTGGGGGACAAGATTGTCCTGTCGGCCCAAAACAGCAGTAATGAGGTGGCGGCCCTGGCCCTGCGCATCACCGGCATCTTAAAGACCAATAATATGGCCCTGGACGACAGCGCCGTCTATATGGACCTGGCCAAGGGCCGCGACATGCTCATGGTGCCGGAGGGGGTCAGCCAGATAAGTATCCTGCTCCATGAGCGCCGGGAGGTCATGGCCGTCAAGCAGGGGTTGCAGGCCGAACTGGCACACCTTGACGTGCGCAGCTGGGATGAGCTCTATCCGGCCCTGAGGCAGGGCCGGGAGATGATGGCCATCTTCAATCTCATCACCAGTCTGCTGGTCTTTTGTGTGGCCGGCCTGGGTATCTTCGGGGTCATGCTGGTCTCGGTGTTGGAGAGGCTGCGGGAATTCGGCATTATGCTGGCCATCGGCACCACCTTTGCCGAGATCCGTTTCATGGTCTTTGCCGAGTCCTTTATCCTGGGCCTCAGCGGCTATCTGGCCGGCAGCCTGCTGGGTGGCCTCACTCTGCTCTATTTTTACCGGTATGGCCTGGACCTGACCATATTCAGCGCCGGCCTGGACGCCTTTGGCCTGGACGCCGTCACCCATGCCCTGATCCGACCCGGCTATTTCGGCACCGCCCTGGCCGCGGTCACCGGCGCCACCCTGCTCAGTGTGCTGCTGCCCCTGCGCATCCTGAAGAAGGCCAGACCCGTGGAGGCCATTAATCGGATCTGAGAGGCAAGATGTCGTTATTGCGAGCGAAGCGCGGCAATCCAGAGGTGTTGAAACTGCGGTGCCCCGCCGTACTTTCTGGACTGCCGCGTCGCTCCGCTCCTCGCATATATGGTCCGCCCCTGGTTTGCAAGAGAGAAATGTTGTGAGCATGAAGGAATAGTTGCAGCCATATATCCGGCATCTTGTTGGAGGATTTTGCCCTCCGTGCCCTGATG
>JAGXFQ010000039.1 GCA_024637145.1 Desulfobulbaceae bacterium
GGTGGCCAGCGCCGCAAAAGTCTGAGTTTTAGGCTTTTTGCAATTGTTGTGGCTTCAACTCGCAAAAACCTGGGACAGCCCCCGATGGGGCCGGGGACAGTCCCGGTTTTGCTGGCCTCCGTCCTTAAACTAGCGCCATTCGGGTCTAGCCACGCTAACTACTTTAAAATAAAAAGGATCATTGTTCAAAATAGGCCATTTAAGGGACTATAAGGTGTGATCAGACTAATTATTCATGTGATATTGAATGGTTGATTAGTTTCTCGTCATATTTTCCCGGAGGCTCAGGTTGAAGGAGTGATAACAAATGAGTTGCAGTTTTTTTTGCAATTTCTTTGAATGAGAAAATATCCCGATAAAACTTGGCCAAGATCAAGGGAGGAATAGTCAAGCGGAGGTTTGCTTATGGCCATACATGAACCGGAAAGTATAAAAATTGTTAAGGAAAAGACCAAAACTGGGCAGACCTGGCCAGACTGGCACCAACAATTGAAAAACTTCCATGATTCCAACATGTCTGAAGCCTCCCTGCAGCTGCTGAACACATTAGTTCCCTATTTCTGTCTATGGTATCTAATGTTTCGGTCGATCCAACTTGGCTATTCGTATATATGGACTCTGATTCTTGCCATACCTGCAGCCGCCTTTCTGGTCCGGTTATTCATCTTATTTCACGACTGCGTGCATAATTCTTTCTTCAGATCGAAGAGTGCTAACACGTTTTTCGGCTACCTTCTCGGTGTGCTTGTCTTTACTTCATTTGAAGACTGGCGTTTCACCCACCTCCGGCACCATGGAACTTACGCCAATCTCGATTCGCGGGGATTCGGCGACATCTGGACCATGACACTCAAGGAGTATGAGAACTCATCAATAATGAAAAAATTCCGGTATAGACTCTACCGGAACCCTTTTTTGCTGGTTGGATTGGGGGCAATATTTAATTTTCTATTCTACAATCGTATTCCTGACTTAAGGGTGAAAAGGAAGGAACGTATAGGCGTTATTTTAACTAACCTGCTCATTCTTGCCGTTGCTTTAACCGCCGCACGGATTATTGGATGGCGGGCCTACCTCCTCATCCAGTTGCCGGTGTTGTGGCTGGCAGGAGGGGTCGGTATCTGGCTGTTTTACGTGCAACACCAGTTTGAAGGTGGTTACTGGTCGCGCAAAAACGAGTGGGATCCTCTACGTGCAGCCATGGAAGGCAGCTCGTTTTATAATCTTCCAGCTGTTCTGCGCTGGTTTTCCGGCAACATCGGCTACCATCATGTCCATCATTTGAATCCCATGATTCCCAATTACCATCTTAAGAAGTGCTTCGATTCCGTTCCGGAACTACGAGCTAAAGAGCCGCTTACAATCAAAAAAAGTCTTCATAGTCATCGCCTGAAATTGTGGGATGAGAATTTGCAGAAAATGGTCGCTTTCCCTTGATATGGTCGCTTCGTACTGAAAAGTCAGTATCATGCGGGCACACCAATCCCATGAGGCCGTGGTCGAACAAGGCTTTTGCCGAGGACCAAAAAAAGAAGCGGCCGCTGAAAAGCGGCTTCGGCGGAAATATCATCATTAGAACGCAGCATAATGCGCTTACAAAAATATTGCTCATGTCCGATACCACTTGGCTACGACATGCTAACTTGTGGAGTGCGTGGACAAGAATCATTACAGGCCTACCTTTGCACAGGGTTTTCGTGTCCACTATTGACGACCAACCTCAATCGAGCTTAAGCTTGCGACAACAACCTCACAACCTGTTCAACACGGGCGTGATGAATCGAAAGGATTTTTTACATGTTTGTGATTTTGACTCTTGCTACGCTCGTATTTCTCTTGGTTACGCTGTTGCCCCTATGGCGCAACCCCCATTGGCTCGTCCGTAGTATGGACTTTCCGCGCATGCAATTTGCGGTTATGGCCACTATACTGTTGTGTGCCCAATTGATTTTTCTCGATCTTGAAAACGCGAGGACATGGACGCTTGTCGTTCCAACCCTGCTTTGTCTTGCCTGGCAGGCCTGGTGGATTGCACCCTATACTCGCCTCTGGCAGCACCATGTACAAACGGCGACAGAAAGCGATTCCAACCGGCGCATCAGCATAATGACAGCCAATGTGCTGATGACCAATCGTAAGGCGGAGGCACTTCTCTCACTGGTCAGGCATCGTCAACCCGACGTTCTTGTTACGCTGGAGTCTGATCAATGGTGGCAGGACCGGCTCGATGCCCTGCAGCCTGAAATGCCATACAGCATAAAATGCCCGTTGGACAACCTCTACGGGATGCATGTGTATTCGCGCTTGCCTCTCGAGGAGCCCGAGATTGAATTTTTGGTCGAAGACGACGTCCCGTCGATACATGCCCTGGTAAGATTGCGCACCGGAGACGGGGTGCGGATTCATTTCCTGCATCCGGGGCCGCCAAACCCAACGGAAAATAGCGAATCCAAGGAGCGAGACGTCGAGTTGCTGATTGTCGCACGCAGTGTCGCCGACAGCGACCGACCGGTCATTGTCACAGGCGATCTCAACGATGTCGCCTGGTCGGCGACAACCCGACTCTTTCGCAAGATTAGCGGCCTGTTGGATCCGCGAATCGGCCGAGGCATGTTCAACACTTTCCATGCGGACTATCCATTTCTTCGCTGGCCGTTGGACCACCTCTTCCACAGCCGACATTTCACTTTACGTTCCATTGAACGCTTGCCTCCGATCGGGTCGGACCATTTTCCGCTGTTCACAGATCTTTTCTACGCGCCAAAGGAGGGGGCGGACCAAGAAGGCATTGAAGCCGACAGCGCCGACCGATCGCGGGCACAGTCCACAATTGAAGAAAATAATAATAATATGGCCAGAGTAAATTAAAAAAAAATTGAGTGGGGGGTAATCACCCGCCTTGCTTGCCCGGCCTGCTTTCAGGGGCTTTGAGTTCCAGCGGGCAGCGTCCTTTTCTTATTGCATCTTTGTTTTACATTGATAAAAGCATAATGATAAACTGCAGCCATGCGTTACTTGACCAGAGGTCTTTTTTGGATAGCAGTCTATCTGGGCCTGGCCTTGTTCCCGTGCCTGGCACTTCTCAGCGGCAACATGCCGCCAGGCTACGGCTACTGGTGGGATTTTTCCCTGGCCCTGGGCTATGGGTCGGCATCCATGATGGCCATTATGTTTTTTCTTACCGCCAGATTCAAAAGGCCGGCCCTGCCCTTTGGCGTTGATGTCATCTATTACTTCCACAAGTATATCGCCCTGCTGCTTTTTCTTATTGTCGCTGCGCATCCGGCAATTCTTCTTGCCACCGAGCCGGTTGTCCGGGAAATGCTTAAACCGGCACAGATCAACAGATACATGGCAGCGGGAGTGGTCTCTTTCCTTCTGCTGACACTGATTGTTGTTTCCTCGCTGTGGCGCAAGCAGCTGAATATCCCCTACGATACCTGGCGCCTGATCCACGCCCTGTTAGCGATTGCCGCCTTCATCCTTGCCCTGATCCATATTGAAGGAGCAGGATATTATATCAACACCCCGGGCAAACGCCTGATCTGGCCGCTGATCATGGTATGCTGGCTGCTCATCCAGCTTTATGTGCGCCTTATCAGGCCCCTGAGGCTGTTGAGCACTCCTTACCGGGTCAAAGAAGTTATCAAGGAAAGCGACGAGGTGTACACCCTGGTTGTGGAGCCCCGGCAGCATGAGATCCCTGCCTATAAACCAGGCCAGTTTGCCTGGCTCACCATGTTTTATTCACCCTTCAGCATGAAAGAGCACCCCTTTTCCTTTTCTTCCAATCCGGAACAAAAGGGCGAACTGCGTTTCACCATCAAGGAGCTTGGTGATTTCACCAAACGTATTAAGGAGGCCGGGCCGGGCCAGACGGTCTATATCGACGGTCCCTATGGCGCCTTCACTATTGACCGGCATCCTGCGGAGCGCGGCTCTGTTTTTATTGCGGGAGGGATCGGTATCGCTCCCCTCAGGAGCATGCTCAGGGCCTTGGCGGACAGAAAGGATCAGCGACCTCACATCCTGTTTTTCGCCGACAAATCGCTGGAGAAGATGACCTTTTATGAAGAGCTGAAGGCGCTTCCGGATCAACTGAATCTGCAGGTGGTTTTTCTGCCGCAACATCCCCCGGCGAACTGGCCAGGCGAGACTGGTTATTTAAACCGGGAGATTTTAACCCGTCATCTGCCGGCTCATCTCTCGGAACTGGATTACTTTATCTGTGGACCGGCACCTCTGATGGATATGGCTGAAAAAGAGTTGCACGCCATGGGAGTCCCCCTGCAGAATCTGCACTCGGAACTGTTCGATTTTGTCTGACCAGAGAGGTCTTCATGCGCGAAATGCTTGCTAAAACCCTGGCGGTCTTGACAGCGGTGATGATCATTTTCCTGGCCGCGGCCTTTGCCTTTATCCAGAACGGTTAAACGGCATGTCGGTAGCAGGAATCGCCAAGGGCAAAGCCCTTGAAACCTGGATTTACCATAACGGCATGGGAATGACGGCTTTTTTGCAAAAGAGTCCGTTCAAAAAAAGCTAAGCAAGGCCCTATCTGTTTTGGTTGCCGTCAGGCGCAAAGCCCTTATCCAGATGGGCACCGACTGTAAAATAATACAGGTCCGTTTCACCTTCAAACCCCAGGTACAAGCCGCTCAACAGAATCACAATCCTCTCTTCAAAGGGGCTCACCAAGAAACCTTCAATAAGAATATCGCTTCTTTTCCTGGCCAATAAAGTGTCTTGCAAGGTACCCAGGTCCGCTACCTGCTTTTGGCCTCTTCGCTTGGAACTCAGCCATAATTTGCCATCTCTGATCCATGACTGGTAGTGGTCACCATTGATCTCCGCAGGAAATAGCCGCATCTTTTTATCCGCGAGATCCTGAATCCCCCAGCCAAAGAGGAGGGCAGAGGCTTGAGCCTTATCGAATTCTCCCACGTAAAGCTGCTCTGCCACCTCCTCATCGTTGACCAAGTTAGTGACCACCACCTGGGGGCAATAGCCACAGCCGCCGTTGGCATAGTCAAGAACATAGGCAAAGAGTCCTTCAGGTGAAAACCCCACCGGCAACAAGGGGTTCTCGTTGAGCCCGAAAGGATAAACTTGACCTTGAGCGCTCGCGGCAGTGCGTGAAGAAATCGGCTGCAATGATTCCAGAGCCGGATGGATCCCGGTGTCTGCCTGAATGCTGGAAGACAGCCCTGTGAGCCACCACAATAAAGCTAAAATATAGAGATAGAGACGTTTCATGCTCATTCCTAAAATCAGGCCCCCTTTTGTTTTACCGGCTGCAAAAGCACCTGCCACTTTGCAACCCGGCTTTATGCAGACGATGCGTTTTGAACTTGAATCTACTTCAGGTCGGACTGACAGGATTCTTGTGATAGGCGGTACTGGGGGCACCGTCAACATAAATGCCTTCCAGGTAGGAGAGTTTTCGGGGCAACTGTTGCACCGTGCCCCGGGTAATCAAGAAGGTTGCTTTCTGCCCGACAGTAAGGGTCCCCAGCCTCTCCATGCCGAAGAATCGGGCGCCATTTTCCGAGGCGCAGTGGATGGCCTCCTCCAGGCAATAACCGGCCTTGATGAACAATTTCATCTCCTCGACCATTGCCTCGCCATGGAGTATGCCGGCACTGCCGGCGCCGGTTCCCGTTGCCGTGGTGACGCCCCATTTTCTGGCAAGGCGCAGCTGGGTCAGGTGGGCGGCAAGGGTTTTTTGCCAGAAGGCCTCGGCGCCGGGGAGCGGCTTTCCCGGCGCCACATAGCGCTGGGAGAAACGGCAACACACAGCACCGCCGGAGCCGGCGCTATCCAAGGCGTTCTTGGCGCGCAGCAGGCTGGGAATCCACAGCACACCCCTCTTGGCCATTTCCCTCAGATTCTCCTCGCCCATGGCGTATCCCTGTTCTATGGCGTCACAGCCTGCCTCAAGTGCCTCGGCCACCTGCTGCCGGCCATTGGCCACCACCACCGCCTTTCTGCCACCCTTAGCCTGCAGAATGCGGCCCAGCTCTTCAGGGGTAAGCCCCAGCCAGGAGGCTTCCGGCTCTTCGATATTGCCGGAATACCCTACCTTAAGGAAATCAAGACCTGCCGCCTTGGCGGCCAGACAATCCTGCCTGCTCCGGCAGAGAGGGCCGGAGGAACGAAGGTCAATGATGGCCGCCAGCGCCCTCCCCTCTTGATAATCTTTCACCATGTCAAGCATAGCACTGCTGTCGGCAACTCCCAAGACACCATGGGCATGGCAGTAGCGGCTATGCCGCGCCAGCAGGGCTGACTTTTCAGCAGAGCCGGCCCCGGCGGTGGATAACCGCACCTCCCTGTCCACAGAGGGTGATTGCAACAAAGAGACGCTGCAGTCAACCAGCGCCGGCACCAGGGTACAGTGCGACAAGTCATCGACTACAGCCCCTGCAGGGCGAGGCACGTCGGCCGCGGCGCCAATGGCGGCAATAAGGGTATCCTTCACTGCCAGAAAGACGTTCCGGCGCACAGGGGTGCCGCTGCCGTCGATAAAGCGCCCCGCCACTATGAATCGTATTCCGGCCATGACATTTGTTTCCTCTCTCTGCGGTCATGCTTGTGCTGAGGGGTAATAAAGTAGCCACGATTTATCGCTGGCCTCAAGGGAAGATAAAAAAGATCCTTAGCCGGGATAAGACGCCCTTGTCAAGCTTGAGCCCAGAACCCCAGGCCCTTTTCCAGAGCGTGGGTACCCCTAACAAGAGGGCATCTCTTTACAGAGACTGTTCTGCATGAAAATATTTACCCTCTGTACTCTCCACATAAAAAAGGGCGCCAAAAGGCGCCTGCAAAGGAGAATTTTCAGCGTCTTGCCTAAAAAAGCGGCGCCGGCCTCCCCTTGGCCACAGATCTCCACACCACAATCTATCCCGATCCTGTTTCCGGAGAGGAGAAAGGGGCCTACTCTGACCTCAATGGTCACTGGCAGGTCTGGCTGGGCGATGTCATTGCCGTGGCTTTTATTGTCTGAGCTGGCCACCAGATTTTTTGAACGGCTGGGACCCACTGAGTCCTATTGGCCCCTGAAAAATATTGACCTCTTCTATGGTGACAGGGGCAGCGGCAAGGGGTGAAATCACCAAGGTGCGCCTTTGGGCAACGACTGGCATGGCCAAAAATTCGGACCTAAAAAAAAGCGCCGCGCTGCCGGCCACATCTCCATTGATTCCCGCCCTCAGCCGTCACCAAACCCTCCCAGGTTGGCGCAAAAATCCTTATTTCCGGACACCCCCTCAGCCAGGGCATACACAAGACCCGGAGAAAAGGGGGCACCAACCGGTTCTCCCTTCAGACGGGATAAGGGCGCGCAGAGGAAGCGCCTGTGGCAATAATGGGCAGGGCAGGCCCAAGGCCCAAACGCGAACGGAAAGTTAATCGCCGTCCTGACTTCTCATTCCCATCTTACTTTTTCGCACGATCTTCTGTCATCTCCGAGGGAATGGGCTTTCCGGTGTCGGTATATTCCGCGTTAACGGAAGCCTTGCCAATGAGGCCGGGCACATTTATGGTCTTCCCTTTCTCCTGCATAAGGCCCTGCAGTGCATTTTGCAAAGTGGCCATCTCGGAGATGTCCAGCTCTGCCATGATCTCCTGGGCTGATTTCCCTTCGTTAATCAATTCCCATAACCTTTTAATCGCAATTTTTTGTTCCATGGCTACTCCTTGGGGCAGTGATTTATTGAGCTCCGTCCTTTTCTATAGAGGTCTGCAATATAAATGCCGACGTCTGCCGGAGAGGCGGTGCTCCCCCTTTTCCCGGCTTAAAAGCGCCAGTGGTACAAACTTTGCTTTTTATAATTTCAACTGCAAAAGAGGGTGCGGTTAAAAACTGTCCTACTTGAGGTCATGAATCGGGCAATCCGGGAGTATGTGCAAGGTGGCCTCTCGTGCCGGGATGGAATTATAAAAATGAGAAAAGGAGAACTAAAATGAAACAGCAGCGGATGGTTGCCAAAGCACTCATACTTTCCACATCCCTACTCATGGCCGCCGGCCAGGCGCAGGGGGCGGGATACGAAAGTAATAAGAAAATGGGTATTCCCGAAGATGTGGACGCGATCCATTCCACCTATCTGCCGGTGATGATCGACAAGGATTTCCAGAGCATGATGAAGATGGACACAGAAATGAAAAACAAGATCAAGAAGCGGCAGCAGGAGATGTTGGAACGCCGCTATGATCTGAGTAACCGTCCGGCTGACCTGAAGATGTCGGCAGGCAAAAAAGCCATACAGGAAGGAGTACGGGTAAAGCTTCCCGAGGGAATGAGCTGGGAGAAGCTGAACAACATGACGGCCATGGAGATTCGTGACCAAGGAGTCTTTCCCGAAGGATTTCTGTCCCTGCCGCATGTCAAGCACGAAACCGGCGGCCAGGTGATTCCCGCTGACCAGATCGATGAGATAACTAAGCTTGAGAAACGTAATCTTGAGCGCTTTGACGTGGAGTTTGATCTGCCCAAACATTTTCTGCCCGAATTTCCACCGCCGATCTACCTGACCACCAGGCCGGACCTTGGTGACGTTTCCCAGGGCAAGGTGTTGTCCATCGCGAATTACTACGAAATCATGCACGGGCTCGTCACCCCGGTACAGATGGAAGGTCTGCGGCTACTGCTCACCCCTTTCCCCCAGCAGCAGTTTAACCAGACCGAGGACAGGAAAGTCAAAGAACCGACCCTGGGAATCGCCTGTTTCGACTGCCACACCAATGGCCACACCAATGCGGCTTTTCACCTCAATCCCGACACCCGGCCCCACATAGCACGTCTCCGGCTTGACACCGTCAGCCTCCGGGGCTTGTTTAATCAGCAGATTCACGGCTCAAAGCGCTCTCTGCGTTCAGTGGAGGATTTCACCGAATTCGAACAGCGCACCGCCTATTTTGATGGCGATCAGGTAACCGCGGCCAAGAAAGGCGTCAATCTTCCCGATCGCGCCAGCCAGGTCGCCATGATGGCTCAGATGCAGAATATCCTGGATTTTCCACCGGCCCCTAAACTCGATGTTTTTGGCCGGCTCGATCCTGATAAAGCTTCCACCTTGGAACTGCAGGGTGAAGAAATCTTTTTCGGCAAGGGACGTTGCGGCGCATGTCATCCCGCCCCCTTCTACTTGGACAACAACATGCACAATCTGAAGGTGGAACGCTTCTACAAGCCCCATATGAGCAACATGAAATGGATTTCCGCGGCCGGCCCCATCAAAACCTTCACCCTGCGCGGCATCAAGGATTCTCCGCCATATATGCATGATGGCCGACTCCTGACCCTGGAGGATACGGTGGAGTTTTTCAACCTGGTCACCGGTATCGATCTTACCAAAGAGGAAAAAGAGGCCTTGACCGCCTTTATGCGTTGCCTGTAAGCGGTTTTCATCCTTGACGACTATCTTTCCTGACGGAGGATGGTCGTCAAGACGGACAAAAATTTCCGGAATTACGAAATTCCGGGGACAATCTCTTGCCGCCCAAGGTACTTTACCGCGCCGGCATGGCCTCAATTGGCCCGCTGAGGACCGCCCCCGCATCCACACCCCAGGGACCTCACGCTCAAGCAGCTCTTTGGCCAAGATGACCCCGCAGCGATTTTTTTTTGTTGAACCCTTGGCAAGGAAAGGAGATCATCGTCTCCCCTGCGCCAAACCAAGAGCTTTTCCTGGTTCACCCTCAGGCCCCAAGAGTCAAGGGCGGCCCGGAATCACTTTTTTGAGTAATGAATGCAGGGGCCATAACCACAACAACGGCACAGCCACCAGATAAAGCAGCAACCAAAGGGGCTGGGAGATCCACTCCCACTCATGGACCTGGGGATTAAAGACCCAATTTATATTCTCGGCCGGATCCGTCAGCCCAAAGGTTGCCAGCGTCAGGAGCACGAAAACCACGATGACCGACTTAAAGGAGCGCGGATCGTAGCCCCATTTCCACAACAACCAGAGCCAGAGCGGCGGCAGGGGGAGATGAAAAAGGGAGAGTCCGCGTAAAAAGAGACTCATCTCCGCATCAAACATATAGGCGGCAACGCCGAGAAAGGCACTCCCCATGAGCAACTGCCAGATAAAATCGACCATCCAGACCAGCTCAAAAAGCAGGGCGAGAAGCACTATCATGCTATTGAGCAGCCGACTTTCGCGCCACAGAACAAAGAGGGTCGCAAAGAGCGCCACATCCGAAATCCACAGAAAATGGCGCAGGCCATATTCATACCAGTAGACCGGAAATAAGAGGGCCACGAATGCGGTGGCAATGAGTTTGACAGCCAGTGGAACCGGCCTGCTTATCGATGGAGAGTATGGCACGAGAACAACCCCTCTTTAGAGAATTTACCGGTACCCTGGAGAGAGCGCGAAGGCCGTTCAGGATGCCGGACTTAAGGGCCAGGCCGACAACGCCATCGTCAACAAGATGGGTGTTGACGAAGAACGCAAGTGCTGGCCGGGCAATTTAAAAGCACCTGCCCACCGCTCTTCTTGACAAGGTCATTCCCCACTCCTAAAATTATTTTATATTCTGCCTATCATCTAAACAGCGCAGAGGGCGGATCTGCATAAACTGAGAAAAAAAGAGCAGAGACATGGCTGTGAGTGGCATTCCCACCAGTTATTCTATTCCGCCTCCGACCCTTACCAGCCGGGAAAGGGCACCGGTGCGACTTCCTCCCCCTCGGCCTGAAGCGGAGGAGCAGGAACAGGCAGCTGCACCGGTGCTGTCAACAGCGGAGGCCCTGCAGGACAATGAACTGCTGATTAACGAGATTCTGCGCAACTTGCTGTTTCCCCCTGCAGAGCCGGCAGACATCGGCATCTTCGACACCAGGTCGCCACTACTCACCGTGCTGCAGGAGACCGAAGAGCTCTCCCCCCTCCAGCAAAGCGCCCTGCTGGTGAACGACATCCTGCGCAATCTGGGCGTTACCCCGGCCGAACCAACGAGCCCCCTGTTGATCGATAACATGCCGGCCGCCCTGGAGGCCGCGGAAATAATCGAGGATCTGTCCCCCATCCAGCAGAATCTCTATTATGTCAACGAAACTCTGCTGGATCTTGGTTTCAGGCCCCCCCTTGGTCAGCCACAGCTACCGCCCGGACCCTTTCCTGTCACCATGGCGACCCAAGAGGAAATAATCCCCGCAATGACAGCGGCAGGCGCCACGGCTGCCCCCCCCATTCTCGCCCTCACCCTGGCGCGCCAAGAACCTGTCATCATCACCCCGGTTACTCTCCCAGCGACGGCTCCCCCTGGGGCCGTTCCCCCTTCAGAGCCCGGAGAAGAGGCGGGTTTAACGGCCAGGGGAATATTCATGCGCCAAGAGATCACCCCCGCAACCCTGCCTATAAGCCTTTTTCCAGAAAGAATTCCTTACGTGTTTGCTGTGTATATAATCGATAATCCCACCCCAGGGCCAAGTCTGATGGGGGAACCCCTTGATGTGGAGCTGCCGCCGCCCACCGCCATCACCAAAATAAGGGCGGTGGGCCAAGCGCGTCTCAGACAGGCCCACTTTCGTGAAAGGGGTGGTGAACAAAGCGGAAATATCGAATATAATGAGCCCCCGGTTACGGCCGGCCAGGTGGCAAAATCCATCCGCCATTCCCTTGACCTGATTAATGGGGAGCTGGCGGCACAGAACAAGCCTTTTCATCTTGTTTTTGCCAGACACGACAATGACTTTGGCCTGGATCTGTATGACTGTTCTGCCAGCGATGCCTGCCGGAAGACGTATGAGGTCCCCATTCCCCTCGACAATCTGGCTGGGATGCTCGCCAAGATGGAGCACAAAACCGGAATTATCATCGACACTGATTCGTAAGGGACCCTTCTCTCTATTTAAAAAAAGCCAAGGCCGCCCTTGACACCTCCTCTTTTTTTTTTTGCATATCTTTTACGTTCTTCTGCAAAGATGCTGCCTACTTCCTGACGCTGTCGCCTCTCTGCAATGAGATGGCCTGCACTCCCTCCTTACCTTCTGTTCCCTGGCACATGATTGTTCGTTTGGGGCGCCATCGAGGCGCTGGTCCCGCACGCTATTGACAGGGGCTGCAGGCTGCATTGAGAGAGAGGGCGGGTGCAGCATGACCCCCCACACAGGGGCAATTTAACATCAGGAAACAGTTTGCTATCTTGACCTTACAGAACCTGCACCCGCAAGAAACTTTGATAATGGCATGGTCATCTTCGAAAAAAAAGGATATTCTTTCACTGACTTGCCATGATATGGAATGATACCGGCAAGAAGGGAATTTGCAGGGGTGACGCCTGGGGTACAGGAATCACCTCCAGACAATCAAGAAAAAGAAAAGCCAAGGGCATTCTTTTCTTCTTTCGTATACCTAGTTAATGATAGTCGTGCCCTGCTGTCCGCGACCAACAATGCCCTTGTGCAGGCAGAGGCGTTGATCTGGCAATCACCACCAGGAAAAAAACAAGAATTCCTCCTTTTTTCAGCAGCAATCAAGGCCACCTCATATCGTTGCTATATTATGAATCCCTTCGCCATTGCCAAAATCAACAGCCCGTCTCCGCCTGAGGGCCTGCTTCGCCAGAGATTGTTCCGACTCATCGACTCCCCCCCCCTGCGCCCGATTATGTGGATTTGCGGTCCGGCCGGCTCGGGCAAGACCACCTTGGCGGCCAGCTACCTGTCGTTTCAGCAGCACCGCAATCTGTGGTATCAGGTCGATGCAGGCGACGCAGATATCGCGACGTTTTTTCACTACCTGGGTCTGGCGAGCCAAAATGCCGCTCCCCGGCCCCCACAACTGCCGATCTTTTCCCCTGAATATCTCGAAGAGATAACCGTTTTCGCCCGGAGATATTTCATCGAGCTGTTCGCCGCAGTGGCAGACAACAGGGATGGCGACAGCGCTGCGGACAACCCCTACTTCCTCACTATTGACAACTACCAGGACGTCCCGCCTGAAGCGCCGTTGCATGAGGCGCTGGCGGCCGGCCTTGATGCGCTGCCCACCGGGATCAGGGTTATCGTCATCAGCAGGGAGGAGCCACCCCGGCAATACACCCGTCTGCGGGCCAATGGCCGTATCGCCATGATCGGCTGGAGCGACCTCAGGTTTACCCGGGAAGAATCCAGCGCCCTGCTCACCCACCACTACCAGGTAAAACACAGTGCCGGTGACCTGGATCTGCTCTATGCCAGGTCTCAGGGCTGGGCAGCCGGACTGGTACTCTTTAACGAAAGCCTGCATATTGACAACACAGCCCTCAGCTTTCCGGAAGAATCGCCGCCCCATGAGGAGATTTTCGAATATTTCGCCGAAGAAGTCTACCGGCACCTGGCCACTGATATTCGTTCTTTTTTGATAAAAACAGCCTTTCTGCCGCAGATAACGCCACAATGCGCCGGGATTATCGCAGAAACAGAGCAGGCGGCCGCCATCCTCAGCACCCTGAGCCGCAGAAACTGCTTTACGGAAAGGCGAATCCTGCCCCAGCTTACCTATCAGTATCACCCGCTTTTTCGAGAATTTCTTCTCACCAAGGCGGCCACGCTCTTTTCCGCCCCGGCCATTGTGCGCTTGCAGCGCCAGGCAGCCCAGCTCCTGGAGAAGAACGGGCGCATTGAGGATGCGGTAGCGCTGCTCCTGGACGGGGACGACTGGGACGAACTTGTGCCGATTCTCGCCGCCAATATTCCTCTGCTGCTGGCCCAGGGCAGAGCCAAAACCGTCCAGGAATGGCTGCATAAAATTCCCGAGAAGATCCGGATACAGAACACCATACTCACCTATTATCTCGGCATCTGCCGGATGCATCTTGATCCGGCGGCCGCCTTGGCACTCCTTGAAACCTCTTTCAGAGAGGCCTGCCAACAAGGCAATGATGCCCTGGCCCTGACCAGTTGGTCGGATGCGGTGATCACTATCCTGCATGGCTGGAACGATTTCACCATCCTCGATAACTGGATTGCCTGGCTGGAAATTAGGGTGGAGAGGGAACCGCCCCTGCCGGCCGGCAAAATCGAAGCCAAGGTGGCAGTCAGCATGGCCGGGGCCCTTATTTTCCGACGCCCGGATCAGCCCGCAATGATCAGGCCGTGGCTGAACAGGGCTCTGCAGCTGAGCCGGGAAACGGCTGACGCCAATCTTCAGGCCCAGATTATCTGCTACGCCCTGCAGTATTACAGTTCTCTAGGCGACACCATCAATACCGAGGTTATCCTCCTGGAACTCAGGAGCATCCCCAGTGCCGCAATCACCTCGCCAACGGCCGTTATCACCCTGAAGTGGATTGAAGCCGTGTCCTGCAACTGGCGGCTGGCAAACCCGGAGGCGGGCCTGCGGTTAATCAACGAAGGCCTGGACTTTGCCAAGGCCAACGGCCTCTCTTCCGGCAACGACGTCCTTTTTGCCGTGGGGGCCTATTGTGCCCTGCTCAAGGGCGATTTAGCCAGGGCCGGAGACTTCATCAGGCGTATCGAAAAGACCCTCAACCGCAACAGATTTCACAGTTTCTGCCAGTACAATTACATCACCGCTTTTTATCAACTCTTGCAGGGGGATGTCCCTGCCGCCCAGCGCCACGCAGAAATCGCCTTACAATATGCCTCTGAAACCGGGATCTTTTTCCCGGTGCTGTTCTGCCGGCTGGCCCTGGCGCACATCACGCTGGAGAGCGGTGATTATCAGCAAGCCGGCGAACACCTTGACCTGGTTGCTGAGCCGCTGACAAAGTCGGAAAGCGGCATTTTGACCTATTCCTTTGAACTGGCCCGGGCGCGTCTGGCCTTGGCCACCGGCAAAAAAGCCGAGGGGCTCTTTTTTCTCCGTCAGGCCCTGCAACTTGCCCGCAAAAACGGCTACACCTGGCTCTTTTGGTGGTGGCACCCCGCCAGCATGGCGCGGCTATGCGCTATTGCCCTGGAAGCGGGCATTGAAGTGACCTATACGCAAAAGATCATCCGCACCTGCAGGCTCAAACCGGCAGCACGGGCCGTCATCTCAGATACCTGGCCCTATCCTTTACAGATCACAACTCTGGGACGTTTTGGCATCATCCAGGATGGCCAGCCTTTGCTCTTTTCAGGAAAAGAGCCGCGTAAGCCCCTGGAGATGCTTAAGGCTCTGATCGCCTTTGGCGGCGATAATGTCAGAGAAGAACAGATAAGTGAGGCCCTCTGGCCGGAAGCAGACGGCGACGCAGCCCACAAATCCTTTGAAGTCTGCCTGGTCCGGCTCCGGAAACTGGTGGGCGGCCAGCAGGCCATCCGTTGTCAAGGCGGCCTGGTAAGCATCAAGGCCGGATGGTGCCGGGTTGACGCCCTGGTTCTTGCCGATATTCTCGAGGAGGCTGAAAAATCGTGGCTGCACGCAGACCACCGACCGGCCGCGGCCTTGCCGGCGGATCATTTCGGTCAGGCCGTGCACAAAGCGGAGGGGGCGGTGAACATATACAATGGTGACTTTCTTCCTGCTGAGACCCATCAGGCCTGGGCCATATCGTATCGAGAGCGCTTGCGAAACAGAACCATACAGCTGCTGGCCCGCCTGGCTGCCCACTGGCAGAGGACCGGCGCCCTGGAAAAAACCCTGGCCTGTTACCAGCGCGGTCTGGAAATCGATGCACTGCGGGAAGAATTTTATCAGCAACTCATGGTCTGCCAGCAGCAACTGGGGCGGCATGCCGAGGCGGTAATCACCTATCAGCGCTGCCACCAAGCCCTCTCCGCCGACCTTGGTATTCGCCCCTCACCGACAACAGAAGGCATCTTCCGCACAATCACTACCTCCTGATCCGTGCTGTTTCCCCTTTTTTATTTTTTCCCAGACACCATCTGTAGGTAATCTGTAAGTAGCTGCGTGCTAATCTTTCCTCTGTTTTTTGGCCGCTGGCCCCATTGCCAAAGCTCCCCGGTGCCGGATCCTGCCGGCTCTTACTATTCCAGAACAGGAGTGACAGACAATGCCCCCTATATTGCATAAGAAACTGATAGTGGTCGGCATAATGCTTCTCTTAACCACAATTGCCGGCCGGCAAACAGGTGCTGCTACACCTGTGGCGCCGATGCTTGAGATGACGGCAGATGGCCGCAAGTTCATCAAATCCCAAGGGAAAACTTCCGCGGATATTGCCAGGACGATTCCCGCCAAAGAAAGTATCGGGCTGCCCATCTATCCCGGCGCTTATTTCGCCTCCCATCTCGACAATGTGGGCAGCAACGGCACCCTACTGGCGGCGCTCAATTTAGTTGCCGAGGACTCGCCGGCGCAGATAGAGGCATGGTATCGTAAAAATCTCAGCGACTGGTCCTACAGTGACACCTTCGCCCTTTTCTACAAAGGCCAGGGGGAAATCAACATGGGCAGCCTGATGGAAATACCGACCATTACCATTACGGACGAAGCTGATCCCGCTTTGCAGGGTTTTGATTTGATGTTTTATGAATCCCAGAAGATCAAGTCCCGCATCATCATACGCTATGTGCCAGGGAAATAACCTGCAATGGCTGGCTTGTCGCGGTGCGGCACCGGCTATATCTACAGACCAATGAGCAAAAAAGAGGGGGAAAATGAAAACCATATCTTGTAAAATAATGATCCTTTTATGGCTTGTTTTGCCGGCTGCTGCCTACGGCTGGGGAGAATCAGCACCTGAGATGGACAACTCCGCCACCACCCAGAAGCTGCAGAGCCTGCCCCGTCCACAGGGGCCCCGCAAGGCCGTCACCATTTACCAGTTCCGCAGTGCGGTGCAGGAAGTGAGTGCTGCCATGGCCACGGATATGTTTGCCACCGCCTTGATCAAATCAGGGTCGTTCCGGGTCATGGAGCGCCAGCGCTTACACGAAGGGGTGATGCAGGAACGGCAGCTCAATGCCCAAGGCCTGACCTCCGGCGATTCCGCCAATCAGCAACTGAAGGCCGCGGATTACATCTTTGAAGGGGCGGTTACCGAGGCCAATAGCCAGGAAAAGAGTACCGGTATCGGCGCCACCTTCAAGGGCCTGGGACTCGGCAGCAAAAGCAAAAAGGCCCAGATCGGCCTTGACTTACGGGTGATCAGCGCCGCCACAGGCGAAGTGCTCGATTCCGTAAATGTCCGCAAAAAAGTCGATCAGAGCGGTATTTCCGTGGCCGGCATCGGTCGTTTCGCGCAATCCTTCACCAAGGAAAACCTGCATGGCGCCGATCTGGACGTTGATCATGCCCGCAAGGAAGGGGTGGATAAGGCCTTACGGGCCTGTATTGAGGAAGCCGTCTACCAACTGGTAACCCGTTATGGCGACTGAAAAACGCATGTGGCTGCCCCTGCTGGCGGCACTGGTCTTGGTGATCTGGGTCGGCCTGGTCCAGGCGGAATCACGGCGGCCGCAGGGGACAGCCAGCAAAAGGGCCATTGAGCTTGCCGTCAATGCCACCCCCCTGATGGCCCGCTTCCCCTTTGATGTGACCTCGCCGCTGGATCGGGGCTTTCATTTCAGCAACGGCCGCCATCTGCTCTATGCCGTCCCGGTGCAGCCTGGTCAATTCTATTCCCTGGCCCTGACCTTTCCGGTCTTGAGCCAGGAAGTGGCAGTGACGCTCTATGACCGCTGGCCCTGGGCACCAGGAGCCCGCCAAGCCCGCCTGCCCTTTCCGGTCCTGGGCAGTAACCAGGGCCCCCTTGAATGCTTCTGGGATTTCGGCATTTCTCCTCACTCCTCCGGCTCCATTATTTATATCGCCCTGGAAGCCTCCTCCCCCCTTGATCGCGGCGCAACCTATCTCCCCCATACGGTTTTTATCAGCTCGTCTGCCGGGCGCACCAGAGGCCACGGACAGCAGGGCGTTCATGTCATGGAGGGACCCAGAAGCTTCCAGGTGGTGGCCAGTCAATATGGTGGTGGCTCGCCCATGGCGGTGGCTGCCATGGAAAGTTCACCGGCCAGCCCGGCGACCCACGCCATCCCCCCGGAACTCCTGAATCGGCCGCTTCCCGGGGATCTGCTCCGCAACAGCCGCTTCCAGCAGGGACTCCTGCATTGGGAGCCGTCCCAGGACCCTGACAACAAAGCGCCGGTGCTGGCGGCCGTCACGGACGAGGGCCTGCGCCTCTGGAGTCAGGAAGGCCGGGGCCGGATCAGGATGACGCAGCAGATCGGCGCGGATGTTCGGGATGCAAAGGCCCTCTTCCTGCGTGCCCAGGTAAAAATCAGCCAACAGACATCAGTCGGACTCGGCAGCGGCCGCGAGGCGCCGGTGGCCATTGCCGTGTGCTACCAGGATACCGAGGGTGCTTCCCATTGCGGGCAGGACGCTTTCTGGCAGGGTTTTTTCATCCTGGATCCGCCGGATGGCAAGCCGCCGCTCCATGGCCGGCAAGTGTCCCCGGGGCTCTGGTATCAATATATCACGGATCTCACCACCCTCGACCCCCCTCCCGCCATGATCAAGTCGATAACCCTGGAAGGCGCCGGCTGGCCCGAATGGACGGGCTGGGTGCAGGAAGTGCATCTGCTCAAGCGCAGCAGTACCACGGCAGAGGCAGCCGAAGGCGGGGAAGCCTTTGGTCGGTCTCAGTGATGCGACAATAATTCAGAAAAAGGAGAAAAGGATGGACAACACTCAAGCTCAGGATCCGCAGGGGATAGGAGAGCAGATTAAGGCCACTCCGGCCACAGCCCTTGAGGTGATCACCAACCCAACCGGATTTTTCCGGCAGATGCCGAAAACCGGCGGCTTTCTGCCGCCACTAATCTTTATGATTGTGATGGGCGCCATCGGGGGCCTGCTGCAGGCCATTCTGGGTCTTTTTGGCCTGGGCAGCGCCGATGTGATAAGCGGCCTGATCGCCTTGATCCTGATGCCCATCATGGTTGCCATCTTCAGTTTCGTGGGCGCTGCCATTCTTTTTGTGTTCTGGAAGATTCTCGGCTCAACGGAATCGTATGAGACCGCGTTTCGGTGCGGGGCCTATACCGCGGCCATCATGCCCATTACCATCCTTTTGAATATCATTCCTTACCTGGGCGGCATCCTGGGGCTGGCCTGGATGACCTTTCTGCTGGTGCAGGCGAGCATCGAAGTGCATGGCCTGGCGGCCAAGAAGGCCTGGATCGCCTTTGGCATCCTCTTTGCCCTTCTGGCAATCAGTTCCATCACCACGGAGATCGCTACCCGCAAAATTTCCAGAAGCATGGCAGAGTGGCAGCAGACCAACCAGGCCCAAATTGATGAGATGAGTCCCGAGGAGGCCGGCAAGGCCATGGGGAAATTCCTGAAGGCCTTTGAAGAGGCGGCTGAAAAGGAATAATTTTCTACAAAGCTTAGATTACAAAAGGTGCTGCCAATGACAAAAATTTTCATTTCTCTTATGACATTCATCATGCTCGCCTTACCCGGCTGCAGCTCTGATCCGGCAGAAAAGCAAACCAGGGAGAGTGACAACGGACCTGCCGAATCGGCCCGACAAAAGGCTGTAGCCGACGCCCATGGCGGGCAAGAGGGCCTCTCTGTGCCTCAGGGCTATCCGGAAGAACTTGTACCGATCATGCCTGGCAAGATTGTGGGCGGTGCTTCAGGCCCGCAGGAAGTATGGGTCCAGTTTCTGGTGAATAAGGAGCTTGAGGCGGTAGCTGCTTATTACAAAGATGTTCTGAGCAAGGGGAAGTTGACAAACGCCCTGAAAATGGGTGATGACCTCTATATGATCGACGGGGAAATCGAGGGGAAAAGCATTGACATCAAGGTTTCACCGCCGCAGCAGGATGACAGTTTCAAAACGCATGTTATGATTACCATCAAGGGAGATTTTGGACCTCTGCAGCAAAAGAGCGGCGCTGCCGGAGCTGATCAAACCATGGCGAACAAGGATATCCAGGATCTGGCAAAGCTCCCGGCTGATTATCCCCTGGACCTGGTCCCCCTCTATGGCGGCAGCAAAATTACCCATGCCGAAAAAACGACGTACAACGGCAAGATGATTTTCTTGGTGAAAACAATATCCACTGCTAATAAAGATGCGGTTCATGCCTTTTATAAAGAAGTGTTGCGGGAGGCAAAGGATAAAGAAGAAGCGGTTTTGTTTGGCGGCAAGATGTATACGCTTGCCGGCGTGCTTGGAAAATATAAAACCAGCTTGCTTTTTGGCAATTATGATATTGAAGGCAGCAGTTTCAAGTCTCTCTGTACCATCCAGCTTGATATTTTAGAATGATTGCCGGGACGGGATCCCGGCCTTTTTTGTCCCACCGACTTGGCGGTGCCATTGCTTGAGATCTTCAGCGCCTGGCCGCCAGAAACGCAAGGCAGGAGAAAAAAAATGGCTGTCAAAATACAGCTTTTGAGAGGAATTATTGCCACTGCCCTCCTTATGGGCATGGCTTTTCCGGCTCTGGCCGGATGGGTGCAGACGGAAAGAGATGGCACCAAAACCCTTATCAGCGACGGCAAGGTCAAAGAGCTGCCGGCAGAGCCGGATGAGGGATGGTTGGTGATGGACCACCGTGGCCGGAAGGTGTTGGTATTCAACCCGGAACAAAACACCTGCTCTGAGGCTACTTTTAGCCAATATTGTGAGACAATAGAGATCTTAACCGCTGCCCATCAAAAGGCCCTGGCTGCTTTTGAAGGTGATGAAGAAGGGCACAGTCCTCCTGCTGTGGAAATAAAGAAGCGGGGTTCAGGAGGAAAAATAGCCGGCTTTGAAACCACCAAATACCAGGTTTATGCTGATGGCGAGCTCTATGAAGAGCTCTGGCTGACCACAGACAAAGCAGTGCTGAGCGAAGTCGGCGATCAATCCTCGCTTCAGGATCTGTTCCGATGTCTGCATGAATCCGAGGTGGAGGGCAATCCAGCCTATTTTAAAATGATGATTTCAGGCTGGCCGCTGAAAACCCTTTCACAAGAAGCGGGCCTAATGGAGGTCTATACTGATGTCGTGACTCTGATCAAGACAGAGATTCCGCCAGCGGATCTGGCCCTGCCCCCCAGCTGCCGCTCCGTGCCGTTGCAAGAAAGCATGGAGAATATGTAATATAATCAATGTGATCAACAGGCAAAACCCGGCACAGGCCAGGTTCTGCCGGAGCAAGAAAACAGGGAGAAAGAGAGAATGGTAAAGAATGTAAGGCGAATGATGTCCGCTCTGATTATCACCGGCCTCGCCATGGCGGCGCTTGCCACTGCCGGCGAAGAAATGCCGGAAGCGAAGGTCTCCTATGCAGCGGATTCCATCATGGAATCCGCTGAGATGAAGATGAGCGGCAAGGTCTATGTAGCGCCCGGCATGGAACGGCGAGAGCACATGAGCGGCGGAGAGAAAACTATCATCATTGTCCGCCGCGATAAAGGGGTGATCTGGAATGTGATGCCCTCGGAAGGGATATATATGGAAAACGCCCTGGAGGGTGGCTCCGGGACAGCTGATGCCCCCTTTACCATTCGGGAGAAAGAGGTGGTGGGCGAAGAGGTGATTAATGGCCTGCAGACGACCAAGTATAAAGTGATCCTCGATCAGGGCAACAGCGTCTTTGGCGGCTTCATCTGGGTAACTGCTGACGGCATCACCATGAAAATGGATGCCATTGCCAAGGAGCAGGGGGAAAAAGTACGTATTCGCCAGGAATTGCGCAATGTCAAGATCGGCAAGCAGGACCCCTCCCTTTTTGTGGTCCCGGCCGGCTATCATAAAATGGCCATGGGTATGCCCGACATGGGCGGCATGATGGATGACATGGGCAGCAATTTTGAAGAAGAAGAGGAGGCCGGCGGTTTAGGCGGCATGATGAAAGGCATGAAAGGCCTCCTGGGGAGATAGGAAAATGGCCGTGGGCAAATTGGGTTATCTTGGCCTCCTCTCTGCTCTGCTGCTGGCGAGCTGCTGGTTGACACCGGCGGCCTGTGCCCAGGAAACGCCTTCCTGGCTGAAGACGCTGCAAAAGCAGATGGAGACCATGCAGGGCCAGCCGCCGCTAGGGAGGCCTGAGGAGCCGCGGGCAGGGACGGCAGCCTCTGAAAAGGCAGAGGGCAGTGTCCTTCTGCAGATCAAAGAGACGCCCCAGGTGCGCCTGGAACGGGCCTGGCTCGAGTCATCTTCAGGGAAAGCGAGCTTTGATTTTCTCCGTGAAGGAGGGGCATGGCGCCGCCAGGTACCGGCAGGTCCCTATCGCCTCTACCTGGAGGTGATGGGGCCCACCGTCGCCTTTATTGTTGATCAGGGCCCGCTCACTGTCCATGGCGGCCAAACCGCCCGCTCGGCAATCAATCTGCAGCAGGTAAGTTCAACAGTGCGGATTGAATATCCCCCCGGTGCTTTACCGCCAGGGGCCACGCTCCATTTCTATATGGATCGGTTCAGCAAAAACTCCTTTGCCGAGCAGGAGTTGCCGGCAGACGGCCTGGTGGTGGGTTTGCCGGTGGGGCCACTCTGGCTGGCGATCCGCGCTGCGGCCGGTGCCATTCTTTTTGAAGATGCGGTCACCATTCACGCCGGGCAACAGAGCGTTTGCCGGATTGAACGCTTCCGGGATGTGTCACGGCCCCTGCCGTTGCGCCTGTGGGTGCGTTCAGAAGCAAACCCCACACCCTCGTTTTCCGCTGTCTTAAAAGACGCCGCCGGTACCCAGCATCAGCTCAAGCCGGCCTCGCCGGGGCTGTGGCAGGCAGCCGTGTTGCCGGGCAACTACCAGCTCATCATCAAGGGCCGGGGCATCAAGCAGACAGAGAATCTGACCATGGGTGATAACGACTTGCCCCTCAATCTCCTGCTGGTGCTTAAAGAGCGGAGCCATCTCTGCAAGGAGAGTGAGACCTTTCGGGCACGGGATTATTTCGTCAGGGCCGAGAAGGCGGAAAAAGCGGGCCGGGCCCCGGATGCCATCCTCTTTTACCATGCGGCAGACCACTGCTCAATGACCAACGATGCCCAGCAAGCGGTGGAGCGGCTCGGCACCATGCTGGCGGTCCAGGCCGAGAAAAAGGGCAAGGACTACAGCGGTCCCCCTCTCTATGAGCGGCGGGCCGATGACCCGTTATGTAAAACCGATCCCCTGGCTTTCTGTACCACCCGTGGGGAGCGCATTGTCTTCAAAGAGGAGCTGGGCGCCATTGACTGGTATCTGCTGAGCGGCAATCATGGGGCCGCGGCACAGACCATGATACGCGTTGCCGACGAGCTGCCGCTTGAGGCCCATGACCAGTTCAAGAATTTTCTGGAGTATTTCGCGGCCAGACGCAACCGACAAGCCTTTGCCGCCATGGCCGAGATAGCCGCCCGCCAAGGCCGACGCGCCCTGGAAAAGGAAGAAGAGGTCTTCAGCCCCGGTCTGCAGGGGCAAAGCCGGGAGAGCAGAAACGCCGTCATAAATCGCTCCGTCCAGTTGCTCGAAGCGGCCAACCGCTGGCTGACCTATGCCCAGAACCGGCAGATGAAAGAGATCAGCCGGCGCGCTGAAAGCCGCGGCACTGCCCTGCTCGAAAAAAGAGAGCTGCGGCCGGCTGATCTTGAGCATGCCCAAACCTATTACACGTTGGCGGCCGTGCCGGACGGCATCATCCGAATTCGGCAGGTCGCGGCGCAGCAGGGGGAAAGGGCTGCCCGGGAGGGCTCCTTTCGGCAGGCCGCTGACTTTTTCCGCCTGGCCGGCAACTTTGCCGAAGCAGAGAAAATGACCGCCAAAGCCGAGTCACAGAACGATGTTGAGCAAAAATCAGCAGAGCAACAGCGGAGTTTCAGCCGCGACTCCGAGGCCCTGGCAGACGAACTGGGGATTTGAGTGGAAGAGAGAGTGGAGGACATGAACAACAGAGAACAGCGCGATTTCAGCGGAATTAGCAAGGGCCGGACCCGTTTCCTGCCCAAGGGGGCTGTGCTGGCAGGGCTGGCACTCTTTCTGCTGATGGGTCTGGGAGGCGAGGCGGCGGTGGCGTGGTCTGATGGCCAATATGCCTTACCTCTGCCCAGTTACCGCGGCGAGTCAGGGAGCTGCCGGCCGTCCCCGGAGCAAAAGATGGTGAGAATGAACGATCCCTGCCAGGACGTCTGTTCCTCGGAGGCAGGGGTTGATGAATACGGCGACGCGGTGCGCGACAGGATCCGCCGCAAGCACGACCGCAAGTTTCAGATGCATGAAAAATATCAACTCAACTGCGAGGATTACTGGTGGGCATCCTCCCATATCGAATGCCGGGCCGCCGATTCCTTCTTTGACGATGTCAATAGAATCGTGGAGAACTACAAGGACTTCTGCCGCGATATAATGGAGGGCGATTGCCGCGACTTCATGGAGTGTCAACAGAACGCCAATCCCGCCTCTGCCCAGGGGTTGGCAGCGGCGCTGGGTGGCGGGCCGCAAAGCTTCTGCACGGAAATGGAAGATATTGTCAGAAGTTTCTGCCACCAGGCGGATGACGAGGGCAGCCTGCAAGGCGCTTATAATCGCCTGATCGGCGAAAATCCCTGCTTTGCTAAAATAATGCCGGAATTCAGCACCATGAAAAAGATCTGCATTCTGCCTTCAGTGGACCCGATTTTCGGAGCCCTCTAGGTGAAGACCGGCAGAACCGGGGAGCAGTTGCTTGGCATTCTCTGGGCTGGAGCCGTCACCTTGCCTTTTCTCCCCCAGGCCTACCGGGCCTTCGCACCGCTGCAGGATCTCATGCTGGTGGCCGGTGGTAGCCTTGTCTGCCTGCTTACCGCCTGCCGCACTTCCTCCGGCGGTGCTAAGGGAGCGCCAGGTTGGCCCCTGTGGGGGGCTGCTGCCGCTGTTTTTCTGATGATCGTTGCCCCCTGGCCGGGGGCCGCCTCACCTGCCCGCCACCTGAGCGAGGCCATTCGCCTTGGTGCCCTCTGCGGCATTGCCCTGACCCTGCCCTTGCTTATCGGTGCCGAAAGCCGCCGCTTCCTGCTGCGGGCCTGGCTTGTCATCGGCTGGCTGCAGGCGGCACTGGTCTTTCTGCAGCTGGGCGGCCTCGATCCTTTTGCAGCCTTTGTCGGCCCGGCCCTGGTCTGGCGGGTGTACGGCACCCTGGGAAACCCAAACCTGGTTGCTGTCCTGCTCCTGCCCCTGGCCGTCCTCTCCCTTGACCATACTCTCCTGGCCAAGCGCCGCCACCGCCTGTTGTCGGTAGTGATTCTCAGCCTGGCACTCTGTGCCACCGGCAGCCGCCTGGCAACCCTGCTCCTGGTGCTGGGCCTGGGCCTGGCAATGGGCCACCTGCACCTTGCGGCAGCCACCACAAAGGCAAGGGGAAGGCCGATGCTCTGGGCCGGGCTCCTGCTGCTTCTGGGCGCTGCCATGTCTGCGGCCTTTCTCATGGGGAAAAATTTCAATTCGCCCTGGGGTCGCCTTTTTTTCTGGCGGGCCGCTCTGCTGCTCTTTTACAGGCAACCCCTCCAGGGCCACGGACTTGGTCACTTCCAGGGCGCCTATCCGCAGGCGGCCGGAGAAATAGCGGCGCCAGGCGCGGCGCCCTTGGCCCTGCCGGTGCATGCCCATAACGACTGGCTTGAATATGCGGTTGAGGGGGGGGCCGCCTCTTTTTTACTTGTGGCCAGTATCGTCGCCGCCCTGTGGGCCGGCTGGCAGACCCCTGACAAGCGCCCCCTGGTCCTGGCCCTGGGCCTGATGTTTTTGGCGGCCTGCTGGTATTCCCCCCTGCATACCGCGCCCACCGCCCTTCTCTTCTGGACCCTCTTTGGTCTTGTCGCTGCCGTCCAGGGCGAAGGCACGAAAAGGAGAATCCCCCGGCTTCTGCCGGCCGGGCTGTGCCTCATCATGCTCTTGGGGGTGGGGCCAATGGCCAAGGGGGTTTACGGCCACCTCCTGGCCGGCCGGGCAGAGGCCGCCTACGCCCAAGGGGCCATTAAGGAGGGGGTGGGTCTATGGGCACGTGCCGTGCAGCTGGCTCCCGGCGAAGGGGCCTTTGTCTATGGGTGGGCCTGGGGCCTGGCCAGGACAGGAGAGGAGGGCAAGGCCCTGGGGCTGGCCCAGGACGCCGCCCACATCCACGCCAATTTTGATCTCTACCTGCTGCAGATAACCCTGCTGGCCCGCCAGAGGCGGCTAGCAGAAGCCAGAGCGCACCTGACCTGGTTGACCACGGTGTTCCCCGATCTGCAGGAGGCGCAGCTCCTGTTGCCTGCGCTGGAAGTGCGCCCCCAGCACCTGTCAGGCGGGGTTTTGTGAGATGATGCGGCAACTGCGGGGGCAAGCGCTCCTTGGGGAGAAGGGCGGACTCTTGCCAGCGTTTCTTTTTTTAATTTGCCGTTGTTATTACCTGCCCCCTGGAGGTAAAGGAAATGCCCTGCTGCCCCCCGGCACCAATCATTACGGACTCAACAAGGGGTGGATTAACCGCTTTTTCAGAGTGCCATTCAACTAGGAAATTGGCCCCTGACCCCCCAGATTTGTCTTTTTGTGGAATAATAAACCGTGTCGTTTCAAAGGGCTTAAGAACCACTTTTTTGTCTACATATTTTTTCAGGAATGCCCCTTTTGTTTCATGATAGTCTACAGAGCTAATGGTAATTGCATGTTTTGAGTCTATATTTCTGATACTCAGAGTCACAGTCAGCAATATGGGCTGTTCACGATTGCCCGCGTAAATATGGGAATAGACCGGCACATAGAGGGTTTGTCCCTGGGACAGGGGTATTTCCGCCGCCGCCTGGGCAGAGGATGAAAAGCTGTTTACTATTGCCAAAATGGCTAACAGTATAAAGCTGAGTTGAGCAGCTAGCCTGCTCAAACGAAACTTATGCCCTTGTGGTATAAAGCTGAGTTGAGCAGCTTGTCTGCTTTTATGCCCTTTAGGGTGCAAACGAAACTTATGCCCTGTGGGTATAAAGATAGATACCTTTCTCATAACACGTCCTCTTTAGCCGTAGATATTGACACTCAAGCCAGGTTTTTGAAAGCACTTCGTTCTTGCTGATTACCCACCACCGCCACCAAATCTCCCTGGTGGAAGGCATAATCCGCCTTGGGATTGGAATAAAATATTTTTTCATGGATAATCCCGACGATGGAGGCCCCGGTTCTGGTGCGCACAGCCGCATCTTTGATGCTTTTATTGATAAGGGGGCTTTCAGGCGAGAGTGTAACCCATGAAATCTCTAACATATTTTTTATGTTATCAAGCTTTGCCAACAGCTGATGACCACTTGCGGATTGGTAAATAGGGGCATAGAGCTGTTGGCGGACAGCATCCGTATATTGCTGAATAACCGTTACAGGAATTTCAAGGTGCAGCAGCGCCTGCCTGGCAATTTCCAGCCCTGCCTCCATCTCGGGCAGCACCGCCATATAGACCCCGCTTTCATATAATGCTCGGGCGTGCGCAACCCCCTCGGCCCTGACGATAATGGGTAATTGCGGCTTAAGAAGATGGGCCTGTTTGACAATGGCCTGGGAAGTAATAACGGAAGGGGTGGTAATAAGCAAAAGTCGGGCAGCCTCTACCTTGGAGACATCCAGCACGGTTTTCTGACTCATGTCGCCATAGATAGTGGGGAAGTGGGCACTTTTACATTCCAGCATGCGCTGATGATTCAATTCAATAATGACAAAAGGGAGCTTGAGTTGCGTGAGAATATGAGCGACATGTTGCCCCACCCGGCCGCCACCCGCAATGACAACATGATCCTTGAGCCCCAAACGGGGTATATTTTCGGTGAGCAGCGGCTCATGTTTAAAGAATCTTTTTTTAACTTTATAGAGGGGCAGCGCCAGAGCTGAAGCAAAAGGGGTAATCATCATGCTCAACACCGATATGGCCAGAATGAGCGAATACATATCAGGATCAATGGCCTGGGTCTCAAGGCCGACCCGGGCCAGAACAAAACTGAATTCACCCACCTGAAACAGACCCAGGGCAACTGCTATGGGAACAATATTGATATACCCGAATAACATTGCCAGCCCGTAAAAGAGTGCCCCCTTGAAAAGGGCGACAACCAGAACCAGGGAGAGGATTATGTCCCACTTGTCCAGTAAAAAGGCCGGGTCAATGAGCATGCCCACCGAGGTAAAGAACAACAGGCCGAAGATGTCTCGTAAGGGGACAATATCACTCAAGGCCTGATGTCCATAATCGGACTCACTGAGGACCATACCGGCCACAAAGGCGCCGAACGCAAAGGAGAGCCCGAAGAGATAGGTGGCATAGCCAATGCCGAGACCTATGGCGGTTATGGATAATATAAAAAGCTCCCTGGAATTCCACTGGGCCACATGGGCCAGCAACCAGGGGAGCAACTTCCGGCCCAGATAAAACATGACCAGCAGGAAGAATATTGACTTAACAACAGCAAGGGCCAAGAGAGGCAGGCCTACCCCGGGAGTGCTCAGTTGCGGGAGAATAATCATCATAGGGATGACAGCCAGATCTTGCACAATAAGCATGCCGATCATGACCCGACTGGAAAGGGTTCCCACAAGCCCCCTGCTCATAAGGGTTTTCAGGGTCACCATGGTGCTGGAAAGAGAAATTAAGGCGCCGAGCCATAAGGCGTCCACAAAGGACCAGCCTAAATATTTACCAAGGTAAAAGCCAAAGGTGATGGTAAGAAGAATTTGGAGAGGCGTGCCAATAAGGGCAATATAGCGGACTGATTTTAATTCGCTGAGGGAAAATTCCAGACCCAGGGCAAAGAGCAGCAGGGCCACGCCGATTTCCGCCAACAGTTCGATCTCATGGATATCGCCAACAGTAACCCCGCCCGTATAGGGGCCGACCACGATGCCGGCCAGGATATAGCCCAGAATCAGCGGTTGCTTGATTCGTTGCGCAATCAGCGCCCCAATCAAGGCGGCCACCATGATAATGATGATATCAGCCGCTAGGCCCATGATGAGACCCTTGTTTTAAAAAGCATTTTTCACACCGTATTTTTTGTGCTGCAGCTGACTTATTTTTATCCAATAGCCATTATCTATCCAATATGCATGGACTAATTTTCAATAGTAGCGAATAAGTTGGAGACAAACCACTTTTTTCTCGCTTATATGCGCAGACACCAGCGGCCGCCATTCTCAGCCCCCATCCCTTTATCCCCCAGCGCCCTGGAGCACGATGGCGCTCCTTGGCGATGGCCACTTATTTGCGTGCGTACAGCAAAGGAAGCAACAAGAAAGATGGCCATAAAAAAATCAAATGAAAACAAAGGATTGGTTTATTCCACCGAGTTTGGCACCATGTGTCCCACATGTCATAATCCCACCGCCCAATGTAGTTGCCGGAAAAACCAAGCGCTCCCCCAAAATGATGGTATTGTTCGCTTAAGACGGGAGACAAAGGGGCGAAAAGGTAAAGGGGTGACCCTGATAACCGGTCTGCCCTTGGCTGGTGATGACCTTAAAAAACGTGCCAAGGCCCTTAAACAGATGTGTGGGAGCGGGGGCAGCGTAAAGGATGGGGTTATTGAAATTCAGGGTGACCACAGGGATGTCCTGGAAAAAGAATTAAAGAGGCTTGGCCACAAAGTTAAACGCGCTGGCGGCTGATCGGTTGTGCTGAAACCACTTGGACAGAAACGCAAAATTATCCATAACTGCTCACAGAGCATCGCATCTTCCAGCGAGCAGGCCGGCTTACGTATGACGTATACCACAAGGGCATAAGTTTCGTTTGCACCCTAAAGGGCATAAAAGCAGACAAGCTGCTCAACTCAGCTATATACGCGGCGCCGGTTTGATCGCGAAAATCTCCGGCACCCTGCAAACAGTTACAACTCCCGTGGTTCTTATAATTGAGATGGCCATGGGGTGAGCAGTGACAATTATCCCAGGGCTCAGGACCCGTTATTCACAATTATGCCCCCTATGCATCGTATAGTCCAGCCCGGACGGCTGCCAGGAACACTCCGCTCAGAATCGGGAGAAGAGCTTACCCCGGCTGCGGACTGGGCCTTTCTTCCTGCCGGGGATGCAGCCATCACCAGAAGTGTCAAGGCCCAGACCGACACCTGGGTCGTCCAGATACGCCGGGGCAAGAGGCTGATCTCCACGGGCATCTGGGCCAAAGAAGCGACCATCCTGGCCGCACAGCAGGAGGTCGAAGCCAAGAGATCAACCCCGGAATATGAGGGACGGCGACAAAAGGATCTTGCCCGACGCCAAGCCAGACATAATGCCTATGTCGACGAGTTTTGCGCTGAGGTCATCCATTTCCTCGATTTTCATCCGCGCTATGGGCAGATGGCCTCTCTTCTTGCCGGGAAAATCACTGCCCACGCCACCCCGGTGGGAAGCGGCACCGTGGCAAGGACCGAACGGATCCCCGTGGCCAGACGGGCAGAGGCCGCGGTTATCGCCTGGCTGCGGCATCAGACCACGGCCTACGACTCCATGCGTATCGCCCGGATAAAGGGCAAAAGAAAAGAGGTGCGCAGAGAGCTCGCCGTAAAATCTGTCGCGGTACTGCAGCCCTATCGGCAGGGCCTTGATATTGCCGCACACTGTCCCCTGCAAAAAACCTTGGCCTGAGATCTGCCAGCGCCTTCTTCCCTGCCCTTAATCATGCGGGATTGCCTGCCCCCTCTCCCCTTGCCCACCACAACCCAGCCGGATCACCTGGAGGCAGCGATCCGATGCCCACAGAAAATGGTCTCTTTGCCGGTGGAGCCGTATACCCTGCCGACGTTGTTTATCCTGTCCATTCCCCGCCAATCTGTACCCCCATAAACCCCGCCTCAGAAAAAGTTCACAAGGCCCCCCCCTCCAGCAAAGAACATAAAGGCCTCCCAGTTGAGCGCCGCGAACGTATTTCCCCTCCTTGCCAACCAAAAACCATGATATTTATGAATTTAATTTGACAAGTTACGTCCTTTGATCATAGCGTTAGAACTGCATGGGAGAAAACCCGTCATACTCATGTTGGCCTTTGGTCAGTGATTGACCAAAAACGACCAGCAGAATCCGCTCATCAGGCTCTATTTCAAAATACACATTCCTCGGAGAACATTGCAATGAACATGACCGAAATCAAGTCAAAGGCCAGAAACCTAGGAGTACAGGTCGGCAGGCTGCCGAAGAAAGATCTCATTCGCTCTATCCAGAACAAGGAAGGCAACTTCCCCTGCTTTGCCACCGCCAAAGATTACTGCAGTCAAAAGCTGTGCTGCTGGCGCGATGCCTGCCTGCCCACCAAGAAAAAGAGCCTGACCGCCTGGGAAACGAAAAAAAATACCTACACCGAGAAACTGACTGTTCAACTTGCGGAGCTTAAAAAAGAAATCACGGAGCTTAAGAAAAAGACCAAGACACTAGTGGGTAAGGGCAAGGAAGAGGCCGTGGCTGACATCAACAAGATTGAACTCAAAATGGCGGAGCTCAAGGAAAAGAGTCAAAAGCTTGCCGTTGCCACTGAAGACGCCTGGAAAATCAAGAAAAAGGCCCTTGACGATATCAGGGACGATCTCAACAAAACCTTTAAGAAGGCAGTAAAAAAATTGAAATAGAGATACGCTCCGTCCGCTTGGGATGGGAATTGGGAGAGGGGGTGGTGGTCAGTGGTGTGTCAAGAAGAGGTAAGGCTATAAGGGCCAGGACTGAAGAAAAGGGGTATCAGCGCCATACTCTCCGCTAGACAGAGAGTGTGGCCCGCCCAAAAAAGTGCCCCCAGTAGAGATATCAACCGCTTTGACCCCTATCAATAGGCTGGCTCACGCCCCCTATTGATAGGGGTTAAAGGTAAGGACTGGACAGGGGGCCTTTTTCACCACCCTCCCGGCCACCGAGCCCAGCAGGATCTTCTCAAGACCCTTGACACCGTGGGTGCCAATGACCAGCAGATCGGCCTTTTCATCAGTGGCATACTCTATAATACCATCCTCCACATCACCCACCAGCACCTTGCCGGTACACTTGACAGACTCTGAGCTGTTATCTGTCAGCAGATGCTCCATCTTTTTTTCGGCCTGCTGGCGGAGCTCATTTTCAACATCCTCAAAAGAAGGGTGGGCAATACCTGCATAGCGGCCGCCATACCCCTCTGCCACATGGACAAAAGAAACGTTGGCCGCAAAGCATTTGGCCACATAGACGGCATATTCAACAATTTTAGCCGTATGCTGAGAAAAATCTACAGGGACAACTATTTTGCGAACTTCCTTCATGGCTTTTCCTCCCTTTTTTTATCTCAAGCGCGTGGCTGCCGCACCTTTTGACCTGGCCACTTACTTGCCTCCCTACTTTTAGTAAGTATAAGCCCGGCCCTCTGCAAATATCAAGATGGAAATAGAGATCAGCCAGCCGAGCCAGGGCCCTAAACTATATATCTCCACCATGGCCACGGCTCCATTGACTTGCCAGCCCTGTTCTTCTTATCATTGTTTGACAGAAACTGGGCAAACGCACTGCCGTCTGCCTGGAGCCAGGGATTTCCCCTTCCTTGGCCCGGGGCGTCGGCAAATGTCTTCTTTAAGGCACCATGCCTGGGTCTGCTAGCGGGGCAGCCATGAAAACAGAAATACGCAGCGAAAAGCTGCCCATCAAACTCTGGCTTGACGACATTGAAGAGGGGGCCTTAGAACAGGCCAGACACCTGGCTAACCTGCCCTTCAGCCACAAGCATATAGCAGTAATGCCGGATGCCCACCTGGGCTACGGCATGCCCATTGGCGGCGTCATGGCCACTCATGGTGTCATTATCCCCAACGCCGTGGGGGTGGATATCGGCTGCGGCATGTGCGCCCTGCAGACCTCCTTGAGCAACATAAGTACCGATCAGCTCAAGGCAATCATGAGTGGTATCCGCCGCCTTGTCCCCCTGGGATTCAGGCATCATGACACCAAACAGAAGAGGGAACTCATGCCCAAGCCGCCGGCAGGACTCTCACTTACCGACCTGCCCATTGTCCACCAGGAGTATGAGCATGCCCGCACCCAGCTCGGCACCCTGGGCGGCGGCAATCATTTCATCGAGATCCAGAAAGGCAGTGATGGCCATATCTGGATCATGATCCACTCAGGTAGCCGCAATCTGGGTTTCAAGGTGGCCAATTTTTACAACAGAGTGGCCAGCCAGCTTAATGCCCAAGGGGGTTCAAATATCCCGGTCAACTGGCAGCTTGCCTACCTCCCCCTGGATTTGCCGGAGGGCCGCCAATATCTCGCCGAGATGGAGTACTGTGTCACCTTTGCCCTGGCCAACCGCACCTTTATGATGGAGCGGATCAAGGATATTTTCCAGCTCGTCAGCGGCACCGTGAAGTTCGGCACCTTTATCAATATTGCCCATAACTATGCGGCCCTGGAAAACCACTATCACCAGAATGTCATGGTCCATCGCAAAGGGGCCACCCGCGCTCTGCCCGGTGAGTATGGTATCATTCCCGGTTCCCAGGGTACCCCCAGTTACATTGTGCAGGGTAAGGGCAATGAGGAGAGTTTCCACTCCTGTTCCCATGGCGCCGGCCGCCGCATGGGCCGCAAACAGGCGCAACGCCAACTCGACCTGGAAGATGAAAGAAAAATCCTGAATGATCAAGGCATCATCCATGCCCTCCGTTCACGCCGGGATCTGGACGAGGCTGCCGGGGCCTATAAAGAAATCGACAAGGTCATTGACAATCAGCTGGACCTGGTGGAGGTGGTGGTTTCCCTGCGTCCCCTGGCCGTAATTAAGGGTTGAACTTGGGGATGTTTGACAGCCGGGACTGCGAGCCCATAAGGATAAAGGAGCAGCATCGCCCCTCAAGACCTTGATTGTCCGCCTGCAGGAACCGAGAAAAGATATTGGTTACCCCCTTCTCTGGACGAAGATGGCGCATCTTCTCCATCCGGGCAGATGCAGGAAGACCGCGACCATCTATCACCATCACAAAAAGGCCCGGGGGTATGGGTCTGCCAGAAGAGCAAGCGCCGCCTAACATAAGGGGACCATGAAGAGGAAGCAAAGTCCCACAGACACATTCACGGCATAAAAAAGCAGGTAAGAGGAAAGGAAGATGACAGAAGAAGTCAGCTGGGCCAGGTCGCCGCACGAGGAGCGGCGGACAAGGCAGGACCTGCGCGCCCACCAGATAGAACTGGAACTACAGAATGAGACATTGCGGCAGACCCAGGAAGACCTTCTGGTCTCCCAGAAGAAATACGCCGACCTGTACGACTTTGCCCCGGTAGGCTACCTGACCGTAAGCGCCGGGGGCTTGATCACGGAGGCCAACCTCACTGCCGCCAGAATGCTGGGTCTGGAAAGAGGCGTTCTTATTAAAAAACCGCTCTCTCTGTTTCTGGCCAAGGAAGAGCAGGACCGCCATTATCTCTGCCGGAATCGACTTCTGCAAGACAAAGAACAACAGACCTGCCACATGCCCCTGCAGAGAAAGGATGGCCGGGAATTTGACGCCCAATGCCGATGTGTCACCAGTCCGGGTGTGGACGGCAATGACGGCCAATTCCGCATGGTGATCACCGACATCTCCGAACAGAAAAAGGCTGAACGGGAAAAAAACAGACTGGCGGTCCAACTTCGTCAATCCCACAAAATGCAGGCCGTGGGAACCTTGGCCGGCGGCATCGCCCATGAGTTTAACAACCTCCTTGGCATTATCATGGGCTTTGCCGACCTGGCCCGGGAACAGATCCCCACCGACAACCTGGGCCGACAACACCTGGACAAAGTGATGGTCGCCTCGCACCGGGCAAAAAATCTGGTGCAGCAGCTGCTCACCTTCAGCAGGAAGTCCCCCCATAAACGGACCCCCACCTCCCTGCAACCGCTGCTCAAAGAGTCCATCAGTCTTATTAAGCCGTCCCTGCCGGCTTCAGTGCAGATCAATGAGGACATAGCCTCCGGCTCCTTCAGGGTGCTTATTGACCCCACGGAAATCCAGCAGATAGTCATGAATGTCTGCGCCAACGCTGTCTGGGCCATGCGCGAAAAAGGGGATCTGGCCATCAACCTCAGGCAGGTGCAGCAATCAGACAAAGAGCCCGCAACAGCAGACCTGCCTGCAGGCAAATATGCCTGCCTCTCTTTCAGAGATAGCGGCCCCGGCATGGACAAGCAAACATTGGCCAGGATTTTCGACCCCTTTTTCACCACCAAAGAGGTGGGTCAGGGCACGGGCATGGGATTATCCATCCTGCATGGCATCATGACAAGCTGTAGTGGCAAGATCCTGGTGGAGAGCGAGGTGGGCACCGGTACAACCTTCCACTTTTACCTGCCGCTCACCACGGAACCGGACGTAGCCGGGCCTCCTGAAATCACAGAATACCTGGGTCACGGCGAACATATCCTTTTTGTTGACGACGAAGAATTGTATGCGGAAATGAGCTGCGAGATGCTCTCCTACCTCGGCTATAACATCGACCTGCAGATAAACAGCGCGGCTGCCCTGGCTGCCTTCAAGGCTGATCCTGACAAATATGACTTGATCATCACCGATCAGATTATGCCCAACCTGTCAGGGGATGATTTGACAAAGGAAATCCGCACCCTGCGGCCGACAATCCCCATCATTCTGTGCACCGGCTATAGTAATCAGATTAATGCGGAAACAATCAAGGTCCTGCACATCAATGCCTTTGTCATGAAACCGCTGAGCAAGGGGGAGCTTCCCAGGCTGATCCGCAGGACGCTGGATAGCGGCAAATGAGCTTTCTTAACATTCACCAGAATCAAGTTGCAAAGGATGCCTTCATGACCAGCAATGTTTCTATTCTTATTGCAGACGATAACCCTGACTACCTGGAATTGCTTCAAAATTTCCTGTCATCCTTCGGCCATCAAAAGGTGATGCTGGCCCATGACGGCCTGGCCGCTGTTGCTCTGCTTGAGAAAAACACCTTTGATATCATCATTACCGACATCAAAATGCCGCACATGGATGGCATGCACCTTATTCACCATGTCAAGACCCATACCCCCTTGACCGATATCATGGTGATGACCGGCTTTAGCTCCGAGTACAGCTTCAACGATATCATCAAGGCCGGAGCCATTGAATATTTGAGTAAGCCCTTTACCAGGGATGAATTGGAGGCCAAACTAAACCGGGTGATCCGGGAGCGAAATTCCGTGGCCTTGCTGCAAAAAGAAATCAGGGAGCGTAAGCAGGTGGAGAAAAAATTGCGCCAGGCCCGTGACGGACTGGGTATCCAGGTAGCGGATCGGACAAAGGCCCTGGAGCGCCAAAAGGCCCGACTCGAACAGACCAATACGGCTCTCAAAATCCTCCTTGATAAAAGAGAACAGGACAAGCAGGACCTGGGGGATCAGGTCATGGCCCAAGTCAAACAGCTTATAGATCCTTATATCAATATGTTACACAGCACCAACCTCAATGATGAACAGAGCGCCGTACTCAACATCATCACGGCAAATCTACAGGAAATCGTCTCCCCCTTTGCCCAGAGGTTCTCGGCCATGCAGGCCCGTTTAACCCCCACGGAAATCAAGATCGCCAATTTGATCAAACAAGGCATGACTTCCAAGGATATCGCCGCTCTGTTAAAATCATCCCCCGGCACCATCGACATTCACCGCAAAAATATCCGCAAGAAATGTGGTCTGGCCAGCAAGAAGCTCAACCTCCGCAGCTTCCTGCTTTCCCGCCAATAATGGATATATTAACTATCTATTCCATATCTCATTTTCCCCCATTGCCCACTTCACCCCTTTGCTATTAAAAATATACTGCGTCGCCAAACAGTAATTGTCTTTTTTCAAGTAAAAAAATCTTATTAGAGAAGCGACAAGATTGCCTCTGTCGCCTTTATCAGAAACATTTGGGAGAAATCAGCATGCCTCTGCCACAAAGTATCGAGAACTCAGAAGCACCCCCCAAACAGGGGGTTTTTAATTTCAAGAAACTGATGGCAAAGACGGCCGTCCACCTGGGTATCAAGCTTGAGGCCAAAGGGTTTTTCCTGGATATCGCCGTATCCCCCGAGATCCCGCGCTACTTCCACGGCGATCCTCAGCTGGTTGAAAAAATAGTACACACCTTGGTGGGCCACAGCATGAAATGCCTCGATAATGGCGGCATTACCATCCGCATCAACACCCTTGATTTTACCGCCCAAGGCAACCATCGCCTGGTTATCAGCATCAATGAATCAAGCCATGGCATGATGCCGGAAGAAGTGCAGACCATCAACCAATCTCTCCAAGAACAGCAGTGGCAGGATACAGATGGAACCATCTCTCCACACCTGTGCATAGCCGCCAAATGGATCCAATCACTGGGCGGTCATCTCACCATAGAGAGTGTGTTCGGATGGGGAACTAGGTATCTCATCACCCTCAATCTCTGCGTGGCAGGGTGTGACAATTCCTGCCTGGGGGCCGCCTAAAGAGAGTACCCCCTGGTCACCCTCCTTAAAAGCCCCTTCTGCTTCTTATTTTTTTCACAAAAAAAAGCCTTTATTGCCAACTCGGAGTGAATCATGGCCAACAAACCAGATGATATCTTAGATTTTTTACTGCCGGTGAACAACAACCTCAATTTGGGCAAAGCGTACAGAAGCATTGAGGATGCTGCCTTTCATATTTTACAACCCAAGGTCTATGAAGAACTGGAACACCAGGTGGCGCCCATCCAGGCCGAGGACACTGAGTGCCTGAAGATCCTCCAAAAAGCTGCCCGAGGGCTCTTACAAAGAAACAACATCAAGGGGAGTGTTCAAGGCAGGATCAAAAGTCTCTACAGCCTTCACTGCAAAATGGCCCGTAAAGGGGTCAGCCTTGAAACCATCATGGACCGCGTCGCTCTGCGGATAATCGTCTCCAGCGTCCCTGAATGCTACCAGGTTTTAGGCCTGCTCCATGCCCATTTCCAACCGGTTCCCGGCACCTTTATGGATTACATCGGCCAGCCCAAGGAAAACGGCTACCAATCCCTGCACACCTGCGTTTATCCGTTTCGCGATATTTCACATAAAAACATTGAATTTCAAATCCGCACCGAACTGATGCATACAGAGGCGGAATATGGTGACGCCGCCCACTGGAAGTATAAAGAGGGAACCGGCTCAATTATCACCGGCAACCAGGTAAAACGCGCCGGCCAGGAAGCTCAGAACCAGCAGCAGCAAGAACCCATAGGTACAGCTGCCTTTATTAAACTTCTCTGCCAGCAGATGGCGGCTGACCATATCGTTATTTTTGGTACCAGCGGCCACAAGGTGTGGCTTCCGGAAAACGCCACGGTGGAGCACTATTTAAAGAAAACCAACAGCACTCTTTCTCCGCCCCCCTTAATCAAAGTAAATAACAGAACCGTGGCCCTGGGTCATATCCTGAAAGATGCGGACACCATTGAAGTCATTGCGCAGGGAAAAGTGCCGCGGCAAAGATCTGTCCCTGCCAGGCGCCCGCGCCGACCTATCTATGGCACAAAACAGCCAACCTCCCGAGGTTCCGCCTGGAAAACAAACCCACCTCTGCCGTCAAGCCGGCAGCTCATCTCAAAGGATCTGGGCAAGACGACGCGGTGCAGCACAGACAAGAAGGGCGATGCCGCACATAATGCAGCAGAGAGGAGTCGCGGCCGGGATATGTGGAGGCCAGGACCCACGCCGGCCTCCCCCCTCTTCCCTACAGACTTCAAAAAAAGCTCTGTTCAATAGAGATACGATCTTTGCACGAAAGGATTCGTGTTGTCCGGCGCACAGCAAAGAGACAACACCTATCCTGCCATAATAATTTGAGGGGGGGGGGGGCATGTCTCCTGTTCCTCTTTACTCCCTGCATCTGTTGAGGCAGGGCCGCGTTCACAGGGGACAACAAAGGCAAAGAACTGGAGAAAAGACAACTTCCTGTTCTTCATGGTGGTAGATCATGGGCAAAAAAAGTTGCCGTTCAAGATCCACCACCATGATGTTACGCTGATAATTCAAGCCGCAACTTGGCCACCCTCTCATCAAGCAGATACTCGTCAAAGGGCATCATCTGATCGATAATGCCACCGGGAAGAATCTCCACGATGCGGTTGGCAACGGAGGAGACGAACTGGTGATCGTGGGAGGTGAAAAGCACCACCTCGGGGAAGGCGATCAGGGCATTATTAAGGGCGGTGATGGACTCGAGATCAAGATGGTTGGTGGGCTCATCCAGAATCAGGGCATTGGCCTCGGAGAGCATCATCCGCGACAACATGCACCGCACCCGCTCCCCACCTGAGAGCACCGATGTTTTCTTCAGGGCCTCTTCCCCGGAAAAAAGCATCTTGCCCAGGAAACCGCGGGCAAAACTCTCTCCCTCGGTGACCGGGGTAAAACGGCTCAGCCATTCCACCAGGTTGGTATTATCCTGAAAAAAGGCGTTATTCTCCTTGGGAAAATAGGAGGTGGACATGGTCACTCCCCACCGAAAGCTACCGCTATCAGGGGCCATATCCCCGGCCAGAATGGCGAAAAGAGTGGATTTGGCCAGGCTGTTGGTGCTGCCGACAAAGGCGATTTTCTCCCCTTTATTGACGGTCAAACTGAAATTCTCCAGCACAGAGACGCCGTCCACCTCCTTCCCCAACTCCGTAATTTCCAGAATATTGTCACCGCAGGACCGACTTGCCTTAAATTGGATAAAGGGATACTTGCGGGAGGAAACCGGCATATCCTCAATGGTCAGCTTCTCCAAGAGCTTTTTACGGGAAGTTGCCTGCTTGGCCTTGGAGGCGTTGGAGGAGAAGCGCTGGATGAAATCCTTGAGTTCCTGGGCCTTGGTGGACACCTTTTTGTTCTCGTTCTGTTTCTGCTGGAGGACAAGTTGGCTGGCCTCGTACCAAAAATCATAATTGCCCACATAGACAGTGACCCGGCCGAAATCGATATCCGCCATATGGGTACAGACCTGGTTTAAGAAATAACGGTCATGGGAGACGATGATCACCGTGTTGGTGAAACGCTCCAGGAAATGCTCCAGCCAGGTGATGGAATCGATATCGAGGTTGTTGGTGGGCTCATCGAGAAGCAGGACATCCGGATTGCCGAACAGGGCCTGGGCCAGGAGGACCCTGACCTTCTCGCCACCCTCAAGATCCTTCATCTTCTGATGATGGAGATTCTCGCCAATACCGAGACCGGCCAGGAGGGTACCGGCCTCAGACTCGGCCTCATAGCCATTCATCTCACCAAACTCGGCCTCCAGTTCCCCGCTGCGGATACCGTCCTCGTCAGTGAAATCGACCTTGGCATAGATGGCCTCACGTTCCATCATCAGCTCATAGAGGCGAGCATGCCCCATGATCACGGTATGAAGAACGGTCTCCTCATCAAAGGCAAAATGATCCTGGCGCAGCATGGCCAGGCGCTCCCTTGCTCCCAGGGAGACCTCTCCCCGATCCGGTTCAATCTCGCCGGCCAGGATCTTCAGGAAAGTGGACTTGCCGGCACCATTGGCGCCGATGAGCCCATAGCAGTTGCCAGGGGTGAACTTAATAGTGACGTCTTGAAAGATGACCCTTTTGCCATAGGAGAGGGCGACATTATTGGCGTTTATCATGATGGATCCATTACATTTTTACCTGGACCAGCCCCAAGGCCGGGCGCCAGTGCTTTAAAACAAAAAGCCACAGGAAGGAGTCCCTGTGGCCGCGATGCCTACCCTATATAGCATTTCTGACGGCCTGGCGCCACGATTTTTCAGTAAGCAGAGTGGACCGGGCCATGTCCTCCCCTCCCCTTCACCTGGCACAAAGACGCCACCCCCTTTTTCCCCAAAAACCCTGCCTACTCTCCAGCCCCACGCCAGGAAGGCCCGAACGGGCATAAAAAACAACAAGGGTATGGGTGGACAAGGTATGGATTGTACCTGGGAATAATTCGAGTAACAAGAAGTTGCAATGGGTAGGCAGGGAAGCATGCCAGGAATGGCATTGCAGATAAAAAGGGGGACAAGCCCCCGCGGAGCCTTGAGCCGCGGAGGGAGGGTATTGGGTAGATTTTTTTGGGGAAGGCGCTGGCCACCATAACCCCCCTATAACTTGCCAATAATTCAGGGTAAATCTGCCCCACCAAAAAGGCCAAAAAAAACGGGAAACCAAACTTAACAGCTTGATTTCCCGTGACATTTTACATGGTGACCCCTAGGGGAATCGAACCCCTGTTACCGGCGTGAGAGGCCAGTGTCCTGACCGCTAGACGAAGGGGCCATGTTATAAGCCGTTTTAATTACTCTGCTGGCCATACTTTGTCAAGCATCTTCCTCCTCCTTTTCCGCAAAAAAGGTACGGCCATAAAATTCGTTTTCCTTTCGCAAAAAGGCTGCCACTTCATCACTCAAATAATGGGGGGCACAGCGCCACAACCAATTACCTTCCACAGTGGCAGGCGTGTTCATCCGGCAATCAGAACCAAAGCCCAAGAGATCCTGCATGGGCAGCACTGCCATGGTGGCAGTGGAGGAAAGCGCCAGACGGATAAAATCAAGATGAACAGCAGAGCCGTCGCTGTTGGCATAACGGAGCATTCTCTCTCTGGTTCGTTGAGAAACCTCGGGATCGAAAAACCAGCCCACGGAGGTGTCATTATCATGGGTGCCCGTATAGATGAGACAGTTGGGATCGGTGAGATTGTGGGGAAGATAGTTATTTGCCGCATCGGAATCAAAGGCAAACTGCAGGACCTTCATTCCCGGAAAACCAAGATCAGCCCGAAGTTTTTCCACCGCTGGAGTCAGCATACCGAGATCTTCGGCAACAATGACAAGATCCTTGACCACATCTGCCATTTCCGCAAAAAAAGCAGACCCCGGTCCCTTGTGCCATTTCCCTTTAACAGCCGTCTTTTCCTGGGCCGGGATCACCCAGTAGGACTCAAAGGCCCGGAAATGATCGATCCGCACCATATCCAGCATGGAGGAGAGCACCTGGAATCGTTTGCGCCACCACCGATAGACCGCGGCATTAGCTTTTGTTTGTTGCTGCCAAAGATATAAAGGATTCCCCCAGCGCTGACCTGTGGCACTGAAATAATCAGGTGGGACGCCCGCCACATTACGGGGGGCGCCGCTTTTGGGGTCAAGGTCAAAACAGCCCTGATTGGCCCAGACATCACTTGAATCATGGCTTACATATATGGGTATGTCCCCAAAGAGCAGGACCCCTTTTTGGCGGGCATAGTCCTGCAGCTGGTGCCACTGTGCAAAAAAAAGATACTGACAGAACTTCTGAAATTCCACGGCGTCTTCATTCTTCTCACAAAAGAGCGCCAGCTCCTTACCGTCACGCCTGGCGATGGCCGGCGGCCAACAATTCCAGGCAGCATTATCAAATTTTTCCTTCAAGGCCATAAAAAGGGCATATTCATCAAGCCAATCTTTCTCAGCGGCGCAAAAGGTCACAAATTCCCGCTGCCTTTCACCGGAAAGCTGACGATAGGCCTTGACAAACAAGGGTTGGCGAACAACATCCGCATAGCTGAAATCTGCCGTATACGGGGAGGATGTCTGTAAGCCTTCAAGATCGCCTTCCTCCAGAAAACCTGAGGCAACCATCAAGGCAGGACTGATAAAGAGCGGATTCCCGGCACAGGCGGAGAACCCCATATAAGGAGAAAAGCCAAAGGTCCCGGAGGTGGGGCCGGTGGGCAGAAATTGCCAGCAGCGGACGCCGGCCTTAACAAGGAAATCGATAAAAGGAAAGCCGCCGCCCATATCACCGCTGCCATATGGCCCTGGCAACGATGAAATATGAAGCAGAATGGCCGTAGAACGTTGGGGCATAGGGATGACCTCATATTTTTAAGGAGTGGAGATAGAGGATTTAATTATGCGAGAGGCCTTAGGGAAAGTCAAGCAGCGTCTGGCGCCAAGACCAAAAAATGATTGCTATTCCTTTATTTTTTTTGTATCTTACGAAGTTTTCTTGTCACTGGTGAAGCATCTGCTGGTGTCAGGTATTTTTTTTGCCTGCGGAGCCCCCAAAACCGGGCTCCGCACCGGTTTATTCAGAAGCCAGGAACAAAATTATCCTATGGGCTTCTTTATTCTATTGAACAAAGTCCTTTTACATATTTCCCGGGAGTGTGCCTGTGCCAGCAGACATTCAAGCTAAATTACAGAAAATGAGTAAACAATGTGGTTGTGTCAGCATTGACATGCTCAACGATCTCATTTCTGAAGAAAAAGATGTCTCCTATATTGACCACATCTTTGACTTCCTTGAAAAAAAAGATATCAAGGTTGTCGATTACCTCCCATCTGACCAGGAAGATCAAGATGCCGCTGATGGCAGCGAAGATGATGGTCCTCCTTCCAGGAGCCAGAAATTTGAGCCGGCCCAGGAAGCAGAAGAAACAACGACCACCTATCTGCGCGAGATGGGTCGATTCGACCTTCTCACCCCTGCTGAAGAAGAAAAATACTCCAAGATCATCCGCGAGGGCTTTGACTCCATCATCAAAACCATCCGCACCAACGAATCGATGTTGCCGGAAGTGAGCAGCCTCGTGGAACGTATTGACCTCTGGGAAAAACGCGATCCCACCTTGAAACCGAAAAAACAGCATTTAAATCATATGCGCCGCACCATCCAGGCCATTGCTGCCGTCCACGAGGAGAACGAGCCTATTCGGGCGGCCAACCACCGCATATCCCTCTATACCCGCTCCATCGAAACAGCCAAAGACGCCATGATCAAGGCCAACCTTCGGCTGGTGGTCTCCATTGCTAAACGCTATATGCACCAGGGATTGAGCCTTGCCGACCTGATCCAGGAGGGCAATCTCGGCCTTATGCGGGCCGTATTTCGTTTCGATTATACCAAGGGTAATAAATTTTCCACCTATGCCAGTTGGTGGATTCGGCAGGCCATCACCCGCGCCATCCTGGACAAAACCAGAACCATCCGGCTGCCCGTTCACTTCCTGGAGCTGCGCAGCCAGTTTTTCAAGGCCTTCTACTCGCTCCTCAAAGAGCTGGGCCGTGAACCAACTCCGGTTGAGATTTCTGAAAAGACCGGCCTGCCCATGGACAAAATCCTGGCCATCCTCGAGGCCTCACGAGAACCCATCTCCCTGGAAACCCCAGTGGGAGACGATGACTCAACCCTGGGTGATTTTCTGGAAAATCAGGAAGCAATCTCCCCCTATGAGTCCGTGAAAAACAGTGAGCTGGCTGATCGGGTTACCGGTATTCTTTCCACCCTGAGCCCCAGGGAGGAGAAAATAATCCGCCTCCGCTTCGGCATAGGCGAAGATGCGGAATACACCCTGGAGGAAATAGGCAAGCGCTTTAACGTTTCCAGAGAGCGTATCCGCCAGATTGAGAAAAAGGCCCTCAACCGGCTTCGTCATTCAAGCCGTCGGGAAAAGCTGAAGTTCTTCCTCGATTAAGAGACTAAACAAAAAACCGCTTTGCAAAAAGAGCGGTTTTTTTACATGGTCAACAGGCCCTTGAACAACCTGTTTTCGCCTACCTTCCTTGTCATCCATTCGACGGTCGCCTTTGGCGGCGGCATCATCCTGGCCCGTCCTGATTTTGCCTCTTCCCCTCCTCTCCTTGTTACCACTTTCGGCCTGGGCCTTGCCGGTCTCCTCCTTGCCCTGACCAACAAAAGGTCCCACGCCCTTGGTGTTCTTTTTTTTCTACTGGCCGGGGTCTGCCACGGCAGCCAGGCCCTGGCCCCACCCCGGACAGGGCATCATATTGCCAACCTCATACCAGAACAAAGAGAGGTGGCCTTGATCGGCGTGGTGGACCAGGCCATTGAATATGGTATTGAAAAGACGACCTTGGTCATGGAAAGCCAGGAAATCTTCATCCCCTCACCCACTCCCACCCTTCTTCTGCCGGCAGAGCAGATCAGCCCGCCCTTTCAGAAGGCCACCGGCCGGGTAAAACTCAGCATGCGCGGCAGGCCGGCGGAATCCTTCCTGCCGGGAGACCGCCTTCTCATCAGGGCAAAGATCAGCCCCCCGCAAGGATTTAATAATCCAGGGGGCTTCAACCTTTCCCGCTTTCTGGCCAGCCAGGATATCTTGATCAGCGGCTGGATCAGCTCCCCCCAGAGCCTCATCAGATTAGAGCTCCCACCTGACCACCAGCGCCTTCTGAGACACGGGGCGGAACGCCAGCGGGCCCGGCTCATCAACTTTATGCGCCTCCAGCTGCCGGAGCAACAGAGCGCGCTCTACCGGGCCCTGATCACCGGCGACCGGGCCGGTCTTTCCCCGGCCACGGTGGGACTCTTCCGGTCCCTGGGTATTGTCCATCTGCTGGCCATCTCCGGCCTTCACATGGCCCTTCTGGCCGGAGCGATCATGGCCCTCTCCTTTTGGCTCCTGCAGAGGTCTGAGACCATCCTCCTCCACGGTTCTGCCCGGAAGATTTCTGCCTGTGCCGCCATCATCCCCCTGTTTCTCTATTGCCTGATCGCCGGCTTCCAGACCCCGGCCCTGCGCGCCCTGATCATGACCCTGATTTTTTTCAGTGCCCTGCTCAGCGATCGCCCCTGGCACGGGCCAACCAATGTCAGTCTGGCGGCCCTGCTCATCCTCTTGATCAGTCCCCTGGCCATAACCACGGTCTCCTTCCAGCTCTCCTTTGCCGCGGTGACCGGGATCATCCTCATCCTGCCCCTGCTCCGGCCTTTTTTCACAGATCCCCTGCACCAGAATTCCAAAAGCAAGATCAGCCGTTACCTCTCCGGCAGCATAGCGGTCTCCCTGGCGGCCAGTCTGGCCACCCTCCCCCTTCTGCTCTATCATTTTAATCGATTCGCCCTCAGCAGCTCCCTGGCCACCCTGATCACAGAGCCTTTCCTCTGCATCTGGGCGCTGGGATGGGGACTGCCGGCCAGCCTGCTCAGCCCCTTCTTTCCTGACCTGGCCCTCTTCCTCTTTAAAACCGGGGGCTGGGGGCTTGATGCTGCTCTTTTTCTGGCAGAAAAGATGCAATCAATTGCAAAATCCATCTGGCTGCCCACCCCGTCGCTGTCCCAGGTCATCTTTTTCTACATCTGCCTTTTTCTCTTCATCAAGACAGAAAAAATCTGGCTCAGAGTAACCTCTGCGCTTTGCAGCCTCTTGCTTTTTCTCCCTTATTCTGCGGTTCCCAGCACAGACCAAGCCACCATCCTTGATGTGGGGCAGGGCAATTGCGTCCTCATCGAAACAAGCAACGGCAAGGTTCTCATCATTGATGCCGGCGGACCATCCTCCCCCACTTTTGATATCGGCAGACAGGTGATTGCCCCTGTTTTGTGGTCAAAGGGCATAAAGAGCATTGATCTTCTCGTCCTCAGCCATCCGGATGAGGATCATTATAGCGGCGCCGCCTTTCTCCTGGACCATTTTCCCACTAAAACCCTGTGGATCCCCACTCGCAACAGCCAGGATTACGGGTGGCAGAAGACACTTGCCATTGCTGAGAAGCGGCACACCTTCACCCACATTCCCGAGGCCGGCGAATTCTTGCCCCTGGGGAGCGGCAGAGAAATATCCTCCCTTGCCGACCTCCACCTCAGCAGGCAGACCCAAAAAAACAACCAGGGCCTGGTGCTCAAATTCACCGCCGCGGGTCACTCCCTCCTTATGCCAGGCGATATCGAGACAGAGGCAGAAAGAGAGCTGATCCACAGCCACCTAGATCTAACCAGCACCATGATCATTGCCCCCCACCACGGCAGTGCCAGCTCCAGCAGCCGGGATTTCCTGACCCAGGTGGCCCCCCAGACCGTTATTTTTTCCGCCAGCAGATACAAAAAACCTCATTTCCCAAGCCCGGCGGTAGAGCAGAGATACCACAGCCTCGGGATCTTTTCCCTGAGCACTGCCGAGAGTGGTGCCATTACGGTGCTCTTTGACAAGGAAGGGCTGAAGACGGCAACCTGGCAATAAAAAAAGCGGCCTCTGCAGAGACCGCCTTTTTTAAAATGAAGACGCGGCTTAGATATCCGTGAAATCCGTGGGGGGCTTCTTGAGAAACTGCACAAACTTACTCTTCTCAATACAATGCATATAGGCGTCACCAGGGGCGATCCAGCCCCGCTGGAGATAATCCATAATGGCATCATCCAGGGTCTGCATGCCATATTTCTTGCCGGTCTGCATGGCAGAGGGAATCTGGTAGGTCTTCCCCTCCCGGATGAGGTTACGGACCGCCGGGGTACAGATCAGCACCTCCAGGGCGGCACAACGGCCCTTGACATCGACCCGCTTAAACAGGGTCTGAGAGACAACGGCCTTGAGGGCGTCCGCCAGGGTGGAACGGACCTGGGCCTGTTGGTCAGAAGGGAAGATCTCAATAATACGGTCAACCGTCTTGGCGGCGTTTAAGGTATGCAGGGTACCAAAGACAAGATGACCTGTCATGGCTGCCTCCATGGCCAGGGAAATGGTCTCCAGATCACGCATCTCACCCACCATGATAATGTCTGGATCCTCACGCAGGGCGCCGCGCAGGGCCGCGGCAAAACTCTTGGTATGGGTGCCCACCTCACGATGGTTAATCACGGCGAGCTGGCTGCGATGCACGAATTCGATGGGATCCTCAATGGTGAGGATATGATCACTCCGGGTGCGGTTGCACTCGTCAATAACGGCTGCCAGGGTGGTGGACTTACCTGAACCCGTGGGGCCGGTCACCAGGACCATGCCCTTGGGAAGCCCGGAAAGCTTGCCGACCACCGGCGGTAGATTGAGCTGCTGGACGCTCAAAATCTCGCTGGGGATCTCACGAAATACCGCACCGACACCATATTTCTGCTGAAAGAGGTTACCACGATAGCGGGCCAGGCCAGAGATCTCGTAACCAAAATCGACATCACCTGTCTCCTCGAATTTTTTTGCCTTTTCCTCGGTGATAATCTCATAGAACATGGCCTTGAGTTCATCATTCTCGAGAATCTTATACTTCACGCGCTCAATATCGCCGCGAATACGCAAGATGGGTTTCTGACCGGCAATCATATGAAGATCAGAGGCACCTTGCTCATTCATCAGTTTAAAAAAGGCATCTATCTGCGCCATTACCAACCTCCGTTTTCAGTGGCCACCTGATGCTATCCAGCCCGGCTCGAAAAAAATCAAAAAAGGCACCCCAACCTCCCCTTTCCTCCAGATCAATGTGCCCCACTATAGCATGGCCCAGCCATTTCCTTCAATGAATAACAGCAGGATGCAGACACCTCCTCTGCAAAGGCAAGCAGATAACGACCCCATTCTCCCAGACAACATCTCCAGCAGCACGCCAACCTGCATACCCGCCTGATTACCCTTGCACCAAAAGGGAGAGCGCGTTAGATTCGTATCTCTGCAATTTCATCCACCTCTGCTGTCAACCCACATCGCCAACCATGCAACATATTGACCTCCATTGCCACTCCAGCTTCTCCGACGGCACCATGACCCCTGCCGAGCTGGTGGCCATGGCCCGCCATGAGAAATTAGGCGGCCTGGCCTTGACAGATCATGACACCATTGCCGGTCTCCCCGAACTGTTTACAGAGGCCAAAAAAATTGGCCTGGTCACTCTTTCCGGAGTTGAACTGAGCGCCAACCATGGCGATATCCCCATCCACATCCTGGGCTACGGCTTTGATCTTGAGGAGGCAACGCTCAAGGAGAGCCTCAACCATCTGCAGCAGACAAGAAAAAGACGCAATGAAAAGATAATTGCCAACCTTCTGGAGCTCGGCATTGCCGTTACCTATAAGGAGATGCAGGTCTTGGCTGGCCATGGCGTCATGGGGCGTCCCCATTTTGGCCAACTCCTTATCAACCGCGGCAAGGTCAGGAACATGCAGGAGGCCTTTGCTCTCTATTTGCGTAAAGGCAGACCCGCCTATGCCTCCCGAGAAAAACTGCCGGTACCGGAGGCCTTGGAAATCATCCACCAGGCCAAGGGGTTGGCAGTTCTGGCCCACCCTGGAATTATCCCCCTTGATCGCCCTAAGAGCATGGCGCTTATCAGCGAATTTCTGGCCATGGGCCTTGACGGCATTGAGATCTATTACCCTACCCACTCAAGCGGGCTGCGCAAAAAACTACTCTCCCTCTGTGCGCAGGAGGATCTTGTTATTACCGGCGGCAGTGACTATCATGGTGACACCCGACCCGGCACCCGGCTGGGCACCATGCAAAAAAAACAGCGCGTTCCCCTGGAAGTCCTGCTACAATTGCAGCAACGCCTCTCCCTGATTAACAAAGATTAAAACCCATGTATACCATTCTCATCGTTGACGACGAACCAAATTACCTCATTGTCCTGCAAGATCTTCTCGAAGATGAAGGTTTTGAGGTTTTTACCGCCAACAACGGCCAGGAAGCCCTGCATATATGCCGGGATACCGATCTCGACCTCGTCCTCACCGACATGCAGATGCCCGGCATGGGCGGCATGGAGCTGCTCACCAAGATTAAAGAAGAGACTCCGCAGCTGCCGGTGATCATGATGACCGCCTTTGGCGAAGTGGACAAGGCCGTTGCCGCCATGCAGGCCGGCTCCTTTAACTTTCTCAGCAAACCCTTTAAGAATGACGAACTCCTGGCCAATATCAACAAGGCCATTGAACACCATTCCCTGTTAAGGGAAAACATCCGCCTCCGTAACGAGGCCAAACAACGTTGCGATTTTGCCGGCATGGTTGGTAAAAACCGGATCATGCAGGACATCTATTCCCTCATCGAAAAAGTGGCGCCCACCTCCACCTCGATCCTTATTACCGGCGAGAGCGGCACGGGCAAAGAACTTATTGCCAAGGCCATTCACAGCAACTCAAAGAGAGAAAACGGCCCCTTTATTTCGGTGAACTGTGCAGCCCTGCCTGACTCGCTTCTGGAAAGCGAATTATTCGGCCATGAAAAGGGTGCCTTCACCGGCGCTATTTCCATGCGCAAAGGCCGTTTTGAACGGGCAGACCACGGCACTCTTTTCCTTGATGAAATTGGCGAAATTCCCTTGTCGCTCCAGGCCAAATTGCTGCGTATTATTCAGGAAAAGACCTTTGAGAGGGTAGGCGGATCCAGCGAGATCAACGTCGATGTCCGCATTATCACCGCCACCAACAAAGAGCTGAAAGAAGAGGTTGACCTGGGTAACTTCCGTGAGGATCTTTATTATCGCATCAATGTTCTCAACATCCACGTCCCCCCCTTGCGTGAACGGATGGATGACATTCCGCTCCTGGCCCGCCATTTTGTTGGTAAATTTGCCCACCAACTCAGCAAACCTGACCTTACCATCTCCGAAGAGTCCATCGCCTTTCTGTCCAGTCTCCCCTGGGAGGGCAATATCAGAGAACTGGAAAATACCCTTGAACGCGCCTCCATTCTCTGCAACAATAACAAAATAGAACCAGAAGATGTGCAGCCCGACATCATCAGTTCCAATCAGCCGGAACTTGACGCCTATTTCAATATTGATGAAATATTCAGACCCGATATTCGCCTCCCTGACATCCTCAACGCCCTGGAAAAAAAAATGATCGTCAGGGCCATGGAACAGTCAGATTACGTTCAGACCAAGGCCGCCCAAAGTCTGGGCATCACCAAGAGTCTTCTCCAATATAAGATGAAAAAATTCGGCATCAAAAAAAAGGCCCCTGTTCATTAATCGGCAACTGCCTTATTTACAAAGATCCTCCTTTATGTGAAAATGAAAATATAATTCAAGGTTTTTCTTTAGTTCATGCCATGATCCCCAGGAGTACCATACCGTGACCCCCTTGACACTTTTTCTTACCGTTATCGCCCTTGCAGTTGTGGTCTTGGTGGCTATGCTTATCCCCACCCTCTACCAGATCCGCATGACCTCCAAAAAACTGAAAGAAACAGTGGAACAAGTTAGAGTGGAACTTATTCCTCTTATCAAATCAGCCACTGCCACCTCGGATGAACTGCAGACCCTTACGGCCTCCATTAATAACAAGATGGACCAGACAAACATGCTTTTTAATGAACTGCAGGAGGCGGGTCATCTGGTCTTGGCCACCACCCATATCCTGAAAAATAAAATTTCGCCGGCCCTCATCCAGGTAGCCGGCCTTAATGCCGGCATTAAGGCATTTACAAATTTTTTCACAAGATGACAGCTGCACCGGGCTGGCACATGGCGAGAGACCAGCCAGTTCGGTACATTTCAGCTCAAACCTTGCCCTGCTGTTGCAGCGGCAACTAAAGAAAGAAACATATGTGCTGTTAACGCCTTACGCAGGCTGCATGCTTGGCTGATTCAGGTACACATGTTACCTTTTTCAGCAATCAAGGAGCCGAAAAGGGGCTGGCGGCTTCAGGCCCAATACCAAGCCACCAAGATTTCAACCTTTATCAAAGGAGAAACATCATGCATAGAGATGATCACTGCAGTTCAGGAACAACCCTTCTTTCTTTTCTAACCGGCACGGTTATCGGTGCCGGCATTGCGCTGCTTTATGCCCCCAAAACAGGCGTTGAAACGAGAGAAATGCTTTCTGATTACGGCAATGACTTGCGAGACAAAACTCGCCACCTGCCAGAAAGCCTGCGCTATTCCGCCGAGGATATTGCGGAGCATGGAAAAAATCTTATCAACAGAGGCAAAGAGCTCATTGAGCAGGGCAGTGAGATGGTCAACAGCGGCAAGGATTATCTGGACGAGAAGAAAAACGCCCTGAGTGAAGCCATCGAGGCAGGCCGCCATGCCATGCTTGAAGAGAAAGAGGAACTGACCGCAAGCCTGGAAAAGGAGAGCTGACAAGCATTCTAAATGATTGCCCCTCAGCCCGACACACAAAAAAGCCCTGAAGGATGTAACCTTCAGGGCTTTTTTGTGTCTTTGTTGTTGCGGAGAATCAGCAGGCCATCTCAGGAAAGTGAAGGCCGGGGTACAGGAGGCAGGAGAAAGGGTAAAACCATTTTCCCGGCGGCCCGGCTGGCCATGCGCATCTTATCCATCACACTTTCCTTACCATCTTCACTATGCTTCACTAGCTCCCAGCAATCCTGATTGGCCGCCAGCATCCTCATAAAGGCTACATGCTGGGTATGCCCCCCCCGGCAGGCGGTGATATGACCCAGGAGAGGACAACCAAGCAAGGCGAGATCACCCACCAGATCAAGGATCTTATGACGGGCAAACTCGTCAGCAAAGCGCAGACCTTCGGCATTGACAACACCATCCTGATCAATCACCACGGCATTTTCCAGAGAGCCACCCAAGGCCTTGCCATTTGCCCGGAGATACTCCACCTGTTCAAGAAAACCAAAGGTCCGGGCTGAGGCTATCTCCTTAACAAAGGAGTCTTGATCAATCTCAACCGTATAGGACTGGCTCTTTATCACCGGATGATCAAACTGGACCTTACTGGTGATCTTAAAACCAGCAAAAGGCTTAACCTGAATCTCCGTAGCACCGGCCTTAAAAGTCATCTCTTTGGTGATTTTCATCATCAAACGTCTGGCCTTCTGCTCCTTTCTGTTTTTCTTCAGGACCTGAACAAAGGGGCCGGCACTGCCATCCATGATGGGCAGCTCATCGCTGTCAAGCTCCACCATGACATTGTCAATACCCAGACCGCAAAGAGCGGCCAACAGATGTTCGGTGGTACCTACGAAAACGTTATTCTTGGAGAGGGTGGTGGCCAGAGTGGTGTCACTCACCCTGCGCATGGAGGCGCGGACAATGGTATCCTGCCCCAGATCCACACGTTTGAAGCGAATCCCGGTATGAACGGCTGCGGGCTTTATCCGCATCTTCACGGGCTTACCACTATGGAGACCAACGCCGGCAAAGGAAATTTCTTTTTTAACTGTATGTTGCCACATTCTTTCTTTTCTCGCTTATTAAGGAATGCCAGGGGCATTTTAACACATTCTTAACCTAGGTGCCATAATGCACCTTCTGTGCCAGAAAGAAAAAGAAGGTCGCAAAACACGAAAACAACGCTTATTCAACATATTAGAGCAATACTGCAGACAAAGAGATCCTGTGGCCAAAAAACCACACCGCCCCCTACTAGGCTTTATAGTGAGGACTTTCTGCCACAGAGAGCCGCCGGCAGACAAAGTCGTCAAAGCCCTTTGCCATCACCACATCCATTCGCAGGGCTAAGAGAGGTATATCAGTGGTAAATTCCTTCACCTTGACCAGATCCTTTTCCGTGGTCACCAGGGCCTCAACTCCGAATCGCTCCCTGCAGCTATCAACCAAAGCGGCAATCTGCCGGGACCTGTAAAGATGATGATCCGGATAGGCGGAAAATGTGTTTACGGTCAACCCTGCCACGGCAAGACTCTTTTCAAAATAAGCGGGCTGGGCCAAACCGCAAAAAGCGCCCACTTTTTTCCCAGCCAGAGTTGACAGCGCATACTCATGTCCTTGACCATCCACCAGACAGGCGGGCCGGTAGGCGCTGAAAAAAACAGGAATCCCCTCAAAACGTTTCTCCAGGGCCTGCCGAAGTGTTTCGGCACGTTGTTTGTTTTCTTCATCAACACAGGTCAGCACAAAACAATGGGCCCGCCCCAGGGCCGCCAGGGGCTCACGCATATCACCACCTGGGAAAATCCGGTTATTGCCCAGAAAGCTGTCCACCTTAAAAAGAACCATATCAAGATCGCGCGCCATTGCCAGATGCTGAAAACCATCATCGAGAAGAAGCAGCCCGGCACCGAGTTTTTCAACGCCGTAATGACTGGCCAAGATCCTTTGGCGGCCGGTAATAACAGGAACACCGGGTAAAACAGAGGCCATCAGATAGGGCTCATCACCAGCCTGCCTGGCATCAAGGAGAATCGCCTGGCCATCGCTCACCACATTAATCTTACCACCCGCCTTACCGCCATAGCCCCGGCTGACGATGGCGACCTTGCGGGGGGCCAACAGCCGGGCAAGGTAGATCACCATGGGCGTTTTGCCGGTGCCCCCCATGGTGAGATTGCCGACACTGACCACCGGCACCCCCAGGTGGTGGCGGCGCAAGAGACCCCGCGCATAAAGGCTGGCCCGCATGGCCATGGCCGCTCCATACAGAGGGGCAAAGGGCCTGCCGATAGTGAAAAGAGGATTCAACCGGAGATCCTGTTTTTTTTCCTTTTTCCTGCTCATGCCCTCGGCGCCTCCAAAAGTGTGGCAATGACCTGAAGATGGCGAGCCGTGACCCCCTGCCGCTCTTCAACAAAAGCGCGGGCCCGCTGTCCTGCCCTTTGCCGGGCAACCTGGTCTGCGGCCAGGAGTTGCAGGGCCTGGCAGAGATCAGCCACATCCTTCACCTGCCGGGCCGCCTCCTCAGCCAGCATCTCACTGACAATATCGGCAAAATCCGCCGTATAAGGGCCAAACAGGACGGGCTTGCCAAAGGCGGCCGGCTCCAAGGGGTTATGCCCCCCAAAAGGCACCAGACTGCCGCCGACAAAAACCAGGTCAGCCAGCTGATAAAAATCCACCAGCTCCCCCATACTATCAACAACAAGCAGCTCCTTATCAGCCCAGGCCACGCCCTTTTCACTGCGGCGCACCACGGAGAAGCCAAGGCTGCCGTAGAGAGCGGCAATCTCAGGACCTCGTTGGATATTACGGGGCGCAATAACCAGGAAGAGCTCCGGAAACTCCTGGCGCAGCTTGCTGAAACAAGGCGCCAGGAGTTTCTCTTCCCCTGGGTGGGTGGAACCCACCACGATGATCAATTTTCCCTCCGGCAGGGCCAGGGGATCTTTACCCTGCCGGCGCCGGGGTCGAAAGCTGGGCAGAGCGGCATCGATCTTCAGGTTCCCAAGCGCACATACCTTGGCAGGGGCGATGCCCAGGGCGCCCATCTTGTCAACATCAGCAGCGGTCTGCATGCTGAGAAGATGAAAAGAGTCAAAAAGGGGGGCAAAGAAAAAGGCGAATCTCTGAAAGCGCCGAAATGAGGCCGCCGAGATTCGACCATTAACCAGAATGGCCGGCGTCCCGGTCTGCTTGAGCGTGGCCAGAAAATTGGGCCAGAAATCGGTCTCCACCTGCACAAAGAGATCCGGCTGCAAGGTCCTGATAAAAAAACGTACCACCCAGAAATGATCCAGGGGGAAATCTACAAAGCGGTCCACCACCTCCGCCAGCACTTCCCTGCCATAATGGCCACCGCTCCGGGTGGAGGTGGAGAGAAAAATCTGGGCCTCAGGGTAGTGATTGCGCAGGCCGCGCACCAGTGATACAACGGAGGAGACCTCGCCCACGGACAGGGCATGCACCCATATCCGCTGCCTGCCTGACGGCAGGCCGGCAACCTGTTCGTGCAGGCCGCGGCCGAGACGGGCCAGGATGCGGCCGCGATAGCGCGGCGTCACCGCCACAAAAAGGGCCAGAGGCACTCCCAGCACCACGATCACCAGATGCTGCAAAACATTATAAAAAAAGCGAATTATCAATGAATATTATCCTTTTTGATAGAGATGAAAGAGACGGCAACACCCTTATGCTCACCGGTCGCCGGGCCGAGCATATCATCAAAATTTTAAAAAGCAAAGCAGGCGACATCCTCAAGACCGGAATCATCACCGGCCCCACCGGCACCTCCACTGTCCGCCAGATTGCCGGCACCACAGTGGAACTGCTTGTCGGGGATCACAAAACCCAACCTGTCCCCCCCCTGGTGGATATTGTGCTGGCCCTGCCCCGCCCCATCATGCTGAAAAGGGTTCTGGCCCAGGTGGCAACCTTCGGCACAGGCCATCTCTTCCTCATCAACTCCAGACGGGTGGAAAAAAGCTTTTTCAGCGCCTCCCTTCTGCAGGAGAGCAAGATGAAACAGCGTCTGCTGGCCGGCCTTGAACAGGCCGGCGCCACCCTTCTCCCCGGCATCTCCGTCCATAGCCGCTTCCGCCCCTTTGTGGAAGAGAGCTTACCGGCAATGGCCCCAGATTATCAGGCGATGATTCTGGCCCACCCCGGCTCCCCCTGCAACCTCGGCCAACTTCTGCCCCCCCCTCTCCACGGCCGGATCCTGCTGATCATCGGCCCTGAAGGGGGCTGGGTCGACTTCGAGGTCTCTCTCTTCACAGAGCAAGGGGCACGCCCCTTTCATCTCGGGCCCCGCATCCTCAGGGTGGACAGCGTGGTCCCCTCCCTTCTCGGTCAGCTCGACCTGCTGCGCCGTCTTTGAAGGAGTATCAAGAGCGGATCCTTGCCAGCACTTTCTCCACCAGGCTCTCCACCTCCTGCAAACGAAAGGCGACAACAAGAGCACCATACACAAAAGCGCCGCCAGCCACACACAAAAATAGAGCAACCACCTGGGCAATAAAGGAGCCAACAAGCCACGCCTCAAACAACCAGACAAGGCCAGAGACGCACAGAGACATGAGGGCGGAAGCGACAAGGATTTTCAGCAGCCCCTTACCCATATAGAGCAAGGAAAACCCGGAAAGTTTGCGATAGAGCATGACCAGCAGAAAGATAAAATTACAGGCCATTGCCCCGGAAAGGGCCAGGGCCGTGGCCCGGTAGCTCAAGGTGTCGATCAGACTGACCACCAGCAGCAGATTGGCCCCCACGCCGATAAAACTGCCGATAACCGGATATCTGGTGTCGCCCAGGGCGTAAAAAACAGGAACGGTTATTTTCACGGCCGCATAGGCAAAAAGCCCCAGAGAATAAAAACGGATGGCCTCGGCAGTGCGGCTGACATCAAAACTGGTAAAACTGCCGTGTCCGAAGAGAACCCGGACAATGGGCTCTGCCAAAATCCACAAACCGCAGGCGGCCGGTATGGTGAGACAGAATCCCATGGTTAAAGAAGAGACAAAGGCCTCTTTGAGGGGCCCGAATTGTCGGCGGGCCGCATAGCGGGCAATTAAAGGCAGACTGGCCATGGAAAGGGCCACCCCGAAAACCCCGATGGGCAACTGCATGAGACGGAAGGCATACTGGAGCCAAGAAACACTGCCCTGTTCGCAGGAAGAGGCAAAATTGGTATTAATGAAGATATTAAGCTGGGTGGCGGAAAGACCGATCACCGCGGGAACCATCAGGGCGAGAATACGATGCAGACCCGGATCCTTGAGATCAAGATAGGGTTGAAAGCGAAAGCCGACCCTGCGCAAGAGGGGCAGTTGGCAGCCCAGTTGCAGACCGCCACCGATAAGGGTTCCCACGGCCATGCCGGCAATGGCCGGTTGGCCGATCCGAGTAAAGAGATAGGCAAAGCCGAGACCACCGACAATTGAGCCCAGGTTAAAAAAAGAAGAGGCCATGGCCGGCACAAAAAACTTGCCCTTGGTGTTCAAGGCGCCCATGACCACGGCCGCCAGCGAAATCAAGACCAGAAAGGGAAACATGATCATGGTGAGCATAGTGGTCAAGGCCACCTTGCCCGGTTCCTGCTCAAAGTCACCCTTGACCAGGAGCAGAACAATATCTTCAGCAAAATAGATCCCAGCCAGGGTCAGCAGACTCAAAAAAACGGCAAAAAAGGCCAGCACATTATTGGCCAGCCGCCAAGTCTCCTCCTCTCCCCTGGTGGCCTCATAATCAGAAAACACTGCCACAAACGCCGCTGAGAGGGCCCCTTCGCCAAAGAGATCCCGCAGGAGATTGGGTATACGGAAGGCGACAACAAAGGCATCATAGGCATAGCCGGCCCCAAAATAAAAGGCAAAGACCTGTTCGCGGACAAGGCCTAACACCCTGCTGCACATCACCGCAAAGCCGACGGTTCCCGCTGAACGCGCTATGGTGCCTGTATCGTTGGATGCCTGTTTCATGGTGTTTTTAGTCAGATCGCAGGGGAACTCGTCATTAGGCAGGGAAGAGGCGGTGTGACAACATGCCGCAACAGGGGCTGCTGCTGGCAGAATCCGCCTTTTTCCGGAAATTATAGTGCTTGCTTTCTAGCAGGTCAGCCTTTACTATACTTGCCATAGCGAGGTTAACCAGCCGTTTTAAATCGCTATCTCTTAAAAAGATGTGAGGCCACACAGGCAGCCCCTGTTCCTCGTCAAAACAGGGAAAAGGCAGCACCTGACAGCAGTATTGTATTTTACCGGTCAATCTCCTCAACCGGCAGGATCCAGCAATCAGGCCTTTTCTTACCAGTGTTTCATAGATGACGCCAATGCTTTACATTCGCCTGACGCTCTTTAGCATCTGACGCACGGAGAAATTTCATGGGGATTGCAACGGTCACCAAAAATATCGTCCTCCTCGGCCACTCCAAGGCCGGCAAAACAGCCCTTAGCCGCGCCCTGCTTAAAGCGGCCGGCGTTGAAAATCCAGTCATTGATAAAGACCCGGAATCCCTGGCCCACGGCATGACCACCACCTCCAGCCATTTCCACTTCAGCTGGCATGGGGCCAACACGGTGATCACCAACACCCCGGGGGATGACAATTTCCTTCATGAAGCCGATATCATGGCCCACATCAGCGACAATGCCGTGCTCACCATTTGTGCGGACGAGGCCCATAAATTCCAGACAGAAAAGGCGGCCCGTCTTATTCAGCAATCCACCATGCCCGCCATTCTTTTCATTAACCGAATGGATGAGGAGAAGGCGGATTTCAGGGGCACTCTGGCGGCAATCCGTAAAAATATTCTCCTGGATCCTGCCATCCTCTACCTGCCCATTGGCAGCGGCACTGAATTTTGCGGTCTCATCGATGTAATCGGCGAAAAAGCCCTCTATTTCAAGACAGACAGCCCAGCCGCCCTCACCGAGGCGGAGATCCCCCTTGCCCTGCAAAAGGAGGCCTATCTGGCCCTTGAAAAACTGATGGAACAAGTTGCGGAAACAGATGATGAGCTTATTGAGGAATTGCTTGAAGAAGGCGAGCTTGACCATGAAGATCTTGTCGCTGGCCTGAAAAAAGCGGTTGCCTCGGGCGCCCTGTCACCTGTGCTGCCCGGGGCAGCCAAAAAAGGTTTTGGGGCAGGGCTTCTTCTGGAGATGAGCCACAGCCTCTTTCCCGAAGGCGGCCAGATGGAGGCGCCGCCCCGCTGCCAGATCTTCAAGGTGGAGCACGATGCCAAGATGGGCACCCTTTACTACTGCAAGGTTGATTCCGGCACCATCCACACCGGCACCCTGTACAATATCAGCCAAAACAGTGAGGAAAAAGCGACAACCTTTTATATCCCCTTCGGCGGCACCCTTAAACAGACAGAGAGCCTCACCGCCGGCATGATCGGCGTCCTTGTCGACCTGAAGAAGAGCGCTCCCGGCGACACCCTGGCCCACTCTCCAGAGGCCCAACCCCTGGAACCGCTGCCTGTGGTGGCACGCTCTCATTGCACCTATGCCATTGCCTGCAAAAACCCCACAGAGAAGGGCCGCCTGCAGGAGGCCCTTGCAAAAATAATGGCGGAAGACCCGGCCCTGCACCTGGACCAGGAACCAAAAACCGGCGAAACACTTCTTTCCGGCCAGGGCCGCCTCCACCTTGAGACTGCCTGCAAGCGGATATCCCGCAAATTCGGCATTGAGCTTCTGCTTACCCTGCCCACAGTCCCCTATCAGGAAAAACAACAGGAGGGCAGGGAGCAGATTCTCCTTGAACCCCTGATGAGCCTGGCAATCACCCTGCCGGACGATTGTGTCGGCGAAGTCATTAAAGATCTTGGAAAACGTCGCGGCAAAATCATGGAAATTCGCTCTGAGGCCAGCAACGAGGTCATTGTCAGCCAGGTGCCCATGGCTGAAATTCTTGAATATGGCAGCGACCTGGCCCAGTTGACCGGCGGCCGGGCCAGCTTCAAGGCTGTTTTCTCCCACTATGAACAGCTTGACGATAATGCGGTTCTGCACAAAAGTGCCGTGGTATGAGCAGGGAAACCACCGAAACCTATTGCTGCGGCATACTCACCATCAGCGACAAAGGTTCCCGGGGGGAACGGCAGGATACCAGCGGCCCGCAACTCCGGGAACAATTAGGCGCTGCCGGCCCGTATATCATCAGCAAATACGCCATTGTCGCCGATGACCCCACAGCCATCACCGCCACCCTGACCAACTGGTGCGACAGGCAGGGCCTGGATCTCATCCTGACCACCGGCGGCACCGGCGTGAGTCCCAGTGACCAGACCCCGGAAACCACCCGTCCCCTGCTTGACAAAGAGATACCGGGCATAAGCGAGATGATGCGCATGGCAAGTTTCCAAAAGACAGCCCATGCCGTCCTTTCCCGAGGCGTGGCCGGTATCCGCAAGAGATGCCTGATCATCAATCTGCCAGGCAGTGAACGAGCGGCCCGGGAAAACCTGGAAACCATCCTTCCCGGCCTGGCCCACGCCATTTACAAAATAAAGGGCGGCAGCAAGGATTGCGGCAGCTGACCTGCGGTTTTCTGGCACCAAAAGATACCTAAGGGATAGGCCATAACAAAAAAAGCCCTCCAGCAAAAAACATAAAAAAAGGGCCGTGAGGATTAAACCCTCACGGCCCTTTTTTATGTTACCAACAGGCGATTCGCCTCAGACAAAGATAACGGAATCTTCACCATCCGCACGGGCAGCAACCTCGCCAATAATATAAGGCGATTCACCCAGGGCCGTGAGCTGCGAAACAACATCATCCACCACCTTTTCATCAACAACCACCGCCATACCGATACCGTAGTTGAAGGTCCGTCTCATCTCAGCCACCGGCACATTGCCCTTTGCCTGGAGGAATTGAAAAATGGGCTGGATGGGCCAGCTGCCTTCATTAATCACCGCCTTACTACCCTTGGGCAGAACACGGGGGATATTATCATCAAAACCGCCGCCGGTGATATGAACCAGACCGCGAACCTTAAAGTTCTTAAAAAGGTTGAGCATGGACTCGGTATAAATCCGGGTGGGCCGAATCAGCTCTTCACCCAAGGTGCAGCCCAGCTCATCCACATAATCATCCACCTTGAGGCCAAGCTCATCAAAACAGATTTTACGCACAAGGGAATAACCGTTGGAGTGAATGCCGCTGGAAGAGAGCCCGATAATCTTGTCCCCCACCTTGATTTCAGAGCCGTCAATGAGCTTGTCACGTTCGGCGATACCCACCACAAAACCGGCCAGGTCATAGTCACCGGCAGAATAGAGGCCAGGCATCTCCGCTGTTTCTCCGCCGATAAGAGAGCATTTGGAGATCTCACAACCCTTGGCAATACCCCTGACAACATCAACGGCCACGGCGGTGTCAAGCTTGCCCACCGAGAAATAATCGAGGAAAAAAAGAGGCTGGGCCCCACAAACCACGATATCATTGACACACATGGCCACAAGATCAATACCGATAGTGTCATGTTTGTTACACAGGTTGGCCACCATGAGCTTGGTGCCGACGCCGTCTGTGGAGGAGACCAGCACAGGATCCTTGTAGCGATCACCGCCCAGGGCAAAAAGGCCTCCGAAACCGCCGATATCGGTCAAGACTCCCCGCCTGTAGGTTGACGAGACAATGGGCTTAATCTCATCTATAAAATCATTTGCCTTGTCAATATCAACACCGGCTTCTGCATAACGTGAGGAGGATGATTTACTCATATTTATCGAATTTGATTTAATGGTTTATAATTTAAAACAAGGGGCTGTCAGGACCGAAGAAAAATTTACAAAAAAGATTCGATACTTTCTTTGAATTGCCCGGCAGAAGACCCTGAGACGCATATAACAACTTATATGGCAGAGAAAGGGAACTTAAATACTCCAATTCAGGGAGAAATGTCAAACAAATTATGAACATGAACCACACAACAGCGTGTAGGTCACAAAAACACTATACAACAAAGAGAGTAGTTCCTTAACTTTTTTTCAGCATCTCTCCAAGAAAATAGATTTGCCTTTACCTTTTGGAGAGATAGGCCATGAGAGACTAAAAAAGCGTTTGACAGCAGGAACGAGGGCATGGTAATTAGACAAACTTTATATTTTGATAAAGGATCACCTATCGGCTCTTGGCGAGGCGATACTGTTGACCCATCACCTTCTTGCCCTATCAAGGGGCCTTACGTCCATAAGGAGGACCTATGGAAAAGTACGAAACCATATCCATCATCAGGCCTAATGCTACTGAAGAGATCATCACGGCCATCAGCGACAAAACCGCAGCCATCATCGCTAAAACAGGCGGTGAAATCCTCAAGATAGACAAATGGGGCCTCAGGCAACTGGCCTATCCCATCAAAAAAGAGCCCCATGGCTACTATGTTTATACCGTTTTCTCCGGCAACGGCGCCGGGGTTGATGAGATGGAGAGGATCTTCAAAATTGATGACAATGTCTTAAAATACATGACCATCAAACTGGACAAAAACTTTGTTCTGAGTGACAAATCCTATGCAAACCAGGCCGAAGGCACTGACGATTCTTTCAATGACGAAGAAGAGTAACAGAGGCCCCAAGCCCTCCCAGACTTAACAGATTTAGCTTAATTTAATATATAAGGATAAGCTCATGAAACCCACAGGTACCAGACACAAGAAAAAGATTTTCCAGCGTCGCAGGGTATGCCGCTTTTGTGCGGATAAGGAACTGACCATTGACTATAAAGAAGTTAAGGTCCTGCGCAATTATCTGAGCGAGCGCGGCAAGATCATTCCCCGCCGGATTTACGGAAACTGCGCCAAGCACCAGCGCCAAATGACTGAGGCCATTAAAAGAGCTCGTCAGATCGCCCTGTTGCCTTATGCCGGCAACCCGCAGGCCTAGGGAATTCGTGCCGGATGCGATGCCCACCACAGGTTCAGAACCGCAGAAACAGTGGCGCGCGGTTCTCCTGACATCACTGCTGTGCGGGCTTCCGGCCCTCAGTCCTGTTTTTGATTTTCTCCACTTCCTGCTCCCTCTGGCCCCCTTTTATTTCAGTGTCACCTTGGGCCAGAAAAGAGGGCAACACGTTTGCCTTTTTGCCTTTATCATTGCCGGCCTTTTTTCTGTGCTGGCCGGCAATATCGGCAATGCCATTTTCCCCCTGATTCTCTTTCCGGTGGGCTTTCTCCTGGCATGGGCAATGGAGAAAAGGAAAACAATTGCCTGGGCAGGAGTCGCGGCCACAGGTGCTGTCCTGCTGGGATGGCTGGCAGCTGGTCTGCTGTTTTGGCAGTCAACCGGTCTTAATCCCTACAGCCAGGGATTGGCGGCCATGGATCAAACCATGGCGGCCATGGCGGAGATGTACACCACCTCCGGAGATTTCTCGCCAGAGGTGGTGAAAGAGATAGAGCAAGGTTTTGATCAGGCCCGCCAGAAAATGCCCCAGATCTTCCCGGCATTGCTCATTATTTCTGCCATTGTGATCAGTTGGCTCAACATGGTCCTGGGAAATCATCTCCTTGAGCGTTTCGCTCCGGAACGGACCATATGGCCGCCCTACCGTTTCTGGAGATTGCCCGACAATCTGGTCTGGCTGGTGATTCTGGCAGGAGTATGTACCATAGTGCCGGTGACAGCTGTTAAGGCAGTGGGCCTGAATAGCCTTCTCCTTATGGGGAATATTTATTTTTTCCAGGGAGTGGCTGTCCTTTTTGCCATGATGGCAAGATGGAATGCCCCAAAGGCCATCAGGATTTTTATATATATATTTATCTTTATCCAGACCTACTCCATTGTTCTGCTTGCCGTTCTGGGGATTGTGGATGTCTGGAAGGATTTAGGTAACATTTACAAGGAAGAAGAGACGCCGTAGGCTGCTCCCCTCCTCTTTGTTTGAAAAATATATCCCGAAACCGGGATGCAATAGACAACAGGTTTATCTACCTGAGGTGAACATTATGGAAGTGATTCTTACACAAACAATTGATACCCTTGGTCCAGAGGGTGCCGTGGTCAACGTAAAACCTGGTTATGGCCGCAATTACTTGATCCCTCAAGGCAAGGCAGTGCAGGCAACCAAGGCTACCATGGCCGCACGTGAACGTAATATGGCAGCTATCAAGGCCCGCCTGGATAGCGAGCGCCAAGGTGCCGAAGGTGTGGCCAAAAAACTGCTGGGCACCACGCTTACCATTACCATGCGTTCCGGTGAGGACAGCAAACTTTACGGATCCGTAACCAGTGCTGATATTGCTGATAAACTTGCTGAAATCGGCATCAAGGTAGATAAACGCAAGATCATCCTTGATGAACCTTTAAAGAGCCTTGGCGAATTTACCCTTTCCTACAAGGCGGGTTATCAGGTTCTTGGTGAATTCAAGGTGCTTATCACCTCGCTGCAGGCCCAGGAACAAACTCCGGCGCCAAGGGCACCCGAACCAGCAGCCCTTGAAGAGGCCGGTACCGAAGAATAATTACTCTCCGGCATAACGTCTTCTTTCCAGCGGCTCTTTTCACCTAAAAGGAAAAGGGCCGCTTTTTTCTTGCAGGACTTGCATAAGAATCCGCAACAGATAGTATGCAGCTGTTGCGAAGATTTCTCTGACCTCATTGCCCTCCCATGGAACAACCCCCTAGCACCTCTTACGGCCACCGTCTGCCTCCCCAGAACAAGGAGGCCGAACAATGTGTTCTCGGCGCCATTCTCCAGCAGGGCGGCATGATGGCCAAGACCGTCGACCTGATCAGCTCCGACGACTTCTATTTCGACAATCATAAAGCCATTTTCAAGGCCATGGTCACCCTCTTTGAGCGTAATCAGCCCCAGGACATGGTCACCGTGATCAACCATCTCACCAGCACCAATTTCCTGGAAGGCGCGGGTGGGGCGGCCTATGTCGCCACCCTCACCGACAGCGTGCCCCTGGCCTCAAACATCGTCCATTACGCCAATATTGTCCGTGAAAAATCAATTCTCCGGCAATTGATCACCACCACCACCTCCATCGCCTCCCGCTGCTACGACGAACAGGATGAGATCGATCGTCTGCTGGATGATGTTGAAACCACGGTGTTTGAAATATCCAGCAGCAAGAGCGGCTCCAAGTTCGAATCCCTGAGCTCCATCATGAAAGGCACCTTTGACAAGGTGACCCAGCTCGCTGAACGCAAGGAGCTTATTACCGGTGTACCCACCGGCTATAATGTTTTTGACCAGATGACCGCCGGCCTGCAGCCGTCCGACCTGATCATCCTGGCCGGCCGCCCCAGTATGGGCAAAACAGCCCTGGCCATGAATATGGTCCAGAATGCCGCCATGCAGTTTAATGTCCCGGTGGCGGTTTTCAGCCTGGAGATGTCCAAACACCAGCTGGCCATGCGTCTTCTCTGCTCAGTGAGTCGGGTGGACTCCAATGAGGTCCGTACCGGCCGCATCAGGGATACGGACTGGCCCAAACTCACCAGGGCCACCGGTGAGCTGAGCAAAGCCCCCATCTTTATCGATGACACGGCCGCTATCTCCGTCCTGGAGATGCGGGCCAAGGCCCGGCGCCTGAAGATTGAGCACAATATCGGCCTGGTTGTTGTTGATTATCTCCAGCTCATGAAGGGCCGTGGCGACAGCCGGGAGCAGGAGATCAGTGAAATTTCCCGCTCCCTGAAGGCCATGGCCAAGGAGCTTGAAATCCCGGTCATCGGCCTTTCCCAGTTAAACCGCAGCCTGGAGAGCCGGCCTAATAAACGTCCCCAGCTCTCTGACCTGCGGGAATCAGGGGCCATTGAACAGGACGCCGACGTTATCTGTTTCATCTATCGTGACGAGGTCTATAACAAGGCGGAAGATAACCCCAAAAAAGGGCTGGCCGAACTGATCATCGGCAAACAGCGCAACGGCGCCACCGGCACCGTGGAGCTCGCCTTTATCGGCCGCTATACCACCTTTGAGAACCTTGCCTTCCAGCATACAGGGCAACCCATACCCGTGGGTTGATTTTTTTATCTGCCCCAAAAGGGCCAAGCAGTTGCACTTCGCTGCTGATATGGTAAAAATAGTTCGCAAATCAAGGGGACTACGCTGCATCACCTCTCCCTCGTATCCCCACGACCCCGGTTATCCCCAGCCCTTCCAACTTTTTTTAAGGATATTATCATGGCCAGCGCCCCCACCCTTCATTACGATTTTGCTGCCATTGAGAGTAAATGGCAGCAGAAATGGCTACAGGAAAAAACCTTCACGGTCACTGAGGACCTCAACCGCAAGAAGTATTATCTCCTGGAGATGTTTCCTTATCCCTCCGGCCGCATCCACATGGGCCATGTCCGCAATTACACCATCGGCGATGTGGTGGCCCGCTTCAAACGGATGCAGGGCTATAACGTCCTCCATCCCATGGGCTGGGATGCCTTTGGCCTGCCCGCGGAAAATGCGGCCATCAAAAATGCCACCCACCCGGCAAAATGGACCTATGAGAATATCGACTACATGCGCGGCCAGCTCCAGCAGCTGGGGCTCAGCTACGACTGGGACAGGGAGCTTGCCACCTGCAACGAGGATTATTATCGCTGGGAACAGCTCTTTTTTGTCGAGCTCTACGAAAAAGGCCTGATTTACCAGAAAGTCACCATCGTTAATTGGTGCGAGACCTGCCAGACCGTGCTCGCCCGCGAGCAGGTCATTGACGGCTGCTGTTGGCGTTGCGACCAGGGGGTTGTGCCCAGGGAGATGAACGGCTGGTTTTTCAAGATCACCGATTACGCCGAAGAGCTGCTGGCTGAATGCGACCATCTCACGGGCTGGCCGGAAAAGGTCCTGACCATGCAACGCAACTGGATCGGCAAGTCCACAGGAGCCCAGCTTGATTTTGCCATTGAGGGACGCGATGAGCTCCTGACCATTTTCACCACCCGGCCCGACACCATCTATGGCGCCACCTTCATGTCCATTGCCCCAGAACATCCCCTGGTGGCAGCGCTGACCCACGGCAGTGAACAAGAGGCCGCGGTGGCCGACTTTGTCAGACGCACCACCATTGCCAAGCAGCGCCAGAAGCCGGGTGATGAACTTGCCAAGGAAGGGGTCTTCACCGGCGCCTATGCCATCAACCCCTATAGCGGCGACAGAGTCCCCATCTATACGGCAAATTTTGTCCTCATGGAGTATGGCACCGGGGCGGTGATGGCCGTGCCGGCCCATGACCAGCGGGATTTTGAGTTCGCCCGGAAATACCAGATCCCCATCAAGGTCGTTGTCCAGCCGGAGGGAGAGAAAATGAGCGGCGCCACCATGCAGGAGGCCTTTGAAGGCGAGGGGAGCCTGGTAGAGTCGGCCGAATTCAACGGTCTGGCCTCTGCAGAGGCGAAAAAGGCCATTATCGCCAAGGCCGAAAAAGAGGAGTTTGGCAAGCAGCAGATCACCTACCGGCTCCGCGACTGGGGAATTTCCCGGCAACGCTACTGGGGCACCCCCATTCCCATGATCCATTGCCCCCAATGCGGCGTACAGCCCGTGCCCAAGGCTGAGCTCCCCGTCACCCTGCCCCGGGATGTGACCATAGACTCCTCGGGCAAATCACCCCTCCACACCCTGGAAAGCTATTACCAGGTAAAGTGTCCGGCCTGCGGCGGCGAGGCGCGCCGGGAGACAGACACCATGGACACCTTTGTGGAGTCCTCCTGGTATTTTGCCCGTTACACCTGCCCCGACTTCACGGACGGTCCCCTCAAAAAAGAGGCGGCTAATTACTGGCTGCCGGTGGATCAATATATCGGCGGCGTGGAGCATGCCATTCTCCACCTTCTCTATTCCCGCTTTTTCACTAAGATCCTGCGCGACCTCGGCTATCTCACCATTGATGAGCCCTTCACCCATCTGCTCACCCAGGGCATGGTGATCAAGGACGGCTCCAAGATGAGTAAATCCAAGGGCAATGTCGTGGACCCGGCAGACCTCATTGCTCAGTACGGGGCGGACACGGTCCGCCTCTTTTCCCTCTTTGCGGCACCGCCGGAAAAAGATCTGGAGTGGAACGACCAGGGGGTGGACGGCGCCTACCGCTTCCTGAACCGGGTATACCGTTTTGTCATCAGCCACTTGGAGCTCTTGCAGAAAAACCCTCCCCTGCCCTCGGAACTGTCCCAATCAGGCCAGCTCCTGCATCGCAAGACCCACCAGACCATTGCCAAGGTCAGCCAGGATATCAACGCCAAATTCCATTTCAACACCGCTATTTCGGCCATCATGGAACTCAACAACACCTTAAGCGCCTTAACCAGTGGCGACAGAAGCGCCCCCCCTGAAGAAGGGGTTATCAAGGAAGCGGTTGACGCCATCCTGCAACTCCTGGCCCCCATGGTGCCTCATTTCACGGAAGAGTTATGGCAGCTTCTTGGCCACCAGGAGGAGCTCACCCAGAGGGCCTGGCCCCTTTTTGATACAGAGGCGGCCAAGGAGGATGAAATCACCATGGTGGTGCAAATAAACGGCAAGGTACGCAGCCGCCTGACCGTGGCGGCCGGCATCCCCGAAGAGCGGCTCAAAGAAATGGCCCTGGCTGATGAACGGATTGCAAAATTCATTGCCGGTAAAGATATCCGCAAAATCATCGTTGTTAAAAACAAGCTGATCAGCATTGTGATATAGGCTGTACCATGACCTTGACAAAACAACTCTTCACCCTCTTTTTCGCCCTCCTCATGGGAGGACAGCTCCTGTTGTGCACGGGTGGCTGTGGCTACAGCAATCCCCACACCAGGACCGCTGATTTTGATCAGGATAGCGACGGCAGGATCAGAATTTTTCTGGATATGTGGACCAACCAGACGAATCTTCTTGGCTTCCAGGCCCAGATTCAGCAGAGCCTCATCCAGGTGCTGACAAAGTCAAACCGCTTTTATCTGACCCAAAACAGAGCGAGTGCTGATTATATCCTGGACGGCACCCTCTACTCCGTGGAGGTCCCCGGGCTTTCCTATGGCCTTTTTGATCGAGCCGTAGAGGTACGGGCCGAGGTGAAACTTGGCTACCGGCTCAGGGAGGCCGGCAGCGGCACGGTTCTCTTAGAAAACAACAGATATATCAAAAGACAGGCCTTCAGGGTTGCCGGGGATGCGGTCCGCACCCAGAGCAACCAGGATCTGGCCTTGATCTTACTCGCTGACAGTCTGGCCGATGACATTGACATCCAGCTTTTCTATCTTTTCACCCGGGACGATATCGGCAACAACCAGGAACTCATTCCCACAGAGGATATAGAAAGTCTCGACTAGTGTCATGTCACACTTGATATGTTATATAAAATTAGGTATGGTTAGAAAAAACGGAGAAGACCATGCCCAAGATCAAGTACAGGTTCTCACTGAGCCAAGAGGAGCGCGACGAGCTTAAGGCCATTGTTGCCAAGGGAAAGCATAAGTCCCAGA
>JAGXFQ010000040.1 GCA_024637145.1 Desulfobulbaceae bacterium
CTTGTTTTCGGTATGATTGCTCATGGTTCGCTCCTTTACCTCGTTGTGTGGGCTCACAATAGAAGCCGTTATTGGTATGCTGTATTGTAACTACAGATACAGCATTGAGGAAAGGGGCGGACCATTTCATTAGTGACGGGGATGGAGGTGATGGGGGGATGGGCTTCCGACCGGTGAGCCAAACCGGCGAAATAAAAGAATAGACTGCAGCGTTAAGACAGTAACAACCTCAGAAAATTAAGATAAAGAAAGGAACCAGCTGCCATGCCGAAAACAAAGATCCTCTTTCTCTGCACCGGCAACTCCTGCCGCAGCCAGATGGCCGAGGGCTGGGCCAGACACTTAAAAGGCGACCAGCTTGAACCATTTTCCGCCGGCATTGAGACCCACGGCCTTAACCCTTTGGCCGTCAAGGTCATGGCCGAGGCGGGGGTCGATATCTCCGGCCACTACTCCAAGACCGTTGACGACCTGCCGGCACCCCGCTTCGACCTGGTGATCACGGTGTGCGGCCATGCCGATGAAAACTGCCCCTTTTTCCCCGGGCCGGCCCGGGTCATCCATCACGGCTTTGACGATCCGCCCGCCCTGGCCGCCAGCGCCGCCGATGAGGAAGAGGCCTTGAGCCACTACCGCCGGGTGCGCGATGAGATCCGCAACTATGTCCTGACCCTGCCGGAAGGTGCCGAATGAGCCCGGGAAACAGGCCTTTCTCACGGGCAGGGCATTAAGGCCGAAGAGCCCAACACCACCCCTTGCCGGCAGGGCGCTGACAATCTTTTCTTGACATAGGTCAAGGCAGGGAGGGATTTCCTGTGATATGATCTTGGGCATCAACCCTTTCTTGTCAATATTTCTTCCCGAGGATAAAAAGCCATGGACACACCAAAAACATATAATGCCCTGCCCACCCCCAAGATGGGAGTACTCAGCGCCGATTACCTGGAACAGCTGGCTGCGGTGGTGAGAAAATATGACCTGCCCTTTCTGAAGATCACCTCTGCCCAGCGCCTGGCCATTGCGGGCCATGATCCAGCCGATGTGGAGGCCATCTGGCATGACCTGGGCCAGCAGACAGGTCCCACAAAGCCGGTGGGCATCCATTACATCCAGGCCTGTCCCGGGGTTCAGTGGTGTAAATTGGGTCGCCAGGACTCCCTGGCCTTAGGTGAAAAAATGGCAGAGTCCCTGGGCAGTATGCCCCTGCCAGCCAAGGTCAAGGTGGGTATCTCCGGTTGCCCCATGAACTGTTGCGAAGGCTATGTCCGTGACATAGGAATCTTCGGCAAGAAAAAGGGCTGGACCCTGATCTTTGGCGGTAACGGCGGCGGGGTGCCGAGAATCGGCGATGTCGTGGGAGAGGGTCTGAACGATGATGAGGTTATTGCCCTGGCCGGCAAATGCCTCACCTTCTATGCCGAGCATGCCAAAAAAATGGAAAGAACCGCCCGCCTGATGTCCAGAATCCCCCTGGAAGATCTGCAGAAGGCTCTGGTCTAGAATCTTCCCTGTCGTTTTCAGCCTGATCTGAGCACCAGGAAGGGCCCTGACCACAAGGACATTTTTTTAATGTCGAAAGAGGCAGAAAGTTTTTTTTCTCTGCCTCTGTAGTGGTGAAGGGCCCTTTTTTTTATCAACAGACGCCGGCCATGCAAGGGGCGGCCCGGTTAGCCGGTGGTCCGCATCCCAGCCGACACCCCCTGGATGCTCTGGCGGAGAAGGGCGCGGATATCGTCAGGCACTTCCTTTTCCTGCTCGGCGTAGTGGCGGGCCCTTTTTATCAGTTCCACCTGGATCATATTGAGCGGGTCCACATAGGGATCCCGCTCCTCAATGGAGCGGGCCAGCCAGGGGGTGACATCGAGCAAATCATTGCGACGGTTGACCTGCAACACCGCCTGGCAGGAATTATCATACTCGTCCACCAGCCGGTTCCAGATAACGTGCCGCTGTTCCTTGTTTTCCATTAACTGCGCATAGAGGTAGGCAATATTGGGGGAGGCCTTGGAGAGGGCCTGCTCGGCGTTATCCACCGTGCCCTTGAAAAAGGCCCACTGCTCATACATCCGGCATAACTTCTGCCAGCCCTCTTCATCGGCCGCAGCAAACTCCACCATGGCCGTGCCCAGGCCGTACCAGCCCGGGATAATAATCCGACTCTGGGTCCAGGCGAAGACCCAGGGGATGGCCCGCAGGGTTTCCAGGGTATGGACATTTTGCTGGCGCCGGGAGGGCCGGGAACCAATGGGCAGGGCCTCGATCTCTTCGATGGGGGTGGTTTGCCGAAAATAATCAACAAAACCGGGTTGCTCCACTAGGTCACGATACACCTCATAGGCCCTGGTGGCCAAAGAATCCATCCAGAGCAGCCACTCGGGGCGGGGCGCTTCCCCACTTTCGGCCTCTACCAGAATAGTGGCCGCCGTGACCTGTTCCAGGTGCCGGAAGGCTATTTCCGGGTCATCATAACGGGCCGCCAGCACCTCACCCTGTTCGGTCATGCGAATGGCACCGGCCACGGTTTGCGGCGGCAGCGACTTGATACTGCGGGCCGCCGGACCGCCGCCCCGGCCCAGGGAGCCGCCCCGGCCGTGAAAGAATACCGGCTGCACACCATGACGCCCGCACACCTCATGGAGCTCTGACTGGCACTGATAGAGATACCAGGAGGCGGTGAGATAACCGCCATCCTTGGTGCTGTCGGAATACCCCACCATGATGGTTTGCATCTTTCCCCAGGCGGCCAGATGGTCCGCATAGACCTGGTTGGCCAGGAGCTCCTCCATAACCACGGCCGAGCGCTTGAGATCATCAATGGTTTCAAAAAGGGGCACAATACCGGCTGGCCCCACGCCGAGCAGCTCCGGCTGGCCGGCCTCGGCAGCGGCCCAACGCAGAAGCCAGAGAACCAGCAGGACATGGCTCGGCTGGTGGGTCATACTGATGACGTGACCGCCCAACACCTCCGGCCCGTAAAGCTGCACAGTGCGGGTGAGTAAACGAAACAGAGCCAGGGTCTCCCGGCTCTCGGCGGACAGGGCCGCCTCATCAAGGGGCTTGACCATGCCCATGGTCCGACCCAGGATATCCAGGCGTTGCCTTTCCGTCAGGGCGCTGTAATCGTCGCATATTTTCTGGCCGGCCAGCAACTCGGCCACCACCTGCTCATAATAGCTCGACTCCTGGCGGATATCGAGACAGGCCATGTGAAACCCAAAGACCCGGATGCGACAGAGCCAGTTTTCCACCGTACTCTCCGCCACTTCCCGGGCACCATGCTCCCGGAGACTTTCCCGTACCAGTTCCACATCAGCCAGCAATTCAGCGGCGCGCTCATAGGCCCCGGGCAGGGCTTCGCTGAAGGCCGTGGAAATCCTGCTCTGTTGCAGGCGCCACTCAACCGCCCGCATCCAGCGCCGATAGATCTCCTGTTCCGGCACGCCTGCCACCCGCGTCTTCAAAGAAGGCCACAGCTCCAGCATCTCGGCCAATCGTGTCTCCAGCTGCGTATTCACCCCCACCATGCGCTCCGACATGCTCAGCTTCTGATACATGCGCCGACACTCCGCACCATGGGTGTCCAGGGCGGCCTGCCGTAAAATAATAAGGCTCTGGGCGGTAACCTCACTGGTGACAAAGGGGTTGCCATCACGATCACCGCCGATCCAGGAGCCGAAATGTAAGAACCTGGTGCGGTAAAAATTTTTGCCGTAATAATAGCGATTCAAGCCCTCTTCCAGATCCCTGTAGAGGCGGGGCACCACATCCCACAGGGTATGCATGAAAAACAGGGCCCTTTCCACCTCCTCGATCACCGTGGGCCGCGCGGGACGGTGGGGTTCGGTCTGCCAGAGAGCAACCATCTCGCTGTGAATAATCTCCTCCAGACGCCGTTCTTCACGGGGCAGAAGGTCGAGATGATCCAGGTCGGCCAGACATTGCTGGATGCGTTTAAGCTTAGCGCGCACCGTGCGCCGCTTGGCCTCGGTGGGATGGGCGGTAAAGACCGGCTCAATACTGAGTTTGTCCAGAAACCCCTGAATCTGCTCGGCGCTATAGCCCTCTTCACCCAGATACGCAAGGGCCGCCCCAATGGAGTCGGGCCGGGACCGATCACCGCTGCGCCGCTCCCGGTCTCGCAGCATCCGGATGCGGTGGCGATCCTCGGCCATATTGACCAGATCAAAACGCAGACTGGCGGCCGACAACACCACCTCGGCCTGGCGCTGGTCCAGAGCCGCCACCAGCTTTTCCAGCTCGCGGGTCGCTTTCATATCCCCGGCCCGCCGCGCCTTGGCCAGATCAAAAACATGCTCCACCAGCTCGGTGAGCGGGGCTCCCACCTGCTCCTGCAGGACGCGGTTAAGATGTTCGGTAAGTTTCTGAATTTCCAAGACGAGGCTACGCGGGCCGGCCATATATATCTCCCATAAAGGTCGTGTTGAGCAGAAGAGGTGCCACCTGAAAAACCACCTCTTACCCTAAAAAACATTGGTCTGAATGTCTACCAAATCGTGGCCCCAGCGGGAATAGTTGCTGCCGGCGGCAGCTGAAAAAAGGGGCTGACAGGGAAGGCCCGGGAAAAGGGCCTATTTGACGGGCTTAAGAAGTTGCCGGCAAAAGGTGCGGCAGCCGCACAAAAAAAAGCGGCTTAGAATTTCTTCTAAGCCGCTTGAATATGCCTAACTGGTCGGGGCGAGAGGATTCGAACCTCCGACCTCCTGCTCCCAAGGCAGGCGCGCTAACCAGGCTGCGCTACGCCCCGACTTTTATAGGAAAGAAGTCATGTATCATCCCCTGCCAGTCCAGTCAAGAAAAATATAGCGGCTGCACGGGCTGCAACGCCTCTGATTCCAGCCTTTTCCTGCAAACAAGAGGACGAAAATCCGGAAAGAGGCCTGGAGTGACCAACGGCCCCGAAACCGCTACCAGATATCCACCATGGCCAGGGTGGCAACTTGCACCGAGGCTGCCCCGGCCTTTTTCAAGGTCTTGGCGCACTCATGCACGGTGGTGCCGGTGGTGAAAACATCATCCACCAGGCAGATTTTCTTGCCCTGCACCTCCTGGGGCTGCCGTACTGTAAAAGCACCCACCACATTTTTCCGGCGCTCAGCGCCGGTGAGGCCGGTCTGGGCCAGGGTATGACGACTGCGGACAAGGGCGTGGGCTATTTTATCCTTCTGGTCCGGAAAAAAGAGCTGCGCCAGAAGCAGCGACTGGTTGAAGCCGCGGCTGCGCAGCTTTCTGGGGTGCAGGGGCACGGGCACAATAATATCAGGGCTGCTCAAATCATGGATGAGGGAGTTTTCCGCCAGAGCGGCCATGGTGCGCAGCCCCGTTTTCAGACCGGCAAATTTGAGGCTGTGGATTATTGTACCTATCTCAGGATTATAGCGGCAGATGGAGCGGGCCCGGTCAAAGGCGTATTCCTGCCGACAACACAAGGTACAGAGATGGGAGCCGCCGCCGCTGTTGACATACATCACCCCGCAAAGGGGACAGAAGGGGGGCGTGATGAATCGTAATTTCCCGGCACAGCCGGGGCAGAGCTCTATAGTGCCACCCCAGGCAAGCGAGGTGCCGCAACAAAGACAGCAAGGGGGAAAACAGAGATCGCCCAGGGCGCGGAGCCATTTTTTCACAGCCATAACCTTTATTGCCAACCTCAATCAAGAACGGTATCTTAAAAATTAGGTGCTACCATCATTTCGGATAAAAAAGGAGCAATCTTTTCCCCTCTTTTCAAGGCGGTGCGACATGAAAACAATACTTTTTCTTTTTATATCAATGTTAACAGCCATTGCCGCCTTTGTGATCATCCAGAAAAAAAGCGAGGATGGCTGCATTCCCTGACTGCTCATTTACGGCTCCCTCGGTGCGGGAGCACTCACCTATTACCTGCTTAATCTGATCTTTTAACCTTCAGCAGCCCCCGCCATGCTCGTCCAATCAAAACCATACAGAACCATCTGGCCCCACCCTGAGCAGCAAGAGGTGGTGCAGATCATTGACCAGCGCCTCCTGCCCCATGAATTTGTCATTGTTGACCTGCGGACGGTGGAGGATTTTGCCCGGGCCATCAAAGAGATGTATGTCCGCGGCGCCGGCCTGATCGGCGCCACTGCCGGCTTTGGCATGTACGCGGCCGCACTGCACAGCCGGGATGACCATTTTGACCAGGATATGCGGGATTTTGCCGCCACCCTGGTGGCCACCCGGCCCACGGCCCGGAACCTGGCCTGGGCCGTGGAGCGCCAGCTTGCCGCCCTCAAAGATCTTTCTTCCTCGGCGGCCAAAAGAACAAGGAGCTTTGCAGTGGCCTGCGAGATCGCTGATGAAGATGCCGCTTTTTGTAAAGAGATCGGCCGACACGGTGTGGAGATCATCCGGGAGATAAGCAGGCGTAAAGAGGGCGCTCCGGTCAATATCCTCACCCACTGCAATGCCGGCTGGCTGGCCTTTGTCGACTATGGTTCCGCCACTGCCCCCATCTACGAGGCCCAGGCCCAGGGTATTGATCTCCATGTCTGGGTGGACGAAACCAGGCCCTGGCTGCAGGGGGCCCGCCTCACCACCTGGGAACTGAAGGAACAGGGGGTGCCCCACACCCTGATTGCCGACAACACCGGCGGCCATCTCATGCAGCACGGCCTGGTGGACCTGGTTCTGGTGGGCACGGACCGGACCACCTCCTGCGGCGATGTGGCCAACAAGATCGGCACCTACTTGAAGGCCCTGGCCGCCTTTGATAACAAAGTGCCCTTTTACGTGGCCCTGCCCTCATCCACCTTTGACTGGCAAATCTGTGACGGGGTGAAGAATATCCCCATTGAGGAACGATCCGGCAACGAGGTGAATCAGGTTAGCGGTTTGAGCGCCGCCGGCCTTACCACCGTCACCATAAGCCCCAACCAGACCCGGGCGGCCAACTACAGTTTTGATGTCACCCCGGCCCGCCTGGTCACCGGTCTGATCACGGAACGCGGCATCACCAAGGCGGACAAGGAGAGCATTCTAGCCCTCTATCCCGAGAAGAGATAAACTCTCTTTTTTGAGCCGCGGAATCCACGGAAAACACGGAATAGTTTAGGTGTGTTTTATTGATGACGAATAAAGCTCACCACAAAGACACAAAGTTTTTTCTCTGTGCCTTTGTGCCTTTGTGGTGAAAAAAGAATAAGAGTTCTTTCTGTGTTTTCCGTGGATTCCGTGGCTAAAAAAAGGTTTAAACCAGCGTCTCAAAAACAAGATCATGAAACAGCGGCCGAAAGGTCTTGATCTTGTTATTCTCAACACTTGGATGGATGCGGTTTGTCAGCAGAACAACGGTGATATCCTTATCAAAATCATGCCAGAAGGAGGTGCCGCTAAACCCCAGATGCCCGCAGCTCCTCTGGGAAATAAAACGTCCTGCCGAAGAATTGACCTCTGCCGGCGTATCAAAACCAAGACCCCAACTGCTCCCCTTAATGTGGGGCTGACGGCTCATGGCCTTCTTTAAAAGGTCCTGGCCCAGGTAAGGATGTTTTTTCGCACCAGAGGCTATTTCCACGAGTTTTCTGACCATTGCCAAGACATCTCCCCCTCTGCCGAAAAGTCCGGCCTGTCCGCTTACTCCACCTATAGCCCAGGTGTTTTGATCATCCACCTCGCCCTGCAGAAGCCTCCCCCGCCACGGGCAGTGCTGGGTGGCGGCAAAATCCGTAAGGCCCCTGGCCCGGGGATTAAAGACAAGGGAATCAGCCATATCCAGGGGCTCATAGATATAATGCGCCACCGCAGCATCAAGGGCCATACCGCTCTGTCTTTCCACAATCAGGCCCAGGAGAATAAAGCCGAGATCACTGTAGATATCCCGGCTCCCCGGCTCACATGCCAGGGGTTCGGAGAGGATGAGACGGAGAATTTCTTCTTTTCTCAGGCCCGGGGCCATGGTCTCCAGCTTTTTATAAAAAGGGCGATGGCCGACAAGGCCGGAACAATGATTGAGGAGCTGAAAAAGGGTGATCGGCCTTTTGTCTTCGGGAACCTCCTGGCGCAGAAGAGGGGCCAGAGTCGTGTTGAGCCCTATTTTTCCCTGACCCAGCAGGGCAAAAAGCGCCAGGGAGGTGGCCAGGGGTTTGGTAAGGGACGCCAGATCAAAAAGGGTATTCCCGCCTACCTGTTGCTTCTGGTCCCAGCGCCTGGTTCCGAAATTTCTAATAAGTTCCCTGGGGCCCTGCGCTATGGCCACGGAGCAGCCGGAAAAGACCCGCTCTTCCCTGCCCCTCTCCATGAGAACCGCTATTTCATCTTCCACAGTGGCAAATCTATTCATAATAAATCCGGATAGTTCCAGCTCGCACCTGGCTCCTCTCTATAGACTGCCTTCCCCATTATTTCATAAAAAGCTTTCGGTGTTTCAACGGCCTCTCCAGGGCAATACCGCCCCCTTTGATCACGGTAAGAAGAGGCTCCTTATCCCTGACCATTGCAAAGCCCAGTTCCTCCGTGAGAAAGGTGTCCAGACCGGGGAGAAGGGTGCCCCCTCCCACCAGCAAGATCCCATCCTCCCTGGCATCTTTGATGTGTGCCGCACTTATGACAGCAAGACATTCCCTTAGAAAATTTTTTAAAATATCCAAGGGTTCTCTGATGGCCTGCTGCAACTCAAGGGCCGCCACCTCAATGGCCCGCGGCACATTTGTTTTCATATCCTTGCCAATCAAAGGGAAAACATCTCTGGCCCGGGGCAGGGCAGAGCCTATGGCGTGCTTGCATTTTTCCGCCATATTTTCAGAAATATGGACCCCATATTCCTCTTTCAGATGTTTGATAACAGCATCATCCAGGGCATCTCCGGCAAAACTGGTCACCCTGCTGAAGGTAACGGTGCCATTGATAATAACGGCAAGCTCACAGATCGCGCCGCCAATATTGATGATTATCCTTCCTCTGTTTGCTTTAACGTCAAACCCAGCTCCCAGGGCCGCCGCCATAGCTTCAGAGAGGAAAGATATCTTTGAACAGCCGACACCCCTGGCGCTTTCTCGTATCTCTTTTTTTGTCTCGGCCGTAATGGCAGTGGGAACGATAAGAACCCATTTTGACTTTCTTTTTTTGTGGTTGAAAATCTTCTCATAGAACTGCGCAAGCATGACCATGGTAGAGGTAAAATCCGCCATGAAACCATCTTTTAAGGGCCGAAAGGCCTTGATATGCTGCGGGGTTCTCCCCATGAATCCTTTGGCCTTATGCCCCACAGCCACGGCCTTTTTTTCCCAGTAGTTAATAGCCACTACAGTGGGTTCGGCAAGGATAACGCCCTTGCCTTTCAGATAAAAAAGGGTATTGGCTGAACCAAGATCAATGGCCAATTTTTTTCTAAAAAAAGCCATTTTTATACGCCTCGCCCTTTGCCATTTTTTTCATTTTCTAAGAAGAAATAAGCCTTCAAAATATGTATAAAAATATCGATTTACTGCTTTTGCTGCTCTGCGGAAGCGCCGCTGTTTTTACCGTCTCCCTGTAACTGAAAAAAAGATAGGGGATAATACCATCTCCCCGACAGCACACAATATTTTTTATGATCCCCTTGGTATTGGCGGCAGATCTCCCCTGAACCTCTGCCCATCCCTTTTTTATGCCCTCTTTTTTCTCTAAAAATAGATTCAGGGCGGGGGGATCGTGCCTTTATTTTCATCTTCTTTTGCCGGGCTGTTCCGGAGCTCGTAACGCTTTGCCGGAAAAGGGGTTTTTGAACAGCTCCGGAAACATAAATAATCGCCTACTTTTAAGGATTTTTTCACTTATAAGATGTTGAATTTTTTTTCATTTCCGGCTATTGTTTTGACCATCTTGGTGGATTCCTGCTGAACCAAGATAAACAAGATTAAGTTATTGATTTTATGATTATTTTTAACAAAATTTTTAAAAAAAATTCTTTGGTGTCTTTTTCCCCTGTTTAAAACCTCTTTATAAAATGTTGATAAGTTTTTTACCCCTCTTTCTCCCCATTATACAAAGAATGTTTTTCTTATAAGTTTTTTAATGATTTCAATTTATTAGCTCGTATATCAACATATCAACAGCCTTAATAATAATAATATTTTAATTAAAACAAATTTATTAATTAACAGTTCTTGGTAAGTCGCTTCCCTGCCTCTTTGGGGGGTTGTCCAAAAACGCACTTTTTTGTGAGGAAATAATACATGGGTATCGTTGTCAATATTGCCAGAGATGATTTGTTAAACGGCCTTGCAGCGCTGCAGAATATTACAGCCAAGAAAGGGACCATCGCTATTCTTGGTAACGTCCTTATCAGCACCGGTGATGATATTGTTGAACTTACGTGTACTGATCTTGAAATAGGGCTCCGCTGCCGGCTGCCGGCCGAAATCATGTCCCAGGGCAGTATTACCCTTCCCTGTAAGAAGCTTTTTGAAATAGTAAGAGAGGCCGGCAGTGACCATATTCATCTGGAGGAAAAAGAGAAAAGCTGGGTAAAGGTCTCTGTGGAAACAGGGGATTATAATATAGCTGGTATGGAGAGTGATGAATTCCCTCATTTCCCGGAATATGATCCCCAGAATCTTATTACGATGGAAGCAGGAAAACTTCAGGAGCTTATTGATAAAACTATTTTTTCCATGGCCAACGAGGGGGAAAGCCAGTTTACCTTGACCAGTGTTCTGGTGGAAAGCAAGGAGAGAGATAATCAGAAATTTATGAGGTTTGTCTCTTCAGACGGCCATAGGTTATCACTGATGCAGGTCCCCATGGGTGCGGATATCGAGACCCTCAATCTCAGCAAAACCACTCTTATCCCCAAAAAAGGCATCCAGGAGATGCGCAAGTTTTGTGAAGGTCTTGCTGAGGTATCCTTTGCCATCGAAGAAAAACAGGCTGTTTTAAAAACAGAGAGGGATATTTTAATTATCCGCCTGATAAATGGAGATTTCCCGGATTATAAACCCCTGATAGATATAATTAATCGGGAAAAATATATAGAAATAGCCAAAGGACCTCTTATCCATGCCTTTCGACGCATGAACCTTTTTACCGAAGACAAATTCAATATTGTCCAGTTTTCCCTGGAGCCCGATAAATTAATTCTTTCTTCCCAGTCCATGGACATCGGTAATGCCCGGGAGGAGATAGAGGTGAAATACAGCGGCGATGAATTGACCCTGGGTTTCAATGGCAAGTATTTCATTGACAGCCTGTCTGTCATGAAGAGCGATACAGTGCGGATCTATATATCCTCTAACGAAAGCCCCTGTATGATTCTTTCTGAAAATGACCCTGAGTTCATCTCCATTATTATGCCCATGCATTTATAAAGCTGAGTTGAGCAGCTGGTCTCTCATACGAAACTTATACCCCTCAAGGGGGTACTGAAAAGAGTGCCCTTGCGGTATAAAGCTGAGTTGAGCAGTTGGTCTGCTTTTATGCCCTTTAGGTGCAAACGAAACTTATACCCCTCAAGGGAGTACTGAAAAAAGTGCCCTTGTTATATTAAGAGAGAAGAATAGATTCCTTATCTCTCTTGCCGTTGCAGCCTGTAACTTTTTAAAAAAGAGGAACATATTTTGTCAGAAGAAAAAGAAAATGATTATGATGCCGGACAGATACAAGTTCTTTCCGGCCTTGAAGGCGTGCGGATGCGTCCGTCCATGTATATCGGCAATACCCATGAAGAAGGACTCCACCATCTCATCTATGAGGTGGTGGATAACTCCATAGACGAGGCCCTGGCCGGTCATTGCACGCAGATAAAGGTTGTTTTCCACAAGGATGAATCTGTGTCCGTGGAAGATAACGGCCGTGGCATTCCCACGGATATGCACCAGGAAGGGGTCTCTGCTCTGGAACTGGTCATGTGTACCCTGCATGCCGGCGGTAAATTTGATCACTCATCCTATAAGGTTTCCGGCGGTCTGCACGGCGTGGGTGTTTCCGTGGTCAATGCCCTTTCCCTGTGGACCAAAGCCACCGTGCACCGAAAAGGTAAAATTTTCGAGCAGACCTATAAATATGGCATCAAGCAAAGTGAAGTACAAGAAACAGGCACCACCACCAAGACCGGTACCACCATCACCTTTATGCCTGATCCGGGTATCTTCACTGAAACCACTATTTTCAAATATGAGATTATCCAGACCCGTTTACGCGAACTCGCCTTTCTGAATAAAGACGTAAAAATAAAAATGAAAGATGAGCGCACCGGCGCTGAAGATGAATTTCATTTTGCCGGCGGCCTGGTCTCCTTTGTTGATTATCTCAACAGAAACCGCACGGTTCTCAACCAAAAACCGATCTATATCAAGGGTGAAAAAGATAATGTGGAGGTGGAGATCGCCTTTCAATATTTTGACGGCTATTCGGAAAGGCTCTTCTCTTTTGTCAATAATATCAATACCAGGGAAGGCGGAACCCATGTGGCCGGCTTTCGGGGCGCCCTGACCAAGTGCATCAACCGCTATGCCAGTGATGATGTGGTTCCCAAAAATCTGCAGGCCAAGATGAGCGGGGATGACGTGCGGGAGGGTATCACCTGTGTTGTTTCCGTGCGGGTGCCCAATCCGCAGTTTGAAGGGCAGACCAAGACCAAACTCGGCAATGGTGAAGTGAAATACATTGTTGAATCCATATGTAACGAAAAACTGGCCATCTATCTGGAGCAGAATCCCCAGGAGGCCAGAAAGATTCTCTCCAAGACCGTGGATGCCATGCGGGCCAGGGATGCTGCCCGCAAGGCCCGTGATCTGACCCGCAAGAAGGGCTCCAGTATTGATCTGCTCATGGCCGGCAAACTTGCCGAGTGCCAGTCAAAAATTCCGGCCGAACGGGAGATATTCCTGGTGGAGGGTGATTCAGCCGGTGGTTCTGCCAAGCAGGGCCGGGACCGCTCCAATCAGGCCATTCTGCCGCTGCGCGGTAAGATCCTGAATGTCGAAAAGGCACGTTTTGACAAGATCCTTTCCTCGGAAGAAATCAAGCAGATGATCTCCGCCCTGGGCACCGGCATCGGCAAGGATGAATTTGAGGTGGAAAAACTGCGCTACCACAAAATCATCATCATGACCGATGCCGATGTTGACGGCGCCCATATCCGCACCCTGCTCCTCACCTTTTTCTATCGCCAGATGCCCCTTCTGGTGGAGAACGGCTTTATTTATATAGCCCAGCCCCCACTTTTTCGTCTGGGTCGCGGTAAGAAGGAAAAATATTTTGCCGATGAGGCAGAGTTAAACGAATACCTTTTTCAGCAGGCCAGTGATAATTTCAGCGTGGAGATGCAGACCGAAAAGCAGGTGGTGAGCCGTGAAGATCTGGTGGCCATGCTCAAGAATCTCTCCCTCTACCGCAAACTCCTTGATTACCTGCAACGCCTCAATGTCTGGGAGGAGATCGTTGCCTTTTTTCTGGAAGAGGATATCAACAGCGCCGACCAGTTTGATGATGAGGAATTTGTGGCGGGATTGCGCACCAAGATGATGGCCATGAACATTTCCGTGGGCTCCATCAGACCCTGCCGCTGGAAACCCAGCTGTTATGAATTTGATGCCGCCTTGAAGGACAAGGCCCATATCTTTTTCACGGTGGGTCCGCAGATCCCCTTGATCAACGAGTATAGAACAGCGATAAAAATCTATCAAAATATCAAGAAATACCTCCAGGAATCCTTTGTCTTAAAGGTCAATGAGCGGGATATCCAGGTTCCTAACTGGAATGAACTGCTCACGGTCATCAAGGCCGAGGGCTTCCGCGGTGCACATCTCCAGCGCTACAAGGGTCTTGGTGAGATGAATCCCAGCCAGCTGTGGGACACCACCATGGATCCTGAAAATCGCATTCTGCTCCAGGTCAATATCAAGGATGCCGTGGCAGCCGACGATATCTTCACCACCCTGATGGGTGACAAGGTGGAGCCGCGGCGTGATTTCATTTATAATCACGCCCTGGAAGTAACCGAAATAGATATATAAAAAAGTAAAGAAGAGCCTTTGATTCTTTGCGCCACGTAAATTCTAAAGAAGAAAAATATGACAACTGAAGAGCACACATCCCAGCCCACAATCAGTATCGAGCAGGAACTCAAGAAATCCTATCTTGATTATGCCATGAGCGTCATTATCGGCCGGGCCTTACCCGATGTCCGGGACGGTCTCAAACCGGTACATCGCCGGGCCCTCTTTGCCATGCGGGAGCTCAATAACTACCATAACCGGCCCTATCTGAAATCAGCCCGTATTGTCGGTGATATCATAGGTAAGTATCATCCCCATGGTGATACGGCCGCCTATGACACCATTGTCCGTATGGCCCAGGATTTTTCCATGCGGTACCAGCTGGTGGACGGCCAGGGTAACTTCGGTTCCGTGGACGGCGATTCCGCGGCTGCCATGCGTTATACCGAGGCCAGGATGACCAAGCTGGATCAGGAGATTATTGCCGATCTGGACAAAGACACCGTTGATTTTGTCCCCACCTATGATAACTCCATGGTGGAACCGTCGGTGATGCCCAGCAAGGTTCCCAATCTCTTGATCAACGGTTCCTCCGGCATCGCCGTGGGCATGGCCACCAATATACCGCCCCATAATATCACGGAGGTGGTCAACGCCCTCATCGCCATGACGGAAAACCCGAATATTACGGTTAATCAGCTCATGGAGCATATAACCGGCCCGGATTTTCCCACCGGCGCCTATATCTGCGGCCGAGCCGGTATCCGGGAGGCCTATGAGACAGGGCGCGGCTCCGTGCTTATGCGGGCCAGGACCCATATTGAAAAGAGCAAGAAGGCCAACAGGGAATCGGTGATCATCACCGAGATTCCCTACATGCAGAACAAGGCCAAACTGTGTGAGAAGATCGCCGAGCTCATCAGGGACAAACGTATTGAGTCCATTGCCGCCTTTCGTGATGAGTCTGACCGCCATGGTATGCGGATCGTCCTTGATCTCAAGAAGGATGAGATTGCCGAGGTGGTCATCAACCAGCTCTACAAGATGACCCCTCTGCAGCGCAGCTTTGGTATCATCCTGCTCTCCATTGTTAACCAGAAGCCGGAGATCCTCAATCTCAAACAGATTCTTGAACATTTCCTGCTCCACCGCAAGACCATCATCTACCGCCGCACCGCCTTTGAGCTCAAAAAGGCCGAGGCCCGGGCCCATCTCCTTAATGGCCAGAAGATAGCCCTGGATAATCTTGACGAGGTGGTCACCCTGATCAAGAATTCCGCCAACCCCACCGAGGCCCGGCTGGGATTGATGGACCGCTTTGCCCTTTCGGAGATTCAGGCCCAGTCCATTCTTGATATGCGGCTGCAGAAACTCACCGGTCTGGAGCGCGATAAGATCCTCAGTGAGCTGGCCGACCTTCTGGAGAAGATTGCCTGGTACAAGAAGGTGCTTTCCGATGAGGGTCTGGTCATGGATATCATCCGCCAGGAGTTTGTGGAGATCATCGAACAGTATGGTGACGATCGCCGTACCGAGATCATTGACGCCCCTGATGAGATCCTGCCGGAGGACCTTATCCAGCAGCAGGACATGGTGGTCACGGTTACCCATGCCGGCTATATCAAACGTAATCCCATTGATCTCTACCGCTCCCAGCGTCGGGGCGGCCGCGGGGTCAAGGGGATCAACGCGGTGGAGGATGACTTTGTCAGCAATCTCTACCTGGCCTCCACCCATGATGCCTTCCTCTTTTTCACCAACCACGGCAAGGTGTTCTGGCGCAAGGTCTATGAGATTCCCCAGGCCAGCCGCATTGCCCGCGGCAAGGCCATTGTCAATTTCCTGGAGTTGGCGGAAAAAGAGAAACTGGCCGCCATCCTGCCCATCAAGTCTTTTGCCATGGAAGAGGGTGAAGAGTATGTCCTCATGGTGACCAAGAAGGGCGTGGTGAAAAAGACCATCCTCTCCGAGTTTGCCCGCCCCATGCGCAAAGGCAAGATCGCCCTGAAGATCCGCGAGGATGACGAGATTATCACTGCCGCAGTCACCAACGGCGAAAGTGAGGTCTTTCTGCTCACCAGAAACGGCATGTCGGTGCGCTTTAACGAGAAGGATGTCCGGGGCATGGGTCGGACGGCCAGTGGCGTGCGCGGCATCCGTCTGGCTGAGGATGACGAGGTAGTGGCGGCCGAGGTCCTCAACCGGGAGGCCTCCATCCTGGTGGTCACCGAAAAAGGCTATGGTAAACGGAGCCCTGTTGACGAATACCGCATCACCAAACGCGGCGGTAAAGGAGTGCGGGCCATCAAACCCAGTGTCCGCAATGGTCGGGTGGTTAATGCCTGTCAGATCACCGATGAGGAGGAGATCATGCTCATCACCAATGGCGGCAAGATTATCCGCATGAATATGGATAATATGCGGGTTATTGGCCGCAATACCAAAGGGGTGCGCATGATTAAGCTGGGTGATCAGGAGAAGGTGGTGGCCATGGATAAGGTCCCGCCGGATACCGGCAGCGACGATGAGGAGCTGGAGGAAGGTGGCGAAGAGTAGGCCTTATGGTCAAGCTGTGCCGCCCCGGGCGGCGCACAATCATTCGCTAAAGATAAAAGGCCCCTGTATTGTGATGATACAGGGGCCTTTTATGTGGCGGACCGGCTGGCGGTACTGCGGATATTTTTAGGGTGGCAGGAGGTACAACCAGCCTTCTGATTGCCGTAAGGGAAGGCGTATCGGGATATGAGGAGAAGTATGGCAATGCAGGCAGAAAAATGCAATTGAGCGAATTGGGCCTGGACCCGTGGTTTCTTGAGCAGGCCGGGGAACTCTCTATGCCCGGTGGTCTGCAGTTGGCGCGGGTGATTGTGGTTGATCGCGGCTGGTATATTGTCAGAAATGAGGCGGGGGAGGCTGCAGCCCGCACCACGGGGAAATTTCTGCACACCACCCAATCCACCAGCGATATGCCGTGTGTGGGAGATTGGGTCTGCGTCCATTATGAGGCGGACAAGAGCGCCACTATCCACAGCCTTCTGCCCAGAAAATCATTTCTGCGCCGTAAATCCGCCGGCAAGGATATCCAGTTGCAGATGATTGCCGCCAATATTGATGTCGCCTTCATTGTTCAGGGCTGCCAATACGATTTTAACGTGGCCAGACTGGAACGGTATCTGGTGATGGCCGCTGAAGGCCATGTTGAACCCGTGCTGGTGCTGACCAAGACAGATCTGGTCAGCGAAGAGGCCCTGGCCCATCTGCTTGCCGAGATCCGCGCCGGCGGCATCAAGGCCCGGATTATGGCGCTCAGCAATGTAAGCGGCCAGGGTCTGGAGCAGCTCAAAGGGTTTATGGCTCCGGGTAAAACATATTGTCTGCTGGGCTCCTCAGGGGTTGGCAAGTCAACGCTCATTAATAAACTGACTGGCCAGGATACCTTGAAAACAGGCCTGGTAAGTGCTTCTGGAGAGGGGCGGCACACCACGGTGCGTCGGCAACTCATTGTCCTTGAGCAAGGCGCCCTGATTATCGACACCCCGGGCATGCGGGAGATAGGTATTTTTGTGGCCAGCCAGGGCATGGCTGACAGCTTCGCTGATATTGAAGAATTAGCAAGAAGGTGCCGGTTCAGTAATTGTCGCCACAGCAATGAACCGGGCTGCGCGCTCTTACAGGCCATAAAAGAGGGAAACCTGTCACCTGAACGGTATGACACCTACCAAAAGCTCAACAAGGAATCTGCTTTTAATGTGGCCTCCCATGGTGAGAAGCAACGCAAAGAGAAAACAGGGGGGAAAGCGGCATCTGGTGCAGGGAAAAAAAAGGGGAAACGGAGATAAGATAAAGAGAGCAGGAGATGGGGGCAAAAAGGCAGGCCCCTGATTTGCTCCCCAGCGTTATCTGCAGCAGCCCTGAACCTCTTTCTCATCATGGTAAAAGTTGCCGATCGCCGGGGAGCGCACCTCTTTGTCATAAAGAGGGTGCACTCCCCGGGCCGCATGGGCAGAAGAAAAAAGAGGATGATCTTCTTTTTTCTTCTGAATTGTGTACGCATCAGAAACGGGGCTTTCAGTAGCGGTAGATGGCAGCTATTCCTGTCTCGGTGGGCATCTGCTCACTGGTGAGGATGGCCACTTCTCCACCCATCTTCAACGCCATTGTCCCCAGATCATCGAGTACGTCATCAATCTCCGGATCAGCCAGGTCGGCAAACGCAATATCGCCGGTGACCGGGTCGATTCGGCCGGGAATCTCGCGGTCTGCTTCGATGAGCAGGGTAGCGACCCGGCCGGCGGAGACCGCCTTGGCCACAGGGGCCAATTCCCCGTCACCGAGACCCTGGGCCTCTGCTGTGCTGAACTGCTCCACCAGAGCGGCCACCCGGGCCAGATAACGGGGTTCAAAAATCTCCCAGGCCCGCTGGCGCAGTTCGTCCACGGAGACGGCATCCGGCTGGATATTGATCTCTGCATCGATAAGAAAGGGATTATGGCTGACCTGGCGGAACAACTGGCCGTGTTCCGGCAAGGTCGCCAGGATCAGCGGCAGGTTCGCTGGTTGCGAGTGGTGTGCCGTGATCTCGCGGTCCACAGCGCGAAAGAATCGTTCCGTATCAATATCCACTTCCGAAGATTTATCGCCATGGCCATGGTGCATGGGCGATTGTCCCGGCCCGGCTCCGCCATAGGAGGCCACAGTGTGACCAGGCTCGGTTACTTCTTTTCCCAGAGCCTGGGTCATGGTGCGCGGCACAGCCTGGGCCGGCTCAATCTCTCCTAAGAGGTGACGATTCCCCTCAAAAAGCTTGATCTCCTGCCGCGACAAACCAAGGATCTGGTAGCGGTCAACAGACTGCAGGGTACGCATCAGGGGCTTGGTGTGAAAGCTGTCCGCCACGACCACCAGTTCGGCCACCCGTCCCTGGAGTCGGTAAACGCGGAACATGCCCGGGGCGCTCAATATAGCCAGTCCGTCAAGGCTCTGCTTCCAGAAATTGAGGTCTTCAGCCAAGGCCACAAAAGGTTCCAGAAGCGGCTGGCTCTCCTGGGTGGAATATTTCTGATGTATGGATTTCTCCACCGCCTTTAGCAGGTTTCGAAAGCGGATGGGGTCCTGCTGGTTTTCCGGATGAAATCGATGGGTGGGCTGGTAGAGCGAAATACACGGCGGTTCATACTCATCCGAGAGGTCGGCAAGATAGTTATGATTGACTGGGTCCATTATGTATCCTCGTATCCCCGTAGGGCGCCTTTGCTGGGGCCGGTCCGTTTCCCGGCTGCCCGTTGAGTTGCTTGTTAACATCTGCTATTTGTCAGAGCCAAATTCTTTTTCTGACTTTTGCCAGGAATCAAGGAGAGTAGTGTAGGCATCGGCAAAACCTTTCTTCATATGGTCCCAGGCCTCAGCGGAACTGTTTTTCATGGCCCCGTACCATTCCGCTGCCTTTGTCCGCTGTTGGCGCAAGGCCTTCAGGCTGGCCCGCGCGTTTTCGCGGCTGGCCTTCTCCATTTTATCCCAGTTATTATCAATAGTTGTTTCCAGCTGCGCAATGCGCTTATCAAGTTTGTCTAAAACATCTTTGCTTTTTTTGATGGCTTCATCCCGCTGCTGAGCAGTGTAATCGGCCATGGTCTGGGTAAATTCCTGCGTTTCCCGCCGCACTTCTGCGGCGGTGGTTTTCTCTGAGGACTCTTGCGCAAAACTGAGCGCCACAGTGGCAAAGAGAGTAAGCACCAGGAAGAGAATCAGGGAACAGCGCTGTCTGGATGGGTACATTTTTCCCTCCGTCAAAGATGAGATAAAATTATTCCGTACTAAAAGCCCATTGGCAGCGGCGATAATGGCTGCTCGCCAATGGCGAGGGTGTAAATTATTTTGTGTAAATGGCCATAAACCAAGGTGGTTACTTGAATTTGGCAGTGGTTGACTTCACAGCCTTACTCAGTGAGTCCCAGGCGTTTTCGATACCTGCCTTGAGCTCTTCCCAGCTATCGTCGCCGGTTTCTTTGAGCTCAGCCAATTTTTGTTTGGCTGCTGCTTGCATGGCCTGCAATTCTGTTATCTCTTTATTATATTTAATTTTCGCATCCGCTTCTGCTTTATCTGCCTGGGCCCTCAGTTTATCAATATCCGCCTTCCATTCGTTAAGCTGGGCCTGCAGCTTTTTTTCATAGGACTCTTTCATGCTCATGCTGAATCTCCCTTATTATTTTGGTTGCTGTTCACTTTTTCTTACCGGCCAAGGCGACCTGGACGAGAGTTTCTTTGCCGGGATAAATATCGTCCCTCTTGGCAAGGCCTCTTGTCAAGAAAGAAGTCGCCTTTTTCAGGGGCTGACTTTAGAGCAGATTTCTGCATATTTCTTTTTAAGACCTTCAACAGAGAGACTCTTTTCCTTTCTTGGTTTTTCCGGTCGGCTGCGATACGATTTGTTCAGCTCAGGCAGTCAGGGGCTCAGGCCAAAAGAAAGAAGAAAGTTTTTTTTTATCTGCAGAGGAGCCTAAGGAGGCGGTAAATTGCTCAGCTACCCTTGTACTCAAAATGGCGGCGCCGGGATGGTATCAAAAAAAGGCCCTGGCCCGGGGGAATGCTGATATGGTTGCAGCTACTGCTTCGTATAATGCGGTAATGAGCATGCTTTTTCCCAAATAAAAAAAGGAGGTGCGTCATGGAGGCGAGCCGTTGTCTGCAGGAAAGAAAGAGTATCCGTGTTTTCAAGCCAGAGCCGGTGCCCCGCGCCCTGCTGGAGGAGGTCTTGGAGCTGGCGCGCTGGAGTCCTTCTTATAAAAACAGTCAGCCCTGGGAGGTCGTGGTTCTCTCCGGTGAGCAGAAGGAGGCCCTGAGTCGGGAAATGATCAGGCTGCTGGAGGCCAATGTCCCCAAGAGTGCCGATCTGGCCGCCCCGCAATCCTGGCCGCCCACCCAGGAGGCCAATATCAGCCAGCTCTATACGAGCCGGCAGGAGGCCACCGGCGTCGATTTGCAGGACCCGCAACTTATCAAGAAGACCAAGAAGGCCAATTTTTCCTTTTATGGCGCCCCCCATGCAATCTACCTTTTTCAGGACAACTCTCTGAGCCAATGGTCTCTCTTTGATCTGGGCCTTTTTGCCCAGAGCCTGATGCTGGCCGCGCATAGCAAGGGACTGGGCACGGTGCCCCAGGCCTTTGCCACGGATTATGCCAGGGAGATCAAGGAATTCCTCGCTATTCCCGCCGGTAAAAGGCTGGTCCTGGGTCTCTCCCTCGGCTATCCGGACCCGGAGGCCTCCCTCAACAAGCTCCGCACTGAGCGCATGGAGGTGGAGAAATTCGTTCGGTGGCTGGAATAAGAAGCGCTGCCTTTGTGAACCGCGCTTCAGGGTAAAATGTAAAAAGAATGCTGTTATATAAATTAAACCGATAATCGATTATAGCTGAAAAGGCAGGGCCATTGGTCCTGCCCTTTTTTTGCGCGCCCGGCAGGGCGCACCTACTTGGAAGTGCAAAACCTGGTTGGCCATTGGTGGCCCTGATCGCCGTCGGCTTGGGTCAGGCTTCTGCTCTATCTTTTCCAGCCCTCTTCACCCAGCAAAGGGAGTTTATATGAAAAAACATCATCAAGATCAGGACGAAGGGCTGCAGCGCCCCTATTTCAGCAAGATGAAGGGGGTCAGCAAATGCCCGGAAAGAGTGAGTCTTGAGGAGATCATCTGGTCATGGATCGGCGCCTTCCTGGGCATTGCCGCGGTGGCCGCTATGCACCATAGACTGCTGGGCGACACAGCACTTGTCATGGTGATCGGTTCTTTCGGGGCATCAGCGGTGCTGATATACGGCTCCCTGAAAAGCCCCTTTGCCCAGCCCAGGAACCTGGTGGGCGGCCATGTCATTTCCGCCTTGATCGGCGTAGCCTGTTATCAAATTTTCGCCCCCACCATCTGGCTTGCCGCTTCGGTGGCAGTGGCCACAGCCATTGCTGCCATGCATGCCACCAAGACCCTCCACCCCCCCGGCGGCGCCTCAGCCCTCATCGCCGTTGTCGGCGGTGCCGATATTCATGAGTTGGGCTATTTCTATGCCGTGGTGCCGGTGGCAAGCGGGGCGCTCATCATGCTGCTGGTGGCCCTGCTGGTTAACAATATCCCCAGATGCAGGAGTTATCCTAAATTCTGGCTGTGAGGCGGCAGAGGGCAAATCAAGGCGCCCAGGCCTTTTTTACCGTCGGCAGAGAAGCTGGGCCATGCTCTCCCGGTCTGGAGCAGAGTCACCCCGGGAGCCCTATCTCAGGGGGCCACAGAAAAATCCCGGGCCGCTTCTGTAGGGAGAAGACGGCGATGATTGTCCCCAGGGTCAGGCCACCGGCCCCCAGGCTCTCGGCAAACACCGGCATCACCGGCACAATGATGCCGATGCCCAAAAGGGCAATGAAGACCGAAAGGAGCAGGATGATCAGGAGGTGGCGGTGCATGGCGGCCTAAGGGTGCTCAAGGTGTCGGGTCGCATGACCCCGGTCCGGGGCGGGAGAGGATATAAAGTACGGGTCTGGTTGCCCCTGACTCCCTGCCTCTCCTTACCCATCCTGACCTGCAGGGGCAAGAGGTCTTTGGCAGGGGCGCCGGGCTGGTTGAAAAACAAAAAAACATTTTGCGCTCCTGGCGGTTATCATGAATCATCAGGATAGAAGGTATTCGCGCCCCTGGCGAAATCGGCAGGTGAGGCGGCAAGGCAAAAGGGCGCACTTCTCTCATCATAAGAAGGAGGACTGAAATGACCATGGCATACCAGACCCAATTTGTTGAACGGCTGGAAAGAACCCCGACCTCGACCGCGGTAAGTTATCGATTCAAAAGGCCCCCGGGCTTTGATTTTACGGCCGGCCAATACATGGTGGTGGATCTGGGCGAGGAACGCATCCATCCTTTATCTCTCAGTGACTGCCCGGAAGAGAGTCGGTTTATCGAATTTACCAAACGGATGACCGGCAGTCCCTTTTGCCAACGCCTGGAAGAGCTTACCACGGCAGATACCATCACTGTCAAAGGCCCGTCGGGTAAATTTTGCGTGGAGGAGTCAGACGCCCCCCTGGTTCTGATGGCGGGCGGCATCGGCATCACTCCCCTCAGGAGTATCTTAAAGAGCCAGGAAAAAAAGAGAACCACCGCCGGCAGCATCATCCTGCTCTATGGCAATAAAAACCAGGAAGATATAGCCTTCAGGGAAGAACTGGAAAATCTGCAGCTTGCTGATTACCGGCTGGTCCATGTCCTTGACGACCCCGCAGGTGTGGAAAACGCCTATCAGGGATTCATAAGAGGCGAGATAGTTGCAGAAGAAGTGGCAAACCCTACCAAGGCCCTTTATATGATCTCCGGGCCCACGGGCATGGTGGAGGCCATAAAGAAGAACCTCCTGAAGATTAATATCGATGAAGAGCGGATCCGTACCGATGTCTTTCTTGGTTATGATTGACGGGGAGCGGGCCCGGGGACAAGCTGGGATCTGCTCAGCCGAGCTTTCCTGCCAAAGACTTTCTGCCCGGTTCACCTACCGCCAAAGAGAGGGCTTTCTTCTTCTGTACATTTTGACTATGTAACAATGGCCAGCAGCAAAACGATTATGAAGGAATATGGCCATGAGATTTATCCACACTGCAGACATCCATCTCGGCAAAACCTACCGCAACTCCCAGGGCGAAGGGGAGCGCTACCAGGATTTCTTCCGTTCCCTGGCGGCCATTGTGGCGGACGGCCTCCGGGAGGCGGTTGACTTTGTCCTGATCGGTGGGGACCTTTTCCACACCGGCCAGATCCTGCCCAAGACCTTTGCCAAAACCATTGAAATCCTCCAGCCCCTGAAAGAGGCGGGCATCCCCTGCCTGGCCGTGGAGGGTAATCATGATTGGATTCACCGGCGCCACAACATCTCCTGGATGGAGGCCCTTTCCGAAATGGGCTATATCCGCCTGCTGCGGCCCACCCGGACCGAGGAGGGCGGCTATGTGTTTGAGCCCTTCAATGAAGAGACCGGCAGAGGGGGCCATCTGGAGCTGGATGGCCTCCATATCTACGGCCTCGGTTATATCGGGGCCCAGGCCGGCAGCCATGTGGAGCGGATATGCCAGGCCGTGACCAGCAGCAACAATCTCCTGATCTTTCATGTCGGCATCTGGCGCTACTCGCCGGTGGAAATCGGCAACATGAAGCTTGAAGAGGCCCATCCCCTGGCTGAAAAATTCGGCTATGTCGCCCTGGGTCATGGCCACAAGCCCTATGTGATCGAAACCCCGGCTGGCCGGCCCTACGCCTACAACCCAGGGGCCCCGGAACGGGTCAACTTCGGCGAGGGAAAATATGATAAGGGCTATTATCTGGTCACGCTCAGCCAGGGTGATTTTGTGGTGCAATTTCGGCCCACTGATCCCCGTCCCATGCTGGTGGAGGTCATTGATCTCGACGGGGCCGGGGACGCGGAAAGTGCCTTGGCCCGGTGCCTGGAGCAGATAAGGGTCAAAATGGCAGGCCAGCAGGAGCAGCGGCGGCCCCTGCTGGAGCTGAAACTCACCGGCCGGGTGGGCTTCCATCCCTTTGAGCTGGGCCGCGAACGGTTGCGGCTGGCCCTAGCCGAGGTTGTCTCCCCCCTGCATGTGGAAATAAAAAATCATCTCTCTATGGTGGCGCACACTAATGGCCGGGAAAGGGTGAAGAAGTCCCTTTCCGAGATGGAAAGGGATGTCCTCCATGAGCTGATCGGTGCCCACAGCCTCTACCAGGGCAGGGAAGAGGAGTTGACCCGGCTGGCCATCTCCATCCGTGATCTGGTGATCAAGGGTGATGTGGAAGATGACGAGCTGCTTGCTCTTTTGGGGGAGGAACTCTAAGCCATGCAGATCCTTTCCATCACCCTCAAGAACATTAAATCCCACCAGGATCTGGAGCTCCCTTTTGTCAGCGGTATCAATGTCCTGGCCGGGGTTAACGGGGTGGGAAAAAGTACCATCTTTGAGGCCATCGGCTACGCCCTGTTCGGCGTTGATGCCCGGGACTTTGTCGGTAATATCGAGCGGTTCATCGCCATCGGGGCCAAAAAGGGGGAAGTAACGGTCACCTTCAGCCCGGCTGCGGGCGACACCTATCGGGTCTCCCGCAGCGTGGGGGCCGGTTCCAAATGGCTGCTGGCCCGGGAGACAGGCGGGGCCTTCGAGGTTGAGGAGCATGCCGGGGCCCCGGAAACCGAGGCCCGGATCAAGGAACTGCTCGGCCTGGATAGCGGCCGTCCCCTGGCGGATCAGTTCAAACTGGTGATCGGCCCCTTTCAGCATGACTTTCTGGGGCCCTTTGTCCTCAGGCAGCCGGCCAAGCGGCAGGAGGCCTTTGACGCCATCCTGGGCATTGATGCCTGGCGCAAGACCTATAAGGGCACCACCACCCTGCTCAAGGCGGTGAAGTCCAGAATTGACCTGCTCAAGGTGGAGATCCAGGCCAAGGAGGAGCAGGTGGTGGCCCTGCCGGAACGCCAAAAAGAGGTCCATGCCCTGGCGGGGGAGGCAGCAGCCCAACAGAAGCTTGTGGGAGAAAAGGAAAAGGGTCTGGCAGCCATTCAGGGGCTTTTGGTTCTCTGTGATGGGCAGGAAAAAAAGATCCAGGCACTTAAAGGAGATATCCTGGTGCTGGAGAACCGGATGAAAGACGGCGAAGGCAAGATCGTCGACAACGGCAAAAGGGTAAAAGAGGCTGAGCTGGCCCTGGAAATCATGGAAAAAAGCCGGCCCGGCCAGGAGGCCTTTGCCGCGGCCGAGGCAGAGCTCAAGACCCTGCGGGAGCAGGAGAGGCAGCGGCGGGCCCTGGAAAAGGAGATCAGTGCCCTTGACAGGGAAACGGCCCGTCTGGCCCAGGCCCTGGCCCACGAAAGGCAGGAGATCAAAAAAACAGCCACGGAGCTGGCCGCTGAAGAAGAGCGGCTCTGCAGGGAGGAGAAGGAAGTGGTGCCCGCCGAGGGGCTGATTCTGGCGGCCGCCCGCCTGACCGCCCTGAAAACAGAGGCGGAAAGGCTGCGCCAGGCCCAGGGACTTCTGGAGGGGCGGCGGGTCGGTCTGCTGGAGGGCCAGGAAAAACTGGCCGAAGGGGTCTGTCCCTTTTTCCAGGAAGCCTGCCGGAATATTGCCGGCAAGGCGCCTGGTGATCTCTTTGGCGTCCGGCTGGAGCACCTGGATCAGGAGGGCAAGACGCTGGCGCAGCGCCTGGCGGAAGCAGAGCGGCAGAGGGGGGCGGCGGAAAAGGCCGGGCAGGAGCTGGCCGGCCTGAGGGTGCGCAGCCAGGAACTGGCCAAACAGCGCCTGGCCCTGGCCGAACGGAGCCGCCATAACAGCAAAAGGCAGGCGGCCCTGGCCGGGGTGGAAAAAGAAGAGGCAGCGGCCCGCCAGAAGGCAACACTTTCTCAGGAAGAGCTCAAAAAATACGCCAAGCTGGACCAGGAAATCGCCGCCCTTGAAAAAAAACGGCTGGGCCAGCAGGCGGCCCGGGATGCCTTTTTTGCCAATCAAAAGGAGGCCCTTGATCTGCAAAACAGGCGCGACTCCCTGGCCGCCATGAAGGCTCTTCTGGAGGAGTTGCGCACCACCCTGACGGGGAAGGGCCAAGAGCTTGCCGCTCTCAGCAAGGAGTATGATGCCAAGGGTCACGCCCAGCTCCGCCTCGACAAGGAGGCGCTGGTGGGGGCGCTTGCCACCGGCAGGCAGAAGATTGCCGATCTGGGCCGGGAGCGCCTCCGCCTGGATGGCGAGATCAAAAAAATGGTGCAGATCAAGGCGGAGATCAAGGCCCTCCTGGCGGCCAGGAAAGGCCTGGGGCATAAGGAGGAGTTGGTGAAATTCCTGCGCACCCAGATCTTCAATAATGTCTCGGCCAAGCTGTCTGAGCGCTTTAGGGAGGAGATAAGTCTGCGGGCCGACCGTATCTACCGCACCATCGCGGAAACCGATGAAGAGCTTTCCTGGGGCGATAAATACCAGATCATCCTGCGCGACATGGAGGAGGGCAGCCTCAGAGAGCGCAGCGATGAGCAGCTCTCAGGGGGCCAGACCATGAGCGCCGTGGTTGCCCTGCGCCTGGCCCTGCTGCAGACCATCGGCGCCCGGGTGGCCTTCTTTGACGAGCCCACTTCCAACCTGGATGCGGCCCGCCGGGCCAATCTGGCCCAGGCCTTCCGGGCCATTGACGTGGGCCGGGAAGAGGTGACCGAGCACTGGTACGACCAGCTTTTTCTCATCAGCCACGATGTGGCCTTTACTGAGGTGACGGATCAGATTATCTGCCTGGAATAGATCCACCAAGAGGATAGAGGAAAAAGGCAGGCAATGGTCCGCTGTGACGGACCATTGCCTTTTGAGCGTGGGGCAAGGGAGAAACTAGTGCAGTGTATCACTTAAAATTTTGTATATTTATGCAACTATGCCTTTAACCACAAAGGCATTCTTTTTAATACCCCCTTGAGGGGTACAAAAACACGAAGAGTTTCTTGTTTTTATGTTTTTCTTTGTGCCTTCGTGTCTTTGTGGTTCGTATGCAATAACGAAATTCTACACGTACATTTAAGTTTTACGGAGTACTACTCGGCTTGATTGGTGTTGTCTTTCAGCAGCTCTTCAGGAACGCCCACGGCCTTTTCAAAGATGGTGCGCTGGCTCTGGACCCCCTTCATGTTGGCGCCGGTGAGATCCGCCTTGTAGAAGAAGGCCTTGACCAGATAGGCCCGCTCCAGATTGGCATTTTTCAGATTGGCCCTGCTGAGGTCGGACCAGTGCAGGTTGGCATCGCTGAGATCGGCATTTTCCAGATCCGCTTTCATCAACAGGGCATCCGTAAGACGGGCGGAGCGGAGATTGGCGCCCTTGAGATTGGCGCCACTGAGGTTGGCCTCCTGCAGATTGGCGCCGGATAAATCAGCCCCTTGCAGATTCGCCCCTTTCAGTTTGGTGCCGGAGAGATCAAGGTCAGCCAGGTTACAGCCCGGACAGTCCCCGGAATCAAGAAGCTGTTGATGGGGCTGGGAAAGTCTCTTGGTGGTGACCATGGGGGTGACCGCGAACTCCTGCTGGTCAACCTCCTCTGCCTCTTCATTCGCCTGGGTGTCATCAGCACCTAACATGCCGAAGGTGAGGGTGGAGAGGAGGCCGCCATTGGCCGCGGGTGTTGCGGCAGGTGCAGCTTTTTCCGGGGTCGCTGTTTGGCGGGGCAAGCGCCGGGCCCGGCTGGGCGGTTGGGCCAAAACGCCGGCATTCAAATCCGCCAGGGTGTATTCCACCTCATACTCAGGCACAAAGGTATGGGCCAGGGTGCCGTCATTGTTAAAGAGAAGATAATGCTCTTTGTCCTTAAAAACCTGGAAGCAATTGGTGGCGCCATCACCCCAGAATTTAAACTTCAGGCAGAGGGTATTTTTGTCCCGGTCCGTGGTCCAGCGGCCATGGGTTTTTTCCCCCACGGAATTGATGGCGTTGAGGGCCCCTTTTTCTGAAAAATCAATATCCGCTGCATCGGCCTTGTTCCAGGACACCATATGGAGGGAATTGCCGGCAACCAGGGTGTCGATATTATCGGCACTGAGCTGGCGGGCCCCGGCCTGGAGGGCCTGGTCGAGATTGATGCGGCCGGCACAGCCGGAGAGGCTGAAAAGAAGAAGCAGGGCAAAAAACAAAGGAATTTTTTTCATGATGGCGGGGGTGTGAGTTTTTAAAAAAAGAGAAGATCCTCTATATAAACAAAGCCGGCGGGGAACGCAAAAGAAAAGGGCCGGTTTGCCAAGATCAGGGGCCTGCTGCCCTTGCGGGGGCAGGCGGCGGGCACATTAAATCATCCGGCCCTTATAGCCCCTTTTGGGATCTTACGCCCCTGACCAGGGGGCAGGGGCGGGCAGGAGGGCGGCCAGCTCTGCCACCGACTGCACCGGCTTTTTACAGCTGAAATCTTGGCAGACATAGGCGGTGGCCCGGTTGCCCAGGGCGGTCATCTCCTTCATAAAGGGCAGCTGCTGTTCCAGAAGGCGTTGGCCCGGCCCGTTATCAGCCAGGAGGACCAGGGTGGTGGGCAGATAAAGGCTGTTGACCAGGGCCAGCATCTCTTTGGTGTCCGCGGCCTCCGGGTTGCCGGCCAGGATGATCTGGGACGGGTTTTGTTGGTAGAGATCATAGGCTGCGGCCAGGGCGGGCCGGCCAAAGGGCTGCTCCATGAGGCCAGGGGCAAAGAAGGAGAGGATGGCAGCCGCCTCCTGCTGCTGCTCGCTGTTGGCGGTGATCCGGGCCAGGCGGAGCAGGTTCATGGCAGCCACGGCATTGCCGGTCGGTTCGGCGCCGTCATACTCGTTTCTCATCCGCACCAGGATATTTTCGGCCTCAAGGGGGCTGTCAAAAAAGGCGCCCTCCTGCTCGTCAAAAAAGAGCTCTTTTTGCCGGCGGCTGATGGCCAGGGCCAGCTCCAGCCAGTGCCCGTTAAAGTCGGCGCTGTAGAGATCGAGCAGCCCCTGGACAAAAAAGGCGTAATCATCAAGCTGGCCCTGAAAATGGGCCTCTCCCTCCCGGTAGCGCCGCAGCAGGGTGTGGTCATCTCCGGCCAAAAGATTTTTTTCCAGAAAGGTGGCTGAGGCCCTGGCCCCCTGCAGATAGCGCTTCTGGCCGGTGACCTTGAAACCCTTGGCCATGGCCGAGATCATCAGGCCATTCCAGGCGGTGATGATCTTGTCGTCAAGGTGGGGCCGCGGCCTTTGCCGGCGGGCCACAAAAAGGCGCGCTTTGGCGCGGGCCAGGATCTTGTCCACCTCCTCCTCTGTCTTGCCGAAGGTGCGGGCGGTGGCGGTCAGGTCCCTTTGGACGGCGAGGATGTTTTGACCGCTGAACTCGGCCAGGGGGTCCGCCTCCACATTGCCCTGCTGCTGCACGCCGAAGAAGAAGTTGCAGATTGCCGCGGAGTGTGCCCCCAGCAGATCTATGATTTCAGCCTCGCTCCACAGATAAAAAAGGCCCTCCCCATGGCGGCTGCTCTCCTGGGCGCTGGCGCTGTCAGCGTCTTCTGCCGAGTAGAATCCCCCCTGGGGGTCGGTCATGTCCCGCAGCACATAGTCGAGAATCTCGCTGCCGATTTCACGGAAAAAGGGGTGATGGCTCACCTGAAAGGCTTCAAAATAAAGGCTGGCCAGCTGCCCCTGATCAGAGAGCATTTTCTCAAAATGGGGTACCTGCCATTGCCGATCAACGCTGTAGCGGTGAAAGCCGCCTCCCAGCTGATCGTAGATGCCGCCCCCGGCCATTTTTTTGAGACTGAAGAGCACCATTTCCCTGGCCTGCTCATTTTTATGGCGGGCCTGATACCGCAGGAGGAAGTCAAAGAGGGCGGGCCGTGGAAACTTGGGGGCGCTGCCAAAGCCGCCGAATTCGCTGTCAAAGCTCTGGGCGGCCTGCTGCCAGCAGCGGTGCAGGAGCTCTTCGGAAAGAGGTTCTGTCTGGGCCGGGGCTGCGGCTGTGGAGCGCAGGGTGGCGGTGATCTCCTCGGCGTGGTCGGTGACCCTGGAGCGCTCCTGCTGCCACAGGAGATGGATCTGTCTGAGCAGATCGAGGAAGCCGGGCCGGCCATGGGCCGATCGGGGCGGAAAATAGGTGCCGGCATAAAAGGGACGGCGATCCGGCAGCAGAAAAACAGACATGGGCCAGCCGCCGCCGCCCGTCATGGCCTGGGTGGCCGTCATATAGAGCTGGTCAATATCAGGCCGTTCCTCCCGGTCCACCTTGATGGCGATATAATGGGCGTTTAAAAAGGCGGCTACCTCCTCGTCTTCAAAGGATTCGTGGGCCATGACATGGCACCAGTGACAGGTGGAGTAGCCGATGGAGAGAAAGATCGGTTTGTCTTGCTGCTGGGCCCGCTGGAAGGCCTCATCGCCCCAGGGCAGCCACTGCACGGGATTGAAGGCATGCTGCAGGAGGTAGGGGCTTTTTTCTTCTATAAGGGAGTTGGCCTCTTTGCCGGCAGCCAGCTGCTCTTTCACAAAGACGTTGGCGGTGGAGGGATGTCTGGTTGCACTCATGGGGATACCCGGGCTGAGGATAATGAGGCGCCCCGGGCTGGAAAAGGCCTGCCCGGGTTCAGGAAGGGTTGTCAGTTAAGACAATGGTAATGATTCCCTTGTTGTCAATGTTGAATTGATAGACGTAGGAACTGGCCTGAGGGGCCGGGAGCTCGGGACAGAGGCGCGGAATGGAGAGCTGAAACTGCTGGTTCGGCATGATGGTACTGAGCAGGCTGCCGGTTATGGTATTGAGCAGCTCTTTCATCATGTCACCCACCGCCTCCATGGTCATTTCCTCCAGGCCGTAAAAGGTTTCCGCAATGTTCCAGCCCAGTTGCTGGGGGGCGGAGAAAAAGATCCGGGCCGGGCTGGGGGTAAGGATATCGATCACCGCGGTAATGGCGTGGCCCTGGGTGGCCTCTCCGTCAGTGGGCCTGGCCTCCATGAAGCCCATTTTCTCAAAGGTGGAATTCACCGCCTGGGCCAGGGCCTTCTCCTGGGGCCGTTTTTCTCCCGGTTCTTTGCAAAAGATATCAATCTCCCCAGCCATCGGCATCCTCCTCCTCGGTTAAAAAGCCCTTTAACACCTCATATATTTCCGTGGTGGAAAAAGGTTTGGGCAGGACATCCAGGGCGCCCATGGCCAACAGGATCTCCCGGTGGGCGGGATTGCCGGCGCTGGAGACAATGAGGACGGGGATATCCTGCAGGGCGGGTTCCGCCTTCAGGATCTTGAGAAACGTTTCGCCATCCATCTCCGGCATCATCAGATCGCTGAGGATGAGATCGGGGGGGCAGGCCCTTATTTTGGCAAGGGCCTCGATACCATGCCCGGCCTGCATAAATTCGGCATCATGGAAGCCGATATTTGCCAGGCATTTTTGGGCAAATAGGCGGGCGGTGGTGGTGTCGTCGACAATAAGAATACGCATTATATACCTGGTTGTTCGTCCATGGATTCTTTAAGGGTGCGGAAATCGCTGTCGGTGTCCAGGATGATCTGGGCCAGGTCATTCTCCGTGATTTTGATAAAATCGATATAGTGGTCATCAAGCTGGTAACGCATGGCATCAGCGCCGGTATCCCGGCCGGTCATCATGGCCACCATATCGCCCAGGTGCACGGCGTAGACCAGGGAGCGGTACTTTTTTGGCGCCTTGGCAGGCTCATGATGGTAACGCATGGCAGAGGCCAGGGGCTCCGGCAGGTTCCAGTGGCAGGCCAGGGCATAACCGGCCTGGGTGTGGTCAATGCCCAGGATTTTTTCTTCAGCACCGGCATAATCCGGCATCTCCCCCTTTTCCAGGGAGGCAAGGAGCTGGGTCAGGGAGCCTTTGAGAAAATCGGAAATAATGGCCTTGCCCAGGTCGTGGAGAAGGCCGCAGGTATAGGCGACATTGGTATTGACCGGCTCTTTGCTTAATTCAGCAATCCGTTTGGCGGCAAGGGCGGTGAGCAGGTTGTGGTCCCATAAGCCGCCTTTGTGGCCATCGTAGCCGGCCAGGTCACAGTCGTAAATCATATCAGCGGCCTCGGTCATGACCAGAGAGAGCAGAAAATTTTCACCGCTATAGGCGATGGCCCTTTCCAGGTCACTGATCTTGCTCTGCAGGGAGAAGGCCGCCGAGTTGACGAGCTGCAGGGTTTTGGCGGTGAGGGCGGCATCATGTTTAATCACCCTGACAATATCTTTAAGATCATGATCTTTTTTGCTGGCCACCGCCAGGAGGCGGACCGCGCTGGGGGAGAGAAGTTTTACCTCCTCAATGACCTTGAGTATGTTGTTTCTGGTTGAGGCCATCTTATAATCTCCACTCTTCTTTGCCGGGCGAAGAGAGGATAACCCTGCCGTTGCGGGCGCTGACGGTGACGGTTCGGCTCATGGTTCCTCCTATATCCTCAGTACGGGGGCTGACCCCGTATTTCCAAAGAATTTTTTTTATGGCCAGGACATTCCTGGTGCCGATATTAAAGATGTTGTGGGGGTCCATGATCTTGGCGCCGCCGGCAATTTTGGCAACCATCTGTTTGGGGCCGCCGCTACAGCCCAGGGCCATCATCTCTCTGATTAAGGCGGGAATGCCGGTGTCGGCAAAATAGCCCGGTTTATCCTGGGCCTTGGCTGGGTTGATGGTGGATTCGGGCAGGGCAATGTGGACCATGCCCACCACCCGCGTCTTGGGGTGGATGAGGATAACGGCCACACAGGAACCCAGGGCATAGGTCTTAATAAGCTCGGGTGGGTTTTTTGAGGCCCCCAGATCGCCGACGCCAAGAACTAAAATGATGAACCCCCGAAAAAAGCAGAAGAGAGAAGGTATCTTATCGGCCAGAGCAAAGAGCGGGTCAGGTGCATATTGAGAAAGATAGCATAAATAATTTGAGAGTGCAGGGATTTAATCTGTCGGCGGGATATGGACAATGAGTAAGGGTTTCTGGCAGTTCTGACTCACCGCTTCGGCCAGGGAGCCGAAGATCAGGCGCTGAAAAGAACTGCGGTGGGGCGCGCCCATCACCAGGAGATCGTGGGACTCCGCCTCCTGATAGATGGTCTCCAGGCGTGATTCGGTATTAACCACCTTACAGTGCAAGCCGTGCCGGCTCTTGAACTGGTGCATGGTGAGCCAGGAGGCCAGTTCTTTTTCTTTTTTTTCTTTCTCTCGGCAGGGCTGGTCATAGGGCAGGAGATAGAGCAGGGTGATGGTATGCTCTCCCACCCGGGAGAGGGCCTTGACCACGGAACTCACCTCGTCGAGTTGATCCAGGGAGACCAGGGGCACCAGAATCCTCTCGGTATGCAGGGCCCCGTGGAAGCGCACCACAATAACCGGACAGACGGCAATCTCCGCCACCTGTTCCACCACCTTTTGGAAGCCCTGGATGGTGCCTTCAATGGGGTAGCCGATGATCAGGCCTTTGGTGGGGTTCTGGACCACGGCCAGAGAAAGGGCCTGGGCCACATCATTACTGCGCACCACTTTTTTGAGGAGGGTATAGCCCATGGAGCGCACTTCCGCCTCTTCCCTGGCAAAGAGGGCATGCTCATTCTTGAGGGGCATGTCCGGGGGGATGACCCGCACGGCCATGGGGGCCGCGCCTGTATGGTGGGCAAAGATGGTGGCCAGCCGGGCCAGACCGGTGACGGTGGCGTGGTGGGCGGCGCCGAACAGCACCACCCCTTCCTTGTTGACAGGGGGCACCAGTTTCTGCCAGGTCCAGGGCACAATGGTGATACCGGCAGTGGAGCGCAACTTATCAGTGCAGGCCCGCGCCGAAAGACCCGCATAGCCGGGCAGGGGATTGGGGGTGAGCTCCTTGCTGCCCGCTTCCCCCGCCTTGACCAGGGCAAATCGGGTCAGGAGGGGGCCAAAGAGTTCGGAGAGTACCACGCCGGTGAGCACCACAGGGGTGATGACCGCGGCCAGTTCGGTCAGGCCGGGGGTGGCGGAGATTAGAAAGATAAGGCCGATGGCCACTCCGGCCTGGGGAGCCAGGGCATAGCCCAGATATTTGCGGACCGCCGGAGGCGAGTTGGCTGCCCTGGCCCCCAGGCGGGCGCCCACAATTTTGCCGGCCAGACGGGTAAGGAAATAGCAGATGCCGATGAGGCCGGCGGCGCCCAGGGCGGAGATATGGAGCTGGGAACCGGCCAGGGTGAAGAAGAGGAGGTAGATGGGCGGCTCAAAATCATGGAGGGCGCGGAAGAGGCGGACATCCCTTTTGTCGCGATTAATTAGGGTGGCGCCGGCGGCCATGCCGGCCAGTAGCGGTGAGAGGTCCAGGAGGCGGGCGGATTCGCCGCAGAGCAGAAGCAGGGCCAGACCGGCGGAAAGCATCTCGCCCCGCTGGCTGAGTCTGTGGAGGACAAAGTCAATAACCAGGCCGGTGACCATACCGAGCAGCAGGGCCAGGATAATCTCCTGAGCGCTGATCAGGGCTGTGGCGATAAAGGAGGCGTCGCTGCTGGCCAGCAGGTTGCCGGCCAGGGCCATGGCCATGCCAAAGGCCATGATGGCCAGACTGTTGTTGATGGCTACCACGGCCAGCAGGCTGGAGGTGAGGGGGCCGCTGGCCTCCAGCTCGCGCACCACGTGCAGGGTGCTGGCCGGGGCGGTGGCCATGGCCACCGCCGCCAGGAGAGTGGCCAGAGAGAGAAGCTGGGGCAACTGCCAAAACGGGTCGCCGGCCATGGTGAAGCGGCTGACCAAAAAAGAGGCGAGGCCCACCAGGATAAAGGTGAAAACGGTCTCGGCCAGGGCGATAGAGCCCACGGTGCGGGCCACCTTTTTGAGTTCTTTGAACTCAATATGTTCGCCGATGCCAAAGGCGATGAGCATCAGGGCAATTTGGGTAAAATGGCTGAGCTGGCGGCTGGCCAGATCCTCGGAAATAAGAGCGAAACCAGAAGGGCCCAGGAGGAGTCCCGCCAGAATGTAACAGGTAACCGCGGGAAGTTTCAGCTTCTTTCCCAGGTAGGAGATGACAAGGCCGAAGGCAAGCAGGATGGCCACGGCAAGGGTGAGATGTTCCATGGCAGTTATAATAACACCCCTGCTATCCCTTGTCGAAACCTGTTCGCCCTCCTGGCCGGTTCATGGCGCTGCATCCCGCGCTGTTGCTTTTTTAAATGGTGGTGACAAGGGAGAGGCCGCCTGCAGAAATTGATTTGAGAGAAGGGCCCGGGGCGTTGTCATCCATGCAAAGTTTTCTTTAAAAAGGTATATTAGCAATTTTGCCTGGTAAGAAGAAAAGGACGTGTCCCTCTGTGAATCTCCCCTCCCTGCCCATTAATGAGGTGCTTGCCGATCTTCGCGCCGCCCTGGCCGGCCAGCCGGCGGCAGTCCTGGCCGCGCCGCCTGGCTCCGGCAAGACCACCCTGGTGCCCCTGGCCCTGCTTTCGGAAGTATGGCTGCAGGGTAAGCGGATCATTATCCTGGAGCCCCGGCGCCTGGCGGCCCGGGCCGCGGCCCGCCGCATGAGTCAGCTCTTGGGACAGGAAGTGGGGGAAACCGTGGGCTATCGGATCCGTTTTGAGCGCCGGATATCGGCCACCACCCGCATCGAGGTGGTCACGGAGGGCATTCTCAGCCGCATGCTCCAGCACGACCCGGAGCTTGGCGGTGTCGGTCTGGTTATTTTCGACGAGTTCCATGAGCGCAGCCTCCACGCCGATCTGGCCCTGGCCCTCTGTCTCGATGCCCGGGCCCTGCGCCCGGATCTGCGTATCCTGGTGATGTCCGCCACCATCGACAGCACGGCCATTGCCGAGCTGCTGGGTAACGCCCCCGTCATCATCAGCCAGGGCCGCTGTTTTCCGGTGGCCGTCACCTATCTCGGCACCCCGGAGCCCTGGCAGGTGGTGGCGGCCATGGCGACGGCAATTCGGCGTGTCCTTGGGGAGCAGCAGGGGGATATCCTTGCCTTTTTGCCGGGTAGCGGCGAGATCCGCAGCCTGGCCCTGAACCTGGCCGATCTGCCGAATCTGGAGATCCTGCCCCTCTACGGTGATCTGCCCCAGGCGGAACAGGACAGAATTTTCACGCCCAGCGGCACACGGCGTCTGATCCTGGCCACCCCCATCGCTGAAACCAGTCTCACCGTGGAGGGCATCACTGTGGTGGTGGACAGCGGTCTGATGAAAAGACCCCGCTTTGATCCGGCCTGCGGCCTCACCCGGCTGGAGACGGTGGCCATCTCCAAGGCCTCGGCCGAACAGCGGGCCGGTCGGGCCGGCCGCCTGGCCCCGGGCCATGCCTATCGCCTCTGGAGCCGGGAGGCCCACCACGGCCTGGCTGATTTCCAGCTGCCGGAGATTGTCGGTGCTGACCTGGCCCCCCTACTCCTGGATCTGGGGCTGTGGGGGGTCACGGATCCGAGCCGGCTCGCCTGGCTTGATCCGCCCCGCCCCGGCCAGGTGGAGACGGCTCGCGTCCTGCTGGTCAGCCTGGGGGCCATGGACCAGCACGGCCTGCTCACTGCGCTCGGCAAAAGGCTGGCCCGCCTCCCCCTCCATCCCCGTCTCGGCCTGCTGCTGATCAGAGGTCAGGAAAAGGGCCAGGGGACGCTGGCCTGCGATCTGGCCGCCCTGTTGGCTAACCGCGATCTGTTGCGGGGCGAGGCCCAGAAGGAGAGCGCCGACCTGGAGCTGCGTCTGCAGCTCCTTGAGCTCTGGCGTTGCCACGGGGCGGGCCTGGCCCGGAGCAGGGGTGCTGATCCGGCCGCCTGTCGCCGGGTGGATCAAGAGGCCAGGAGCTACCGGGCCCAGCTGGATGGTGACAGCGGCCCGGCCGATTTCGGTGAGGTGGGCACCCTCCTGGCCCATGCCTATCCGGACCGCCTTGCCGGCCAGCTGGCGCCGGGCGCCCCCCACTATCTGCTGGCTTCGGGCCGTCGGGTCTGCCTGGCTGGCCATGATCCTCTGCTGAACCGCCCCCTGCTGGTGGTCCCCCATCTTGACGCCGGGGCCCGCGAAGGCCGCATCTTTCTGGCCGCGGCCATCAGCGTCGAGGAGATCAGGGCGGACCATGCCCCGCTGGTGGAGCAGCGCCGGGAGGTGGCCTGGAACCAGGAAACCAAACGGGTGGAAGCCTGGCAGACAGCGGCCGTCGGCAGCATTGTCCTGGCCCGCCGGCGCTGGCAGCAGCCCCCTGCTGCAGAAGTGGCCGCCTCTTTTTTAGAGGGGGTGGCCCGGCTCGGCCTCGGCGCCCTGCCCTGGACCCCGCCAAGCCGTGCCTTCCAGGCCCGCCTCATTTTTCTCCATGAATGGCTGCCGGACCAGTGGCCCGCCCTGGACGACGAGGAACTTGGCCGGGACCTGGCCTGGCTGGCCCCTTTTGTAACGGGGATGACCCGGGCCGCTGAACTCAAGCGGCTTGACCTGGCGGGCATTTTAGCGGCCCGCTTCAGCTGGCAACAGCTCCAGGACCTGGACCGCCTGGCCCCCAGCCATCTGGAGGTGGCCAGTGGCTCCCGCCTCAAACTGCGCTATGAGCCGGGGGCGCCGCCGGTCTTGGCCGTGCGGATCCAGGAGATGTTCGGCATGGAGGACACACCGACGGTCTGCCAGGGCAGGGTGCCGGTGCTGGTCCATCTCCTCTCGCCGGCCCAGCGCCCCATCCAGGTGACCCGGGACCTCCGGGGTTTCTGGCGCACCACCTACCAGGAGGTGAAAAAAGAGCTGAAGGGCCGCTATCCCAAACATTTTTGGCCGGACGACCCCCTTGTTGCCGAGGCACGGCGCGGAGTCAGGCCACGGAAGGCGTAGTTTTTTAACGGGCGGGGAACGCGCGGTGGGTTGAAAAAAAGGACACCATAGAGAGGTCTGGGGCGGTCAGGGCATATTTTTCGAGGGTGCCTCAACAGACCGGCGCAGAAAAAGAAAAAGGCACCGCCCGGAACACGAACCCGGCCCAGAGCTGCCCCTGGCCCGGGCTACTCCTTCTCCAGGTCCGGGTAATATTTTTTCAGGCACTTTTCGCAAATACCGTGGCTGAACTCGACACCGGCATGGTCATAAAGGTATTTTTCCAGCTTGTTCCAGTAGCCCTTGTCGTCACGAATCTCCTTGCAGTGCATACAGATGGGGATAATGCCCTGCAGGGTTTTTATTTCAGTCAGGGCCTTTTGCAGTTCATCGTTGGTGGCCTGCAGCTCCGAGGTGCGTTCTCGCACCTTTTCCTCCAGATTATCCATGTGGTGCGAGAGTTTCAGGGACATGGTGTTGAAGGTGGTGGTCAGCTCCCTGAGCTCACGGGTGAGCGGTAAGGCTATTTCCCTGTCGAGGAGCGCCTCATTTTCGCTGATCCGGCTGGCCTTGTCCTGCAGTCTGGTTATGGGCCTGATCACCAGAAAGCGATGGATAAGGTACTGGATGGCAAAGATGAGCAACAGGCTGAGGACAAAGATCTTGGAGAGATGACGGGAAAAGATGGCAGCCCGTTCATAGGCGGCGGAGAGCGGCACCCGGATTGAGATGGCCGAGATAACTTCGTTTTCATGGCGCTGAAAACTGCGCTCCGAGCCATAGGTGTCAACCAGGCCCTGCGGCGCCTGGTCCGGCGTGGAGTGGCAGCGCAGGCACGTCTTTTCCATAACCTCGCCGCGCCGCAGGGTCACATAATAATGCTGGCCGTTGATGTTGCGGATCAGGGAACGATAGTCAAGCTCCGGCGTGCTGTTTAACTCCTTGATAAACGCCCGTTCAAAGGCATCCGCCTCATTGGCTGGATTGCGGGCGTTAATGGCGCATTCCTTATAATAATAATCTTCCTTGATTAACGATTTGAAGTGTTTGTCTATTTCACGAACGGCAAAGGTGGAAGACATCCAGGCCGGCTCAAAATAGCTGGTCGGCTGCTCGCTGCTGCGCAGGAGTTCAAAGACCTTGGGTTTCAGGGTGTGGGAGAAATAGGTGTGGGTTGCCAGGTTATGGTCCAGGATCAGTTCCGCTTTTTTTTCCGCCTCCAGAAGGGCCTGGCGCCGTTCCTCTTGCTGGACGGCATGGATCAGGTATAGGGCCAGAATCACCAGGACAAGGGCCAGGCCGAAATTCAGGTAGAGGCCGAGGCCGGGCCGAAAAGATTTTTTTTGCGTAGGCATTTCTTGTCCCGTGGTGGCGCGCTTTTTCGCCGCATTTTTTACTTTCAAGGGGCTGGGCGGCGCTGCTGTGCTTCTCCTGTGCAGGGCTGAGCTGTTTCAGGCCCTGCCGGACAAGGTGGTGATTGGCTCATTCCATGAGCTTTCCATGGACCATACCTGGCGGTGAAAAGCAAGGGTGAATAGATGGCCCGGGCCTTGCCATTGGCGCAGGGGCAGGGTAAGGTATCTACCCTGGCAGCGACAACGGTTTGCCGGCGCGCCGGCCGGAATTTTGTTGTATCGGTTCCCCCTCTTTGACCATGGTCCGCTACTCGTCCATGCCCTATCTCACTGAAAATAAAGACGGTACGGTTGTCTTGCGTCTCTATATCCAGCCCAAGGCCTCGCAGAACAAGTTCTGCGGTCTGCATGGCGAGGAGCTGAAGCTGGCCATCACGGCCCCGCCGGTGGAGGGCCAGGCCAATAAGGCGGTGCAGGCCTTTGTGGCCAGGTTCTTCAAGGTTCCCAAGGCAGCGGTGATTCTGGCCAGCGGTCAGCAGAGCCGCCATAAGCGGCTGATCATCAAAGGCATTGCCGGTGCAGAGGCGCGCCGCAAGATAGAGGGCTGAAAAGGCAGCGTACCCTCTTTATTTTCTGTTGCCGGCCTTGAGATTTCAGGCCACTTCGTTTATCTTTTCCCCCACCATCAAGCTCCTCTTCGACTCCTTCTCTTTAATGAGTGGTTCCCATGAAGATCGGCGTTCTTTCCGATACCCATATCAGCGCGCCCACCAGGAGTTTTCTCAACCAGACCGCCCGCTGTTTTGCCCATTGTCAGGTGATCTTTCATGCCGGTGATCTCGTTGATCTTTCTGTGCTTGCCGCCTTTCAGGGCAAAGAGGTTTATGCCGTGCACGGCAATATGTGCCACTCCGCGGTGCGCCAGAAGCTGCCCGCCCAGACCGTGATTGAATTGGCCGGCTTTCGGTTTGGCCTCACCCATGGCATGTTGTACCGCCAGCACGTGGAGGAGAACCTGTACCGCGATTTCCCCCCGGTGGACTGCATTGTTTCCGGCCATACCCATATCCCGGTCTGTCACCAGCTCTTTGGCGTCCTGTTTATGAACCCGGGCAGCTTCATGGGCAGCGGCCGCTTTGGCGCCGCCGGCACCTATGGCATTATTGAGGTGGGGGAAACCATCCGCGGTCGGATCCTGGAGGTGCCCCCTGTCTGAAGGGCCTTTGTGCCCTGCCGGCAGGATGCGGGCAAGACCTCTGCTTTCTGGTTGGGCCGCCCTCTGACCCGGAAGCCTTTAGGTGTGTGCAGTGGTGCAGATGCCGGACCAGAAATCAACAGAGTGAAATCAGAAAAGAGATGAGCAAAAAGGCCCCCAAAATAACCCCCATGATGCAGCAGTATCTGGAGATCAAGCAGCAGCATCCGGATGCCATCCTCTTTTACCGGCTGGGGGATTTTTACGAGATGTTCTTTGAGGACGCGGTCACCGCCTCCCGGGTGCTGGGTATCACCCTCACCTCCCGCAACCATAAGGATGACGATAACAAGATCCCTCTGTGCGGCGTCCCCCACCATGCTGCCCCCGCCTATCTGGCCCGGCTGGTGGAGGCCGGTTTCCGGGTGGCGGTCTGCGAGCAGGTGGAGGATCCTAAAACCGCCAAGGGCGTGGTGAGGCGTGAGGTGGCCCGGGTGGTGAGCCCGGGCGTGGTCACTGATGCCGCGGTGCTGGATGATAAGTGCAACCGCTATCTCGCCTCTATTGCCAGGGGTGAGGAGTGGGGCTACAGCCTCCTTGATATCTCCACCGGTGAATTTCTGGTGGCCCAGCAGCCAGAGCTCGCCGCCCTCTTTGACGAACTGGCCCGCCTGGGACCGGCGGAGATTCTCCTGCCCGACAACCTGCGCGACCAGGACGAGATACAGGAGGCTCTGGCCTGCCTGGGCACGGTCTGTCTGACCGTGCGGCCCAAAAACCTGTTCCATCCGGAAACCGCCGGCCAGGTGCTGCTGGAACATTTTCAGACCACCAGTATGGCCGGTTTCGGCTGCGCCCATCTCACCTCCGGCCTGGCCGCGGCCGGCGCCCTGCTCGCCTATGTCCAGGAGACCCAGAAATCGGGCCTTGCCCATATCGAGCGGCTCATCGCCATGGAGACCCAGGCGGTGCTCATGCTGGATGAGTCGTCCCGCCGCAACCTGGAGCTCACCAAGACCATTATCGGCGCCCAGCGCCAGGGTTCCCTGCTCCATACCCTCGACTTCACCAAGACCCCCATGGGCTCCCGTCTGCTGGCCAGAAATCTCCTCTTTCCGCTGCGGGACCCGGTGCAGATCAACAAGCGGCTGGAGACAGTGGCCTATTTTCACGGCAACGAACCGGTGCAGGGTGATCTGCTCACCCGCCACAATGTCGCCACCGGCGCGGCCAGCCGCGAGGAGCTGCGGGAGCTGCTGGCCGGGGTCTATGACCTGGAGCGCTTAAACAGCCGGGTGGTTCTGGGCAGCGCCAATGGCCGCGACCTCATCGCCCTGAGCCACTCCCTGGCCCGCCTGCCCCGCCTTTGTGAGCTCTGTGCCACCAGCCACGGTATCCTGCAGGAGGAGAGCGGGGCCCTGGATCTGCTTACCGATATCCAGGCCCTGCTCTGCCAGGCCATCCGTGAGGACGCGCCGGTGGGCCTTCGGGAGGGCAGACTGATCAACAGAGGCTTTCACGCGGAGCTGGACGGTTACCTCGCCCTGCTGGTGGATGGCAAGAAGCTCATCCTGGGCCTTGAGGCCCAGGAGCGGCAAAGCAGCGGCATTGCCAAGCTCAAGATCGGCTTTAACAAGGTGTTCGGGTATTTTATCGAGGTCTCCAAGGCCCAGGCCGCCAAGGTGCCGGACCATTACATCCGCAAGCAGACCCTGGTCAATGCCGAGCGCTACATCACCCCGGAGCTCAAGGAGTTTGAGGAAAAGGTGCTGGTGGCTGAGGAAAAAAGACTGGAGCTGGAGTATCGCCTTTTTGTGGAGATCCGCAATCAGGTGGCCGCGGCCTCCTCGCGCATCTTGGCTGCCGCTTCCTTTGTGGCCCAGGCCGATTATTACACCTGCCTGGCCGAGGCGGCCCGGCGCTATCATTTCCGGCGGCCCCGGGTGGATGATGGTGACGAGATCATCATCAAGGAGGGCCGCCATCCGGTGATCGAGGCCGCCATGGCTGCCGGTCGTTTTGTGCCCAATGACATCCATCTCGACCAGAGCAGTCAGGAGGTGTTGATCATCACCGGCCCCAATATGGCGGGCAAATCCACGGTGCTGAGGCAGACGGCGCTTATCACCCTGATGGCTCAGATGGGTAGCTTTGTGCCGGCCCGGGAGGCCAGAATCGGCGTGGTGGACCGCATCTTCACCCGGGTGGGGGCCATGGATGATCTGCGCCGCGGCCAGTCTACCTTTATGGTGGAGATGAATGAGACCGCCAATATCCTCAACAACGCCACGGAAAACAGCCTGGTGATCCTGGATGAGATCGGCCGCGGCACCTCCACCTTTGACGGCCTGGCCATTGCCTGGGCCGTCACCGAGGATCTGGTGGCTAAAAACGGCAAGGGCGTCAAGACTATCTTTGCCACCCACTACCATGAGCTCATCGAGCTGGCCCGCACCCATAAGCGGGTGAAGAATTTCCATATCGGCGTCCGGGAGTGGGATGATACCATCATCTTCCTCCACAAGCTGCTGCCCGGCGGCACCAGCCGCAGCTACGGCATCCAGGTGGCTGCCCTGGCCGGGGTGCCCCGGCATGTGGTGGAACGGGCCAAGGAGCTGCTCCATGATATTGAAAGCGGGGAATTCGCCACCCTGGGCCAGCCTCCCTTCAGCCCGGCCAAGGGCAAGAACAAGGGCCAGCCGAGCCAGCTGGATCTCTTCCCCGCGGCCATGGATGGCCTGCGTCAGCGCCTGGCTGCCCTGGACGTCAACAGCCTCACTCCCCTGGACGCCCTGCAGATGCTTTATACGCTTAAAGATGAGGCCCAGGGATGACCACTACCTCTCTTTATGGCGCGGCCCGCTTCCCGGCTGTGGCCTGCCTGGTCTGGGTCTGCCTGCTGCTGGGGCTCCTGACCCCGGCCTCTTCCCCGGCGGCGGCCCTTGATTTCGCGGCTAAGCGCTATAAACAGGCGGCCTCCTACTACAACAACAGCTGCAGCTTCAACAAGAGCGTGAGCCGCAACCAGTGGCAGGAATGTCTGCGCCTCTTTCAAAAGGCCCATGAGGCCGGGCCAGACCATCAGGAGGTGGCCCCCAAGAGTCTTTTCATGATGGCCAAGATCTACGGCAAGGCCTACGAGCAGTACGGCATGCGCGAGGACCTCAAGGCCTCGGCCACCTATTATGAGAAACTGACCCTCCTCTTTCCCCGCCATTCCCTGGCCGATGACGCCATGGTGGCCCTGGGCAAAATCGTGGTGAGTACCAGGCAGAGCCGTGATGTGGTGGATGGCCAGGGTCTGTTGGACAAGGCCCTGGCGGTGTATGGTGCTGACCAGGCCATGGATGATACGGCCGGTTTTCTCCTCAACCGGCTGCAGGAGCATTCCGGCCAGCGGCACAGCGGCGCAGCTGAGGCCGGGCCCGCCGCTGGTAACGCCAGCCAGCCCGCCGCCCATGCTGCCCATATCAACCGGCCGGTGCGCTTCTGGTCCAACAAAAACTATACCCGGGTGGTCATCGAGACCTCAGCCCCGGTGCGCTTCAAGGAACATGTCTTAAAGGCCAATGGCGCTCTGCCGGCCCGCTTCTATGTGGATCTTTTTGACTGCCGCATTCCTCCCACCTATCAGAATCCGGTCACCATCCAGGACGGTCTTCTGAAGCGCTCCCGCGCCGCCCAGTATGACCCCTCCACTTCGCGGGTGGTGATTGATCTGGAAACCTTTGCCAAGTACAAGATCTTCAGCCTCGAGGAGCCCTTCCGGGTGGTGATTGACATCACCGGCCTCGAGGAGGACCCGGAAGTGCCTCTGCTCTTCCGCCAGCCCTGGGATAAAGGCAAAGAGTTTACCCTGGCTGAGCAGCTGGGGCTGGGAGTAAAGACCATTGTTATTGATGCCGGCCATGGGGGCAAGGACCCGGGCGCCATTGCCCGCACCGGTCTGCGCGAAAAGGATGTGGTGCTCAAGGTGGCCTTAAAGACCCGGGATCACTTGCTTAAGAAGGGCTACAAGGTGGTGCTGACCAGAAGTACGGATATCTTCCTGCCCCTGGAAGAGCGCACCGCCATTGCCAACACTGAAAATGCCGATCTCTTTCTGTCCATCCATGTCAACGCCGCCCCCAATCGGCAGGCCCGCGGCCTGGAGACCTATTATCTGAGCCTGGCCACCACGGACGAAGAGAAACAGGCGGCAGCCATGGAAAACGCCGTCTCCTCTAAACAGCTTTCCGCCCTGCAGTCCATCCTCTCTGATATCATGAATAATTCCAAGATTGAGGAGTCGCGCAAATTTTCCACTGCCGTGCAGAACTCCCTGGCCTCAGGCATGAACAAACGCTATGGTAACGTCAAAGATCTGGGGGTCAAAAAGGCGCCTTTTTTTGTCCTTATCGGGGCCCAGATGCCGGCGGTGCTGGCGGAACTTGCCTTCCTCTCCAACACGGGTGAGGAAAAAAGGCTGCGCAGCGAGGGCTACCTGGACGCCCTTGCCGCTGAGCTTGCCAATGGTGTGGATATGTACAGCCGCTCCCTGCACTAAAATACCCTTTGTCCTGCTTCCCTGGAAAGGGTACGGGGCTCTATTTTTTATTTTAACTCTATAATCCTGAAGGTCTGAAGAGAGATGAAGATACTTATTGCCGAGGACAATTTTGTGGCGCGAAATATTCTGCACAAGCAGCTGGCAGCTCTTGGTGAGGTGGATAGTGCCGGGAATGGCAGAGAGGCCTTGGAGGCGGTGAAGATAGCCCTGGAAGGGCATGCACCCTATGGGCTGATTTGTCTGGATGTCACTATGCCCGAGTTGAGCGGCATCGGGGCCTTGCAGGGTATCCGCCGCCTGGAGATCCAGGGCGGCGTAAAAGAGCAGAACAGGGCCAAGATACTCATGACCACCGGTCATTCCGATCGGCAAAAGGTGCTGGCCTCTGCCAAGGCGGGCTGTGATGCTTATATGATCAAACCCATCACTCGGCTCCGCCTTTTTGAGGAGCTCAGCAAGCTCGGTATCGCAGCAACCGCATAGAGCGGCAAAGAGTGGGCGCAGGTGAAAATCACCAGCAGCCAGGCGCCTTACAGCTCAAAGTCACAGACCATGGGGGCGTGGTCTGAGAAGTGGACATCCGGGATGTGAAAATTGGAGACTCTGAGCTCGGGGCTGTGGAGGATAAAGTCGAGCTGACGGTGGGGCATTTTGCTGGGATGGGAGGGCCTGCCCCCCTCATTGGCGCTTTTGAGACCGGTGGCGCCCAGGAAGAGGTTCAGTTCACGAGAGCCCCGGAAGCAGTTGAAGTCGCCGGCCACAATCACCGGTTTCTGCACCTTTTTGAGGAGACCGTAGAGGTCCTCGAGCTGATGTTGTCGGAGGCGGTACTTGAGGGCCAGATGGACCACAAAAATGGTGACATCGGGCAACTCTGCCTCAATGACCAGTCGTTTGACCCCCTCCTGAAAATAATGGAAATGGTGGCTGAGAAAGGCCTCCTTACTGATCAGGGCATTGCCCTGTTTTCGGAGGATAGGGGTTCTGGAGGCCAGGGAACCGTTACCGTATTTAGGCTCCACCAGGTGGGCGTGCTGCATGGCGTCGGCAATGGCAGCGGCCTGGCAGCACGCTTTCATCCGGTAGGAGCCGCAGTCCACCTCAACCAGGGCGGTGATATCCGGTTCCTCTGATTTGATGAAGGAGGTGATGGCCTTCATATTGATGGTGCTGGACTTCAGCATGCCGGCATAGGGTAGCGGCAGGTGAAAGCGGGCGCCGCTGCCGGTGGCATAGCGTATGTTATAAAGAAGGAAGCGCATTCAGGTATTGACTGGGAAAGAGGATGTTGTTGTCTGTAAAAACTATTTATTGTAAATGGTTTTGGCAGGAATGTCACGGTCAGGGCAGGTTGGTTCCTTTCTTTCTGAACCAGGGCCCTGGCAAAAAGAGGGTGATCAGGTGAAAAAGTTCAAAAAAAATATTCTTTTGCCGGGCCTTTGCCGCTGCCGGGCCGGCAGGCTATGATGGCGGCCAATTCCAGGGCGGCGCAGCAGGGCTGGTTGCGGCAGCTTGTCGCTGAACACCGGCAGATCTGCTGGCTCCATCGCCTGGATCTCACCTCCCCGGTCCTGGAGATTATGGAGGATAGCAGCAAAGCCGGCTCCTGGACGGCCGGTTTTGCCAGTCTGAAAATCGCTGACTGGCTGATCAGGGAGCACAGCTGGGATGTGGTCCTGGAGGTCCTCCGGCATGAGATGGCCCATCAATATGTCCATGAGGTGATGGGGCAGGGGCACCAAAGGCCGCACGGCCCGGCCTTTCAAGAGGCGTGTCGCAAAGTGGGGGTCCATCCCCGGTTTTGCCGGGCCACGGGCACCATTCCCCTTTTCCTCAAGGGTGCGGAGGCCGGGCCGCAGCCCGTGGCCATCCTTGCCAAGGTGGAAAAACTCTTCTCCCTGGCCCAAAGCACCAATGAGCATGAAGCCGCCCTGGCCATGGCCAAGGCCAATCTGCTGCTGCGCCGGCATAATATCAGCAGGCTTGAGCAACAGATCTCGGCCCGCTACGACTCTCTCATTATCAATGAGGGCCGGCAACAGATCACGGCCGTGCAGCGGGCCATGGCCGCCATCCTCAAGGATTTTTTCTATGTGCAGGTGGTTATCGGCCGCCAGTTTGACGCCGGCTCAGGGAAGAGCCACCGGGTTATCGAACTCCTGGGGGCGGCGGAAAATCTGGCAGTGGCCGAATATGTCTATTTTTTCCTCGGCCAGCGGCTGGAGGTCCTGTGGCAGGGGTTCCGGAGGCTGGGCGGGGTGCCGGGCCGGGAAAAAAGATCCTACCACCTGGGGGTGCTCAAGGGCTTTGAGGCCAGGCTGCGCGGCCAGGAACAACAGGCCATGGCCCACCCGGGCGCCCTGACTAATGCCCTGATCTGCAGCCAGGACCAGGGCCTTGTCTGCTTTTGCCGCCAGCGCCATCCCCGGCTGAGAAATGTCAGGCATAAAGGGGCAAAGCTCTATTGCGGCTCCTATGAGGCCGGTGCCGAAGAGGGCCAGAGACTGGTCATCCATAAGGCCGTGGCCTCCCGGGGCCGGAAGCGGGTCGGCCTTTTAGCGGGGAGCTGAACCGGGTCTCGGCCTTTGGCATAAGTCCCCAACCGGGCAGGCTGGGGAGGTTATAAAAAAAGGCGGCGGCCAAGCTCCTCCTTAACCGCCGCTTTTTTATTGTTGTCTCCCGACCGGGAGAGGGTGTTTAGCGTCAGGCATTATCATTGACGTCCCGGCTGTTTTTGCCCCAGCGGAAGAGATAATCGTTGACCATGAGCTGCTCATCCAGGGTCATGGAGTCCCAGGAGCCGTCCTGGGCACAGGGGGGATATTTCTGGCTGAAAACCCGGTTCCAGGCCTTGGCTGTTTTCGACTCCGCCCACAGAAAGGGAGCCCCCTGGTCATTGTCGCGGAAATGACAGCCCTGGCAGAGGCTTCTGAAGACCTTGCCGCCCTGGCCCCAGGCGCGGCTTTCCCATTCCAGGGGGCCGTGGTCCAGGGTGCGGCAGGTCTTGGTGGTCGCGTCATAACGTGTTTCAGGCCGGCCAAAGGCCGGAAGGGCTATCCCCATTACCAGCAAAATAACCAGCGCACTTGTTGCCTGTTTCATGGCACCTCCTCATAGGGCGCCACCTGAAAGCCTTGCAGCCTGTGGTGGCGGCAAAAATAAATTGTACTAATCAGTACAATAAGATAACCTGTCTGGGCCAGGGGTCAAGTTTTTTGTAACGATCAGTAATAAAAAAGAGGGGCGCAGCACTTCATGGGTAGAATGAGACAGTTTGACAAGGATAAGGCCCTGGCCGCGGCCATGTATCTTTTCTGGGCCCGGGGCTACAGCGCCACCTCCATCCAGGATCTGGAGCAGGCCACCGGCCTCAAGCGCTCCAGTATCTACAACACCTTCGGCAATAAGCGCAGCATCTTTCAAAAATGCCTGGCCCTCTACCGCCTCCAGGTGGAAGAGCTGCTGACGACCATTATGGCCGCGGCCCCCACCTGTCGGGAGGCCCTGGCCCGTTGGCTCAGCGCCGTCATCGCCATGCATTTCAGCGAGCAGACCCCGGGGGGCTGCCTGATGGTCCTCTCGGTGCTGGAGGGCGGCCAGCACGATGAGCAGACCCGGGAGATGGCGGCGGCCCTCTTTCATCAGGAGCGGGACATGGTCCAGGCCCGCCTGCAGAGAGGTGTTGCCCAGGGGGAGCTCCCCCCTGATTTTGATTGCCGGGCCGGGGCCGGGGCCATAGCCGCGGCCAGCTCCGGCATCATGGTTCTGGCCATGGCCAATTACCCGCGAGAGGCCCTGGAGGAGATCAGCCACGCCACCCTGGCCCTGCTCGGCTAGTGCAGTGTATCACTTAAAGTTTCGTATATTTATGTAACTCTGTCTTTAACCACAAAGGCATTCTTTTTAATACCCCCTTGAGGGGTATAAAGACACGAAGAGCTTCTTGTTGTTATGTTTTTTCTTTGTGCCTTCGTGTCTTTGTGGTTCGAATACAATAACGAAATTCTACACGTACATTTAAGTTTTACGGAGTACTAGGATGCAGCAGCGCTTGCTTATGGCTGATGGACTCGTAAAAAGTCTATGATGACAGGGCGGAAATCCCCCTTTTTCAGGCCACAATAGAGTATGGTAGCCGGTCTGCAGCAAGAAGGAAGGCCAAGGCGGCTAGCCCCAGCTTTTTTTTCAACCCTTTTCCGCGGAGTCAGCATATGACCCTTTCACCGCAGCTTATCTGGTTTCTGCTGGGCGTGGCCTTTCTGGTGGGCGAGATGGCCCTGCCCGGCTTTATCCTCATCTTTTTTACGGTGGGCTGCTGGATTGCCGCCATCATTACCTGGGGGACAAACATCACTGTCACCGGCCAGGTCCTCGTCTTTGTGGCCATCTCCCTTGTTTCGCTCTTCAGCCTGCGCAAATATAGCCTCAAGACCTTCAAGGGCTCCATCCGCCATGATGAAGATGATGGCGGTATGGAGTCGAAAATAGGCAAGACCGCCCAGGTGACCCAGGCCATAACCCCCCATCTACCCGGCGAGATCAAGATGGGAGGTACTTTCTGGCGGGCCGTGGCTGATGAGGAAATCGCCAAAGAACAGAGTGTCATTATTGTGAGCCAGACCGCAGACGAGGGGCTCACCTTCAAAGTAAAACCCTTATAAAAAGAGGGCAAAGGAGAAAAAATGGGTGAATCATTAGTCGTGGTCGCTATCATCGCGGCCATTATCATTGTCTTATTGATCAAAACCGCCATTATCGTGCCCCAGCGCTCCGAGTTTATTGTGGAGCGGGTCGGCAAATACAGCCAGACCCTCAGTGCCGGCTTTCACATCCTGATCCCTTTTCTGGACAAGGTCGCCTACCGCCGCTCCCTTAAGGAACAGGTGGTGGATATCCCTTCCCAGGACTGTATTACCACCGATAATGTCTCGGTCTCGGTGGATGGTTTACTCTACCTGCAAGTCATGGACAGCAAGCGGTCGGCCTATGGCATTGACGACTACCATTTCGCCGCCAGCCAGCTGGCCCAGACCTCCCTGCGTTCGGTGATCGGTAAGATTGAACTTGACCGCACCTTCGAGGAGCGGGAGCGCCTGAACCAGCAGGTGGTGGCTGCCATTGACGAGGCGGCCCAGAACTGGGGAATCAAGGTGCTCCGTTATGAGATCAAGGACATTACGCCGCCCAAGAGCGTTATGGAGGCCATGGAAAAACAGATGAAGGCCGAGCGGGAAAAACGGGCCACCATTGCCACCTCGGAAGGAGACAGGCAGTCGCGCATCAATCGGGCCGAAGGCCTGAAGCGGGAGGCCATTGCCGTCTCCGAGGGTGAAAAACAAAAGAGGATCAATGAGGCCGAGGGCTATGCCCGGGAGATTGAACTCATTGCCGAGGCCACTGCCGAGGGGATCAGGAAGATTGCCGAGACCCTCACCCTGGACGGCGGTGAAACCGCTGCCAATCTGCGGGTGGCCGAGAAGTATATCGGAGAATTCGGCAAGCTGGCCAAAGAGACCAATACCATGATCATCCCCGCCAACCTGGGCGATGTCGCCGGCATGGTGGCCACGGCCATGTCCGTCCTCGGTCAGGGCAAACAGGGGGAGAAACCCCGGCAGCTTTAAGTGAGCGGTGGTCAGGGGTCACCGGGTGACCGGCAAGGGAGGGGCAGGGTTGTCGCCTCCCTTTTTTTATCTTTTTTTTGGAAGAACCCTGCGGTCAGCAAGGGCACCAGCAGCTGGTTCAGGGCGTGATGGCTGGTTTTTGGCGCTGCTGCTGGTCTGGCCTGGTCTTATGAAAAAAAACAGGGGCCGTGGCGATGCGGCGATACATGTGTATCTCCTGGCGATGGGGGGCCCAATTAATAAGCAGATTGGCAATGGCATACCAGAGGGAGACCCAGGCCGCCACATTGAGTCCTTCCGCAAAGACATCGGCAAGGACCGACTCCTGACCGGCATATTGTTGATTGATCCAGACGGAGAGGGAAAGGATGACCACGCCGATGGCAAAGAGGATCAGGGAGGAGCGGGCCATGTGGGACAAGGTGCGCAACTCAAGATCAACGAGATAGAGAAAAAAATTGTGGATACTGGTTTTTACCTGCGAGGTCAGGCCGGGATCCGCGCTGGCGCTGATGTGCAATTGAATGACAAAATCTTTTTTGCCGATTTCCCTTGCTGATTCAATGAGGTAGGCCACCAGATTGGGATCAAGCTCTTTTTTCCGGTAGGGCGCATATTTGTCGAGATTATTGTAGAGATCCCCGATCTTTTCCGCCGCAATATCGATGATGACCTTTTTGTCTCTGGTGCGGCCGTAACGATTGAGGATATTTTCTTTCATGGTCAGGATGCCGCCTTTTTTCAAGGAGTGAAGGCAGAGGGCAAGCATAAGCGGGCCACTTCTGTGCCGCCTTCAGGATAGCACGCTGCGGCCGCTGATATCCAGCAAAAGCCATTATCTCTAAAGGCTTAAGGCTGGCCCTGCTTCCACTGGAAGTCCTCTTTGCCGGCCGGCTCAGGGCGATATGTGCATTGCAGGCCCTTGAGGAAATGGCGCAGGACCTGATCCTTGCAGTCACGGTAGTGTTTGTGGTCCGGCTTCCGGAAAAAGGCGCTTAATTCGTGCTTGCTCATGGTCATCCGGGCCAGGTCCAGCAGCGCCAGGATATCTTCATCCTTCAGCTCCAGGGCGATTTTTAATTTTCTGATGATGATGTTGTTGGTTAACCGCTTTTCGGGGGGGGGGGACGGCCCTTCTTTTTTGCCTCGTTTATCGGCAATGAGGCCATCAAGGAAGGCGGCCAGTTCCGGGTCGCTGCATTCCTGAGAGTCAGGGGCATCCTCTTTTTTCAGCCAATTGCTGATCTGGGCCCGGGTTACCGGCTGGCCGGCCAGGGCAAAGAGCGCCATCATTTTGGAATCGTCAAGATCAAAGGTGTAACGCAGACGGCGTAAGATATCGTTATTGGTCACGGGTATGTCCGGGGCTGAGCGGCAGCAAAGGTGCGACGAGGTGCGGCCTGGTAATTTGGGGGCTCTTCTTTGGTCTCTTCTGGCCTTAAGGGCCGCGCCCCCTGCCGGGATGGCAAGCAGGCTTTGCCTCTTCAGGGATACTACTTCCCTGCTCTGGCCGGCGTCAACCTCTATGGGCCGGCAAGAGCAGGGCGGGCCACGGTTCAGGTGGCGGCTTGGGGGGTGCGGCCTCTGGCCTTGATGAGAATGAGGATGGTGAGCACCAGCAGGGTGGAGAAGCCGGCCAGGGTCTGGTAGACGGCACCAAAGCCCCACCCCGCTTTGACCAGGCCCACCATCTTGACACTGAGCGCCCCCACTCCGAAGGTAAGGATGAACTTGATGCCGTAGGCGGCGCTCAAGAAGTTGGCCGGAGTGAGGCGGGCCACCAGGGTGTTTTCCAGGGGCTGCATGCCCAGCAGAAAAAAGGCATGGATCATGGCAAAAAAGACCAGCAGGCTGTTGGTGGTGGCGGCCATGAGCAGGGCCATGGGGATGGTGATCAGGTGAAAGAGGAGGTAGCCGCTGGTGAGCTTGAACCGTTCCCCCATCACGCCGCCGGCATATTGACCTGCCATGCCCACGAAATAGATGAGGGAGGTGAAAAGAGTGGCCACCACATTGGCCGAGCCCAGGCCGCCGGTGAGATTGGTCAGCCCCTGGTAGAGGTCGCCGGTCTGCAGCTCAAGATAGGAGGGCAGGGTGATGGAGGTGGCGCGATAGACAATGCCGCCCAGGGTCATGGCCGCCAGCAGGAGGAGGAAGGCGGGGAGGGAGTTGGCCGTCTCTTTTTTCTTCTGCGGGGCGGAGGCGGGCGAAGTGGTTTTTATCCGGTGCAGGAGGAGCAGGCCGCTCAGGTTCATCAACCCCACCACCAGATAGACCATGGCGGCGCCCCACAGGTAGTTGATTGTGCCGGCCAGAAGGGGTGCCGTGGCCAGGCCGAGGTTGCCGAATATGCCGTTATAGGCCATGCCCCGGCTGGTCTGCGCCACCTCGCGGGCAATCCACCCCAGGCCGGCCGGATGGTAGATCCCGGAAAAAAGACCGATACCGGCCAGGGCCAGCCAGAGCTGCTCTGGATTGTTGATCTGCAAGGCGGCCCAGAAGGCGCAGAGACCGGCGCCCACATGGAAAAGGGCGAGCAGACGGCGGGGCCCGAAACGGTCGGCCGCCAGGCCCCAGGGCAGGGCGGTAAGGCCGAAGAGCAGATACATCCAGAAGGAAAGCGCCAGGGTGACGGTCATGGAGAGCCCCAGGGACCCAGCCAGGGGCAGGAGCAGGGCTGGAAAAACCAGCATATTAAAATGGCTCATGAAATGACCAAAGCAGGTCACGCCGAGGATGGAGCGTTCATGGGGATTCATGGTTCCTCAGATAACGGCAAACGCCCTGGTTGTCCATGATTTTCTTGATGACCCGGGGGGCGGAACCTGGCATAATAATGGGTCGTTTCGAGGGGATTCTCAAGGTTTCCCTTAAATATCATCTTGTTCATTGTTGCTGCCCATGATTGTCTCTGCTGCCCCTAAAACAGATCTGAAAAATCTCACCCTGCCCCAGCTCGCCGATTTTCTGGCCAGCCTGGGTCTCCCTCCGGGTCGGGCCCGGCATGTCATGGCCTGGCTCATGCGGCCCGGCAACCATGATCTCAGCGCCATGGCAACAGTCAAAAAAGAGATCCGAGATCGCCTCCGGGAACAGGCCCGGATCTCCAGCCTGACGCCGGTCAAGGTGGAGGTCTCTGCCGATAATACCCGCAAGTATCTCTTTGTCCTGGAGGATGGCGCCCAGATTGAAAGTGTGCTCATCCCCGAAGGAGAGCGCCACACCCTCTGCCTCTCGTCCCAGGTGGGCTGTGCCATGGCCTGTGCCTTCTGCCTCACCGGCCGCCTGGGGCTGACACGAAACCTTTTGCCGGCTGAGATTGTCAATCAGGTACTGGCCGTTATCGAGGATATGGTGGCCAGGGGCATCAGCCGGGGCACCCATCGCGAGTTCATCAATAACCTGGTTTTCATGGGTATGGGCGAGCCCCTGGCCAATTATGACAACCTGATCACGGCGCTGACCATCCTTATGGCCGAGGAGGGGTTGGGCCTCACCAGGCGGCGGATCACGGTCTCCACCTGCGGCCTGGTGCCGAGGATTGCCGATCTGGGTCGGACAGGTCTGGTCAACCTGGCCATTTCCCTCCATGCCGTGGATGATGCGATCCGCAGCCAGCTTATGCCGGTGAACAGAAGCTATGGGGTGGAGCGGCTGCTGGCCGCCTGTCGCGACTATCCCCTGGCCAAGAAGGGCGTTATTTTGGTTGAGTATATTCTGTTGCGGGATGTTAATGATACGCCGGAGCAGGCCCGCGCCCTGGCCGCCAGGCTCACCGGCCTTTCCTGCCGGATCAATCTGTTGCCCTATAACGAATGTGCAGAGCTGCCCTATGGCCGCCCCGCTGAGGAGACGATCCTGGCCTTTCAGAAGGTGCTGCGGGATGCCGGCTACAACACCCTGATCCGCCAGAGCCGGGGCAGCGATATCTCGGCCGCCTGCGGACAACTGGCCGGCCGGCATGATCTGGCTGACCAGCGGCTTGCCGCAGAAAGGGTGACCCCAAATTAAGAGACCAGAAGAAGGAGAAACAAATGGCTGAAAAGAAGAAATTCTACGCCATTGCCGTCGGCCGCAAGCCGGGCATCTATACCAGCTGGCCCGAGGCCCAGGCCCAGGTCATGACCTTTGCCGGGGCCAGATACAAGGGCTTTGCCACCAGGGCTGAGGCCGAGGCCTGGATCAAAAATCCCGTCTACCCGGGCCCGGCGCTGAAGGCCAAGGGCAGTGGCAAGACAAGGCCGGCCCCGGCCAAAGCGGCCCAGGAAGGGGAGATTGTCATCTATACCGATGGCGGGGCCCGGTTTAACCCCGGCCCCGGTGGTTTTGGCGTGGTGATGATGGAAAACGGCGAGCGCCGGGAATTTTCCGGGGGCTACCGGTTGACCACCAATAACCGCATGGAGCTCATGGGCTGCATCGTGGCCCTGCGCAAGATCAAGGACAAGGGAAAGTCCATCAGCCTCTATTCCGATTCCCAGTATGTGGTGCAGGGTATCACCAAGGGCTGGGCCCGGAACTGGCGGCAAAGGGGCTGGCTCAAGGCGGACAAGCAGCCGGCCGTCAACCCGGACCTCTGGGCCGAGCTTCTGGAGCTCACCGAGGGGCTGAAAATTGATTTCAGATGGGTAAAGGGCCACGCCGGCAATGAGTTCAATGAGCGCTGCGACGAGCTGGCCGTTTCCTCAGCCGCCCAGGCCGATCTGCCGGTGGACAGGGGCTACAAAGGTTAAGTCATTGTCAAATAATATGGTCGTATAGGTGGCCAGATGGCATAAGGAGCCGTACAGTAAGGCAACATAACTGGGCATGTTGTTGCTGAACGGCTCCTAAGTAGAGGGGGCGTGGCCTTTGGAAAATCATTCCTCAGGCTCAAAGGCACCCTTGCCGGCCCCGCACAGGGGGCAGACCCAGGTCTCAGGCAGGTCATCAAAGGCGGTGCCCGGCGCAATGCCGGCGTTTTCGTCACCAATCTCAGGATCATAGACATAGCCGCAGACAGTACAGACATATTTTTGCATGGGGTCTCCTTGGCAAAATTGTATGAGGTGTGCTTCTTATGATAGTGGTTCGGAGCGCAAAAGAAAAGATAACTGCTCACAGGGCACCGAATCTTCCCGCGAGCAGGCCGGCTTACGTATGACATATACGCTGCGCCTGTCTGCTCGCGAAAATCTCCGGCACCTTGCAAGCAGTTACAACTCAGGTGGTTATTGTAATTGAGGTGGCCATGGGGTGAGCAGTTACAATAAAAGAGTTCTTATTCACTCTCCGGGCTTTCCGTGATCATGCCCAGGAGATCCTCGCGGAAGGCCTCGTCCTGGATGAGTTTGGTGGCCAGGGCCTTGCAGATCTGGCCGGCCAGCCCCTCTTCCTGGTCAAAGGCAATATCCACTTCGATATCCCCCTCGAAGGCGGTGAGGATGACAGCGGCCTGATTTTTCTCCAGTGTGAGTTCAGCCATTTTTCTCCTTGGTCGGTTTTGGTTATTGATGCTGGGCGCAGATATAAAATCAGCCCATGCTGGCGGCGGTCACCGAGGCAATGAGGCCGTAACGCGCCAGTTTGCCGCTGAAGGTCAGCAGGGAAAAGCGAAAAAAGTTGAGACGCAGCGAGCCGCCCACCAGGCAGAGGGGATCGCCGATCACCGGCAGCCAGGAGAGCAGAAGAGACCAGGAACCATATCGTTGGTAGAGGCGGGTTGCCCTGGCCACCTGGTCAGGCCTGATGCGCAGGATTTTTTCCATAATAAAGGCGGAACCCCAGATGCCTATGGCGTAGGTGGTGCACGCCCCCAGGAAGTTGCCCAGGGTGGCCACGGCCACCAGATGGCCCACATCATGGGCCTGGAGGATCAGGGCCACCAGCAGCCACTCCGAGCCCAGGGGCAGGATGGTGGCGGCCATAAAGCTGATCAAAAAAAGGGCGGGAAGAGCGTTCTGGAGGAGAAAATCCGGCATGGTTTTCCAGGGGGGCAAAGGGGAAAGTTGGCCCTGTTAGGAGCGCTCTGATAATTTTTTTGTTAAAATGGGCGACAATGATTAGTATATATAATGAATTAAGCGCTATTTTTCACGCCTGTTTTTAGGGGTTGATCTTTCTTAAGGAGGGGTGCACCATGGTTTCAGGAATCAACACGTCACTCTCTGCCCTTACCTCTCTGGCCACCAAGGTGCAGTCCACGGCCAATAATGTCGCCAATGTGAACACCGAGGGCTACCAGGCCAGCCGCGTCACCCTGCAGGATGTCGCCAGCCAGGAGATTGCCACGGCCGCCGGCGCCAGTCAGGTGGGGCGGGGGGTTGCCGTGACTTCCGTGGAGCGCCCCACCTCTCCGGAGGTCCCTGGAAGCAGCGCTTCCCCGGGGTCTGCTCCTGATTTTGTGGAGAATTCCAATGTTGATCTGGCCAAGGAGTTCACCACCATGATGATTTCCAAGACCAGCTATAGGGCCAATATCAAGATGATCCAGGCCGGGGACGAGATGATCGGCAACCTGCTCGATATCAAGACCTGATCGCTTTTTGTCTGTTGCAATACAAAAAGGCGGCAGAGGCCTCAAGGCGTCTGCCGCCTTTTTTTGTGTTGATACCGGCCTGACCCCGGAGGTACTTTTTCCTTTACTCCGGCGGGAGGCAGAGAGAAAAAAGAGGTAAGGCGTCTTGAGACCTTTCTCGCGCTCTCTAGAGTGGCCTGAAGCGGGGCATCTGCTATTCTTTGCTCTCAATCTCGATTTTCTTGACCTGGGAGGTGGGAACGGCCTGGCGGGGAATGGTCAGGTTGAGGACGCCCTTTTTGAAAGAGGCCTTGATCTTGTCTTTTTCGGCATCCTCCGGCAGAGAGAGAACACGCTGAAAGGAACCGTAGCAGCGCTCCTCCCGATAAAAATTTTTCTCCTGTTCTTTTGTTTCCTGCTTTTTCTCGCCGCTGATGATCAGGTTGTTGCCGCTTACCTCGACCTTGACATCCTTGTCATCAACACCCGGCACCTCCACCGTGATGGCATATTCTTTTTCTGAGGAGCTGATGTCCAGGCTGGGTTTGATCAGACCCTCCGGCAGACCCGGGATCCGCAGAGAGGGCAAGGGGCTGAGGCCGGCAAAGGGCGGGGAAAAGCCGCGGAAGAAATTGTTGAACATCCGGTCAATCTCGCTTTGCAGCTGCTGTAAGGGTTGCAAGGGCAGGCCCGGCAGGTGTTGCGCATGGTGCTGGACCGGGATGGTCTTACTCCTCTCCCCCTCTTCTTCGGCAAACCAGTTCCAGGGCACCATCTTTTTGAAATCCATATGTTACCTCCATATATCTTGTTGTTGTTGGCCTTGACCGCCGGCAGTGCAGGTTTCTCATTTCGGGCAGCATCTCTTCTTTTTATCATAAGGAAGAGGGGCAGGAAAAATCTTTTTCGCCCCTTTTCAGGGGTCACAAAATCTTTACCAATCAATCCGGTTCGTTTGTTCACTATTGATTTGGGAAAAGGTACAATCATAAAAAGCTATGCCGTGCTAAGCGCATTTTCTGCTATGGAGAGGTGATGACCAAAAAGATTACTGCCCTGGTTTTGGTCCTCTGCCTGGCCTTGGGGGGCTGGCTGGCCTTTTATTTTTCTGCGAAGCAGGTGATCAGGCGCCAGCTTGTTGACCTTGGCCAGGCCCTGAGCAAAGAGGAGATGGAGACGTCGTTGCAGATGGCCGTGAAGATGGGCCGGGTTAAAAAGATGGTGGCGGCCCGCTGTCAGGTTCTTATCCCGGAACGGGGATATGATCAGGCCCTGGAGCAGGATCTGATTATCCACTATCTGCTCTATTACCGTCGGCACTATGCTGTTGTTAGCGTAGCCTTGGCGGATCTGGATGTGGCTATCCCGGTGAAGAATGAGGCCCGGGTGCAGGCCACGGTCCATCTTCAGCGCCAGCAGGTAAATCAGGAGATGGTTGCCGAGGTGGCGCCGGCGACCCTTGTCCTGCACAAGGAGGAGAAAGAGTGGCTGATCAACCGGGTCACCATGGCTGAGGCGCTGGTGGAGTAGGGATATGGATATTTTCAGTCACAGCCTCTGGGGCTATGGCCTCTTTGGTCGCCACCGGCCATGGTTGGCCATGGCCTTCGGCGCCATGCCCGATATGGTCAGTTTCGGGGCCTTTGCGGTTATCCGCCTGCTTAATGGCAATTATGTGGCAGGCAAGCCGCCTTTAGAGATCATCCCGGCCTGGTGTTTTCTGCTCTATGACCTCAGTCACAGCCTCCTCATTGCCCTGCTCGCCTGTCTGCTTCTGTTCTGGCAAAACAGGGCCCTGGCCTTTGTCATGCTGGCCTGGCCCTTTCATATTCTCCTCGATATCCCCTTTCATACCCGTCATTATTTCCCCACCAAGTTCTTTTATCCCCTCAGTGATTATTTCTATGACGGTATTGCCTGGAGTACGCCCGTGGTCTGGCTGCCCAACATCGCCGGGGTGGTTGTGGTGGTTGGGTATCGGTTGTGGCAGAGGAAAAGGCTGGCCCGGAGCTGGTAAGCGCGCCTTGGCCCCCTGTTTTGGCGCGGTTATCTGGCGGCGGGAAAAAGGGGGCAGGCAGGGTGGAACATTGCGGAGGCCGGGCCCCAAAAAGAGAAAAGAAAAGGCGGCAGAGTATTCTCTGCCGCCTTTTTCTGATTGCCGGATCAGCCGGCACTGTTTTTTTTCAAGGCTCTGTCAGGCAACCAGCTCAAAGATATGGGCCTTGGCGCCGCAGATGGGGCAGCGTTCCGGTGGGGTGCCCAGCTCGATATAGCCGCAGACCGGGCAGAGATAGAAGGCGGCGGTATCAAGGTCCACGCCGTTTTTGACGGCCTCCATGGCCTTGCTGTAGAGCTGGGCATGAACGGCCTCGGCCTTGGTGGCGAATTTGAACATCACCTTGGCCTTATGGCCCTCCTCCTCGGCCTGTTTGATCATGGGCGGATACATGTCTTCAAACTCATGGGTCTCGCCGTTAATGGCCGCCTGGAGGTTGTCGACGGTTGAGCCCACCATGTCCAGGGCCTTCAGGTGGCCCTCCGCATGGATGCGCTCGGCCTCGGCAGTGGTGCGGAAGAGCTTGGCCACATTGGCAAAGCCCTCTTTTTCGGCCTTTCTGGCAAAGGCCCGGTATTTCTGATTGGCCTGGCTTTCGCCGGCAAAGGCATCCTTGAGATTGTCGGTGGTTGATGGCATGGCTCCTCCGTGTTGTGGGAATAAGGTATGATAAGGAATTGTTGATAATAGTTATTATTTATTTATAGCAGATAAATAATAAAATTCAAGGAATAAAATATAATTAAACCACGCTGATGGTCAAAGATTTTCAGTTCTTTCGACCCTTGGCCGGAAATGGTATTCTGAATAAAAAAGGGCCGGCAGCGCCGGCTGCAGATTTGAATCAGGGACAGGGAATTTTTTATGTCTGAGCAGATGAACAAAGAGCTTGGGACCGGTGATGTCCTTTGGAATCTCACGGATCTTTACCAGGGGCCGGCTGATGAGCTGATCAAAGACGATATTGATCTCTGCCGGCAGGAGGCGGCCCTGCTCAAGGAGCTCTCTGGTGGTTTGGCGCAGCTGGAGCCGGCCCAGTTTGCCCGGGTGGTGCGCCGCCTGGAACGTATTGCCACCAATCTGGGTCGGGTGGCCACCTATGCCTATCTCAATTTTGCCACCCAAGTCACCGATGCCAAGGCCGGCGCTTTTTTGCAGGAGGTGAAGGAGGCGGCCAGCCGCATCAGCCGCGACACCGTCTTTTTTGATCTGGAGTGGGCCAAGATGGACGAGGAGGCGGCCCGGCCTTTTCTGGAATCTGCAGAAACCCTCCCCTATCACCATTATCTGGCCAGCATCAGGCGTTACGCCGATCATCTCCTCTCCCAGGTGGAGGAGACCCTGCTCATTGAGTTGAGCCCGGTGGGGGGCTCAAGCTGGACCAGCCTCTTCACCAAGGTGATGGGCAATCTCAAGTTTGGCGACACCCAGAGGGGCCAGGAAGAGGTGCTGGCCGATCTCCATAGCCCGGACCGCCAGGTGCGGATCCAGGCGGCCCAGGACTTAACGGCCGGACTCAAGAGCCAGCTCTATCTCTTTACCCATATCTTCAATACCCTGCTGGCCGATAAGATGATTGATGACCGGCTGCGCGGCTATGCCACCTGGGACAGCTCCCGCCACCTCGCCAATGAGCTTGACGAGGAGACCGTGGCTGCCCTGGTCTCAGCCACCACCGGGCGGTATGATATTGTCCAGCGCTATTATGGCCTGAAAAAGAGGCTGCTCGGCCTGGCGGAGCTCCATGATTACGACCGCTACGCCCCCCTGCCCAGCCTGCCCGCCAAGCGGCTCAGCTGGCAGGAGTCTCAGGAGATGGTGCTGGCCGGGTTCAGCGACTTTTCACCCCAGCTGGCGGAGATCGCCGGCCTCTTTTTTGAGCGGCAATGGATCCATGCCCCGGTGCAGGATGGCAAGCAGGGCGGCGCCTTTGCCCATCCCTGTGTGCCCGATGTCCACCCCTACGTCCTGGTCAATTACACCGGCAATCTGCGCGACGTCTCCACCGTGGCCCATGAACTTGGCCATGGCGTCCATCAATATCTGGCCCGGGACCAGGGCTATTTTAACGGCAACACCCCTCTGGTTCTGGCCGAGACCGCCTCGGTTTTTGCCGAACTCCTCATCTTTCACAAGCAGCTCGAGCTCCTCACCGATGCCGCCCAGCGCCGGGCCTTTATCTGTCAGAAGCTGGAATCGATCTTTGCCACTGTCTTCAGGCAGATCTCCATGAACCGTTTTGAGGATATGATGCACAACAGCCGCCGCCAGGAGGGGGAGCTTTCCAGTGCCAAGCTCTCTGAGCTGTGGCTCACCAGCCAGCGTGCCATGTTCGGCGATGCCGTCACCCTGAGTGCGGAGTATGGCATTTGGTGGTCCTACATTCCCCATTTTCTGCGCACCCCCGGCTATGTCTATGCCTATGCCTTTGGCGAGCTGCTGGTGCTGGCCCTCTACAAGCTGTACCAGGAGCAGGGCGCGGCTTTTGTCCCCAAATATCTGGAGCTCCTCAGTCAGGGGGGCAGCCAGTCGCCCTACGAGCTGCTCAAGCCCTTTGCCATTGATCTGCGCGATCCCGCCTTCTGGCAGGGGGGGCTTACGGTTATTGATGAGATGCTTTGTCAGGTGGAAGAGGCATAACAGCCTGTTGAAAAACTACTGCGCTCGCTACCTTTTTCAACGGGCTGATAAGGCAAGAACCGCAGCGCCGCTTGCTGGCTCCGGCCGGAAAAGCGAGCTGTCTTGAAATACCCTTTTTGAAGGAGGAAGATATGAGCAGATATGTGGTGGCGAACTGGAAATCGCATAAGACTCTGGCCGAGGCCGGCCAGTGGCTGAGCCGGTTTCTCGAGCTGTACAAGCCCCAGGCCGGAGTCAAGGTTATCCTGGCCCCGGCCTTTCCCTTTTTGGGACCCCTGCAGCAGATGCTGGCAAAGGGCAAGAGCGGCGTGGAACTGGCCAGCCAGGATATCTCCGCCTTTCCGCTGGGATCCTATACCGGTGCCGTGGCAGCGGCTATGATTCAGGATCTGGTGGGCTATAGCCTGGTGGGCCATTCCGAACGGCGGCGCTGGTTCCGGGAAACCGACCAGGAGGTGGCCAACAAGGTCCATGAGGCCCTGGCCGTGGGTATTACGCCCATTATCTGCGTGGATCAGCCCTATATGCAGAGCCAGTTTGCCGCCCTTGCTGACCAGGAGGTGAAGGAGTGTCTGGTGGGCTATGGACCGGTGGAGGCCATTGGCCTGGATATGTCGCCTGCTGTCGAGAGGGTTCAGGAGGCGATCAGCCAATTGCACATCCTGGCCCCTGATAGTCCCATCCTGTACGGCGGGGCCGTCCATGGGGAAAATGCCGCCGACTACATGCAGATTCCTGGGCTCTCCGGCCTCATGGTGGCCACGGCCAGCCTGGATCCTGAAAAATTTGTTGAGATCTGTCAACAGGTGGCGGCAAGCTGAAAAAAAGAGCACCCTGCCCGGCGGCAATGCCCGGCGCTCTTTTGGCAGGGAATTATTATCTCAGCAAGAGGCGTTAAGAGGCGTTAAGAGGCGTTGTTCCGGCCGGCAGGGGCCTTGGCCACCTGCTGGAGGACAAGGCTGGCCAGGGTAACCACCATGACCCCGGGCAGGATAATCAGCGGCGGCAGCCCCTTGCCGAAGAACCAGTTGATCAAGAGGACAAAGGCCGGATAAAAATAGCTATAGGCCATGACCCGGGTGGGTCCCAGGTGGAGGGTGGCAATATGGCTGAGATAAAAGGTGATGATGGTTGAAAATATGGCCAGGTAGATAATGCCGCTCCACACCGTGCTGGAGATCTCCTGCCACTGCACGTCGGCCAGACGGGGCAGGGCCAGGATCAGGAGCCAGCCCAGGCCGGTGACCAGGACCCAGAAGGTCATCACCACCATGGATTCCTGGCGGTGAAAGGTTTTTATCAGCGGTGTATAGGCGGCCATGAGAAAACAGCCGGCCAGAAAGAGCAGATCGCCATGGTTGACGTCCATGGCCAGCATGCGCCTTGGGTCGCCCCGGAAAATGACCCACAGGGCGCCCACCATGCCGAAAAAGAGGGCCAGCTGCCGGAAGCGGCCCAGCCGTTCGTGCAGGAAGAGGGCGCTGTAGATCCCGGAAATGCCCGGCACCAGGGTGAAGATGATACTGGTATTGATGGCCGTGGTGTAGCGCAGGGCCTCAAACATGCACCAGAAAAAGCCCACCGTACTGGCGCTGACCAGGCTGTATCCTGCCAGCTGCCTGAAGGATGGCCGGCAGTGCCGGTAGCGCCACAGGATAAGGGGGGCGAGACAGAAGACGGCCACCAGATAACGGAGCAACAGGAGCACGGCCGGATCCAGGGCGCGGGTGATGGCCTCGCCCACGGTAAAGGAACTGGAGACGATCATGGCGGTACAGAGCATGAGGCTGTGCACCAGCCACAGGGGCAAGGTTTTGTTGCTGGCTAGCGGCATAGGGGAGAATCTGCAAGGGGTGCGACTATTTTTCTGTTTCCGCTGAGGCTGGAAAGGCTTTTGCCCAACAAGGGTGGGGCAAGGCAGTTTTCCTACTGGGGATTCTCAAAAAAGATGTAGGGGGTTGAATAGTCGCTGAACTCAAAATAGACCTTGTTCTCGCCCTTATCCACCACCCCGTTGAGGTTGGCATCGAGTATGCCGTAGCCGAAACGATAGGGGCGGCTTCCTTTGCCGTCCGTGGCGGTAGCTGTGGAGAGTTTGTCGATCTTTAAGAAGCGTTTGACCAGCTTGTCGCCGCCATAGACCTCAAGAACCCCGTCGGTACCGGTCCAGTTCTGGACGGCGCGGCCGAACTTGTTTTGCGTCTCCTGGGTGCAGCCGGCCGCAAAAAGGAGGGGAAGAAAAAGAAGGGCAGCTACTCTCATAACACTTTCCTCTGGGATAAATTGGCGCTGATAGGCATTGTTCAACAGCCAAAAATAACGCAAAGGGCGAGAAATAGCCAGGGGAGAAAAAAGGGGGATGGATTTAACAATCCATCCCCCTGCTATCCCCCCGAGCCTACCGCACCTTGAGTCCGAGGGTTATCAGCCCGTTGAAAAAGGTGGCGAGCGCAGCTGAGGCAAGGAAAAATGAGGCGAAAAAGCGCAATTTACATGTGGTAAATGAGCATTTTGAGCCGAATTTTGACGCCGCATCAGCAAGCGCAGTAGTTTTTCAACGGGCTGTTATGGGGTGCCTGAGCTTAATCGGTCAGGGCATGGAGGAAGGCGACAATGTCGTCAATCTCCTGACTGCTCAGGCCCATATTGCCTGTATCTGTGGTGTTGAGATTAGCGGCCACCTCGGGGGCCGGCCAGGCAGGGTCTACATCCCGGCTGTTGTGGAAGGAGACCATGGCGGTGAGGGTGGGGAAATAGCCGTTATGCGAGTAGGGCGCGGTCAGGGCCACATTGCGCAGGGTGGGCACCTTGAATTTGCCGTATTCGGCCGGATCACCCAGGAAGCCTCCCAGGCCGTTGTCCGGCACCGTGTAGACCGAATCGGGATCGTTGAGCAGGGTCTCGTTCACCGGCACGCCGATATTCTCGTAGCGATAGGTGGTAAAGAGGGCCGCCGGCGCCCCAAAGGTCTCCTGAACCCCATGACAGGTAGTGCAGTTGTCCACGACCAGGTTGAGGCCGCGGCGTTCCTGGCCGCTCAGCTTGCCGGTGTCGAAGCGGGAGGTGAAGGCGGTGATCTCGGCCGAACGTTCATAGGCGGCAATGGCCCGGCCGATATTGTCATAGGCCAGGTCCGGGTCGGCAAAGGCATCGGCGCCGAAGAGCTTGATGAATTGGGCGGCATAGTTGGCGGCGGCCACCCGCTCCACCACCGCTTCCTTGCTGGGCATATTCATCTCCACCGGGTTCAGCGGCGGACCCTGGGCCTGCTCGGCCAGCGGATCACCAAGGGTGTCCCCGGTGGCCCTGCCGTCCCAGAACATGCCGCCCTGCCAGGCGCCGTCGGCAGTCAGGCCGAGGATGGGGCTGTAGCCGGCATACGCCGCAGTGGGGGCGTTGCGGCCGCCCTTGGACACGCCGTCATCTCCCAGGGAGACCATGGTGTTATAAGGGTCGCGGCTGTTGGTCGGGTCGGCAAAGCCGTAGTTCTCGTGGTGGCAGGTGGCGCAGGACTGGCTGCTGTTGAGGGAGAGATCCTTGTCCATATAAATATGGCGGCCCAGCTCCTCTAGGGCGGTGAGGGTGGGAGCGGCCAGGGCCGCTCCGCTGATCAGTGTTGCGCTGCAAAATGCGGTCAAGAACACATACTTCTTCATGGTCTTCTCCTTTTTAAGAGGGTGAGGTGACTGATAGATTCTGAATCTTGAATTGCGGTAAGCGGCGGAAAGTAGATCGAAACCTCCTTTTGTTATGGTTAATAGAAGAAAAAGGACCCCATAAAGTATAACAAACGGATGGTACGAGAAAATGGTTCCCTTCCGGGGCTATTTTTTTTTAAGAGGCACGCAGAAGGTGCCGGCGGCGGGGTGCGCCAGGGAGGTCAGGCCCTGAATTCGGAGGGCAAAGAGGGGGGCTGGGCATAATATGAACCAAGCCATGCCACGGCTTGGCTTGGCGAAAGAGATTGTCCAACTGGGGTGGGTGGTTTAGATTAGGAGGAGCATATATGAAAGACTTTTCTCAAAAATACCTCCCTCTTTTTTCCGCCCGGAGGAGCAAAAAACTGTTCACCCCCCTGCTCCTGCTGGCTTTGTTACTGCCCGGCTGCGGAGAGTCGCCGGACACCCTGGCCCGGATCAAAAACAAGGGTGAGCTGGTGGTGGCCACCCGCAATAATGCCAACTGCTACTATCAGTACCAGGGCGAGCCGGTTGGTTTCGAATATGATCTGGCCAAGGCCTTCAGCGATTATCTGGGGGTCAGGCTCATTGTCAAGGTGGTGGAGTGGGAATCCCTGCTGGAGGCCATTGCCGCCGGCGAGGTGGACATGGCGGCGGCCGGACTCTCCATCACCCCGGAGCGGCGGCGCACGGTGGATTTTTCCCAGCCCTATATGGAGGTGCAGCCCCAGATCATAGTGCATCGGAGCGAGATGGAGATCGAGAGGGTGGCAGATCTCTACAATCGGGAGATCCATGTCCGTCAGGGCACCACCTATCAGAAAATCTTAGAGGATCTCAATAAAAAACTCCCCATTGGGATCAAGATCCGCCTCCACAGGGACGTCTCCACCGAAGAGCTGATCCGGCAGGTGGCCAGTAAGGAGATAGCCATTACCATGGCAGACTCCAACATCGCCCTCCTCAACCAGCTCTATCAGCCGGATATAGAGCTGGCCTTTGACCTGGGGCCCCATCATTCCCTGGGCTGGGCTGTGAAGAAAGGAGAGGGTCGTTTCAGGAATAAAATCAACGAGTTTCTCAAACATGCCAAGGAAAGCGGCCTCTATGACAATATCTACAGCCGCTATTATGACGACGACCACATCTTTGATTATGTGGATCTGCAGATCTTTCATCGTCGTCTGCGCAGCCGGTTGCCCCGCTATGCCGGCTTGATCAAAAGAGAGGCGGCGGCCAATGATTTTGATTGGCGTCTGATTACGGCGGTGGTCTACCAGGAATCCCATTTTGATCCCCTGGCCCTCAGTTTTACCGGGGTGCGGGGCCTGATGCAGGTTACCCGGGATACGGCCCGGAGCATGGGGGTTGATAACCGGCTGGATCCAGACCAGAATGTCTATGCCGGTGTTAAATATCTGCGCAAACTCCAGGGCTACTGGTCCCATATAAGCGAGCCGGATCAGGCAAAATTTGCCCTGGCCAGTTATAATATCGGCCTGGGGCATGTCCGTGATGCCCAAAAAATTGCCAGGCAGCTCGATCTTCCTGATGACACATGGTCAGGTCTGCAGCAGGCCCTGCCCCTGCTGCAGGAGAAGAAATATTATCAAAAGAGCAGATATGGCTATGCCCGTGGCAGGGAGGCGGTGCAGTATGTCAGCCGGATCTTTACCTATTATGAAATTCTGCGGCAGAAGGATCTTGACTGGCTGCCGGAGGAGCTCGTCCCGGCCCAGGTCAAGAAAAACCAGCAGAAGGACGGACCCCGGATTTAAGGCGCGGCCCCTTTATCCCGGGGTGGTTGTTGTGCAATCGCGCAGCGCCTCTTCCAGCTCGGGAAATTCAAAGGTGAAACCGCTCTCCAGCAACCTTTTGGGCACAGCCGCCTGACCGTCGGCCAGGATGGCGGCCCCCTCGCCAAAGACCATTTTCAGCATGAAGGTGGGGACCGGCAGAATGGTGGGCCTGTGGAGGACCTTGCCCAGGGTCTTGGTGAAATGATAATTGGTGGTGGGCCTGGGGGCGGTCATGTTGTAGATGCCCTTGAAGGAAGGGGACTCCAGGGCGGTCAAATGGGCCCGCAGCAGATCCGTGAGATGGACCCAGGAAAGGGCTTGTTTGCCGGTGCCGATGACGCCGCCCAGGCCGAGCTTGAAGGGCAGTACCATTTTCTGAAGGGCACCGCCGTTTTTGCTGAGGATAACGGCAAAGCGGAAAATCACGGTACGGATGCCCAGCTCCTCGGCCCGCAGGGCCTCCCCTTCCCAATCTTCGGCCAGGTCGGCGAGAAAGCCCTGGCCTTTGCGGCCTTTTTCTTCACTGTGCACGCAATGGGAGGCGTAATAGCCCACGGCCGAGGTGGAGATAAAGACTTCAGGCCTGGTGGCCATCTCGGCTATGGCCTTTACCAGGTTCCGGGTCAGGGTAATGCGGCTCTCGCGCATTCTCACCTTGTGGGCCTCGGACCAGCGGGCCAGAACCGGTGCCCCGGCCAGATTGATTACGGCCTCGGCCCCGGCCATCTTCTGCGCCAGCTCGGCAGGCCCCAGGGCCAGCTCAGCCCGGCCAAGGGTGGTCACCTGCCAGCCCGCCTGGGTCAGGGCGGCGCGGAGGTGGCTGCCGACAAAGCCGGTGGCGCCGGTCAGGGCGATTTTTTTAGGGTCTTTCTGCTCCATGGTTGCTCCCTTGGCGTCTGGCAGGCTGCGAAAAAAAAGGTGTGGACCGCCCGGCCCGGCGGGCAAGGGCACCGGCGGCCCTGGAGGTCTCTTGTCTTGGGCTGAGCACTACTGGGGGCGCTCTTGTTCAGGCAGTGGTGGAAATACCCCGGGCGGCGAGATCCTTAAGAATCTTGGTAACCTGTTGGATATTGCAGTCATCTATTTGGTAGACGTTTTTCATGCCGTCCTGAAAATGGAGAACAAAATGGCCCTGCTCATCCAGATGCGCCTTTCTGATATGGTCCTTGTCAAGCCAGGGCTGCATCTCTTCCATAAAATCAATTAAGCTGCATCTCTTCATTGCGGGTCTCCGGTGGGATGGACGTAGGCTTGGGGTCGGGCTCCTCTGTAGAGCCCCGGGCCAGGGCCGGGGCTGTGGCCCTGATTAACCCCAGATTATAGAACAATAGTAGCATGCAAGGGCCATAACTCCAAAACAAGATAAAGATCTTGTTTTGGAAAGGGGTCGCCGCACCCCAGCGGTGCCGGTCTCAGATTCCGCCCCGGCGGCTGGCCAGGGCCAGGGGCCGGTGTCTTATTTCTGGGCAGCTTTCTTCCTCTTCACGCTGAGCAGGCTGTCTCTTTTTTGGGCAGCCAAGGTGGCCTGGCCGGAGAGCAGAAGAGAATTTTTTAGAAAATATTTTATAATATCAAAATGTTAAATGGGATTTTCTCAGGAGAAGAGCTCATGGCACAGTCGCTGCAATTCCACCCTACCCAGCAGTTCATCGGCAAAGGAGATCCTGTGCTTTGCGACCGGCAGGGGATTTTTTTTGGCATTGCATGCAACTGTTATTTTTGCCCCAATGCAGCTATGATACGGAGACAAAAACGGCCAGCCCCTCCTTGTTGAGACCAGAGGGTGGCGGCTTCCTAAAAAAAACCACCTGCCCCCTTTGGCAGCAGGCCAGGCAGAAACAGGATACCCTTTGATGATACCCAGGGCAGCACAGCCATTTAAGATCTCCAGAATCGCCCTCTCCTTGGTGGTGGCAAGTATTCTGCTGGCTCTTGTTGTGCTCACCATGACCACCAGCGGCTTTCGCCGGGAAGAGGCCCTGATGGAGAGGTTCTTCCTCAACGAAGGGCTCACCCTGATCCGCAGCTTTGAGGCCGGGGCCCGCACCTCCATGCGGCATTACCGGCAGGGTGAGGACCCCCTCACCACCCTGGTCAAGGAAACAACCAAGACAGAGGCCGTGGCCTATATCCATATTGTGGACGAGCAGGGCGAACTGGTAGCAGGGGCTGGAGAGTGGCCGCAGGCCGCAGAGCGCCCCGGGGTCAGCCAGGTGCTGGGCCGGGAAAGGCCGCTCACCACCCTGATCCCTGGCGCCAAGGTCTTTGAGATCGCCAGCCTTTTTCAACCCCTGGCCGGTTTCGGGCCCCGGGGCATGATGCGTCAGCGCTGGCAGCAGCTCAACAACGGGGAGCCGCTGCAGGTTTTTCCCCATGAAAAACCAGGCCGGCAGGTCATCTTTATCGGTTTGCGTACCTCGGAGTTTGACCAGATCCGCCATCAGGGGGTGAGGCATGGCTGGATTATGGCCGCCATCCTCTTTCTGGTGGGCAGCGCCGGCTTCTATTTTCTTTTTCTCTACCAGGGGATCCGGGTCAGCCGTTCCACCTTGGCCAATATGGAGCTCTACACCGAAAACGTCATCAAGAGCATGCCGGCCGGTCTCATCACCCTGGACCGGCTGGGCCGCATCGTCTCCTGGAACGCCAAGGCGGCGGAACTGGCCGGCAGATCCTTTAGCTCCCTAGGCCACCAGAGGCTTGATGAGGTCTTTCCCCACTGGCCCTTGGACCTTCTGGATCATGATCCGCCTTTGCTGGAAGCCCCCCTGGAGTGTCTCCATGAACATGGGGAACGGATACCGGTGAAGGTGAGCGGCTCCCGGCTCAAGGACCAGGAGGGCAGGGAGATGGGTACGGTTCTGATCCTGCGTGACATCAGTGAGATACGGGCTCTGGAGAGGCAGGTGGAGCGTTCTCGCCGGCTGGCCGCCCTGGGTCAGATGGCGGCGGGTATTGCCCATGAGATCAGAAATCCCCTGGGCACCCTGCGCGGCTTTGCCCATTATTTCAAGGGGCAATGCGGAACTGATGAAAGCGGTAGGGAGTATGCCGAATTGATGATAGGCGAGGTGGATCGACTCAACCACATCATCTCCGCCCTCCTGCAATTTGCCCGGCCCAGGGAGCCCGATTTTCAGGAGATTGATCCCTGCGCCCTGCTGGCCAAGGCGGCCCAGCTTTTGGAGCACGATTTTGCCGCCAAAGGCCAGGCCCTGCAGCTGGCCTGTGCCGAAAAGATGACCCTGCAGGCAGACCCGGATCTGCTGCTCCAGGTCCTCATTAACCTGCTTAAAAACAGCATGGCCGCCACCCCGGCCGAGGGCGCCGTGGAGCTGGGCGCCTGCCGGGAAAAGGGCGGGATACGGATCTGGGTGCAGGACAGTGGCACGGGCATGAGCGAGGAGGAGCAGGAAAAGATGTTTGATCCCTTTTTTACCACCAAAAAAAGCGGCACCGGCCTGGGGCTGGCCGTCAGCCACCAGATCATCGAACAGCATCAGGGCCGTTTTGAGGTGCTATCCGCCCCAACCAGGGGCACCCGCCTTGATATCCTCTTGCCGGCAGAGAGACCAAGGGGCCGTAAATGACACAACAGCGCACCACCATCCTCCTGGTCGATGATGACCGGGCCCATCGCACCATGCTCAAGGCCAATCTGGCCGGGGAGGCCTTCACCATCCTGGAGGTGGCAGACGGTGATCAGGTTCTTGCCGCCCTGGCTGAGCATGACGTTGACCTGATCCTCCTTGATCTGAAGATGCAGCGCCTGGACGGCCTGGCCACCCTCTCTGCCCTTCAGGAGGCCGCTATCCGGGTGCCGGTCATTGTCATCACCGCCTTTTCTTCCGTGGAATCGGCGGTAATGGCCATGAAACGGGGGGCCTATGACTATGTCAGCAAGCCCATTGACATGGATGAGCTGCAGCTCATCATTGCCCGGGCCCTGCATGTGGAAAAACTGGAGCAGGAAAATATCCATCTCAAGGAGAGGCTCCAGGAGAATTTTGCCTTTGCCAATATCATCGGCTCAAGCAAGGTGATGCAGGAGATGTTTGCTACCTTGCGTCTGGTGGCGCCTTCTGATGCCACGGTGCTTATCGGGGGCGAGTCGGGCACCGGCAAGGAGCTGATCGCCAATGCCCTCCATGAGAAGAGCTCAAGAAGGGAGGGGCCGTTTATCAAGGTCAACTGCGCCGCCCTCCATGAAAATCTCCTGGAAAGCGAACTTTTTGGCCATGAAAAGGGCGCCTTTACCGGTGCCACTGCGCAGCGCCGGGGCCGTTTTGAACAGGCCCATCGCGGCACTCTGTTTCTGGATGAAATCGGGGACATGACCCTGCCCACCCAGGCCAAGATCCTCCGGGTTTTGCAGGAGGGCGAGATTGAGCGGCTGGGGGGCAGCAAGACCATCAAGGTGGATGTCCGTCTGGTGGCGGCCAGCCATCAGGACCTGGAGGCCATGGTGGCCCGGGGCAAGTTCCGGCAGGACCTCTTTTTCCGGCTCAGTGTGGTGCCCGTTATCCTGCCGCCCCTGCGTGAGCGGGCCGGCGATATCCCTGATCTGGCCCGCTTTTTCCTCAAACGCTATGCCCGGAAAAACAAAAAGGATATCCGCACCATCCAGCCCCAGGCCCTCAATCTCCTCATGCATCATCAGTGGCCCGGCAATATCCGGGAGCTGGAAAACTGCATGGAGCGGGCCGTCATCCTCTGTCAGGGGGAGCAGATCACCATGAGGGAACTCCCCCCGCCTCTTCAGCCCCAGGGCGCAGAGGATATGGAGACCCCTCCCCTGGCCACCGGCAGCGGCCTCACCCTGCGGGATATGGAGCGGGAAATGATCCGCACCACCCTGGCGGCAACGGCCGGTAATAAGTCCCAGACCGCCAGGGAGCTGGGAATCGCCCGTCAGACCCTGCTCAACAAGATCAAGGAGTATGGCCTGGATTAAATTCCCCGGCCAGATGTCTCATCTCTAGATACCTGTCCCCCTGCTGCTTCCCCGGCCGCTGTCTCAATTTGAGACAGCCAGGGCCCGTCATCCTGTAGCCCTCTGCTGTCACTTCTTTTTTAATTAAGTAATATCAAATAGTTATAAAATGAAGATCTTGCCCTCCGGCCCGGTGGCACGCCTTCTGCATTATCTCCGGTAAGATCGAAACAACAACCGGAGGTAAAAAATGAAACTCGTATTATTCGTCGCCCTTCTCCTGGCCCTGACCATGGTGATAAGTGGTTGCGGCCCTTATTATGGGGGCCATGGCCGCGGCCATATGGTGGGTGAGACAACCGCCGTGACCCACCAGTCCACCACGCTCAAAGCTGGTTATTGAGGTGGCCCCGATGAGCTGCACATGGGGATGGCCGGGAACCGATTATCTGGCCCTGGGGCTCCTGCTGGTTCTGGCAGCCTGGCTGCTGATTTTCTTGCGGAGAAAGGCGATGTTGCCGCAGCGCACCATGAGCAGCTGTTCGGCCTGTGGCGGTTCCCTTGAGCCTGCCTATTTTCGTTGTCCCCATTGTGGCAAGACCCTCAAGGGCCATTGCCCGAACTGCTCGGGAATTGTCGAGAGCAGGTGGCGTTACTGCCCGGATTGCGGGACACAAACAGCAACAACCAAACAAGAGTATAAAGGAGGAGCGGAGTCATGATGCACTTTTCCGGTCATTATAATAACTTATTATGCGGACCCGGGGCCTTTTTCTCCGGCCCCCTGGGGATGATTGTTACCCTGCTCTTCTGGGGGCTTATCATCTATCTGGTGGTCAAGGCCGTGCAGGCTCTTTTCCGCTCCACCAAGGCTTCTTCGCCCACCAGCCTTGAACTGCTCAAAAGACGATATGCCAAGGGGGAGATCAGCGAAGAAGAGTTCAACCGCATCAAGGCGGAGCTGGAATAAAAGGCGGCCAGCTCAATAGGGAATATTATTGCCCTGGCAAATGGGCAGATCAATTTCCTTGACTCGCTTTGCCCTTGGCAGGGCATAATGGAGAGATGGGCACGGCCATAAGGCCCGAAATAATCAGCCAGGCTGAAACGGCCATCCGGTGAAGAAACGGCGGATGGTTTTTAAAAACCACTATTTATAAGGAGTTACTGCAATGAAAAAGACAATCTTCACAACGGTCCTCGCCCTCAGCATGACAGCAGCCGTTGCCATGGCCCAAGATAACATGGACATGGACATGGATATGGCGGATGGCCAGAATATGCAGCAGGGCCAGGGCATGATGTACGGCGGCATGGGTCAGGGTATGATGGGCGGCAGGGGCATGATGGGCGGCAAGGGCATGATGATGCAAGGCCGCCAGGGATGTATGAATATGATGGAACCGGGCATGGGCCAGGGGATGATGAAGGGCGGTCGCATGATGACCAATATGTCTGCTGAAAAGCAGCAACAGTTCATGGATGAGACCACGGAGACGCGCAAGAAAATGCATACCCTCCGTTTTGAATATATGGAGGCCAAGCGCAACCCCAAAACCACCCTCTCTGAACTGGCCGATATGGAGCAGAAGATGCTCGATATCCGTAAAGAGATGATGAAAAAAGCGGAGAAATATCAGGATAACAAGAAATAAGGCAAGAGAGAGGAGGGAGATGGGTGCCGCCGGCCCCTTCTCTTTCTTCCCGTGGCAGTCAAGAGTATGGGGGAGGGCCTTTCCGGCAAGAGGGAAAGGCCCTCCCCTTTTTTTATGCACGCAGGCCAACCCTTGACCACCATGATCCCTCTCTTTGCCGCCACCAAGAACCGGGAGATTTTTTGTTTTTTTCGTGGCGTCGGGGGCGGGAAGGTTTATCTTAAGATACGGATTTTTAGCCGTAGAGACTTTAAGCCCCCAGATAAGGAGAAGCCCTTGATCGCCCTCACCCCCACCCAGCTCCGTCTTTTTTTCTTTGTCGCCATTCTGGTGCTGGTTGTCGGCTGGGAGCTGGTAGCCCCCAAACGAGCGCTCACCGTGGGAAAGGCGGGGCGCTGGTTCAATAACCTGGGCATTATCTTTCTGGGCTCTTTAGTGGTGCGGCTCCTCTTTCCCCTGGCGGCCTTGGGGGTGGCGGCGGCAGCCCGGGAGAGCGGCTGGGGCCTGTTTAGTCTCGTTGACCTGCCCTACTGGCTCAGCGTGCTGCTGGCCGTTCTCCTCCTTGATCTGGTCGTCTATCTGCAGCATGTGATGTTTCATACCCTGCCCATCCTCTGGCGCTTGCACATGGTACATCATGCTGATCTTGATATTGACGTGACCACTGGCCTGCGCTTTCATCCCCTGGAGATCATCATATCCATGTTCATCAAGATGGCAACCGTGGCCGCCCTTGGTCCGCCGCTCCTTGCCGTCTTGATCTTTGAGGTCGCCTTAAACGGCACGGCCATGTTCAACCACGGCAATATCCGTCTGCCGGCGGGGGTGGATCGTCTCCTGCGGCTGCTGGTGGTCACCCCTGATATGCACCGGGTCCATCACTCCGTGCTGATCCGCGAGACCAACAGTAATTTCGGCTTTAATTTCCCTTGGTGGGACCGGCTGTGCGGCACCTATCGCAGCCAGCCTGTTGCCGGCCACAAAGACATGGTTATCGGTCTCTCCCAATACCGCCACAAGGAGGAGGTGATCCTTTTCCGCCTGCTGCTCCTGCCCTTCATCGGCCGGCCGGGCCGCTACTCCATCAAATTCATAGGGGGCAATCCCCAACAGCCGGGCCAGGACAGGGGCATAAAAAAAGGAGCTGGAAATAAATCCAACTCCCTGAAATAACCATGGTGCGCCCGGCTGGATTCGAACCAGATTTGACCATAACTCTCAAATCTGCCATAGGGGCCACACGCCCCTCTCCCCCGCTACAGGCATAGGCATTTTACCGCAATAACCACCCGTCTTAACAGAATAAACCCCTTGTACTACTTCCTGAGGTCAGACATGAATAACTTAAAGGTCATGATAGGCAATAGATATAGGCAGGTTCCTGGAGATGGAGACTTTTCTTTAGCAGCGTCAACTTGGACCTGCAGTTCAGCGTGGATACCTTCCCTTCCGTGACAAGATGGGATATAAAGCGCTCAACGTCCTGTGCCCCAAGGGTATTCGGGTGTATCTTGCCGCCGAAATGATAAATGAAGTGCAGAATCCACTGGCAATAGGTCTGCTCAGTTCGATAGGCATAGTGACAATTCCGCAAGACCTCGCGGGTCTGGTCCATCAGTTTGAGCTCGGGATCAGGACGGAATTTCGGTTTATTTTCCACCATAGCCCCTATAATAACGCAAGAAGTGGAAAAGATGCACACAATGGGTAATAAGTGGAAAAAAAAGAAGAATTTTCCACTTATTATGCTTTAAGATCACAATAAGCGGAAAATCCGTCCACCTATAAGGGGTAATATAACGGACAAAATTTTACTTATTACACTGTTAGGCGGCATAAAACTATGAACCAAGATGAAGTAATCGAAATTGGAAAGCGTTATTTTGAGAGTCTTTTCCCTAGAAGCTGCCCAAATTGTCAACGGCAATTCCAAACGCTTCGTGAGTATTTATCAGTTACTACCCGAACTGGATATGCTCATTCCTATGATGCTGAAGTTGGCGACTGGAAACCTGAGGACCCGATTGGGACGATAATGTGTGCTAATTGCCCCTGCGGATCAACCCTCGCACTGACCACAGAACAAATGGTTTTTACCCAAAGTCTGGCATTGTTGGATTGGATTCGGCAAGAAACACAAAGACGAGGTATAAGCCCATCAGAGTTATTGGAAAGGTTGCGAGATAAAGTGCGTCAGGTTGTTTTAGATAAATCAGATAAATGATATCCTATTGCCTAACAAGTTGTTGCAAAGGGGTGCGCTGACGAGCGCCTCTGAACATTGGCGTTGGGCGCCTTAACATAGAGCGCGCAAGCTTGGCATGACTGTCGGAGATGCTTTCATGAGTCAGTTGAAACTGAGCAAGGCTTTTACCCTGATGGAATTAGGGCCTGTGGTCCTCGTGACAACCCATGATGGGAAGAAAGACAACATCATGACTATCTCCTGGACCATGGTGATGGATTTCACACCGGTATTTGCTATCACCACGGGTGAATGGAATCACTCCTTCGCGGCGTTGCAAAGCAACGCTTGAGCAACGCTTGGGAGCACGCTTGGGGTCGGGCCACGCTAACTAACTGAAAATATTGGTGTTTATTGTAGTAAATAGGCCTTTTTTGGGGCTATATTGATGTTTTTAATGCCAAAAACGTCAATATAGGGCCAGATAACTCATGGCTAGAGCAAAAAGACATACTACCCCAGGACAGATATGGCATCTTACGGTTGATGGCCGTATTCCACACTGCAATGTCACATTCCATGAAGGATTCAAAGCAAATGGCCAACCAAACGCTTGACTTGAGTGGACGCGAAGAACTTCGGCGGCCTTACGGGCAAGTTCCTTGGCGCGCCATTCAGCTCAACGTTATGCATTGTGGAGCCTGCAAAATTTAAGTTACAAATCTCTGCCATTAACCCTAGCGCAGTTGACCTTGAGGAAGCTGTTCTGTAATCTCTATACTGGGTAGTAACAGATCGACATTGACTCCAAGGATGAGGTGCTTTCGCCCCATGGCTTTCGGTATCTACGACAAAATTCCCGCTCCGGTGAGGCACTGGCTCAGCATCCTGGCTGCTGCGAGCAGGTATTGGCTGGCGAGCCAGGCCTTCATTTATGCCGCAGCGCTGGCGTTCTTTACCGTTTTCTCCATCGCGCCGATCCTGGTAGTGATTGTCACTCTGGTCGGGCTGGTTATTGGCGAGAGGGCTGTCCGGGGTGAACTCTTCGAGCAGCTCGAGGGGACTCTCGGTCCGGAAGCGGCAGGCGTGGTGCAGACAGCAGTGATCAATTCGCAGGTCGATCAGAGTGGCATCTGGCCGGCGTTGATAGGGATCGTCGCCACCATAGTCGGTGCCACCACGGTTTTCGCCCAGATGCAGCTGTCCCTGAATCAGATCTGGGACGTTGCGCCACGTCCTTCCAGAAGCAGCATGTGGGTCTTCGTCAAGAGGCGGGTGCTGTCGCTGACCATCATCCTGGCCATCGGGTTCACCCTGTTGGTCTCGTTAATATTGTCAGTGGCTTTGCGTGGCGTGATGGCGTTCGCGGAGGAATGGCTACCGGTTCCTGGTGGGACGATGGTGAGCATGGAGATATTCCTGTCGCTGCTCGTGGTCACGCTCCTGTTCGCGGCGATCTTCAAGATCCTGCCCGACGTGCTGCTGTCTTGGCGAGACGTCCTGCTCGGTGCGTTCATCACTGCATTGCTGTTCACGGTGGGCCGTTCCCTGATCTCCATCTATCTGGCCTATACTGCGACAGCATCGGCCTATGGCGCTGCCGGCTCTCTGGCGCTGCTCCTGCTCTGGGTGAACTATTCCTCCATGATCCTCCTGTTCGGGGCTGCGTTTACGCGTGCGCACCTCGAAGGCAGAGGCATGCCCGTCTTGCCCAAGAGCACGGCGGTTCGTGTGCACCGAGAATTGATCGATGAAGTGCAGGAAAGCTGAACATGACGGAATGCCCGGACTGCGGCCTCAACTTCGGCTGTTGTTTGGCTGCAGAGTAGATGCGCATGAATGAGGTAGCGTCGTCATGAGAGTACAGAATCTCAAAACATGGGTCCGCGTTCGTTCCAGTTTCTGGTTTATCCCGGCAGTCATGGCCAGTGGGGCGATGGTGTTGGCCTTCGCAACCGTCGCCCTGGATGAACCGGTGACGAACTGGTTGACGCTTAACTGGGGTTGGACTTTCACCGGCGGAGCGGAGGGGGCGAGCTCCTTGCTGGGGGTCATCGCCGGATCCATCACGTGTCCGTTTCTATCCAGGCCAACGAGATCGTGGCGCGGGTCGGAGCGGAGTTGATCGAGGGAATAGAGCGCCTGTTTCCGGAAAACATCGAACGGGGAGCACCACAGATTCCGAGGGAGCCACCCGACGCAGCCTTCCTCGACATGTTCGGTCGAGAGGCGCGTCCGATTGGGTCTGCCGGGGACGGCTATCTACAGCTCGTCGATGGGGGGGGTGATTGATTTGGCCATGCAAGAGGATATCGTTATTCGACTGGAGCGACGACCCGGCCCTATGTCGTTGCCACCCGCCTGCTAATGCTGGTCTGGCCAGGAAACAAGGTTGCCGACCAGCTTGTGAAGCGCATCAATTCCGCGTTCGCTTTGGGTAACCCGCGAACTCCCGGTCAGGACATTGAGTTCGCGGTCAACCAACTTGTCGAAATCGCGATACAAGCCCTCTCCACCGGGGTGAATGACCCATTCACGACGATGACGTGTGTAGACCACTTTGGGTCGGTACTGTGCCGCTTGGCGCAACGAGATATGCCGTCGCCTTATCGATATGACCATCAGGATCAGCTTCGTGTCATTACGCCTGTCTTTACGTTCCGGGACGTCACGGACGCGGCGCTCAACCAGATCCGGCAATATGGTCGTTCCAGCACTGCGGTGACCATCCGTCTGCTGGAAACGATTGCCGAAGTTGCGGGATCCCTGCATCGGCTGGAAGACGAGGACCGCCAAGAGGTGGAAAAACGCTTTCAATCCGCGAACCAATTGTTGAGCGAGTCACCAGATTCTAACCTCTGAATGCACGTACTCAGCTAGCATTCCGATGCCAAATTGGCCGAACCATTCACTGGTGCGGACGCAAGAAGCCGCGCCGCACAGTTCAAACGTTATATGAAAACATTCAAACACATCGATATGGTAATCATTGCAAGAAATTTACTGTTAATGGCGTCATTCTGCATTCTATCAGGCTGTGCTATCGTTCAGCCAGGTGCTGGAGGTGGCTGGATCGGATTTACTGAATCTGGGCAAGCCTCATACTATGCCGATAAGTTTCAGAACAGAAAGACTGCCAGTGGTGAGATTTATAGGCATGATTTAAAAACTGCCGCTCATAAAAAATTGCCATTCGGAGCAAATGTAAAGGTTACCAACCGCAGTAATGGCAAAAGTGTCATTGTAAAAATCAATGATCGCGGTCCCTTTGTTAAAGGCCGTGTTATTGATCTTTCAAGGTCTGCCTTCAGCAATATAGGCAAGACGTCAACTGGCCTAATCGACGTGAAAATTGAAGTTGTGCGGTAGCACAGAAGAGGAAGAAGGGGACGTCCATAAGATTATAAGTTTCTCGAACGAGGGGCAGATTTTTATGATTTTATGGGCGTCCCGATTGCCCCCAGACAGAGCAGAAAAGCCGGGACACAGGCAAGCAAGTGGTGCAAAAAAATCCGTCCCCTCACCGCTGAACTATGCTAAACGGGTTTTTCTACAGACTCGTTAGTCCTCAAAAAGATAAAATTGCAAATTGCTACGTTATGAATTAATTTATAGTCACAATAGATTCATAGGTAACGGAGGGCAATAAAATGGCAACAGCAGTAAGAATTTCGGAAAATCTCCTGACTGACGCAAGAAAATACAGCAAAGTAGAGCACAGGTCTATAACTGGGCAAATTGAACACTGGGCACGTATTGGAAAATGCGTAGAAGAAAACCCAGACTTAACCTATGACCTCATCAAAGAAATGCTCATTGGAATCCAAGAGTTAGATCAAGGTGAAAAAACTGAATTCACTTTTGGGTAGGCCCAATGAAAATTTACCAATCGAGGTCATTCGCCCATAAAGTCAAAAAACTATCAAAACCAGAAAAAACTACCTTAGATAAGGAAATTAAGAAAATCCTCAGTGATCCTGAAATTGGTACTGAGAAGAAAGGAGATCTGCGAGGCATTTTTGTCCACAAATTTAAAATTAAATCAAAACAACATCTCCTGTCATACAGATTTAGCGAATCATCACTGGAACTAATCATGCTTGGATTGCATGAAAATTACTACCGCGACCTAAAAAAGCACCTAAAATAAGGCTAATAACTCGCTACCTTTAGGTGGCATATGTATCGTTGACCGATTGAGTTGGTGGGAAGATAGGGACGTCCATAAGATTATAAGTTTCTCGAGCTAAGGGCAGATTTTTATGATTTTATGGACGTCCCGACTGGCCCTAACTGCACTGAAGCGCGCCTCTGAACATTGGCGTTGGGCGCCTTAACATAGAGCGCGCAAGCTTGGCATGACTATCGGAGATGCTCTCATGAGTCAGTTGAAACTGAGCAAGGCTTTTACCCTGATGGAATCAGGGCCTGTGGTCCTCGTGACAACCCATGATGGGAAGAAAGATAACATCATGACTATCTCCTGGACCATGGTGATGGATTTCACGCCGGTATTTGCTATCACCACCGGTGAATGGAATCACTCCTTCGCGGCGTTGCGAAAGAATCGGGAGTGCGTCATTGCAATTCCCACCGTCGACCTATTGGATAAGGTGGTTGGCATAGGGACGTGCTCGGGCGCAGACACAGACAAGTTTGCCAAGTTCAAGCTCACACCGGTGCCGGCTAAACTCGTCAGGCCGCCCTTGATCAAGGAGTGCCTCGCCAACATTGAGTGCAAGGTCATCGACATCGTTAAAAAGCACAACATTGTTGTGTTAGAGGCGGTTGCCGCCTACATCGATACCGCCCGCAAGGAGAAGCGCACGGTTCACGCGGTTGGTGACGGAACGTTCATCGTCGACGGGCGCAAGATTGACCGGAAGAAGATGATGGCCTCCAAGCTCCCCTCAGGCGTTTAGCGTTCATTGGCCAGCCAGGAGGAAGTCCTGGGAGCAAAAATGAAAAGCACGGCGGCGCTCAACAATTCGTTCAAGAGGCAGGGCCTGTCTGGTCTGCCGCCTAACTCAAACATTTGGTCTGGGAATCTGGAGTGTCGATTGTGTTTTTGCGGTTTTCGCTCAAGCTAATTTTGTTGATTCTGGCGTGTGTCTCTGCTGGTGTGATTTGGCAGCAGGCACAGTTGTCTGTCTTGGCGCTCAGCCACATTGACCCGGTTCCTGAAGTCGAGGCTTTGGTTGCCGCGGAACGATACGCTGAGGCAGCCTATTACCTCGATTTTTTCCTGGAATACGACTATGTCCGTGACGATCCACAGGCTCAGGCGCTGCACGCCGAGATCGAAAGGGTGCGCAACTGTCTCTCCTACCAGACAAGCAAGCTTGGCGAAGGATTGCTTGTGGGTACCAGCGATGAAGGTATCGGCAAGACGGCGGGCCTGATCACGGATTTTTTTGTGGTCGGCGACATTCGTGATCTCGCCGCGCAGGGGACCAACTGGGCTCAGGGTGAAGATGTCGACGAGGTGGTTGCCGCTCTCGCCGGCATCGGCCTTGTAGCTACGGCTGCTCAGATCGCCAGCGGAGCAGCAACTGTTGGCACGGCGGGAGCCGCTGCTCCGGCCGTGGCGGGCAGCACGGCTGTCAAAGGCGGGGTCAGCATTCTGAAAGCCGCTCGCAAGCTCGGTAAGCTGCCGCCCTGGCTGGGTAAGACACTGATTAAAAACGCCAAAACCGTGCAGAAGACGAAGAAACTGGATTCTGTTACCGATCTGTTCAGCGATGTCTACCGCCTTGCCCGCACGCCAGGTGGCTTGAATCTCTTGAGCAAGACTAGCGATGCCGCATCGTTAAGACGCATGGCGGCTGCTGCCGAGACATTTGGCGATTCGACGGCCACGCTCTACCGGATCGGTGGTCAGACGTTCCTGAAAACGGCCGGCCGGGCGAGTCAGCTTGGAACCGATAGCATCAAGCTAGCCTCGACCTATGGCCCTAAAGGTCTGCGGGTGCTGGACAAGATCGGACCGACACGATTCATTAAATATTCCGCCCGGGCAGCGAAGATCGCCTACAAAGGTGATTTGTTCGACCTGATTGCTCGCTTCCTTGCCATGTTGCCGAGATGGATCCTTTATCTGCTGTTCAGTCTGGGTATCGTAGTCTGGATTCCGTGGCGATGGCTCAGGCGGCTTGGTCAGTCGGTCATTTCCGGTAAAAGAGTTATAGTCAAATCTGGTGTTTGAGAAAATTGTCATCAAATAATAACCCTGTTCAGTTCGCCTTCTTCTTGTAAAGGGTCTATCCGTAAGAAGACCGAACCCTGAGTGCCAAGAAAGGGTGTGGCAGAGAGGCACGGCCGCCCAACGGTGCCCAGCGGACTGCTGGCGCCGAAAAAAGTTGCGGCATAATTCATAATCAGGAGCTTAAAATGGCTCAGAGTGTAATCGTGAAAAAAGAAGAAAAGATTGCGTCAGTGATATCAACATTGCTTCCAGATTTTACGGAAGCTCAGTTCATTGAGGCGTTCATTGAAAAATATCCAAAAGAATGGGATAGAGTCCAGAAAATTTATAGGGAACATGAGCTTCGAACAAAACCAGGGAAGAGCCACCCCATGCCAGAGCCAAGAAAATATTTAATCACTGCATTAACAATATGGAAAAAGAAAAATACCAAATAGGAACAAAAGTAATCGCCCAACCAAATAATGCACCGGACGGGGAGACACTTATGATTCTCGATAAGCTCAGTGGTACTCCCAAGTCTCTGCGCCGCCGGTGATGATCATCTGTTAGCCATATGAAACCGAAATGAATATAGAAAATGGCATCATATCAAATTGGAATGAAGAAAAGGGTTTTGGTTTCATAACCCCAACCTCTGGCGGCAAATCATTATTTTTCCATATAAATGGCTATAGCCATCGTCATAAACGTCCCTTTAAAAATTTAGAAGTACAATACTTTACGTCAACCGATCCAAAAGGGCGGATATGTGCCATTGATGTTGCTCCTTTAAAAGGACATAAAAATAATGGGAAGGAAATAAGGCAAAAGTTCCGCTCTTTACTTCTGTTCAGTATCTGTTCAGTCGTTCTTTATTACCTGTTTGAATTAAAACTCATCCCGCTTGAGCTCGTTTTTCTATATGCAATCATGAGTGTCTTGGCATTTATAATGTACGCAAAAGACAAAAAAGCGGCGGAGTGGGGCAATTGGCGAACTCCTGAAAGTACTTTACATACATTATCACTGTTAGGTGGTTGGCCAGGTGCCAAAATTGCACAAAGTTTTTTAAGGCACAAATCCTCAAAATTATCATTCCGAGTCACATATTGGGCAACAGTAGTAGCTAATTGTTGCGCATTATCTTGGTTGATAACCCAAAAAGGCAGTAAATGGCTTCAAAGCATATTGGTAAATATAAATTTTGGTTAATGAAAAAAAGGCATAACAATTCGCTGCCTTTAGGCGAACGAGCACGCTGGTTTTATCGGCTTCGGTCACCTAAATAAACTCGAATTTACTCAGCCTTGGCTAGGCGCGCGTCTTAGCTTTGCCGTAGGTGCAGAGAGAAAATAAACTATGATCAATCACGCAGATATATTTTTATTTTTCCTGTTAAGCTTCTTCAAGTTTGTAGTGCCAGTCTTAATTCTTGGTGCCATAGTAAAATCTGCCACATTTAAAGGATTTATTGGCGAATTAATTGTTAAAATTTCAGCTAAGTTACTTCTCGCCAAAAACAAATATTCAATTTTTCACAATGTCACCCTGTCCACTGAAGATGGCACAACCCAAATTGACCACATTGTAGTGTCCAGATACGGGGTATTTGTTATTGAAACTAAAAACATGAAAGGCTGGATTTTTGGCGCAGAACATCAAGAACAATGGACGCAAAAAATATTTAAACACACAACCAAATTTCAAAACCCCTTGCGCCAAAACTACAAACACACCAAGACACTTGCCGACCTCTTAAACATTGATCTCTGTAAATTATTTTCTGTGGTGGTATTCGTCGGAGATACAACCTTTAAAACTCCTATGCCCCCCAACGTTACAGAGGGCGGCGGTTACATAAAGTTCATTAAAAGCAAAAAGGAAATAATCTTTAGCCAGCCCGAAGTAAATTCAATCATTGCAGCTATAAGAAGCGGGAAACTCAAAAACAATCTCAAGACCCACGTCAACCATATAAACCATGTGAGAAGCATAAAAGAGCAAAAGAGCGACACTAATATTCGCTCATGCCCAAAGTGTGGGAATGAAATGGTTTTGAGGAAGGCAACTAAAGGTAAAAATGCAGGAAACACCTTTTGGGGTTGCAGCCAATTCCCAAAATGTAGAACAATATTAAGCATCTAGTACGCCGTAAAACTTAAATGTACGTGTAGAATTTTGTTATTGCATACGAACCACAAAGACACGAAGGCACAAAGAAAAACATAAAAACAAGAAGCACTTCGTGCCTTTGTGCCTTTGTGGTTAAAGGCATATTTGCATAAATATACAAAACTTTAAGTGATACACTGCACTAGCAATTAGCTACCTTTAGGCGGCAGATGTATCGCTGACCGAGTGAGCTGGCAACTCAAAGCAGATCTTGTCTACCAGAAGGATCTGTAGTTCGGCGCTTAATTGGAACCGATGGGAGAGAATCTGCAGCATGGAACGGCACTCGCTACCCCCGATGAGGTTCATTTCATCAGACAAAATGGTGAGTCACAGTACGGCCTTCGTGGCACTGGCAGCGTTATGCTGGGGGCTGTCAGGCGGGATCGGCGGGATGCTCATGGCCAAGGGCTGGGACTCGCTCGTGGTGTCGTTCTGCCGGGGCGCCATCGGGCTGTTGTTTGTTCTCGTCTGGCTTGCGTTGCGTCCGCGCGGCAGCGGACTGGCCAGTCGCCGATTATGGTTCTGGTCGGTGATTGCCGGTCTCGGCGTAGCCGGCAACTTCGCTTTTTATTTCGTGAGCATCGCGGCGGGCAGTGTTGCGGTTGCGGCGACGCTGATGTATTGCGCCCCGGTGTTCGTCTATCTGGTGTCCTTCACACTCAAGCTCGAAAGACCCACTCTGCTGAAGTGGGCAGCGATTGCGATGGTAATGTTTGGCATTGTGCTGCTTACCCGTATTTACGAGATTGGGGCGGGCGGCATCACGCCGATGGGCGCCGGTGCCGGACTGCTTGCCGGGCTCTCCTATGCGGTATTCATTTTCGGCTTTAAGTATGCGGCACCGCACGGCAGCCCGCAGGCGATTCTCGTGATAGCGTTCGCGTCCCTTGTCACCATACTTATCTGGCTGGTCGATGTCGACCAGGCCGTGGCAGTGCTGAGCACGCCGAGTTGGCCGCTGTTCGCCGTACTGGGGGTGTTTGGCGCTGGATTGTCGTTCATTCTCTATATTGTCGGCCTGAACCATACCGCGCCGGCCGTGGCCTCAATTGTGGCAATGGTCGAGCCGGTCACCGCGTCACTCTTCGGCGTCGTGGTTTTAGATGAAAGTTTGGTCGGTCTACAGATCTTCGGCATGGGACTGATTTTGGTCACAGTTACTGCGCTGAGCGTATATTCGAGCGCTCAAAATAAAGCACTTGCTGAGTAGCGCCGGGGTAGAAGATGGGGACGCCCATAAGATTATAAGTTTCTCGAACTAAGGGCAGATTTTTATGATTTTATGGACGTCCCGATTGCCTCCTTTAACAACGCGCGTCACTCGGTTGGCGTTAGGCAACAAAGAGAGGAAAGCATGGAGCCAATTCAAGAACCAATTACCGGTAACGAAGACCAAGGTGGACTGACATCGCCCTATCAAGCGCTTGTTCAGTTTTATTGCGCGTTCAACCGCGGCGATCTCTCGATGATGGAGGCGAACTGGACAAATACAGATGATATTGCAATGGATAATCCGCTTGGAGGAATAAAGCGAGGGTGGCAAGAGATACGGCCAGTATACGAGCGCATTTTTAACGGCCCGGCTGAGGTATATGTCGAGTACTATGATTACACAGTTCACGAAACGGCAGACATGTTTTATGCGGTGGGAAGAGAGCGCGGCTATTTCCGCCTTGAAGGCGATGAAGTGAAATTGGCAGTCCGTACTTCTCGCGTTTTTCAGAAGGTGTCTGGCAAATGGCGGCAGGTACACCATCATGGATCAATTGACGAGCCAAAGCTATTGGCAAGGTATCAGTCTGCGGTCCTTGGCAAGCGGGTATAGTTGCCTAACGCCGCGCTGGAGAGAGACGCCGCAAAAAGCACGGCGCCCATCAGCTTGAGACGTTAACGTCTCAGGAAAGGCATTCGTTGAGATTATGGCAATAACGAAGATGAAAACGGTATCTCTCGTTCTGGGGAGTGGCGGCGCTCGAGGTTTAGCACATATTGGCGTAATTCATTGGCTTGAAGAAAACGATTATGAAATACGATCAATAGTCGGTTGCTCAATCGGTGCAGTCATCGGGGGGATATATGCGGCCGGCAAACTGGATGTCTATGAGCAATGGGTGCGTTCCCTCACGAAAGTTGACATCGTCACTCTCCTGGATCTTTCCTGGGATAAGAGCGGACTGGTAAGGGGCGACAAACTCATTAACACCCTTATCAAGCTGGTGGGAGCGCAATTAATCGAAGATCTTCCCTTTGCCTATACGGCTGTTGCGACCGATATAAAAGGCCAGAAGGAAATATGGCTAAAGTCGGGTAGTCTCTTTGAGGCCATGCGAGCGTCTTTCGCAATACCGCTTCTCTTTACCCCCTTCAAGTACAAGGGGAGAGATCTTGTGGATGGAGGAGTTTTAAATCCTGTGCCTATTGCGCCGACGTTTGGTGATGAAACCGACATTACTATTGCCGTAAATCTGGGGGGCCTCGCCCATAATCCGGAAGAGCGGAGCACCTTGAATGCTGCTCCAGCGTCTCCTGCCTCGCCGTTACGTGCAAGGATTAATCGCTTCATAAATCAACACCAACAATCCGTGACCAGCAGGGGCAGTGGAGATTGGGGGGCGTACGATATCGCCATTCAGGCGTTTGAGACTATGCAGAGTACCATCGCGCGCCAAAAGCTTGCCGCTTACCCGCCGGACATAGTCATAGAAATTGCCAGGAATGCCTGTCGTACATTAGAGTTTGATCGGGCATCCGAGATGATTGAATTGGGATATCGGCGGGCGAAAGAATGCCTATCTAAAGCTAAGAAGCCGGGGCGTAATGATGCACTGTAACGAGGCGCTCAACCGGACGACGGTTACGTCCTGCGATTGCCACAAGCGCCTCGGCCCGCCGTCGGTTAGCTTGCTGTTCGGCGGCAGAAAGGCTTCCGGGGGAAGCTAACGAGGGAAATCCGATGAGTGACAAGGGCACGAACGAAAATTCTGACGCGAACTCCACGGATGCGGAGGAGCTGAAACGGGAGCGATACGAGCTGCTCCAGCGTTTGGAGGGCGGGCTGGAGACGCCGATGCTCGTTCTGGCGTTCGTGTGGCTGGTGCTATTGATAGTGGAGCTGATTCAGGGCGAGAGTCTGCTGTTCTATTTTCTCGGCACGACTATCTGGGTTATCTTCATTATCGATTTCGCTGTGAAGTTGGTCCTGGCCCCGGACAAGGTCGTTTACCTCAAGGGTCACTGGCTGACCGCCATTTCGCTGCTGCTCCCCGCGCTGCGGATCTTCCGCGTCTTCCGCGCGTTTCGGCTGCTCCGCCTGGCCAGGGCGGGGCGGGGGTTGCGGCTGGTCCGCGTTGTCAGTTCGCTGAACCGCGGGATGAAGGCCCTGGGCGCGAGTCTGAGCCGACGGGGCTTCGGGTATGTGATCGCCCTCACAGTGCTGGTCACGTTCGCCGGCGCGGCCGGGATGTACGCTTTCGAGAACGAGGCAGCCGGCGGCCCGAACAGCTACGGCGAGTCGCTGTGGTGGACCGCCATGATCATGACAACCATGGGCTCGGAGTACTGGCCGCAGACGCTGGAGGGGCGTGTATTGTGCGTCTTTCTGGCCCTATACGCCTTCGGTGTTTTCGGCTACGTGACAGCGGCGCTCGCCACCTTCTTCGTCGGCCGCGACGCCGATAGTAGCGACGCCGAAGTGGCAGGGGCCAAACAACTGGCCGCGGTCCTGGATGAGGTGAGTGCCTTACGCGATGAGATCCGCGCCCTGTCGCGACAACCGCCGGAGTTGTGAAACGTCTTCCAGGAACATAAAGGCACGCCGCACCAAACGCTCCAGCAGACCGGGGCCGCGTGACGGCTTTCGGTGGTTCATTGCCGCTCTGGTGGCCCCGGCTGCTGAGCGGGGACGGTTGGTCTGAAGATGAACGAGAATCGCATGAATCCTACAATCATAATCAGGAACGAGACGAAAGACGATATCAGCACCATCACCGAGGTGACCGTCGAGGCATTCAAAACATTAGAGGTCAGCAACCAAACGGAACAATATCTCATCGAGGCATTACGTGCCGCTAACGCCCTGACTCTATCGCTGGTTGCAGAAGTCGGTGGCAACGTGGTCGGACATATCGCATTCTCTCCCGTGACCATCTTGGACGGCACTAGGCACTGGTATGGCCTCGGTCCCGTTTCGGTACTACCTGAGTACCAGCAGAAGGGTATTGGCAAAGCCTTAATTCAAGAAGGGCTATCAAGATTAAAAGATATAGGCGCCAAAGGCTGTCGTTTAGTAGGACATCCGCGATACTACAGAAAATTCGGCTTTGAGAATGTTGCCGGACTTACCCTCGAAGGGGTTCCTCAAGAATTTGGGCACAAGCCATATTTAGGTGAGAAAAAAAGAGAGGGGGAGACGGAGCTAACTGCTTGAAATAACCATGGTGCGCCCGGCTGGATTCGAACCAGCGACTCTCGGCTTCGAAGGCCGATGCTCTATCCAGCTGAGCTACGGGCGCCTGGATGTCTTTAGAGTGTATAGAGTATTTGGCGGGAAGATGCAAAGAAAGAGGCGCTGCTCTTCTAGGTTTTTCTTTGTCAGAAGGAATAACCGAGGCTGAGGCTGGTCACCGTTCTGCTGTAATCATAAAGAGAATGGGTGGAGTCGTTGTTGGTATGGCGGATAAGGGCGCTGGCCTCCCATTTTTGTGTCAGGGCATAGCCCAGGCGCAGGGAGGCCTCGTAGCGATCATCATTACGCTCTTGGTTGCCGGCCAGATCATAGGTGCTGTGCCGGTAACTGGCAGCCACCATTGCCGTGAGGCGGGCCAGGGGCGGCAGCTCAAGAGTGACGCGGAAGAGATGGCGGCGCGGTGAGAATTCTTTGTCGCGGCGGTGGTTTTCCTCCAGGCTGTATCCCAGGAGGAGGCGGGAGGGGCCTGTGGCGGTGGAAAATTCCGCTGTGGCCCGCTGTTGCCCGCCTTGCAGGTAATCATAGTCTGGATTGAGCATATCAAGATAGGCGTATTGGTAGGCGAGGCGAAAGAAGGAGCTGTCGCTGATGAAGCGTCTGGCCTGCAGGATGAACAAAGGGCTTTGGGAGTAGCCCCCATGATCCCAGTACACATAGTTGTATGCCGTGCCGCCTTCCAGCTGGAAGTCGCCGCTGTTATGGCGGTAGCGGCCCTCCAGCTGCAGCGCTCCGGTGTCATACTCATTGAGAGCGGTATAGTCGCGAATGGAAAGGCTTCCTTGCAGGTAGGGGCCCTGGCCGGCGGAATCCCCCCAAAAGGGCGTGCGAGCAAAGGCGAAGAGGTCTGTAAAGCTGTCTCCTTCCTCACTGGCTAATTGCAGGTCATTATTCTCCACCATGGTGACATTGTCGTCATAGCCCAGACCCAGGGAGGCAAAACCCAGCCACGGCCCCCTCTGGCCCTGGCGGCTTTCGATTCTGCTGAGAGCGGTTTGGGCCAGGAGGACGAGCTTCCTGTCCTTTTTGTCGGCCGTGGCCAGGGATTTTTGGAGCCAGGCCCTGGCTGCCTCTGGATCTCCCTGTTTGTCCGCCACCAAGGCCAGATTATAAGAGGCCAGCGGCGCCATCTGTGCAAAGGTTGCCGCCTGCAGGAAGGCCTGGCGCGCCTCTTCGTAGCGGCCCAGCTTATAGGCACAGACCCCGATATTATGGTAGAGGGCCGGTTTATCAAGGCCTGCTGCCTTGGCCTCTTTGAAAAGGGTCAAGGCCTCTTCGTACTCCTTGGCCACAAAGGCGTTCTGGCCCGCCTGGAAGGAGGAGGCGGTAAGATGTTCAGCACTGCGCCCCTGGTTGGGGGTGAGGCCGACCAAGAGGAACAGGGCCAGGGCCATGAGAAGAGCAGGCCGCTTTAAGGTGTGGGTTGGGAGCAAAATAAGGGGCAAGATAGTTGTTTCCAATTGCAGAATTTCGCTGAAAGACTTTCTTATGGTACACCAACAGATTGTTGCAGATTGCGGCGTCTTTGGCAATGGTTACAGGGGCTGGACAACAAAAAAAAGCCATGGGTCCTCCCTTGGCGGGATATGGCCCCATGGCTCTCAGAAAAGAAAGGGCAGCCCGGCTTAGCGCCCCTTTTTCGCACCCATATCTCCCTCGGCATGGCGCTGGGCGTCTTGAGCCTGCTGCCGGGACTCTTGAACCTGCTGCCGGGACTCCTGGATCTGATGGGTGACCTCATTCTGGATGGCGTTTGGTGACCCCTCTTCCTGGCGGAGCGAAAGAGCGCTGCTCTGTTGGCCTATGCGGTGCTGATTGCGGATCTGTTCCTGGTGCATCTCCTGCACCGGCAGGTCAATGATGTGGACAATGTCTGCTGAAGATTGGGCATCCTCGTCAAGCATCTCCATGGTCACATCCAGCTCAACGTCATTGCTGGCCAGCACCAGAACAGGAGCCGGGTCGGTAACATCTGCCGCCATGGTGGTGCCGGCGCCCAGGATAAAAAGCAGGGCTGGGAAAAGATAGATAAGGACTTTCATCTGATACCTCTCTTGACAAAACAGTCTGTCATGGCCTAGGCCATAGCGGGGCTGCTCTGTCCTCTTTTGGTTAACTCGTCATGGAAAACTTGCATGACAAGGGAGAGCATTTTGCTCTTATTTTCATGATGGATATGGGTGATAAGCTCAGCCATGCCGCCGCTCTTGGCGATGAGGGGCAGGTTGAGCAGGTTCCGGCCTTTCCGGAGATCAGTGGTCCATTCTATTTCTCGGCGACCCGGAAACCCGGCCACCTCTAATTGGGGCGGCAGCTCAATAACCAGAGCGGCCTGCAACATATCCCGCGGGACATTAACCATCACCTGCACAAGGCGCTGTTCGTTGATCTTGAGGCTGATGGTTTGCCGGCCGGGCCGTTCATCTTCAGGAGTTATGGGGCCGGGGGCACCGGCCACCATGAGCCAGAGGGCGACTCCGGCGGCCACCGCCCCTCCCCACAGGGAGATGGCGGACCGGCTCCGTTTCTTTTCTTGATGGCCGGCCCGGGCCAGGGCAAAAGAACGGCTGACAAAATCCTTGCTGGGCGGCGGCACCGGCAGGGTGCGCAGGGCTGCCAGCAGCCTTTTTTCCTGATCATATTCTTGGCAACAGCGGCCACAGCCGGCCAGATGCGCCTGGAGCTCTCTTGTTTCCAGGCGGTTCAGGGTATTGCCCTCAAGGTCATTTATGTTTTGGCGTGCTTCTTGACAATTCATTTTTTGTTACCTCTACAACTATAACGACTCATCATGAAGAAAGGTTCCCTTGTTCATAAAATTCCGTAAGTTATCTCGAGACCGGTGGAGCCGTGATTTCAGGGTTCCCATGGGGGTTTCGAGGATTTCCGTAAGCTCTGCCAGGGTATAGCCCTCAACATAATAAAGCAGGCAGAGATGGCGCTGCGCCTCGTTCAGGGAGTTGATGGCGGCCTGCACGCGTCTGCTGCTTTCCTTCTTTTCCGTACCCTCCTCAGGCCCTGGTTCCTGGCTGGCCATGATATCCAGCATCTCCAGGCTGTTGTCGTGGGACGTGGCCACCAGGTGCAGAGGGGAGCGCTTGTTGCGGCGCTGCTGATCCAGAAAGGTTCGATAGAGGATCTTGGCCAGCCACGGTCCCGGCTTTTCTATGGCCAACAACTGGCGGCGCCTGGGATAGAGCTTGACCAGCACGTCTTGAACCAGATCTTCGGCGTCCGGTCCGCTGCCGGTGAGACGAAAGGCCAGGCGATAGAGCCGCAGCATGTGGGGTTTTATTGTCGACTCAAAGTCAGCGGTCTTGCTGAAATAAGTTATGAGGCTGATGACTTTTTCCATAAATGGTCTCTTCATAACGGCCACAGCAATGAAATGGTTCCATGCCAATCAACAAAAAGAGAAGTTTTTTCTTTGTGTTGGCCACCCCTGGCAAAAAAATAAAGGGACAAGGAACCTTTTATGATGGTTGATCGTGTTTAATAAATAAAGAAAAAGCAGCCCCGGCAAAGCAAAAAAATGGATGAGGCATGAGGCCACGTAGCCTGCGCGGTGCGGGAAAAAAATAACAATCCAAGGAGCACTGTTATGAAAAGAAAAAAGATATGCGCCATGATCATTTTTTGCGCCCTTACCCTGCCTGCCACCTCGGCCATGGCCCGCGGCGGCGGGGGTGGGGGCGGTCAAGGGGGGAGCCAGGGCGGCAGTTTGGGTGGCGGCTCTGTTTCTGAAAGTGCCCCCGGAATGAGTCAAAGCCAAGAACAACAGCGTTATGAGCACCAGAATGAGTACCGGACAAATGGCGAGCAACTGGGCGATATGGATCGCGATAGGGATCGCGATCGCGATAGGGACCTGGATAGGGACCGGGACCTGGACCGGGACCTGAATCGGGACCAGGATGTGGAATATCGGGACCGGGATACGGATCGGAACAAGGACAGGGCCCAGTAAAAGGCCAAGCAGAAACTGGCTGATCAATAAAACACCACGACGAGAAATTGCGGGTTCCATTTCCCCCAGGGGAATTTCTTTTAGGCGGCAGTCCTGATTAAGGGCTGCCGCCTTTTTTTGTTGTACTGTCTGGGGAGATGCAGAGTATTTTAACTATAAAAGAAGCAAAGAACGGTTGCGGGAGGTTTTGCCCGGAAATTTTTGAGAAAGCAGGAGGTCTGCCATGCAATTTTTAACACAGGCAAGCTGTGAGGCGTGTAAAATCGGGGCGCCCCTGCTCACCGAGTGGGACAGTGTCGAGGTCTCCTGGTGGTCCCATAAGATAAAGGGCTTACATAAAAATGATTTTATCATGGCGGCCAAAACGGATGCGCTCTTCAACACCTGAGGCAACAGGGGTCCTGTGTCAAAAGAGGGGGCGGCAAAAGCTGAAACAATTTTTCCTTTGACTCTTGCCAAAGGAGCAAGGCAACATAGGGGTATGGACTGTTCTGGCGTTAATCAACAGCAAAGGGGAGCAAGCATGCCGCTTAGAAATTTTCCGCAAGGCGTGAAAGTCTTTGCCCTTCAGGCCTATGTGCGGCCCAAGGAAAGAAGTCAGCTGCGTGAAACCCATGTGGCCTTCACCGGCACGCCCCAGAAGCATTATTATGACCCGGACAAGGTTATTTTGGTCTCCGATCTCTTTTCCACCAACACCTTTTATTATGAATTTCTCACCAAGGATATCTCCTTTGTGGAAGAAATGGGCACCACCGTCAATCTCGATGGCGAGGCCCTGCCCATGATGCGGCTCTGGGTAAAGAAAAAGAGTATCGGTGTGCGCTGCACCCCTTTTGTGGTGGCGGAGACCTTTATCCCCTGAGCTCTTCCCCCTCTCTCTTTGCTCCACGGCAAGATTTCCCGCAGTAACATCTCCCCCCCCCTTTTTTCCCTGACCACGGCCTGCTGGACCCCGGGCTGACGGATCACGCTTGACACCAACCTGACGGTCTCCCGTCCCGGGCCCTGGAGGCGCCATCTAGCTTCTCTTGCCCTTTCATTCCCTACTCTCTTCTTGGCGCCGGCCGGCTCCCCTGGCTCCGGCCCATCTCAAGATAATCTCCTCCTCAGACAGGGCCCGGCCCTCTCCTCCCCCTTCTTTTTCCCGGGGTATTTCTCAAAAGCACTGCTCTAGCATCATGATTGCAGATCTGCAATGAGCCACAACGGCGGGCATTGCAAGGCCGCAAGGAGGCTGGAGCTGTCCTGGCGGTATTTTCTCTATAATTATTTGAAATTAAAGGAAATATATTGCAAGGGCCTGGTGGCATACAAAGTGTAGACCTCCCTGCGGATGGCAAAGATGAAAAAATCGCCCATAAAGAGCTGCCCTGGAGGAGATCTATGAATGAGGCATCCTGTCATATCCCGGCAGCAGACATTCTCGAGAGCCTGGCTGAAGCCGTATTTACGGTGGATAGCGCCTGGCGGATCACCTCTTTTAATAGGGGGGCGGAAAGGGTCACCGGCAAACGGCGCCAGGAGGTCATGGGGCAACTCTGCCATGAGGTGTTTCGTTCCAGCCTCTGCGCCCAGGATTGTCCTCTCCAAAAAGCCCTGGCCGGCGGCATTGCCATCTTAGTGAGTCGGGCTTTTATCGCCACCAGTGAAGGCCGGCAGGTGCCGGTCAATGTCTCGGCAGCGGTGTTGCGCAATGGCCGGCATGAGGTGGTGGGCGGCATCGAAACATTTCAGGATCTCCGTCTTCCCGGCGCGGCCACCGGCACTATGGAGCGGGCAGTGCAGGCCCTCCAGGCCCAGGCCATTATTGCCGCTCTCCGCCGCAATAATAATAACCGCTCAGCCGCCGCCCATGAGCTGGGTATGCATAAGAGCACTTTTTTCAGGAAGGTCAAAAATCTGGGCATTGACCTGCCGCCGGGTGATGGCCGATGCCGTACCAGCAAGCAGGACAACACCCTCTAAAGGGAAAGCATTGCAGTAATGCAATGATGAGCAGAAATATTGTTGCAGGGGAGCAATCGGGCCCAGGGGCGGTGTCCGCGCCTCTTGATGGCAACATATTGATTTTAGGTAATTAAATAAAAAAAATGTTGCTGGCACACTCCCTGCTTTTCCTCTTGGTAACCTTAGGCAGATATGATTGGTGCCCGCTCCAGACTATCTCTGCAAGCAAGGGCGCTTTTTGCGGCTTGATAACCATTTTGAAGGAGGATACGGCCATGACTCAATACCTGATACTTTTAGCAATCATCCCGCTCTCTGTTTTCAATCTTACCAAGATGTTCGTACCGCGCCGGCGCTGGCTGCTGTCCGGCCTGGCCACCGGCCTGGTGATCGCCCCGGTGAGCATGGGGCTCATCGCCTTCACCTATGTCCCCATCATCGGCAAGGCCATGGGGCTTGTGGGGCTGATCGGCAATCTGATCCACGGCTCTGTGGGCTACTTCTTCCTGGTGAGCTTCGGCGGCATGGAGCCCGGCGTCCTCCTGGCCCCTGCCCAGCTGGTTACCATCAGTGTGGTCAATGCGTTCATCTGGGGCTCTTATTACGGTATGGTGGGCTATCATATTGATGCCAAACTTGCCACGGAGAAGCAGCCTGCCAAGGCCCTGGCCGGCCAAAGGGCAATGAAGCAGAGAGTTGTCTGACAGATAGACCCAGGGCCGGCAGCGCTGGAGAAGCAAGGCGCTGCCGGCTGCCTGAAAATTATGAATGCTCTTTTTAAAGAGAAATGGAGAAACGGTCATGGCAGAATTAGCAGGCGTTAAAATCAAAAATGAGCAGGCTTCCCTGACAAAGAGCCCGCAGCGGGCCGCTAAGAGTGAGGATATGAGTCTTGCCGGCATGACGGTTGTGGTAACCCTTGCCAGCTTTATGGGCCTCTGGGGCCTGGCCTGTCTGGTCTCCGGGCTGGTGCACAGCGACGGTCTCCTTGCCTTGGGCACTTCCTGGCTCACGGCTGTTTTCGGCTTCTAGTACTCCGTAAAACTTAAATGTATGTGTAGAATTTCGTTATTGTATTCGAACCACAAAGACACGAAGGCACAAAGAAAAAACATAAAAACAAGAAGCTCTTCGTGTCTTTGTACCCCTCAAGGGGGTATTAAAAAGAATGCCTTTGTGGTTAAAGGCAGAGTTACATAAATATACGAAACTTTAAGTGATACACTGCACTAGGGCCAGCCGGCCCCTTTCTTGTTCATCCCCACGCCACCCCTGCCGTCTTTATACAGGAGAGTGCCCCTTGCTGGTCCGGGGCCCTTTCCTGCCCGACAATGGGCAACCTTTCCAGGGCAACACCAGGCCCTTGCTCAGGTTGCAATAATGCAACTATGCCCCGGGGCTACAGTTGCGGATATGCAACCATAGAGGCGCTTTCCTGGTCGCGGTTTCTCGTACAACATCTTGATTTTACATTACTTATTTTAAAAATAACGACCTGGCACACAAGATGCTACTGCAGCCTTATAAGGGTTTTTTTGACGGCAAAGGGCTGGGGGATACCAAGAAAATATTTAAGGAGCGCAGGAATAAAATGAAAAAATTAAAAAAAAGAACAAGGTCCATGGGCATCGCTTTTCTTTTCGCCTTTTGGCTGTGGCCGGCCCTGGGCCTGGCCATGGATAATGGCGAATGTCTGGATTGTCATAATGACGAAGGTCTGACCAGAGAGCAGGGCAGGGGCTCTCTCTTTGTTGATGCGGCACAATTCCACGATTCAGCCCACCATGGCCAGGGCATTATGTGCATTGACTGCCATGCCGACATTGCGGAGCTCAATTATGATAACGACGTTCCCCATGCCAAAAATCTGGCCCCAGTGGCCTGCTCCTCCTGCCATGAGGCAGAGCAGGACGCCTTTGCCAACAGTGTGCATACCCAGATCAGCAGCAAGGGCATCACCATGACCTGCTACGCCTGCCATGATTATCATTATGCCACCCCTTTGGCCGCGGCATCCGTTGGCCAGCGGGATAATAATTTCTGCGCCAAATGCCATAATCCCTATCAGAGCCATGACTGGTTGCCCAAGAAAGAGGAACATTTCGCCTTTGTGGAATGTACGGTGTGCCATGTCCCTGAGGTCCAGCGCCACATCCACCTGAAGTTTTTCGATCTGGTCACCAACCAGTTTTATAAGGGCGAGGATATCCTGGCCATCCTGGGTCTTGGCTCTGATCAGTTCATGCCCATGATCGACACCGACAACGATGGCACCATAAGCAGGCCTGAGTTTGAGATCTTGGAGCTCATGCTCCGCCAGAAAAATGTCCATGCCATTTTCCATGCCGAGCTGGTGGCGGAGATGGCACCGGTGGCCCATCAGGTCATGAGAGGGGGGGCGGAAAGGAACTGCGAGAAATGTCACACCGCTGAATCCCCCTATTTCGAGGCCGTATCCATTGTCCTCACCAAGGAGGATGGCGGTGTCGACCATCATCAGGTGGACCGGGGTGTTCTCAAGAGCTACAGCCTCAGCCATTTTTACCTCTATGCCGGCACCAGGGTGAAGCTCCTGGATATGATCGGCATACTCCTTATCGGCGGAGCGGGCTGCGGTGTGCTGGGCCATCTGGCCATCCGGATTGTCACCCTCCGCGGCCGCCGTCAGAAAAAGGAGAAATCGTAACCAGCCGCCGCAGGGCTGATGAGCGAAATTCAGCGCCCTGGCGACGGGAAAGAGACGGAAATCTGCCAACCGCATGGTTGCCATTAAATGGAAGAAGAGGAGGAACTGTGATGAGCAAGAAACTGATATACATCCACCCGGCCCCGGTCCGGGTCTGGCACTGGATCCAGGCAGCCGGCATTGTCCTGCTGGTTTTGACCGGCTTTCAAATCCGCTATGCCGAGATGGTGGGGATCATGGCTCTCAAAAATGCCATTACCCTCCATAATTATGTGGGTTTCGTGGTGATAGCCAACTATTTCCTCTGGCTCATCTATTATCTGGGCACCGGTAAGATCAAGATCTATTTCCCTGATCTGCGCACCTTTGTGCCCGATGCCTTCCGGCAGGCGAAGTATTATGGCTTTGGCATCTTCAAGGGGGACCCCAATCCCCATGTGATGACCCCTGACAACAAATTCAATGCCCTTCAGCAAAAGGCCTATCTGGGGTTGATGTTCCTGCTCTTGCCGGCCCAGATGATCTCCGGGGTCTTTCTGTGGCGGGTCAAGGGGTATGCCGACTATGTCCATTACCTGGGTGGCATCAAGATCATTGACACCATCCATGTCATTCTCTTTTTCTTCTTCGCCGCCTTCCTCATTGCCCACTGCTACCTGGCCACCCTGGGCCATACCCCCCTGGCCCATTTAAAGGCCATGTTCACCGGTTATGAGGAGGAGCATTAACAGCCTGTTGAAAAAGGTAGCGAGCGCAGCTGAGGCAAGAAAAAATGAGGCGAAAAAGCGCAGTTTACATGTTGTAAATGAGCATTTTGAGCCGAATTTTGACGCAGCATCAGCAAGCGCAGTAGTTTTTCAACGGGCTGTTAGGCAGAGAGCCAGAAAAGGCGAAAACCCATAAAAAAGAGGCGTTGACTTCAGACTGGAAGTCAACGCCTCTTTTTTATGCTCGCCGCACGTTCCGGCCGGCGGTTATCTCTTTTTGGCCACTGGAAAGTCGATCTGGTACTTCTTCATCTTCCGCCACAGGGTGGTCTTTTCGATGCCCAGGTGGGCTGCGGTCTTGCCTCTGTTGCCGGCAAATTTCTGCAGGGCGGCCTGGATGGTGCTGGCTTCGGCATTAGAGAGGGGGGTGGCTGTTTCTGCGGCCATGGCCGGCAGGGGCTCCTCCTGCAGGGATTCGCTGAACCCCTCAGGCAGGCACTCCGCCTCGATGACGCCGGCATGGCAGAGGACAAAACAATATTCAATGATGTTTTCAAGTTCCCGGATATTGCCGGGGAAATCATGGCGCATGAGAATGCTCACCACCTCCGGGGAGGCGGAATCGATGTTCTTTTGCTTCAGGTTGTTGAATTTACAAATAAAATGATCAACAAGGAGGGGGATGTCCTCCCTCCTCTCCGCCAGGGGCGGCAGATTGATCTTGATGACATTGAGCCGGAAGAAGAGGTCTTCGCGGAAGATGCCCTGCTCAACAAGTTCCTGCAGGTTCTTATTGGTGGCGGCTAGGACCCGGACATCCGACTTCACCGTGGTGGTACCCCCCAGCGGTTCATACTCCTTCTCCTGGAGAACGCGGAGAAGCTTGAGCTGCAGGGCCGGGGAAATGTCGCCGATTTCGTCAAGGAAAAGGGTGCCTCCTTTGGCCAGGGCAAAGCGCCCTGGTTTGTCGGTCTTGGCCCCGGTAAAGGCCCCCTTCTTGTAGCCGAAGAGCTCCGATTCCAGCAGGGTGTCGGGCAGGGCCGCGCAGTTTAAGGCCACATACCTGCCCGCTCTTTCCGAGAGGGTATGGATGGCCTTGGCAAAAAGCTCCTTGCCGGAACCGCTGGGGCCCTCGATGAGCACGGTGCTGTCGCTTTTGGCGATATTAGGCAGGATGGCAAAGATATTCCGGATCTTGTGATTCTTGCTGATGATGTCCTGGAAGCTGTATTTGTCGTTAATCTCCTTGCGCAGCTCTTCAAGGGCGGAGCAGTCGCGAAAGGTCTCAACGCCGCCCAGGGCAAGACCATCCTCGTCGCGCAGGGCAGAGGTGGTGACATTAATGGGAATCAGCCGCCCTTCTTTGTTGGTGATGGTGACCTTGAGATTGGTCACTTCATCACCGCTCGCCATGGATTTCTTCAGGGCACAGGTATCTTTGCAGATGGTGGCCTTGAAAATATCATAACATTTCTGACCGATGGCCTCCCGCCTCTGGAAGCCGGTTATCTGTTCGGCAGCCAGGTTAAAGGAGGTGATGTGCCACTGCTTGTCCACGGTAAAGGCGCCGTCACCGATGGAGTTGAGAATGCAGTCGCTCAGGGAGAGATCCTTGCGCAGCCCCTCAAGGGTGGACGTGTCCCGGAAGATCTCCACCCCGCCCCTGATCGCCCCCTCCTCATTGCGCAGCACGCAGGTGTTGACTCGAATGGGCACCTGGTCGCCCTCGATATCCTCGATGGTGACCTTGACGTCATGGACATCCAGGCCGGTTTCCATGGATTTTTTCAGGGCGCAGGATGATTTGCAGATATCGGCCCGAAAGACATCATAGCATTTCATGCCAATGGCCTTGGAGCGGTGGATGCCGGTGATGTCTTCCGCTGATTTGTTAAAGGAGGTGATGTGCCACTCATGGTCCACAGAAAAGGCGCCGTCAGCAATGGAGTCAAGGACAATGTCGCTGAGGGAAATATCGCGCCGCAGTTTTTCCAGGGCCGAGATATCGCGGAAGGTCTCCACCCCGCCGATCACCTCAAATTTTTCGTTACGCAACACCGAGGTGGTGACCATGATGGGGACCTTGTCCCCCTCGATATCCTGAATGGTGACCTTGAGATTGGTAACATCGCGGCCGGTGGCAATGGACTGCTTCAGGGCGCACTCCGACATGCAGATATCGGCCTTGAAGACCTGGTAGCATTTCTGGCCGATGGCGTCGCTGCGGTGGATGCCGGTTATCTCCTCGGCCGCCTTGTTAAACGAGGTGATGCGCCAGTCATGGTCCACGGAAAAGGCGCCATCAGCGATGGATTCGAGAATACTATTGCTGAGGTTGTTTTGGTCCTGCGCAGGAGCGGTTTCTGCCGTGGGTCGGAAGGTTTCCACGCCGCCGGCAAACTCCCCTTCAGGGTCAAAGAGGGCAGTGGTGTAGGCAATCACGGGCAGCTCCAGGCCCAGACCATTATGTAAGGCGATATTGTGGCTTACCAGCTTTTCGCCAAGCTTTCGGGACTGCTTGAGGGCGCAGGAGGATTGGCAGATGCTGGTCTGGAAGATGTCATAACATTTTTTGCCCACCACATCCCAGCGCTTGCGGCCGGTCATGCTTTCCGCCGCCCGGTTAAAGGAAGTAATGTTAAACACTTTGTCCACGGTAAAGGCGGGATCCGTAATGGAGTTGAGGGAGGTGCTGTTGAAGATGGTCGCGCTATTTTGGGGGACGGAGGGAGTATGCATGGGCACTATCCAGGCAGGGGGAGAGGAAGGGGCAGCTGTGACTATTTCATTAATTATTTAAGCACCGGGGCTGGAGAGGAAGCAAGGAAAAGCTGGCCCCTTTCTTTGTTTGTTTGCGGTTCTGCAATGCAAGTGCGAAGCGGCAATTGCAGATGCGCAAGCTTACGCCGTCATGATGGCGGTCAAAAGGAGGGCCAGACCAGCGGCTCTGCTCGAGCAGTTGACAGCGGCGCCGCCCATTCCCTATAGTTAAATATCACTGCCCCCATGCGGGGCCATCAAGGGAATTGGAGCGTCAATCATGACTGTGTATTCCACCATTCTTTTCGATTTCGGCGGGGTGCTCTCTGCCGAGGGTTTTCGCCACGGCCTTGAGGCCATCGGCCGCGAACAGGGGCTTGATCCCGCCGAGACCGTCCGCCTGGGGAAGGAAATCGTCTTCAACAGCGGCTATGTGGTGGGGGCGGCAGAGGAGGCCTCTTTCTGGGAGGCATTCCGGCGCCGCACCGGTATTACCGCTGCCGACCAAGAGCTGCGCCGCCAGATTCTCAACCGCTTTGTGCCTTTTCCCGAAATGATGGCCGCCGTAAAGCGCCTCCGGGCGCTGGGCTTCACGCTGGCCATTGTCAGCGATCAGACCAATTGGCTGGACGAACTGGATGAGCGCCACCACTTCTTTGCCCTTTTCCACCGGGTGTTCAACAGCTACCATCATGGCCGCAACAAGCGCGATCCCCGCTTCTTTACCGAGGTGCTGGTCCAACTGGGCTGTAAGCCGCAGGCGGCCCTTTTTCTCGATGATGACCAGGGCAACGTGGAACGCGCTCAGGGCCAGGGCATCCAGGGCATTCTGGTAACCACTCCCGACCAGGCGCTCAGAGAGCTGGAGCAGTTGCTGGCAGTGGACCTGCTGCTGCAGGAGGGGAAGGCATGAAGCAGACCCAGATCATTGAACTGCCGGATCTCCATGATCGGGTGCGGGTTTTTGCCCACCGGGCCGAGGCCGGGGAGGTGCTGGCCGGGATGCTCAGAGGATTTGTCTCCCAGCGGCCGCTGGTGCTGGCCATTCCCGCCGGCGGAGTGCCGGTGGCCGCCCCGGTGGCCGTGGGTCTGGGCTGCCCCCTTGACGTGGCGGTGGTGAGCAAGATCACCCTGCCCTGGAACAGTGAGGCGGGCTACGGGGCAGTGGCCTTTGACAATACGGTGCGGGTCAATCAGGAACTGGCGAGGCGTCTGGCCCTGACCCCCGAAGAGATCGAGGCGGGGATCCGGATCACCCGGGAAAAGGTCCAGCGCCGGGTGCAACTTTTCCGAGGGGATCGCCCCTGGCCGGAGATGGCCGGCCGGCCGGTCATTGTGGTGGATGACGGCCTGGCCTCCGGCTACACCCTGCTCACCGCAGTGGAGGCCCTGCGCCACAAGGGAGCGGACAACCTGGTGGTGGCGGTGCCCACCGGTCATGATCATGCCCTGGCCCTGGTGGCCCCGCTGGTGGAAGGGCTCTACTGCGCCAACGTCCGGGGCGGCATGAGCTTTGCCGTGGCCGAGGCCTACCGGCAGTGGTCTGATGTGGATGAAGAGGAGGTCCGGCAGCTGCTCTAGGCGGGCCCGGGGGAAATCTTCTGGAAAAGAAAAAAATCAATAAACGGCGTTATCTAATTTTGTTCTGAGCCCATTAACACAATCTGAAAAGAGTATGGAAATCCATGAAGGAGGGGACCATGAAAACGCCCATGCAAAAAAGCAAACCGCTGTTGATTATGGTTATGACCGTTCTGCTCGGGATCGCTGCCGGGCCGGCAACGGCGGCATTGAATCCGACCAATTTTGAGGAAGAACTGGCTCAACTGGTCATCGACGGCAATGTACTCCTTGCCGACATGGAGAATATGGCTTTGAGTTCGTTTTCCATGGCCAGTCAAGTGTCTTCACTGGAAACTTCGGTGCAGACCTATCTCTATTCCGTTGGCAATCTCTATAAAACAGTGGCGGCATCAACCGACAATACCACCATGAGTCTCACCGGCGACATGCTGGTGCCGCTGCAGACGCTGGCCACGATATCGGCTTCGTTGAGTCAAGGGCTGATGAATCTGTCAGGACAGATGGTCAATCTGGCGCCTTACACAGCTCTGACAACACTTGATGCTTCTCTTGCCTCCATGTTGCGTCTGTCCGATGACATCGGCGTCATGGCCGACCGTATTCTGGAGATGGCCGATAAGATCCTGATCATGGCCGATAACATCGGGATCATGGCCGATCGTATCCTTGCCACCCAGGTTATCCAGAGCGATAATCTCGTGGTCCTGGTGGATGCCGGCATGACGACCCAGAAGAACCTCCTGATGCTGTTCAGTATGTATCAGTTGTAGGAGCCGGACAAACCGCAGATGGATAAAGAGCCGCGGACACTGACCCGTTTCTGCGGCATTTCTGCGGGTCGGACAAAGTTAACTTTTTGTTTTTTTTGTTAAAGAAGAACTGTGTGGTCATAGTCTTGCAGTCATGCATGCGTGATTGCAAGACTATGACCACATGGGCTGCTGCGCCAACGTCCGGGGCGGCATGAGCTTTGCCGTGGCCGAGGCCTACCGGCAGTGGTCTGATGTGGATGAAGAGGAGGTCCGGCAGCTGCTCTAGACGGACCCGGGGGAATCTTCTGGAAAAGAAAAAAATAAATAAACGGCGTTATCTAATTTTGTTCTGACCCCATTGACCCCATTAATTCTATGCTATGTCCGGTCTTGCCGCCGCGTCCGCAGTTCGTCCAGAAACCGCTTCAGTTCCGGCAGTTCGGGCATGCCGCGGTATATCAATTCGTCATCCACAATCAGGTTCGGCGAGTGCTTGATTCCATGCTGCGCCACCAGTTCGGGATTGTCCTCCACATACCGGATCTCGTAATCAATATGCCGTGCCTTGAGTTCTGCTTCGATCAGGGAGCGGTGGTAGCACGAACGGGTCACAAAAAGGATCACTTCCATAATAGTCACCTCCATTTCAAAATTGGCTGCAAGTACCGGCCTATGTATCACTGCTGCTGTGCGGGAAGGAAGCCGGAATTGTCGATTGCCACATTGTCCCCAAAAAAGGGTCATCCATTACTGGATGACGGCGATTTAATGATCGGCAGGGAGGTGCATATCGAGATCGATCTGGAACTCGATCTCGAATAGTAGCCGCCGACCGGGCCTTTCGCTTCCTTTAGGAAATCCCACCAAGCCGGCCGGGGCGGAGTCGGTTCCCTTATTTTATATCTTTCTTGATCTTTTCAAACTCTTCCAGACTGATCTCGCCCCTGGCGTAACGTTTCTTGAGGATCTCCTCGGCGGATTCCGGCGAAAAGCTTTTGGCCCCGTTTTTTTCCGTCAATATTTTGAAGATGTAATATACAGCGATAATAATCACGATCCAGAACAGAATCATCATCAACATTCCGCCGCCTCCTCCCATTCCGTATCCGTCGAATCCAAACATATGCATGTGGCGGTACTCCTTTTTCGCATGATTTTAAAGCTGAGTTGTGCAACGTGTCTGCTTGTACGAAACCTATACCCTTACGGTATTAGGCACTGTTTCAAAACAAATTATATTTCCTTTATTTTAGGACGAAATGAGGTCTTCGTGTCAACCTATTCATCTTAACAGCCCGTTGAAAAAGGTAGCGAGCGCAGCTGAGGCAAGGCGTAAGTACGTAGGATGCGGTAAGCTTGCGAACCGCATCGATCGCGTTATTCACCGCCACGGATATTTTCATCCGGCTCACTTGCCCAATCTTCAGGATAAAAGCCTTTTCGGACATGGGAATGAAAACTTGAGAAAGGCCAATCTCTGGGTTTCTCAACCCAACCATGTTTGGTGGGATTCCAATGAATATATTCCACATGGCGTTTAAAATCATCTTCATCCCGGATCAGGTGTTCCCAATAACGGCGTTGCCAAATTCCCCTTTCACCTCTTGCAATCCGGCTCGCCGACCTCCTTTCCCCTCTTGGCAATCTCCTGGAGAATCCCGCTTTGATCAAAGCCCATCGTGTTTTGAAATCTGCATCATTTGGCGGCAATGTAAGGATGCAATGAAGATGCTCGGGGAGCACGACAATGGCATCGATGGAAAATGGATGCGATCTTTTAACCCTCCGAAACGACTGGCGCAGAAATTCGATGTTGTCGGTTAATGTCCGGTTACCTCTGCGCTCAGCGCAATTGACGGTGAAAAACCAAGTTCCACCGGGTGTTTGTGATCGTCGATATTCAACCATTGAAATTTTTGGTGGTGATCTGAGACGCGATCGATGCGGTTCGTTCCTCACCGCATCCTACGGGCTTGTCCTGCTGGCTGCCTACGTGTCGGAGTGGATCAAATATGCCTTTGGCTTTTGTCGATCCTTATCCTTATCCTTATCCTTATCCTTATCCGTGGTTGTGGTCTTTTGCCACGATAGGGTTATGTCGCAAAAACAGGACTTCCACAATCAGAATAACCAGCATTACGGCACCAGCAACACCAACCACCAGTGGATCGCTAAATATCTTAATCCAGACGAAGCCAGCCAGAACGATCAGATCAAGGATAATGGCGGCGATCAGAATACCGAGTCGAGCACCAATTTCATGCCGAAGATAACGCAATATCCCCCAATGTACCGCTATATCCATAATCAGATAAAAGATGATGCCCAAAGCCGCAATGCGCGTCAGGTCAAAAAACATAGTCAACAGCAAACCTAAAACGACTGTATAAACGAGAGTGTGCTTCTGGATGCTACCGGGCATGCCAAAATGGCTATGGGGAACGAGTTTCATCTCAGTCAGCATTGCCAGCATCCGGGAAACCGCAAATGTGCTGGCTATGATGCCGCCTGCTGTTGCCAACATGGCCAAAACAACCGTAAACCAAACCGCGTATTCGCCCAGTGCAGGCCTTGCGGCTGCTGCCAGGGAGTAATCTCTTGTTTCGATGATTTCCTGAAGTGACAGGTTACTTGCGACGGAAAAACCCACCAGCGTATAAATCACAACACAAAGAGCGATGGAGATCATGATGGCTCTGCCCACATTTCGGTGCGGGTCTTTCAACTCCGAGCCACTGTTGGTGATCGTGGTGAAACCCTTAAAGGCCAGTATGCCGAGCGCCGTTGCGCCGATAAAGCCCGTTATTGAGGCGTCAGGAACCGCTGTCGAGAAATTCACTTCCACCTTGTCAGCCACCATTACGCCGACAACGCCAAACAAAACGATGCCCCCTATTTTGATAAATCCGAGCACTGACGCCACACCCTCAATCATACGATTGGCGGACAGGTTGATCAGAAAGGCCACCAGCAGCAATCCTACACCCAGTGTCGGCACCAGCAGGCTGGTGTCGGCGATGTCAAACAGCTGTAATGTATAAGCACCAAATGTACGCGCCAGAAAACTCTGGGCGATCACCATGGAAAAATACATCAAGAGAGAATAAAAGGCTGTTGTCACGGTGCTGCCATAAGCCTTTTTCAAGTACATGGCAATCCCGCCGGCCGAAGGATACGCATTCGACATCTTGACGTAAGAGTATGAGCTGAATGAGATAATCACCGCAGCCGAAAGAAAAGCCAGGGGGAAAAGACTCCCGGTCATCTGGGCCATCTGACCAGTCAAGGCAAATATGCCTGCCCCAATCATAACGCCGGTGCCAAGTGCAACTGCACCGACCAATGTCAGGCTATCTTTACGATAATGCTGTGTCCTGTCTTCGTTTTTATTCATAAGACCTCCTTATTTATTTTTATCCAAAATAGGCGATAGCTATCCTGATTACACATAACGCCTATTATGACCAGAACGCGCCAATGAACTTGCCGCGTAGCGCCGCCAACGTTCTCGCGGTCTGGGTAATAATTTTGTTAGTGATTTTTTGATTATTTCTTCTTATTTGATTTCTGCGTAAGTGCCGATCCAGCCGCTGTCTTTGCCGATTTGCTTGAGGCTGGTTTACGTAGCACTTTTGAGGCAGCTGTCGCTGCTGGCTTGGAAGTGACTTTTGCAGGTGCTTTTCTCTGGGAAAGTGCCGACCCGGCTGCAGATTTTGCTGCCTTACTCGCGTTAGGTTTTCGCAGAACTTTTGATGCTGCAGATGCCGCTTTGTTGCCTGTAACTTCTTTATTTTTGGACATAATTTGTCACCTCAGAATTTTGTTGCACCTTTTTCACCAAATCTATTGGCGATGGGTTATTTATAAAAATTACGGCGATGGCGACTAGAAGTAATGCGAACAACAAAGAGCTTATGAAGCCACCAGCAAGGTTAACACCGAACTGTGGCCAGAACCTTTTAAGTTCTTTGATTTCACCCACGACAATGCTTTCTTCTATTCGTTGTAAATTTACTTTATCATTCTCTTCTATAACTTCTGTCGAAAACAATCCCAATGCATTCTCTGCTGTTCCTTTTGCACGCAAAAGGGCGAACCAAGGTGTCTGAAAAACCAAGGTGTCTGGGGGCGGGCCACGCTAACTAATTAAAATGTCAGGAGAAACAACCCAATAATAGCCGTTTTTAGGCCATCAAAAACGGCATTATAGGTCTCAGGTTTTTTCCCTGCAACGGAAGCTATTGTACAATCTCCGCCAATCCTTGATCAAGGCAATCAGAAAATCTTTTTAGTGGCTTCGATGAGTAAGATGCCATATCTGTCCTGGGATAGTATGTCTTTTTGCTCTAGCCATGAGTTAGCTGGCCCTATATTGACGTTTTTGGCATTAAAAACATCAATATAGCCCCGAAAAATGTCTGTTTTCTACAATGAACACCAATGTTTTCATCTAGTTATCGTGGCCCGACCCCAAGCGACTCTAGTCTTTTTTGTTAAGCTTGCGGGTGATAACATTGTCTCCGTCCACCGGATAACTGGTGATAGACTCTTCCAGCTTGCCGGATTCCAGCAGGGGTTTAAATTTACTCTGACCCCAAATAAATATTGAACAGCAGAGCCGTGACTAAGACCGTCCAGCGATTTGAACTTGGTATTTATTACGATACTTGGATTGTTTATCCCCGGTATTCCGAGGTCAGTCAATTCATCAAATACCGCAGAAAACCCTGTCTTTAAGCGTTGATCAAATGCCTTCTCGGCACGTTGTAGTGCGCTAAAAGCACCTATGTCATCGGCGTTAACTTCATCAGCTTTATCAACATGCGTGTCGTAGTAGCTGCGTACATGCTCTGAAAGGGTTCTTATTAAACGCTCAGATTTAACATCTTCGCCACCGGATGATGAAGAGCCAACAGTTGAGAAATCGCGCTCTGCAGGTATCTCACGGAAATTTATCAAGCCTTGAAACGGAGCTCCTTCAATTTCCAATGCATCGTCAGGTAGAGCCTGCATGCAGGCTCTACCCTTGCTGTCGGGGCTTGCCAGATGTACTGGGTCCAGCGAATATGCTTTTTGTTTCAAATATTTTGAAAGTGACGACTCTAGAAATTCGCTCAAATTCCTTGGCGCAACGGATAGTTTTTGTTCCTCAGTTGCCCCATTTTCGATTTTCTTTGCAGCTGATCGTGCCTCTAGATAAGAAATCTTAAGTGCATTAATTTCTATAACCTCGAACCGTAGACGGACACCAATCGCACCTCCCGCCCAATCAGCATTTGGTATGATGTGAACAACGTGATGAATTTGCATAAGTGGAACGTCGAGCCAAATATCCAAAAACGGGAGGAGTTCATTAATGGTATGCTTAGATTCAATCCCAGCTTCCCAATCATCTCCCACTTGATCAATTGCCGACCAATTCCCAATTGAAACGTCACGTATTTCAATGCTTTTTGGAGAAATTAGAAATTTCCTCAAGGCGATAATAGCTGAAGTTTTTCCGCTATTATTAGCTCCAACAAGCAAAGTCATCTTCTCATCAAATTCAATGCGGCAACTTTGCAGCTTTCGGAAATTCTTAACTTCTATAAAGTCGATCTTCATTCAACTCTTGTTCCTTGTTTTTTTAAAATTCTTTGCTTTTGATCGATAGCCACCGTTCTTACCTGTCATATAACGCCAAGGTAACTGGAGCAAAAGAGCAGCAACAGACCGTGGCAAAGTGCACTTGTACACGGTGGTTCATTACATGGAAAGCAGCGCCTCTTTTGTTCTAGTTGACCGTTTTGTTAGCGTTTTTGGTAGTTATATTTCTTCTCCAAAATCAAAAAGATCCCACTCAGACAAGTCCAAATCTTCATCCTCTGATTCACTTGAACTATCACTGTCAAAGTATTCATCGTCTACATCCTCAAAATCAAAAAGGTCATCAATGTTTTTATCTGAGTCAAATAGAGTCTTAATTGACTCAATAGTTAATTTGACGGATACTTTTGACTTAATATCGAACAAGGGTCTACATTTAGAATTTTGTTCATAAAAGCTGATTTTTTGTGTAAATAAATGAGAGAAAAAAATGTCATTTTTGATATGATTTTGATTGTTTCCTATCCAACCTTTAAGACTACCTTCATATGCTAAGAGCCACATAGATTCATATAAAGATTCTTTACTTGCGAATCAGCAGTTCCCGTTTTGAGATAACTCGTTGATTTTACGTTATGTATTTTTCTGTCTTTCGTAAACTTTTTAGCCATGGCACGATGTGCCCGACAAGCGTGCTTGTCGGCCCTGGTCATTAAGCAATAACAACGATAAAAC
>JAGXFQ010000041.1 GCA_024637145.1 Desulfobulbaceae bacterium
TCCCTTGGCAACAATGGCCTTAAGCTCGTCGCGCTCCTCTTGGCTCAGTGAGAACCTGTACTTGATCTTGGGCATGGTCTTCTCCGTTTTTTCTGACCATACCTAGTTTTATGTAACATATCAAGTGTGACATGACACTAGTTTGGCCGACTTGTCGGTCTCTGTACGGTAAAAAAAAAATGTTACCGCCTGGTAGCGATATTTTCAAGTGCTGTTACTGCCCGGTAGCGTTTTGCCTCCCCAGGCTGGCGCGCAGGGCCGTGGCCAGATCCTCGGGGAAATGGCCGCTGACCCAGCGGAGCTGCAACTCGCTGAAGGCCCCCGGTGATTTGGGGAGTCTGGGGAGCAGGGCATAGAGGAGGTGCTGGTCTTTCTCTGGGCTGGTGAACCGTTTTGAATACTCAATGGCGCAGAGCAGTTTGACGCCGATGCCATGCAGGGCCTTGGCCGCCAGAAAGAGGGCCTTATCCAGGGCGTACCGGGCCGCGGTGGAGAGCTCCAGGATATTGCCGGCCGGGCCGGTGGTGACGATCTGTACCTCCCACTGCGAGGTCTGGGCCTTGGGGACAAAGACCATGACATGTTCGTCCTCATGGATGATGAGGCTGGCCTCCCCCTGGCCCTTGTCCAGGCGGCGATTGGCCCGGATGGCGGCCAGGTAGTCGCTGAAAAAACCATTACCTGTTTCTGCCCGGTAGTGCCGGCAGCAGGCGGCAACCAGGTCGCCGGCTGCAAAGCAGGGTCTGCCGTCAACATTGTTTGGTACCAGGGCAAACTGTTGATGGAGCATCTGGTGGGAGGCATTGAGCCGATAGCCGCTGGGGGCAAAATCAAAACCGTAATTCCAGCCCCAGAGGGTGGCGGTAAAGGGCGGTTCGGCGCCGTTTGCCAGGGCGGTGACGATCTGGTGGCGCCTGGCCTCAAGCTCAGCAGCCGTGGCCATCTGGCGGCGGCTGGAGGCGACCAGGCCCAGATCCACGGCCAGCCGCTCATAGCTCCGCTGGTAGTAGAGGTGGCGCATGCCGATCATATCGTTTTCGGTGAGATCGGCCAGGCTGTAGCGCACTGCGTCATCGGCCATATTGGCGGCGTAATGGCCCCAGGGGATATAGGAGTTGCGGCGGAGATACTCAAAGACATGGCTCTTTTTATCCTGGAACTCGCCGATGATCTCACTGTCGCCCTGGGCCCCGGGTCGCAGGACCAGGGCCTGGCGGTAATCCTCGGGCAGGTGCGGGTTGTTGGCCACGGCCTCGCACAGGTCATGGTTGTGGATAAGGGGCCTGGGCCTGCCGTTCTGCTCTTCATAACGAATGCCGCCCACCTCGCCGTTCTCCAGGATAATCAGGGCAGCGGCCTCTCTGGCCAGGCGCATGAGATCTTCCGGGTCCGTGGAGGTGGTGGCCAGGGCGAGAAGCAACGGTGCGGGCAGGGTCTGGAAAATCTCATCAATCTCGCTGTCGCTCAGGCAGCGGCGCAGGGAGTCAGCCATGGAAACCGGGGGCATGGCAGGCAGGGAAATGGCAAGGGGGGCGGCCGCCTGTCTGTCGGCCCAGGCGGCATTGATAAAGGTGGTGCCCTTGAAGGAAAAGGGATTGGCTATCTCGTAGACCCAGTCACTCTCTGCCACCTCCACGTCGCCGGGCGGGAAGTTGCGGCTGTTTAAAACCGGCTGCCCCTGGCAGAGGCCAAGCTCCGCCACCTGGTCATTGATCCGGAGATTGGTGACCTTGAAAGAGGGCTTATGGATTGTGAAGGCAAAGCGGCCGCCGGGCCGCACGCAGGTGGATAATTTCAGCATGGCCATGAAAGGGATTCCGTGGAGGTTATCATTAACTAAAAGTGGGTATGTTTGGCGGTAGATTACCGTTCTTTGGCCGCCGCTGCCAGCGGCGAGACAAAAAAAATAAGGTAATTGCTCACAGGGCACCGAATCTTCCCGCGATCAGGCCGGCTTACGTATGACATATACTACAAGGGCATAAGTTTCGTTTGAGCAGACAAGCTGCTCAACTCAGCTATATACGCGGCGCCGGTCTGCTCGCGAAAATCTCCAGCACCTGGCAAGCAGTTGCAACTCAGGTGGTTATTGTAAATTGAGATGGGCATGGGGTGAGCAGTTACAAAATAAGTTCTTCGAGAAGAAAAGCCATGGCTGGGGGGTGCTGGGGGCGTGCGGCCGCTAAAAAAAAGAGTACCCTCTGGTGGCTGACCAGACAATGGCTGACCAGACAACGGCTGGCCACAAAGGGCAGGGGCAGGGGCAATCTCCTTGGCAAGTCGCGCATATTCCTTTAGATTGCCAGATTCGTTTTTGCCTCAGGCCGTAACGACACGTCTTGTCAACAAGACCATGGAGAGTTGTCTGTGAGTTTCACTATCTATACCAGTAACCGCATGGAGTTGCTGGTTGAATATCTGGCCCAGGTCTTGCGTCGCCAACCCCTGCCGCCCCTGGTCCCTGAGACCGTGGTGGTCCAGAGCCAGGGTATGGCGCGCTGGCTGGCCATGGAGCTTGCCGGGCGCTACGGCGTCTGGGCCAATGGCTCTTTTCCCTTCCCCAATGCCTTTCTGGGTCAGCTCTTTGCCCGGATTCTGGGGGAGAAGCCGGCCCTGGACCAGTGGCAGCGGCCGGTGCTGGCCTGGCGGCTCATGGACCTGCTCCCCGAATTGCGGCAGGAGCAGGCCTTCGGTCCGGTGGCAGCCTATGCCACCACCCCCCTGAAGAGCTATCAGCTCAGTACAGCCCTTGCCGATCTCTTTGACCAGTATGTCATCTACCGTCCTGAGCTTATCCGGGCCTGGGAGGGGGGGGCAGAGGCGCATTCCTGGCAGGCCATGCTCTGGCGCCGGCTGCGGGCCGACATTGATCAGCCGCACCGGGTCGATCTTTTTGACCGCTGCCTGGAGCTTCTGGGCAAGGGGGAGTTCTGGGCCGCTTCCCTGCCGCCTCGGCTCGCCATCTTCGGTATTTCCTCCCTGCCCCCCCTCCATCTCCAGCTCTTTCACGCCCTGGGCCGCCACCTGGAGGTGAATATCTTTTTTCTCAATCCCTGCGCCAAAGAGTGGGGCAGGATCATGCCCGAGGCCGCCATCAGCCGCCTGGAACGGGCCAGCGGCCTGGACCGGCAGGTCCATTTCCTGGGCCAGGATAATCCTCTCCTGGCCTCTATGGGCCGGTTGGGCCGTGATTTTTTCACTCTCCTGCTGGAGTGTGAGGCAGAAGAAGAGCCCTTTTTCCTGGAGCCGGAACCAGATAGCCTGCTGGCCGCCATGCAGGGGGATATCCTGCAGCTTCGGGATGCCTCCCCCGGCCAGGAGGGCGATGATTCTCTCCGCTTTATCTCCTGCCACAGCCCCATGCGGGAGGTGGAGGCCCTGCAGGATTATCTCTTTGGGCTCTTTACCGCCCATCCCGGTCTGGAGCCGCGGGACATCCTGGTCATGGCTCCTGATATCAGCGGCTATGCCCCTCTGATTGAGGCGGTCTTTGCCGGTGATGAGGAGCAGCTCCTGCCCTTCACCATTGCTGATCAGGGGCACGGCCAAGAGGAGTGCATAGCCGGATTTTTCCAGCTCCTGGGGCTGGGACGTAGCCGCTTCAAGGTCCTTGACATCGCCGCCCTCCTGGAAATCGGCGCCCTGCGCCGCCGCTTTGGGCTGAGCCTGGATGATGTGGCGATTGTGGGCCGCTGGCTGGCGGATCTGCGGATCTGCTGGGGCCGTGATGGGGCAGACCGAGCCCGGTTTGATCTGCCGCCCCATGAGGAGAACACCTGGCAGGCCGGCCTTGAGCGGTTGCTCCTTGGTTTTGCCATGGCCGAAGGCCAGCTCTTTGCCGACATCCTGCCCCATGACGGCGCCCATCTGGAGCCGGAGCTGGCCGGCCGTTTTCTGGAATTCTACGCCGCCCTGGCGGCCTGGTCCCTCCGCCTCCAGGATCGCCATGATCTCTCCACTTGGAGCAGTCTGCTTCTGCAGCTCTGCGCCGAGCTCTTCAGCCCTGATCAGGAGGAAGAAGAGGAGCTGCAGGTGGTGCGCACCGCTCTGGCCGCCTTGGGCCAGGAGGCCGGTCTGGCCGGCTTTGAGCGGCAACTGGCTCTGGAGGTGGTGGAGGAGCGGATCCAGAAGGCGGTGGGGGGAGAGGTGTCGCCGTACGGCTTCATGGGGGGCGGTATCACCTTCTGCTCCTTGCTGCCCATGCGGGCGGTGCCCTTCAAGATCATCTGTCTGCTGGGGATGAACGACGGGGATTTTCCCCGCTCGCCGCCTCGCTTTGGTTTTGATCTCATGGCCGGGGAATTCCGGCGCGGCGACCGCAGCCGGCGTTTTGATGACCGCTATCTCTTCCTGGAGGCCTTGCTCTCGGCCCGGCAAGAGCTCTACATCTCCTATCTGGGCCGCTCTGTTGTCGATGATGCCTTTCTGGCGCCCTCGGTCCTGGTGCGGGAGCTCATGGAGTATGTGGCCCGCATGGTTAGTCCTGCCGGGGCTTCGGAGAAAGAGGTGCTGGCCAGGCAGGAGGGGCTCGTCGTGCAGCACCGACTCCAGCCCTTTGATCCCGCCTATTTTCAGGGCGCTATCACCCGCCTTCCCGGCAGCTTTTCCGAGAAAAACTTTCGGGCTGCCCAGGAGCTTGTGGCCGGCAAGGGCCGCAGAATCGATTTTGGGGCCGGCCTCCCCCTGCCCGAGGCCGGGAAGGAAAAGCGCCATCTTGACCTGGCCTCTCTGCAGCGTTTTTGGCAGTCGCCGTCCCGTTTTTTCTGTGAACAGCGCCTGGGGCTGCGCCTGGAGGTGGACCAGGAAGAACTGGTGGACGACGAACCCTTTACCCTGCGGGGCCTTGATCGCTATGAGCTCAACCGTGACCTGGTCCAGGGCCTGCTGGTCTCTGAACCTCTGACCCTGGACCGGGTCAGGGCCCGGGGCGTTCTGCCCCATGGCGCCATGGCAGAGGTCATCTATGCGGAGATGGCGGCCACGGCCAGCTCCTTTGCCCACAGGGTTGCCGAGCTGGGCGGCGGTGAGACCGTAAGCCAGGGCGATACCCTGGTCATCGGCAATTATTGTCTCGAGGTGGAGCTTGCCCATGTCAACAGCCTGGGTCAGTTCCACTTTCGTTTTGGCAAGCTGGACGGCCGCCACATTTTGCGGAGCTGGATCAGTCACCTGGTCTTAAACAGCTTCAAGCCCTCCGCCGACATTGGCCGCCATTCCGTGCTGATCGCCGAGGACGCCCTGGTCCGGCTGGCGCCCCTTGCCGGTGCTCAAGAGCATCTGCAGACGCTTCTGGATCTCTACTGGCAGGGGCTGCAGCAGCCTCTGCCCTTCTTTGCCAAGGCCTCCTACGTCTTTGTTGACTCCTGCCTCAACGGCAAGAGCGAAGAAAAGGCCAGCCAGGCGGCAGCCAAGACCCTGTGGGGGGACGAATTTAACAAGGGCGAGTGGCAGTGGGATCCTTATCTGCAGCGCTGTATCCCTGAGAGATGTGAGCTGGGCCCTTTTTTTGAGGATCTGGCCCGCACGGTGTACCACCAGATTGAGACGGTGATGGCACAGGAAAAGGTGGGCAATGGCTGATCTTCTTAACAAACAACTGCACGGCATGCATCTCATTGAGGCCAGCGCCGGCACGGGCAAGACCTATACCATCACCGCCCTGGTGGTCCGCCTGCTTCTTGAAAAACGGTTGACCATCCAGGAGATCCTGGTGGTCACCTATACCGAGGCCGCGGCCACCGACCTGCGGGTCCGCATTCGCGACATGCTGGTGGCGGCCCGGGCCTGTTTCAAGGGGCACGGCTGTCCGGAAGATTTTCTGGCCCAGCTCCATGCCCAGATCGCGGACCATGATCAGGCCCGCCGCGACCTGGCCTGCGCCCTCAACGATTTTGACGAGGCCGCCATCTCCACCATCCACGGCTTCTGCCAGCGCATGCTCAAGGAAAACGGCCTGGAGAGCGCCACCCTCTTTGATGTGGAGCTAGTTGCTGATCTCAGCGCTCTCAACTGGCAGGTGGTCTGCGATTACTGGCGTCGGAGTGTGGTGGGGAGGGGCAGCCTCTTTCTCCATTATCTGCAGGGCGCCCTGAGCCCGGAGAAGCTGCTGAAGCTCCTGCGCCATCAGCGGCCCGGCCTCAAGGTCTGCCCGGCCGCTGCCGGGGCGGCCCCCAGCCCGGAGCTGGAGAGGGCCTTTGCCCGTCTCTATGCAGAGGGGCGGCTCTTATGGCCCCAGGCCGGCCAAGAGGTGGCCACGCTCCTCCACGATCCCGCTCTGCACGGCAACAAGTTCCAGAAAAAGAGTGTGGCAAAATGGCTGGCTGCCATCACCGCCTATTTTAACGGCGAGTTTATATTACCCCCTGAATTTCTGGCCAAGGTGACCCAGGACAACCTCAATCAGGGGGTGAAAAAAGGCTGCCAGCCGCCTCACCATCCCTTCTGCGCCTATGCCGACCGGCTCTGGCAGGCCTGGCAGGATCTGGCTGCCGATTTTGACCGCCAGATCCTGGCCCTGAAGGCCGGTCTCTTTGCCGAGGCCCAAGAGCGGCTCATTCAGGTCAAGGAGGAGCAGCGACTGCTGGGCTTTGATGATTTGCTCACCCGCCTTGGCGCTGCTTTGGCCGGTGCCGGAGGAGTGCGGCTGGCCGCCGCCATCAGAAAGAAATACCCGGCCGCCCTCATTGATGAATTCCAGGACACCGACCCCGTCCAGTTTGAGATCTTCAGCCGCATCCATGGCGAGCAGCCGGCCCATCTGCTCTATCTCATCGGCGACCCCAAGCAGGCCATCTATAATTTCCGCGGTGCCGACATCTTTGCCTATCTGGCGGCGGCGCGAAAGGTTAAATCCCATTATAGCCTGGAGGATAATTACCGTTCCGAGCCCGGCCTCATCGCGGCGGTAAACGCCCTCTTCAGCGAGGAGGCGGGCCTGCCGAGCTTTGTCTTTCCCGAGATCGGCTTTACCCCGGTCCGCTGGCCGGCCCGAACCAGGGAGGAACTCCTGGTGGAGGCGGGGGATAAAGCACCCCTGCAGATCATGATGGCGGCTGGCGAGATCGACCAGAAGCAGTTGAGCGCCCAGGCCAGCCGGGATCTGGCGACCCGGGTCTGCTGTGCCGAAATCTGCCGGCTGCTGCAGCTGAGTCGCCAGGGTCAGGCCAAAATCGCGGCCCGGCCCCTGGCCCCCGGCGACATCGCCGTGCTGGTGCGGACCAATGCCGAGGCCCGTCTGGTCCACCAGGCCCTCCTGGAGGTCGGGGTGCCAAGCGTGGTCAAATCCACGGACGACCTCTTCAACAGCCATGAGGCCCGGGAACTGGTCGCCATCCTGCTGGCCGTGGCTGAGCCGGCTGCGGAGAAGAGGTTGCTGGCCGCCCTGGCCACCGATATTCTGGGCTGGTCCGCCCGGGATCTTTTTCAGCGGGCCGCTGATGAGCTGGTCTGGGACGGGCTCCTGGATCGTTTTGCCACCTATAACAGGCTCTGGCATGACCAGGGCTTTATGGCCATGTTTCAGGCCTTAGTCAGCGGCGAGGAGGTGCGGGAGCGGCTGCTGGGCCTGCAGGACGGGGAGCGGCGGCTCACCAATTTTCTCCATCTGGGTGAGGTCCTGCACGGCCGCAGCAGCCACCACCTTATCGAGTATCTGAGGCAGGGGCTGGCCGGCCGCCACGTGGGCGAGCATGAACAGCGGCTGGAGAGCGATGCCTTGCGCCTGCAGATTGTCACGGTCCACAAGGCCAAGGGACTCCAGTATTCCGTAGTCTTCTGCCCCTTTCTGTGGGGCGGCTCCAAGCTGGCCAGACATGGCGAGGTCTTCTTTCATCAGCAGAGGCGGGATCTCATCCTCGATATCGGTTCAGCCGACTTTGCCGATCATAAGGAGATAGCCCGCACCGAGGAGCTGGCCGAGAATATCCGTCTGGCCTATGTGGCCCTGACCAGGGCCAAGAATCGCTGCTATGTGGTGTGGGGGCCTTTGTCTGGCGGCCAGGAGTCGGCCTTGGGTCATCTCTTCCACAGCCGCCGCGGTGAGGAGCGGGGGGAGCTGTGCAGGCGTCTGCAGGGGATGAGCGGTGCGGAGCTGCGCCAGGAATTGGCGCCTCTGGTGGAACGGGCCCGGGGGGAGATCTCCCTGGTGGAGTGCCCTCATGCAATGGAGGCGCTGGCCGGGGGGGCAGAGCCGTTGCCGGCCCTCACCTTTACCCCCTTCAGGGCGGCGGTGGATCGTTCCTGGCAGGTCACCAGTTTTTCCCGGCTCACCGCCGGTCTGCACCAGGAGGCCTTTATTGCCGATCATGACCGCACCCCGGACCAAGAGAACCAAGAGAGGGCCGGAGGGGAGACGGCCGGGCCCACCATCTTTGATTTTCCCAAAGGGACCGGTCCCGGCACCTTTCTCCATCATCTTTTTGAGCATCTTGATTTTGGTGTTTTCCGGGCCGGTGGGGATCAGGAGGTGGAGGGCTGGCTGGCTGACCAGCTGGGGCAATTCGGCTTTGCCGGGCAATGGAACGAGCCGGTGCGCCGAATGCTCCACGAGGTGGTGAGTGTCCAGCTCCCCGGCCAGACCTTTTGTCTTGCCGATCTGGGACCTGAGGCCCGTCTGAACGAACTGGAATTTCACCTGCCCCTGGCCCGGTCCCGGGCCGTTCAGCTGGTCAAGCTCTTTGGCCGCCATGAGCATGGCGGTGGCTCAGCCCTTATCCCTCAGCTGGAACGTCTTGACTATGGTCTGGTCAAGGGGTTCTTGAAGGGATTTGTGGATCTGGTCTTCTGCCATCAGGGGCGCTATTATCTCATTGACTGGAAGTCCAATTACCTCGGTTCGCAAAGCAGCGATTATGGGCCGGCGCAGGTGCAGGATGCCATGGTGGCGGCCAACTATAGCCTCCAGTATCATCTCTATACCGTGGCCCTGCACCGCTATCTGGCCAGCCGTCTGGATGAGTATGCGTATCAGCGCCATTTCGGCGGGGTTTTTTACATCTTCCTGCGCGGCGTCCGGCGAGGCAGTGAGAACGGCATCTTTTTTGACCGGCCAGAGGAACGGCTCATTGCGGATCTTGCCGATCTTTTGGTGCAGGCGCCCGGGCAACGACAAGGAGGCCCCTCATGAATCAAGATAGGGATCAGGGGGCAGCTTTTCTGGAGCGCGTCTTTGCCGATTTTATAGACGCTCTGGCCGGTGAAGAGAGCTGTCCCACCCTGATGACGGCCGTGCGTCAGCTGAGCCGGGCCCGGGCAGAGGGCCATATCTGTCTTGATCTGGCCTCCATGCCAGGGGAGAGGGCGGTTGCGGCAGTGGCTGAGCTGCTGCTGGCCACTGCCGTGGTGGGTGGGCCCGGGGAGAGCGTCCCCCTTATTATTGAGGGTCCCTATCTCTATCTCCACCGCTATCACCAGGCCGAGACCCAGGTGGCTTATTTTATCAGGGCCCGCTGCCATATGGATTTCCAGGGCCTTGCCCCGGCGGCACTGCAGGCCCCACTGGCCCGCTTCTTTCCTGGTGCCGGTCCGCTGCAGGGCGATTGGCAGCAGGTGGCGGCCATGGCCGCCCTGACCCGGAAATTCACGGTGATCAGCGGCGGTCCGGGCACGGGCAAGACCACCACTGTGGCCAAGATCCTGGCCCTCTACCTGGAGCTGCACCAGGGCCAGGGCCGGGTGATCCGGCTGGCGGCGCCCACGGGCAAGGCCGCGGCCCGGCTGCAGGAATCGATCCAGCAGGTGAAGGCGCAGCTCCCCGTCTCTGAAGAGACCAGGGCTGCTCTCCCCACGGAAACCGTGACCATCCATCGTCTCCTTGGTCTGTCCCGGGGTCGGCCCCGCTATGACCGGCACCATCCCCTGCCGGCCGACCTGGTGGTCATTGATGAGGCCTCCATGGTGGATCTGCCTCTGATGGCCCAGCTGATGGAGGCCTTGCCGGCAGGGTGCAGCCTGATCTTGCTGGGGGACCATTATCAGCTCTCTTCCGTGCAACCCGGCGCCGTCTTGGGGGATATCTGTGGCCTTGGGGAAGGGTTCAGCGCGACGTTTGCCGGCCTGGCCCGGGATCTGGGAGTCACCCTGGGGGAGGCGCCAAGCCGCCAAAACAGTCTGGCCGATGGCATCATTACCCTGCGCACCTCCTATCGCTTTGGTGCAAAGAGCGGTATCCGCCGATTGAGTGCCGCAGTAAACAGCGGCCAGGCCGATGAGGCCCTGGCCCTCCTCAACGATAGCTGCTTTCCTGATGTCCGGATGATCGACTACGGCAGCAACTGCGACCAGCTGGTGGCCACCGAGCTCTATCCCGCCTTTGCCGGGCTGATAAACGCTCAAAGCAAGGAAGAGCAGCTGGCGGCCCTGGGCCGGTTCGGCGTTCTCTGCGCCCATCGCCAGGGCCCGGCCGGGATGGAGAGGATCAATGCCCTCCTGGTCAGGATGGCCGCCGGCAAGGAGAGCCGCGGCAAACCGCTCTACCCTGGTCTGCCCATTATGGTGGCCGGCAACAGTTATGAACTGCAGCTCTATAACGGCGACACCGGCGTCATTCATGATCAGGATGGCCGCCTTTACGTCTCTTTTGCCGATGGTAACGGTCTGCGCCAGGTGCTGGCCCGTAGGTTGCCGCCCTATAATCCGGCCTATGCCATGACCGTCCACAAGAGCCAGGGCTCAGAGTTTGACCAGGTGGTGGTGGTGCTGCCGGCCCAGCCATCAAGGGTGCTGGGGCGGGAGCTGCTCTATACCGCCCTCACCAGGGCCAGGCAGTCGGTGGAGGTCTGGGGCAATGCCGAGATCTTCCGGCAGGCCGTGGCCACGCCGGTGGTGCGGGTCTCCGGCCTGGCCCGTCGTTTATGGGGAGGCCGTCCTGGTGGCTGATCTCTCTTGCTGCTGTGCATTTGCTCCTATTTATAGAAATAAATATGGATTGTTCCCCGCCAGACCCTTCCTTGGGGGCCTTGGCCCCGGGCGCCTGGAGAGCCCTTTGCCGGAGAGAAGGCATTGCCTTTTTCTTACTGTTTTTAGGTGGAAATACCTGGGTTGGCAGGGGCTCTTTTTTAGGTTTGCGGCGCCTGGTTTGTTGCTTTGCGTCTTGCCTGGCCCCAAAAAATATGGTAGCGTGCTCTGCTGTTTGCTCTTGAGAATGGACCTATTTTCATGTCCATGGCTCTTCGCCCCCCCTGTTGTAACGCCTGTTTTCGCCTGTTTGCGGGTGGCTGACCCCTTTGTTAAAGAAAAGCAATCTGGAGCAAGATGCATCTCCCGCCCATGGCTGGAGAAGTTTTCATACTAAAGAGCCGTGCTGTTTCTTCTTGGAACAGCAGCTCTCTTGAAACAGAAATTTATTTAAGAGGTGTCCTGTTGAAAAAGAAAATTCTGGTAGCCAATCGTGGTGAAATCGCGTGCCGGATTATCCGAGCCATTCAGGAGCTTGGTTATACCGCTGTAGCCCTCTATGAAACGCCGGACAAGGCAGCCCTGCATATCAGTGTTGCTGATGAAGCCATCTGGATTGGTGACGGTCCCCGGTGTGATTATCTTAATATTGATAAGATCATCAAGGTTGCCAAGAGTCACAATGTCGATGCCATTCATCCCGGCTATGGTTTTCTCGCTGAAAATCCTGATTTCTCTCAGGCCTGTGCCGATAACGACATTATCTTTGTCGGCCCCACTGCCGAGGTTATCCAGAAGCTGGGCGACAAGGTAACGGCCCGCAGGATCATGGCTGAGGCCAAGATCCCCATGGTGCCCGGTACCGACAATCTGCCTGCCGATGAGACCGAGGCGGTCAAGATGGCCCTGGAGTTTGCCAATAGGGTTAAATATCCCATTATGCTCAAGGCCACGGCCGGCGGCGGTGGCCGTGGTATCCGTCAGGTGGATAATGATGGCCAGATGAAAGAGCAGCTCCAGATTGCCCGGGCCGAGGCCAAGGCCGCCTTTTCCAGCGACAATGTCTACATGGAAAAGGTGGTGGTGAAGCCCAAGCATGTGGAGGTGCAGATCATCGCCGATCAGTTCGGCAACACCGTTCATCTGGGCACCCGTGACTGTTCCATCCAGCGCCGCAACCAGAAGCTGGTGGAGATTGCCCCCTCTCTGATCAAGGACAAAAAACTGCTGGATCAGATCTGTGACACGGCAGTGCGCGCTGCCAAAGCGGCCAACTACACCAATGCCGGTACCGTGGAGTTTCTCATCGACAAGGACATGAATTATTATTTCATGGAGATCAATACCCGTATCCAGGTGGAACATACAGTGACGGAGATGGTCACCGGTGTGGATATTGTCCGAACCCAGATCAAGCTGGCCTTTGGCAAGGAACTGCTCTTTACTCAGGATGATGTCCAGATCCGCGGCCATGCCATTGAGATGCGGATCAATGCTGAGGATCCCCAGAACGATTTCATGCCTGAAGGCGGCAAGACCGTCACCACCTATCGTTCACCTGGCGGCTATGGCGTTCGCCTTGACGGTTTTGTCTATCAGGGTTTTACCATTCCCCAGGTCTATGATTCTCTGTTGGTGAAGCTGACCGTCTTTGGCCTTTCCTGGAATGAGACGGTTGACCGCCTGCGGCGTTGTCTCTCCAATTATGTGATCACCGGTCCCAAAACAACCATCCCTTTCTATCTGCAACTGGTCAACGAGCCCCAGTTCCAGTCAGGGGATTTTGATACATCCTACTTGGAAAATCATCCGGAACTGCTGGACTATAAGGAAGACGATTCCGAGGTGAATAAACTTGCCGCCCTCATTGCCGAGATCCATCACAAGGGTAAAAATCCCTATGCGGCCTAGGCCGGTCCGGCAAGAAGTCTTTTGGCAGAGAAGAGAGATTTAGAGCGTAAATTTAGAGAAGAGGAGTCACCATGGACCGCATCGTTCAAGGTATGCATATAAAGGAAGTACTCAAGACTGTCCGCGCCGCTGACGGCTATTACATCACTAATACGGCCCGTGACCTGTCCCAGTCCGACTTTAAGAACCGAATCCTGCTCCACACCGATCTTATGGCTGCCGAGGCCAGGGAGAAGGCAGGCTATTTTTCCCTGGAGATCACCGGCGGCGCCTCCGTCCATGTCGATATTCTCCGCAAGCAGGTTGATCCTTTCCTGAAGCTCAAGCTGCTCAGGGAGGCCATGCCCAATACCATGTTTCAGACCCTGTGCCGGGGAGTGAATCTTTTTGGGTATCGCCCCTATCCCCAGAACGTCATCCGTCTCACTGTCCGGGAATTTGCCAAGTATGTGGATGTCTGGCGGGTCTTTGATTTTATGAACTACATTCCCAATATGCAGGCCGTTTTTGAAGAGGTGCAGGAAGCCGGCAAGATTCTTGAGCCCTGTATCTGTTTTTCCACCGGACCCGAGCATACGGATGCCTTTTACGTGGACAAGGTTGCTGAAATCCTGGCTGTCACCGGTGAGGATATTGTCCTCTGTATCAAAAACCATGGTGGCCTCGGCACCCCCACACGTCTGGGTGAATTGGTCCGGGCCATCAAGGATAAATATCCGGAGCTGGTGCTCCATTATCATGGTCATAACACCGATGGCAATGATATCGGCCGCATCACCGAGGCCGTCTTGAACGGCGCCAATATTGTCGATGCTGCTGATCATTCCTTCACCGGCTTCTATGGGCCGCCTCCTGTCTTGGGTGTCATGCAGAGTCTGGAAGGGTATGGCCATAAGGCGGTCACCGTTGATGCCGAGGCCGTTATCGCCACTTCTGATGCCATCCGGGACGAGCGTCCCCATTACGACCTCTTTGAGTCCCAGTTCAAGGGTTTTCTGCCCACGGTCCAGATCCACAAGCTGCCGGGCGGGGCCATGGGTTCCAGTCTGGAGCAGGCCGAAAAGGGTGGTTTCCTGGACAAGATGCCCGACATCCTCCATAAGGAGCTTCCCCTGGTTCAGAAGGAGCTTGGTAATTACTGGTCTGTAACCCCAGGTTCTCAGATCCTCTGGACCACGGCCGTGGCCAATGTTCAGGGCGGCGAGCGCTACGGCAATGCCTCCGGCGATCTGCGTAATCTGCTCTTGGGAAAATATGGTCCTTTCCCTTTTTACAAGCCTGCTGACTGGATCTACAAGAAGGTCCTGGGCCCTGATTGGCAGCAGATTTTAGAGACAGAGGGCGGCGTGGAAGATATTGAGGACATGGATATTGCCAAGGAGCGCACCATCTTGACCGAACGGATCAAGAGAGAGCCCTCTGAGCAGGAGCTTGTCCTCTATCTGCAGCATCCAACGGATGCCGTGGAATTCTTCAAGTTTGAGGAGAAATTCGGCAAGGTCTATGTGCTGCCGCCGGCCATCTTTTTGAAGCGGGGTGGGTTTGCCCTTGGTGAAGAAATCACCTTTACCGATCATCTTGGCAAGGGTCACCTCGTCTCAGTGGGGCCCGCCCAAATGGACGAGGAGGGGGAGACTACCATCTATCTCACCGTTGACCACCATAACCGAAGCTATGTCATGCCCGCCGAGCACGTGGTCGGCAGCGTTGCCGCGGAACCGGAAATCGGCAAGGAAGAGATCGAAGAGTTGGCTGCGGTGGGCGATGTCCGCGCCCCCTATACGGCCAATGTCTGTGAAATTTCTGTGGAGGTTGGTCAGGAGGTGGTGGCCGGCGATACCCTGATTGTGGTTGAGGCCATGAAGATGCAGACCCCGGTGGTGGCCCAGGTGGACGGTATTGTCAAAAGTATCACCGTAAAGGTGGGCGATGCCGTGAAGCCCGGTGCCAAGATGGTGAAATTAAATACCGGTGCTGAAGAGGCAGAAGGGGAGTAGCGCTGGTATAGGTATTTCCAGGCTGTCTGAAAAAGCCCGCCGAGACTTTAAAGTCTCGGCGGGCTTTTTTTTTGTCAGCTGCCCCTAGTTGCCAAAGGTCAGCCTGTGGAAGCCGCCCTCTGCATACCAGGGGCGGCTGGCGTTGAAGCCGGTTATTTCAACGATATAGAGCTCGACAAGCAGATAGACCTTGGTTCCTTTGCGGGTGCAGACGGTCATGCTCTGGCCATGGTCGCCCAGGGAGGTGTGAAGATGAATTTTCGGTTCATCATCCTCGTCCCAGTAGATGGAACCGGTGCCCAGCAACTCCCGGGGTGAATCGACCTTTGCCCAGATAGGCTCCGGCGGCATGACGGGCTCCTTGGGCCCCACCACCACTTCCGCCTCGGCCAGGGCGCCGATGCAGTGAAACCAGCCGTTTCTGATTTTTTCCTTTTTAACAACCTGCTGCAGGCCGCCAAGAAAATCATCCCCGTGGTCAAAGCGGACAATAAAGACCCGGTTCATGGTACCGCTGCGGTATTCCATATCTTACTCCTTCTGTAACTTGGCCGCGGTGGCCGCTGCCTGGAGGGCGCGAAAAATCTCCCGGGTATAGGTGATCTTGCGGGACCTGGAAAAGCGTAGCGCTGATTTTCTGACCGCCATTTCATCCAGGCCAGGGAAAAGGGAGAGGGCCATCTCCAGGGCCGGGGAGGGCCAATCTGGCCCCAGGGTTGTATCTTCGTGAAAGGCCTCATCCGCAGCGGCCAAGACATCGCTGATGATGTCGTCGCGCAACCGTTCCAGTTCATGGAACTCGGCATTCTTTTTGAGGTGGGATCCTTTTCGTTCCTCCAGGAAATTGCGCAACGGCTCTGGATCTATTTCTCTGATCTGCTTGGTGATGTATTTGATCTGCCTCTTGCGGGCCCCGGCCTTTAAAGAGTGGGCGGCGATGAGCTCCTGCTTGAGAAAATCATCACAGGGCAGTTTCTTGATCTGCTGGGCGGAGAGATCCGCCAGTTCCATGGCCAGGCTTTCTATCTGTTTGGCCTGGCGTTTTTTTTCAGAGCGGGAAATGAGATAGGACACGGGTGACTCCGTGGAAAGATTGTTTGAAAAGAGGAAGGCAGGCCCCTTGGTGCCCGCTTTTTATAGTTGCCGCGGCAGGGTGTAAGGGATTACACTCTTTTTTTTGGTAGGTTCAGGAAATCCTTACGGTTCCTTGTCTGGCAACCCCATGAAAAAGAGATTCTTATTGATTATATTTATATAAAAGGAAAGGCCAATGATTGCATTGAAAAAATTTATTGTAACCCAACCCACCAGGATTCATTTCGGGGTGGGCATGGTGGAGAGTCTGCCCCAGGTGGTGAGAGATTGTGGCGGCACCAAGGCCCTTTTGGTTGCCGACCCCGCTCTCGAGCAGGTGGGTCTGTTGGCGAAGATCACGGCTCCCCTGGCAGCAGCGGGTCTGGAGTATCTCCTTTTTGATCATGTTGACCCTGAGCCGGGTCTGCTCCTGGCCGATGAGGGCACTGCCCTGGCCAAGGAGAACGGCTGTGATTGTGTGATTGGGGTTGGCGGTGGTTCCGCTATGGACGTGGCCAAGGCCATCAGCATTCTGATCACCAATGGCGGCAAGGCGGAAGATTATCTGGGCCTGGGCAAGATCAAAAAGGCCGGGGTCCCCAAAATCATGGTGCCCACCACGGCCGGGACCGGCGCTGAGGTCACCTTCACCGCTGTCTTTATCAATGAAAAGACGAAAAGCAAGGGGGGCATGAATGGCGATCCCCTCTATCCGGATGCTGCTCTTCTTGATCCCACTCTGACCCTGACCCTCCCTCCCCATGTTACGGCCGCTCCGGGCATTGATGCCTTTGTCCATGCCATGGAGGCCTTTACCTCCACCCAGGGCCATCCCCTTTCTGACATGTACGCCTTGCAGGCCATGGAGCTTATCAGCAAGAACCTGCCCCTGGCCTATGCCAACGGCGCTCATCTTGAGGCCCGCAGCAACATGCTCCTGGGGTCGCTGCTGGCGGGGAAGGCCCTGGCTACGGCCGGCGTCGGTCTTATTCATGCCATGGCCTATCCCTTGGGCGGCATGTTCGGTATCTCCCACGGCCTGGCCAATGCCGTGCTCATGCCCTTTGTGGTGGATTATAATATCATCGCTGCCCCCCGCAAATATGCCCGCATTGCCGAGGTCATGGGCTATGACATCAGTGACCTGAGCCGGCGCGAGGCAGCCGCTACCGCCGTGGAGGCGGTGTATAATCTCAATAATGACGTGGCCATCCCCACCTGTCTCGCGGATCTTGATATCCCGGCCGACAAGATCCCGGAGATGGCGGCAATTGCCCTCACCGTCACCCGGCCGGTGGAGAATAACCCCCGCCGGCCCACTTTGGCGGAGGTGATCGGCCTTTACGAGATGGCCCATGAGGGGTGGTGAAATGCTAAGTTGGCAATCAGCACCAGGGTCCCAAAGAGAGGAATCAGCAGTCAGGAGTCAGGCAAAAGCAGGAGGAAACGATGCCAGGTTTTGAAGTTTTTGGAGCAGAAGAGAAGAAAGAGATCATGGATGTCCTTGATACCGGGGTGCTGTTTCGGTATGAATTCGGCGAGCAGCGCCAGGGGATTTTCAAGGTCCGGGAATTTGAAGAGAAGTTTGCCGCCCATTGCGGCGCCCGGTACGGCCAGGCCGTGACCTCCGGCACGGCCGCCCTCCAGGTGGCCATGACCGCCCTCGGTATCGGTCCCGGCGATGAGGTGATCACCCAGGGCTTCACCTTTGTCGCCACCTGGGAGGCGATCTTTGCTGTGGGGGCGGTGCCGGTCTTCACCGAAGTGGATGAGACCCTTAACATGGATCCCGCTGACCTGGAGAAGAAGATCACCCCCCGCACCAAGCTCATTATTCCCGTGCACATGCTGGGGGCTCAAGCCCGCATCAAGGAGATTCTGGCGGTGGCCGACAGGCACGCTCTTCCCGTGCTCGAGGATACGGCCCAGGCCCCGGGTGCCCGGCTTGGCGGCAAGGCCCTGGGCAGCTTCGGCGTCTGCGGCACCTTTTCCTTTGATGCCGTGAAGACCATCACCACCGGTGAGGGCGGCATGGTTATCACCAACGATGCAACCCTCTGGCGGCGGATGAGCGAGTACCATGACCATGGCCACGACCATGTGGCTAATCCCGGCGGCCGGGGCGGCGAGGGGCGCAGCTTCATCGGCTTTAATTACCGGATGATGGAGATTCAGGGCGCCATCGGCCTGGCCCAGCTGGCCAAGCTTGATGATATCGTGGCCCGGCAGCAGCAGAATAAGGCGGCCCTCAAGGAGGCGGCGGCCCATATCCCGGGGGTGACTTTTCGGACCATTCTTGATGAGCAGGGTGATTCCGCCTCTTTCCTGGCCTTCTTTCTGCCGGATGCGGAAGCTGCCGCCAAGGTGAACGCCCTCCTAACGGCAAATGGCGCCGGGGCCATGGCCTTTGGGGAAAACACCTGGCATTTCTATCCCAAATGGGAACATCTGCTGGCCGGTTCCACCCTGGCCAGATCGGGCTGGCCCTTTAACGATGCCAAGGGCAAGAAGCGGGTGGTCTATGACCCCGATCTTCTGCCTAAGTCCGCGGCCCTCATGGATCGTCTCCTGGTCTACCAGGTGCCGGTCAAACTCCCTGAGGAACGGCTGCGTCAGATAACCGAGGCCCTCAACAAGGCGGTTAATTATTGATAATCCCCTGGTGGCGCAGTACAAAAAAATGGGCGCAGGAGATCTCTCCTTCGCCCATTTTTTTGGTGATCTGTTCAGCCCTTATCCAGGGCCTCCAGGCTGCCTCCATGGACCGGGTGGGACCTATTTCTTTGGGTAGACCACGGGCAGAGCTGCCCTTTTCCACTCATCCAGACCGCCGCGCAGGTTGTAGATCTCCTGAAAGCCCTGCCTGACCATGATCTGGCCGGCCGCATAGCTTCTGCCGCCCACGGCGCAGACCACCATGATCGGGGTCTCTTTGGCCACGGTAAGTTGATCCTGGAAGATGGCCCGCAAAGAGGTCTGCTGGGAACCGGCCAGGGCCCCGTCGCGGAGGATTTCCTGGGTGGTCCGGACATCAAGGATCACCAGATCGCGCTTGCTCTTCATGAGCCCTTGGGCGGCATGGGCAGAGATGGAGGTGAAGGGGGCCTGGCTCACCGGGCCCTCCTCCTTTTGGGGTTCTTGTTGCTCTGAGGAACAGCCGGTCAGGATCAGGAGCAAAAGCAGCAGCAGGGCGATATTTTTTTTCATGGGTGTCTGTTTGGGTTATTGGTTGTCAGGGAGGGCTTTGCAGCGGCCTGGAAAATACACATCAAAGCGGCTGGTTTTACCTTTGATGAGCAGGGGTGGTTTTTTGTTCCCGAGAAAGGGGGCCTCCTTGGGCCGTTTCACCACCACCCGGCCCGGACAGCAGGAAAAGGCCCAGTAAAGGAGGGCATCGGCGTCCTCATCATCACCCACTAGGGCCCTGGTCTGGCGCATCTCTTTTTTGACCAGGCTCGATTTGCTGCGGTGGGGATACATGGGATCAAGATAAATCACCTCAGGGGCCTCTGCGCCCTTTTTTGTGTGCAGAGCATCCCCGCAGACCAGGCTCATTCTGGCGATGATTTCCCTGATCTCCGGGTCATTTCTGCCCCGCCGTAAACCATCCTCCAGCAGGGCGTGCAGAATGACCGAACGTTCCATGAGCCGGACCGTGCAGCCCAGGGAGGCAAGAACAAAGGCGTCGCGGCCCAGGCCGGCCGTGGCATCCAGGACCAGGGGGCAGCGGTTTTTTTTCAGCCCCACGGCCCGGGCCAGGGGCTGATGGCGACCGCCCCCATGTAGCCGGCGATAGGCGGCCTTGCCCGAGGAAAAATCCACAAAGAGCGGCCCTGATTTGCCAGGGCCAACCTCCTGTAACTCCAGTCTGCCCCCGCAGAAACAGAGGAGGAAAGCGGCCTCCGGCCTCTCAGAAGCTAGGGGCAGGTGGAGGCGGCCAGCCAGGGCCTGGGCCGCCGGGCGCTCTTCCTCCTTTTGCCAGGCAACAGCTATGTTCCGGATGGGTTCTTTTAAGGGCAGGGGCATGGAAAAATCAGGCTTATCAAAGAGACCAGAGTAGGGTAAGATGGCTGGTCTTTATTTGTAATGAAACGGGCTGCTGCGTGCAACTGCTTTTACCAGAGAGTAACAGGAAAATATGGATTTAATGCCTAGAACCGAACCCAAGGTGGTGGCCATCATCCCGGCCCGGTACCATTCCAGCCGTTTTGAGGGCAAGCCCCTGGCGGCCATTTGCGGTAAACCGATGATCCAGCACGTCTATGAGCGGGCCCAGGCCGCCCCTATCCTGAGCCGGGTGGCGGTGGCCACTGATGACGAACGGATTGCCCACTGCGTCCGGGGCTTTGGCGGTGAAGTGGTGATGACCAGCTCCGATCACCGCTCCGGCACGGATCGTCTGGCTGAGGCCGCCACCCTCATGGATATCCGGGAACAGGATGTGGTGGTCAATATTCAGGGTGATCAGCCCCTTTTTATGGCCGAGATTGTCGCGCAGGTGGCCCAGCCCCTGCTGGATGATCCTTTGCTCCCCATGGCCACCCTGATCTATAAGATAGTCCGCCAGGAAGAGATCAACGACCCCAATCATGTCAAGACCGTCTTTGACCGCCAGGGCATGGCCCTTTATTTCTCCCGGGCTCCCATTCCTTTTTGTCGTCAGCCTCAAGAGAAAGAGACCCCCTCCTATTATAAGCATCTGGGGTTTTATGCCTATCGCAAAGAGTTTCTGCTCAACTTCGTGGCCCTGCCCGAAGGGGAGTGGGAGCGGTATGAGAAGCTGGAACAGCTCCGGGCTCTGGAGTACGGCTATGGCATCAAGGTGGTGCTTACCGGCCACGATTCCATTGAAGTGGATACCCCGGCCGACCTCCGGCGAGTGGAGGCCTTGTGTGAGGATATATCGGGGACCACCCCTTAACGAACAGGTTTTTTTTAGAAAAAGATAAAAATAAGGAAAAGAAAATGCGTAAGAAAATAACGATTATCGGTGCTGGCAATGTTGGGGCAACTGCGGCCCATTGGGCGGCCAGCCGCGGTCTGGGCGATGTCTATCTCCTTGATGTGGTGGAGGGTGTCCCCCAGGGTAAGGCCCTTGATCTCTCCCAGTCCGGGCCCATTGATCCCTTTCCGGGCCTGGTGGTGGGTACCAACGATTATGCTGATTCCGCCCATTCCGATATCATTATTATCTGCGCCGGTCTGGCCCGGAAGCCCGGGATGAGCCGTGATGACCTGCTGGCCAAGAACGTGGCCATCGTCAAGTCGTGCGCTGAGCAGGCGGCCCATTATTCTCCCCAGGCCGTCCTTATCGTGGTGACCAATCCCATTGATGCCATGGTCTACACCGGTTTCAAGGTCTCCGGCTTCCCCAGGGAGCGGGTGATCGGCATGGCCGGCGTCCTCGATTCAGCCCGTTATCGCACCTTTCTGGCCCAGGCCATCGGGGTGGCCCCCCGCGATGTCAATGCCCTGGTCATGGGTATCCATGGCGATAATATGATCCCCCTCGTCCGGCTGGCCAATGTCGCCGGGGTACCGGTGACAGATCTCTTGAGTGGCGACGAGCTGGCCGCCATTGTCAAGCGGACCCAGACCGGTGGCGCCGAGATCGTCAATCACTTAAAGACAGGTTCTGCCTTTTATACCCCGGGTCTGGCCGCCGTGGAGATGGCTGAGGCGGTACTCACCGACTCCAAGCGGGTCATGCCCTGTGCCGCCTACCTGGATGGCGAGTTCGGCATTTCTGGCTGTTTTCTCGGCGTCCCCGTGGTGATCGGCAGCAAAGGTATTGAGCGCATCCTCGAGTTTAAGCTCAGCGCCGACGAACAGGCTGCCATGCAGGAATCAGAAACCGCGGTGCGCCTGCAGATGGCTGCCACCGGCCTCTAGATTTTTTTTTCACCACCCAACAAAGCAGAGAGAAAAGAGGAAATCCACAGCTCTTCTCCCTGCTTTTTTGGGCGGCATTATTCTCCCCTCCATGCCACGGAGCCGGGGGCCCATTGTACCAGAAAGCCGATATGACCCAAAAAATCACCAATCTGACCACCGCCGAGGCCCTGGTGGCCTCTTTGCAAAAGGCCACGGCTGCCCGTTTCGGGCCCCTTGATCTGTTGCCCAGACGCACCTTGGTGGAAAAGCTCATCGAGCTTGTCCTCTCAGGCACGCCCCGGGGCCAGAAGTCCATGACTGAGCCCCTTGATGAGCTGGCCTCTGAACTTGATGAACAGGACGCCTCAGAGCTCAAGGTGGTGGTGCTTGGCGGTGGCAGTGGTCTTTCCAATATGGTGGGCGGGGACAGTAATAACAAAGGATGGCTGCAGTCGCCCTTTGCCGGGCTCAAGGAGATCTTTCCCAAAACAAAGGCCATTGTCTGTGTTACGGATGACGGCGGTTCCACGGGGGAGCTTCTCAAGGATCTCCCCCTGATCGGTCTGGGTGATATTCGCCATGTTCTGCTCTCCTCCATCCAGAAGGCCAACCTGATTCGCCTCTATGGTCTCAACGAGTCCCGGGCGCTTAAGGTGGCCCGCTGTCTGCACAGCCTCTTTACCCACCGTTTCCAGACGGAGCCCGACTCCATTGCCGGACTGCTGGCCCAAAGCGGCTGCGCCCTGCCGGAGATCCCTGAGCCCCTGGTGGAAGGGCTCACTGACCTGCTGGAGTTCATCTTCACGGATCCCCGCCTGCAAAAGGTCCTGGCCCGTCCCCATTGCCTGGGAAATCTCCTGGTGGCGGCCGCCATCTATAAACAGACACCGGGCCTGGCCGAACAACCGGCAGAGGAGGCCGTTCTGGAAGGCCTCAAACGGCTGGCCGCCCTCATCGGTGCCGGTGAAGGATCTGTGCTGCCCTGCACCACCACTCCTGCCCATCTCAAAATGCTCTATGGCAACGGCGTGCTGGTCACCGGCGAGAGCAAGTCGGAAGGGGGATATCGCAATGCCGCCATTGACCGCGTCTTTGTCGAATTTTCCGATGTGCCCCATCTGCCCCGGGAGGTTGGCCTGGCCCTAGCAGAGGCGGATATCATTATCTTTGCCCCGGGAAGTCTCTACACCTCTCTCATCCCTATTCTCCATGTGCCGGGCATGGCCGAGGCGGTGCGGGCCAACGAGGGCGCCCTCAAGGTGCTGGTGGCCAATCTCTGGGTCCAGAAGGGCGAGACAGATCTGATCTGGAACGATATGCGCCGCCGTTTTCATGTCTCTGATATGATCAAGGCCTATGACCGCAATATCCCGGGCGGCATTACCGGTCTTTTTGCCCAGGTCCTCCTCCTTGGTCTGCGGGATATTCCCGGCTCCATTCTTCAGAGTTATGCCCTGGAATCGAAAATGCCCATTTTTCTTGACCGGGGCCAGGTCTGGCAACTCGGTCTGATGCCGGTGGAGGCCAAGATCTTTTCCCAGGCCGCCCTGAAGCGGCGGTGGGTTCAGCATGATCCGGCTGCCCTGGCCAAGGCCGTGAAGGTGATCTGGAGTGTACGGGAATATGCCGAACGGGCCGATGTCGCCCTTGGCAATCCTTATGTCAGCCGGCCGCCCCTGATCTGCGGGGAGAGACTGACCCCTGACCAGCGCCTGCGCAGGTTTGAGGATCTTCTGCAGATACCCATGGTGGGGACGGTACGCAGCGCCCTCTTAGATATTTTATGGCGCCACGGGGATATCCGCTATGATCACCTGGCCAATATCCGCGGCATTGAACTGATAAGTGAGGCGGAATGGAGCCGGTGTCAGCAATGGGACAGGGTCTACTCCTTTTTTGATCCCCAGGATGGCGTGATCAGGATCCGCGAGGATGTTTTCCATGACCAGCGCAAACAGGAGCTGGCCTTACTGGTTGCCCTGGGGCAATCACTGCTGGGAAACTACGCCCGGATCAAGGAAATCAGGCCCCTCCAGGATGAAGGGCACGACGTCGGCAAGATCTTCCGTCTCAAGCTCCATGAGGAGGCCGAGCGCGCCACTTTTTTCAGTGGTGCGGAACTGAGCGAATATCTCACCCTGGTCCGCATGCACCAGGCCGAACATGATCCCCTGCTTTATACCCGGGTGGTCAACGGCAGAGAGGGTTTTACCCCCCCCGGCATGCTCATGGGGCTCATCTATGCCTGGTATCTTGACAACCGTCTGGCCGCCCATATTGAATATAAGATGGCCATTACCCGCATCCCCGGTTCCAATCTGGTGCCTGAGCAGATAAAAATGCTCAGCAGGCGTCAGGAGATGGTCCGTTTCTTCCGCAAGGTGGTCTTTCGCCACGATGCCCGCCGTTATGAGCAGTAATTCTATCCTCGCCGGTCTGGGCCTGGACGAATGTATCGATCCCGGCGGCGAGGTGCAGTTGCTGGCCGAGTTCTTCTGTGCCAGCCGGGAGATTGGTCAGATCCTGCAGGAGGCTTTGCTCCTGCTGCCCTGTCAGGTGGAATGGCAGGCCAGCGGCCCTGGCTTCCGTCTCTATGTCCTTGCGGATCAGGGCGCCGACCAGGATCAGCTTTTGGCTGCCCTGGCCGCTTTTCTCGATGACTGGCCCGGCCAACTCCGTCTCATTGAAACCAAACTGGTGCACAAGAAGCGGGTGAGCCGGGTCAGCCATGGCTTTAATTTTATCAGCAGAGGCCCTGCCGGGCCCCAGGATATCCTCCTTGCCAGCGGCACGCATGCCTTTGGCTCGGGCAATCATCCCTCCACCACTCTGGCGGTGCACCTCCTGACCGCCTTGCCGGCCATCCCCTCGTCGGTTCTGGACGTGGGCTGCGGCACTGGGGTGCTCGCTCTTGTGGCGGCCCGTCTTGGCGCCGGGCGGGTGGTGGGGGTTGATATTGATCCGGAGGCAGTGCAGGTGGCCTTGGCAAATGGCCGCCTTAACAACCTGGCAGAGAGACTCTCCTTTACCACGGCTACTCTGTCAGAGGTGGCGGGTCCCTTTGCCCTTATCCTGGCCAATGTGACGGCCTCGGTTCTCTACCGGCTGCTGGGGCAGATAACCAGCCAGGCCCAGCCGGGGTGCCGGCTTATTGTCTCCGGGCTCTTGGGACGGCAGGGGGAAGAGGCGGTGCTCTTTGCCGCCGGCCTGGGCTGGCGGCTGGAAGAGGGGCGCAGCCTGGGCAAATGGCAGGCCCGGCTCTTGCGCCTGGCACCGGCCCCCCAAGCCGCTGCCCTCTCTTTATAGGGGCTGTTTCTGAAGATTTCGCCTGGGCCCCAGAGCGGCCCAGGTCCTTTGCTGGTGCCTGTCAGACCCCCCGGTATTGGCCGGGCCAGATCTGGGTGTGGAGCTGGAGCTGGAGGCGGATGGGCAGCTGGTCCGCAAGCAGCCAGGAGGCCAGATCGGCGGGCGCCAGATCTGGCGCCACCGCGGAAAAGAGAATCTTTGGCACCTCTTTGGCGGCCGGGCTGGGGGGGCAAAGCATGTTCTCTTTCAGCAGATCTACGGCCCACAGATAATCCTCCCGGCCGCGCAGGACAAATTTCAGCTCATCCTTGCTGGTGAGTCGGGCCAAGTTGGCCAGAAGGTTTTTCTCTGCCATGCCGCTGCCCGGGCACTTGATATCCATGATGATCACCACCGGTGCCGGTACCCGGGCGAGATCCATGCTGCCGTTGGTCTCCAGCAGCACCAGCCGGTCATCCTTGATAAGGGCCGCCAGCAGGGGATAGACATTTTCCTGGAGCAGGGGCTCGCCACCGGTGATCTCCACCAGAGGAACCGGCGAAGCCTGCACAAAGGCGAGGACCTCGGCCAGGGCCATCTCCTGGCCTGCCTCCTCATAGGTGTATCTGGCATCACAATAGCTGCAGCGCAGGTTGCAGCCCGCCAGCCTGATAAAAAGACAGGGGTAGCCTGCATAGGAAGACTCCCCCTGGATGGAATAAAAAAGTTCGCTCACCTGCAGGCTGTGGTTACTCTTCACGGTAGATAACAGCGCTGGACGGGGTTTCACCCACCAGGATGGAATAGAGCTTGTAGCGCTCGTGCTGAAGTTCCTCTTTGAGGGAGTCAAAGATATAGACGGCAAGGTTTTCTGAGGAGGGGTTTTTGTCCTTGAAGCTGGGATGTTCATTGAGATCGCAATGGTCAAGTTCCTTCATGACCCGGGCGGCGGCATCCTTGATGGTCCGGAAGTCGATGCCCATCCCCAGTTCATCAAGACGGGTGGCCCGCACGGTTATCTCCACGTGCCAGTTATGGCCATGGGGCCTTTCGCAGTTGCCGGGATAATCGCGCAAATGGTGGCCGGCGGAAAAATGGGTCTGGATAAAAATATCAAACATATTGCTCTCCGATTTTTATGTTAATTGTTGAGAACTCTTGCATAAGAAGTTAGAAGGAAAAGGTAGAAAAAGAAAGGGGTGTGCGGCTGAGAGAAAAATCTTCCCTGCCGGCAAAAACATCTATTCTACCGGAAAGTTTCGGGAAGCAAAAGGTCAAATATTTTCGATTATATCCCAACAGGAGACAAAAATGGCATTTATTGCGCCGTTTCGTGCCGTCCGTTTTAATACGGCAAAGATAGATAAAATGGAGGATGTTGTTTCTCCTCCCTATGATGTTATTGATCCGGAGGCCCAGGCCGCCCTGCAGGCCAAAAATCAATATAACATGATTCAGCTCGATCTGACCAAGTTCGGTGGTACGGAAATAGCAGATTCCCGCTATCAAGGGGCCAAGGCCATCTTTGAGAAGTGGCAGCAAGAGGGTGTGCTGATCCGTGATGAGGTGCCCGCCATCTACCTCTACGCTATTGATTACACCCTGCCCAGCGGCAAGATGTTCCGGCGCAAAGGATTCAGCGCCATGGTCCGCCTCCATGAGTTCTCCGAGGGCATTGTCAAGCCCCATGAAAAGACCTTTCGCAGCGTCACCGATGACCGGCTCCGCCTTATTGACACCTGCCAGGCCCAGTTCAGCCAGATCTTCTCCCTCTATGCTGATGCCCAAAATGAGGCCATGACCGCCCTGGAGCGGGTCTGCCCGGACCAGCCCCTCTGCGCGGCCACGGATCAGGACGGCTGTGTGCACTCCATTTACGCTGTTACGGATCCGGAGACCATCAACAAGGTGCAGGCCTTTTTGGCCGACCAGCCGGTCTATATTGCCGACGGCCATCACCGCTATACCACCTCTTTGCGCCTGCGGGAAACCATGATCAAACGCCACGGTCCCCTGGCCGCCAACAGCCCCTACAACCATATCATGATGTACCTCTGCCCCATGGAGGATGAGGGGCTCTCCGTCTTGCCCACCCATCGTCTTGTCCGCTTTCCCGGCAAGATGGACGCCGGCCAGCTGGTGGAGAGGCTGCAGAGTTTCTTCACCATCAAAGAGATCAAGAGCGGCAGCAGGGAAGAGCAGATCGCCGATGTCCTGGGACGCATGGGGGATGAACGGGATAAGGGCACGGTGTTTGGCATGTATGAACCTGGCGGCGATCGTTGCTTCTTGCTGCGCCTGCAGGAGGGGGCCATGGAGAAGGCCCTGGGCCTGGGCCTGCCCGAATCCCTGCGCAGCCTCGATGTGGTGGTGCTTTCGGATCTGATTATTGCCAAAATCCTTGGGCTCAGCCATGAAAAATGTGATGACGAGGAGCTCATCCACTACTTCAGTGATGTGGATGAGGCCCTGGATGCGGCGGTCAAGGAATCGGTGCGCAGTACGGAGATCACGCCGATCCTCTTTCTGATGAATAATACGCCGGTATCGCAAGTGAAAGAGGTGGCTGACGACAACCTTTTCATGCCCCATAAATCTACTTATTTTTACCCGAAAATCCTCACCGGCATGCTGATCAACAAGATCGTGGCCGACGAGGTGGTGAGCTAGAGAGCTCATCATCATTGTCCGGCAGCCCTGCTGCCTCCTCGGGGAAGCTCTTGATGCCCTTGTTAGAGAAGAAGATCAGCAGCGATACCCTGTTTAACGGCAGGGTCAGCTGCGCCCAGCACCAGCAGGGCTACCGCTTTGCCGTGGACGCCGTCCTGCTCGGCCATTTCGTGGCCCCGGCTCCGGGCTGGTCACTCCTTGATCTGGGGGCAGGCTGCGGCGTGGTCAGCCTGATCCTGGCCCATCGGCATCCGGCTGTCACCATTACCTGTGTTGAGCTGCAGGCCGATCTTGTCGACCTGATCCGGCATAATATCCGCACCAATAATCTGGAAAACCGCCTCTCGGTCCTGCCGGGTGATGTGGCCCAGATCCAGAAGATTGTGGAGCCGGAGAGCATGGATTTGGTGGTCTGCAACCCGCCCTATGGCCAGGTGGCGGCCGGTCGGCTCAACCGCGGTGAGGAACAGGCCATTGCCCGCCATGAGGTGCGGGGGAGGGTGATCGATTTTGTCAGGGCCGCGGCCTATGGTGTGAAAAACCGGGGCAGGGTCGCCTTTGTCTTTCCTGCCGCCCGGCTTGCGTATCTGCTCAGCGCCTTGCAGGAGGTCCGGCTGGAGCCCAAGCGCCTGCAGCTGGTTCATTCCTATCCCCAGGGCCCTGGCCGGCTGCTGCTGGTGGAGGCGGTGAAAAATGGCGGTGAGGAACTGCAGATTCTGCCGCCATTGTATATCTATGATGCACCGGGGGGCGCGTACAGTCCCGCCATGGCTGCCATGTTCTCCTGATTTTTTTTCATGATCCCGCTTGGGTGATGGCTCTCCGCAAAATGCTCTTATTCAAAAGAGATACCCGAAAATATCCCCCCTCCCGTCCTGATTTCTGATTTTTATAATCGTTTTTTCCTATTGACAAGCGGATTGTGATTGGCCGATCCTCTCAGTATGGCCCATGGCGTCCTGCCGTGGCATTACCTATGGGAGGTGATTTGTTATGAAGAAGTTACTCAGCAAAGAGACGTTGGCCAAGGAGGCCGCTTTCTGGACCAGGATGAACCAGGCGGTCAAAGAGCATCCCAGCACCCTCTGTCACAAATGAAAGAGTTGAAAGTCTGATTAAGTTGCCGGTCGGCAACGAGGCATAAAAAGGCGCATGCAACAGGTCGACTCAGGTCCCTTTTGACATTCGCCTTTTTGTTATAATCCGGGTGCTATAAAAGAAACATTTGTCCTGTAAATCCCCCCCTTAGGAAAGCCAATGCCCATTACTTCTCAGCAGGAATTTTTTGTCCAGTGGCACCTCACGGAAAAATGCAACCTGCGCTGCAGCCACTGTTACCAAACAGGAGTTGCCTCAGGCGAGCTCTCCCGGCGCGAGATCGGCGAGGTGCTGGCTGAGATAGTGGACATGCTCAAGGCCTGGGAAAAGAGCTCCGGCCTTGCTTTTTCCTCCAGTATAAACGTCACCGGCGGCGAACCCTTTCTGCGCCCGGATCTTTTCGAAATTCTGGCAGCAATACGGGACCAGGGTTTTGCCGTCTCTTTACTCACCAACGGGACGCTGGTTGACTCCCAAAAGGCGGCCGCCCTGGCCTGTCTGGGCATAAGCGGGGTCCAGGTGAGTCTCGAAGGGCCGGCCGAGATTCATGATGCCATCCGCGGCCCAGGGAGTTTTGCGGCTTCCTGCCGGGGTGTTTCCCAGCTGCTGGACGCCGGCCTGCAAGTGACCTTGAACGCCACCCTCTCAAAGATCAATGGGCATAGATTTGCTGAGATCATTGATGTCGCCGCAGCCTGGGGCGTGCAGCGTCTGGGTTTTTCAAGACTGGTTCCCTCCGGCCGCGGCCTGGGATTGGTGGATCAGATGATCCCCAGCCACGCTCTCAAGAAAATGTATGAGGCCATTTTTGCCCATCCCGTTGCCGGGCTGGAGATCGTTACTGGCGACCCCCTTGCCTCGCAGATGCGCCACCCGGCGGGGTGGAGTGATTGCGGCATGACTGCTGCCGGCGGTTGCGCGGCCGGGGTTTCGGGTTTGACCCTTCTGCCGGACGGCACCGTCACCCCCTGTCGGAGACTGGCGGTTGCCCTTGGTAATGTCAGAAAAGATTCCCTGCGCGAAATTTGGGCCGGCTCACCAGTGCTGGAGCAGCTGCGGAATCGACAATCCTACAATAAGAAATGCGGCTCCTGCCCCCGCTGGGCGGTGTGTCGGGGCTGCCGGGCCATTGCCTATGCCGGCTCCCTGATCGGGGGAGGCGAAGATTTTCTGGCCGCAGATCCGCAATGTTTTTTGGGAGAGGACGGGCGCGACAGCATGCCGGGCTGATGGCGGCAGGGGTTCGTTTGACTCATCCTGATCAGCCGGCAGCGTCTTCACCACCAGGCAGAGAACCCTTTTCCTTCTCCGCCTCTTCCTCATCCCCCTTTCGATACATGGCAAAATAGGTTACCGGGATCACCACCAGGGTAAAGAGGGTGGAAGCGAAAAGACCGAAGATGAGGGTCCAGGCCAGGCCTGAAAAAACCGGATCAAGGGTGATGGGCCAGGCTCCCAGGGCGGTGGTGGCGGCGGTGAGGATGATGGGCCGCATACGGATGGCGCCGCTTTCCAGAATGGCTTCTTTAAGGGGCATGCCTTGCCGCAATCCATCCTGGATAAATTCGATAAGCACCAAAGAGTTCCGGATGACAATGCCCCCCAGCACAATGATGCCGATCATGCCGGTGGCCGTGAAAAAGATGGGATTTTCAAAACCACTCACCGGATCCGCGACAAAGAGGTTAAGGAGCCAGAAACCGGGCATGGCGCCGATCAGGGTGAGGGGAATGGCCATCATGATGAGCAGCGGCATGAAAAAGGAGCTGCTCTGGAGGGTCAGCAGGATATAGATCCCCAGCAGGGCCGCGGCAAAGGCGATGCCCATGTCCCGGAACACCCGCAGGGTGATCTCCCACTCGCCTTCCCCGGTCCAGACCGCCTTTATCCCCTCGGGCAGGGGCTCAGTGGCCAGGCGTTGCTGCATGTCGAGAATCGCTTCCCCCGGGGCCCGGCCGGCCATTTCCGCCAGTACGAAGACCACCCGCTTCAGGTTTTTATGATAGATGGGCTGGTCAGTGGGAACGTGCACAATATCCACCATTTCTGCCAGGGGGACCATCTGGCCGGTGGCGCTCTTCATGGGAATCTGGGACAAAGAGGTGGTGCTTGATCTCTTTTCTCTGGGGAGCCGGGTCTTGACCAGCAGGGGCTGGCGTTCATCGGCAACGTGAACCGTGGCCGGCGTAGCGCCGCTTAAGGCGGTACGCAGGCTTTTAATGATGGCTGCGGTGCTCACTCCGTGCAGGGCGGCCTTTTCCTTGTCCACCACAAAGTCGATGCGCTGCCGATTTGCCTCGGCCCTGTCGTCGATATCCACTACAAAGGGTTCCTCCGCCATGATCTCCTGGATATAGTGGCCGCCGTCGATCAGCTCCTCATAGGCCATATCCGCATCTCCATACATCTCCACAACAATGGTGGCCATAACCGGCGGACCGGGCGGCACCTCCACCATTTTGGCATTAACCCCGTATTTTTCCCCGATGGCCATAAGATCCTGGCGCAGCCGAAGCACGATGGCGTGGCTCTGCATCTCCCGCTCCTCTTTGGGCAGCAGGTTCACCTGGATATCCGCCACATGCCCTCCCTGGCGCAGATAGTAATGGCGAACCATGCCGTTAAAATCCATGGGAGAGGAGAGACCGACAAAGGAGACGATACTGGTGACCTCAGGCACTTTTCGCAGATACGCCTCATAGGCCTGAACCGCCCGGTCCGTCTCTTCCAGGGTGGTTCCCTCCGGCAGATCCAGGACGATCTGGAATTCGTTTTTATTGTCAAAGGGCAGCATCTTGAGGGGAACCTGGCGCCAGAAAACCAGGGCAACGGCAAAGGCGAAAAGGAGCACCACCATCACCAGCAGCAGCCAGCGCGCGATTCTGGAAGAAAGAAAGGGTGATACAATGGTGCGATAGCTCTTCCGGATCCAGCCCTTGGGGGCTCTCCTTAAGTCGCTCTCTGCGCTCTCTTGATCTTTGGCCACCCCGCTCTTTTTGAGCAGTAGATGGGTGAACCAGGGCACGATGCTGAGGGCGCACAGGGTGGAAAAGATCACCGTGATGGGGACATTGGCGGCCATGGGCGCCATATAGGGCCCCATCATGCCGGTGATGAAGAAAAGGGGGGTGAAGCTGACGATAATGGCCAGGGTGGACATCATCACCGGGGGCAGGACCTCGTCCACCGCGGCCAGGGTGGCATCCTCGGAATTGCGCTTGCCCTGCAGAATATGGCGCTGCATGTTGTCGACATTGGTGATGGGGTCATCCACCACCAGACCCAGGGAAAGGATGAGGGCGAAGAGGGTGACCCGGTTGATGGTGTAGCCCAGCAGGAAGTTGGCAAAGAGAGCCAGGGAAAAACTTAGGGGTACTGCCAGGGCCACCACCAGGGCCTCCCGCCAGCCGAGGGTGAAGGCCAGAAGCAGAATGACGGTGATGATGGCAAAGGCCAGAGAACGCAGCAGGTTCCGCACCTTTTCATCAGCGGTTTTCCCGTAATTGCGGGTCACCTCGTAATGGACCTCTGCCGGGAGGAGCGTCTCCTGCAGCTCCTCCATGCCCTCAACAATGGCGCGGGCCACGTCCACGGCATTGGTGCCCTTCTTTTTGGCCAGGGCCAGGGTCACCGAAGGGGCGCTGGCCGGGGCCTGCTCCGGACCATGGGCCTTTTGGTAGGCGTCGGAAAAACCGATACGGGTGTAGCTTTCCACCTCCTCGGGTCCGTCAATAACCTGGGCCACATCTCGCAGATAGACAGGCCGGCCCTGGTGGACCCCCACCATGAGAGCAGACACCTCCTGGGCGGAGGTGAGAAAGGAGCTGCTGGTGACCGTGAAATTTTGGTTGAAGCGGGAAAAATCACCGGCTGTCACCGCCGCATCCGCGCCTTGCAGCGCTTTTTGCACCTCCAGTATCGACACCCCCAGACCGGTCAGCCGTTCCAGGGAGGGTTCCACCCTTATTTCCCGTTGGCGGCCCCCCACCATGGAGGTTCTGGAGATGTTTTTGATCTCAGCCAGCCGGGCCAGCACCTCTTCGCCGATCCGGCGGAGTTGAGGGTCATGATATTTTTCGGAGTATAAGGTCAGATTGACGATGGGCACATCATCGATCTCCAGAGGCTTGATGATCCAGCCCTTCACAATGGGCGGCACTTGATCGATGTGCATGCGGATCTTGTTGTGGAGCTTGACCAGGGAGCGTTCCCGGTCCTCTCCCACATAAAAGCGGACAGTGACCACGGCCATGTCCCGTCTGGAGATGGAATAGACATATTCCACCCCATCAATCTGCCACAGGAGCCGCTCCAGGGGAGTGGCCACCAGCTTCTCGATCTCTTCCGGGGAGGCGCCGGGGGCCTGGATAAAGATATCGGCCAGAGGCACCACGATCTGCGGTTCCTCCTCCTTGGCGGTGTTCATCACCGCCACCACCCCCAGGCAGAGGGAGGCGATGATCAGGAGGATGGAGAGGTGCGAGTTGAGAAATAACCGCACAATGGCGGGGATGAGACCGCGGGGCGGGGAGCGCTTTTCGGTCATGGCGCTGCTCCTGCTTCAGCCGCTCCCAGGGAGACGCTTTCTCCGCCGCTGAGTCCCGACAGCACCTCCACCCTGCCGTTGATCCGTCTGCCGGTCTGGATGAACCGACTCTTCCAGATATCTTCCTCTCGGACCAGGACCAGTTCCAGCTGTCCCACCCGCCGCACTGCCTCCTGGGGGATCATCACCACCTCAAGCTCCTGCACAGGGATCAGGAGTTTGCCGAACATGCCCGGATAGAGCCCTGCCATGTCCGGCAGGGAGGCCTTGACCAGAAAGGTGCGGCTCTGAGGATCCGCATAGGGGACGATCTCCTCCACCTTTACCGTCACTGTTTCCGTGAGTGCCGTGATCTCCACCTGCAGCTCATCTCCCAGGGCAATCTTGCGGATCAATCCCTCCCGCACCGAGGCCTCCAGTTGCAGGCCGCCGGCGGTCTGCAGGGTGATCAGGGGTCTGCCTGGCATGGCCATGTCGCCGGGATCCACCAGACGCTGGAGCACATGGCCGGCCTCCTGGGCCACTAACAGGGTATCGCTGAGGGCGATTTCCGCCTGCTGAACCATCTCTCTGGCCTGTTTGATTCCGGCCTCGGCGCCGGTCAGGGACTCTTTGGCCTGCTGCAGATGGGCTTGGGCCTGCAGGTAGGCGGCTCGGGCCTGTTCCAGATTCTGCTCGGTGGCGGCCTGGCTCTGGTAATAAGAGGTGATCCGCTTAAAATCGGACTCCGCCTGCTGAAAGAGGGCGGCAGCAGCCACTATAGCCTGGCTGGCCTGTTTTTTGGACGCCTCGGCACCCTTGAGCCCCTGCCGGGCCTGTTCCAGGCTGGAAACATTCTGGCGGCTGTCCAGGGTGATCAGGAGTTGCCCTTTTTCTATTTTGTCACCCGGGTTGACTTTCACCTCCACTACCTGCGCCGTCATCCGGGCCGCGATATGGGATTGCAGCCGGGACCGCACCGTGCCCACGGCCTGGTAATATTCGCTGATGTTGCGGGTTTCCGCCACCGCTGTTGTCGGGTCAGGGGAGGCGGCCACGGCAACCCGGCCACAGGCCAGGCCCACCATGAGGCCGGAAACCATAAGAGAGAGAATTGATTTCATAAAATATTCCTTTTTGGCAATTTCACTGGGCCTCCTTGGCCTTGGCCCAGTAGCCGATGGACCGGCCGATTTGAGCCAAGGCCTGCTGCCGGTCATAATGGGCGGCAGTGGCGCGTAGGCGGGCGCGATTCCAGTCCAGCTCTGCCTGCAGATAGCGGGTGATGGTGGCGGATCCGCCCTGAAACCGGGTCAAGACCAGGGCCAGGGATTCTTCGGCGGCGGCTGCGCTCCGCTGGGCCGCCTCCAGCCGGGCCCCGGCTGCTTCCAGGTTCTGGTAGGCTCTTTTGACATCCCCCTTGACAGCCAACCGGGTCTGTCGGTCTGCAGCCAGGGTTTCCAGCAATTGGGCGGCTGCCGTGTCCACAGCAGCCTGGCGGCTGAAGCCGGTGAAGATGTCCCAGTTGAGGATCACCGCCACCATCCAGTTTTCCCGGCGGCTGTCATAGGCTAATTCCTCGTCATCAAGATAGTATTTGCCCTGCACGTCCAGCCTGGGAAGATAGGTGCTGTGGGCCGCGTCCACGGCCATGGCGGTTTTTTGGACCTGGGCCTCCATCTTTTTTAAATCCGGCTGTTGCGCCAGGGCATACGCAAGTCCCTGCCGGTAGGTACGGGGAAGGGCTGCAGCGCCAAAATCGTCCGGCTCCGCCAGCACCACTTCGGCATCCTGATTCATTCCCAGCAGGGTGGTCAGCGCGGTTAGGGCGGTTTGCTGGTGGTTGCGGCTTTGAACTAGCTCCTCCTGGGAGTGGGCTAGCCGTGCCTCCAGGGACAAGAGATCCGCTTTTAGGGCAGAGCCGCCCCGCAGCCGCACCCGCATTAATTCCAGCTCCTTGCGGACAGTGGCCACGGAGTCCCGGGCGATGTCGATAAATTTTCGGGCTGCCAAGGCCTCATAGTAGGCGCTGATCACCGAGGCGATCAAGCCGTTTTCCACGCTTTCCTGGTCCAGCTGGGAGATGGCAAGGCCAGTCTGGGCCATCCGCCGGTTAAGATAATCCCGGCCGCCGTTCGCGAGATTGAGCTGGCCCCTGACGCCGCTCTCAAAATTGTCCAGTCGGCCGGGATTATTGAAATCAGTCGCAGGCGGCAGCTGCCGCTGGTCGATTTTTTTAAAAAGATAGACGGACGGGGCATCTGCATGGGTGTATTCTGTATAAAAGCCCAGGGTCGGGTAGAAGGCGGCATTGGCCTGCTGCAGGGCGGCTTCTGTTTGCCTGATGCGGGCCAGGGCCATCTGATTCCCCGGATTTTTTTGGAGGGCGATGGCGATGGCCTGGGCGCAGGAAAGGGGGCCGTGGACCGCTGCCCTGGGGCCGGGCGCCTCTGCCCCCTGCCAGTCTCCTCTGCCCACCGGGACGGCATGGGAGGCCTTGATCTCTTCATACCGGTAGGTCTTTTGCAGAGAACAGCCGGTGAGCGTCATCAGCATACAGAGCAGACCGGCAGCGGCCAGGCAGGACCAGGGAATGTATCTTTCCATCTTCACTCCAGGGGCTGTGTGGTGGGGACATACCCCATAGAGGGATATATGTAATAAATACTAAGGGTTTCCCCCTCTCTTTTCCAGATTTTTTTTTTGCAGCTTGTGCGCACATATCCCTTTTGACATCTTCCCATTTGTTGCTAGGCTGGAAAAAGATTAAAAGAGCAGGTGGTGCAGAGGGCAGCCCCTCATCCGGGGCTGCAATGGCAGACTTAATCAACATTACAAGGAATCCTCTTATGAACAGACATGTATGGGTGGGAGTGATCATCACCGGGCTGCTCTTGCTGGCAGGGAATGCCGGCGCCAAAGAAATTAACCTCGCCCCGGGAGAAATCTACCGGCAGGGAGGCCTCATCGTTACCTGCGGGGAATCGGCAACAGATGCCCCTCTGGTCCTCAAGGACTGCCAGTACTGGGACGATTTTCATAAAAAGTGTCTGTTTGAAAAAACGATCTATATGTATAAAAAACTTGAATGCGTTGAAGAATGCCAGCACTGGGATGAATTCAGCAAGACCTGCAATTACCAGACAAAATGTGTTTTCTACCCGGACCAGAAGGCCTTTGTGCGCGTTACCTGTGAAGAATTTGATGACTTCAGCAATGTCTGCGTGAAAAAAAAGGAGAGCAGGATAGGGCCCGGAGCAAAAAGATAAGAGGCATATTTTCAGTCCTCCATGGTTAGAGTTGCTTTCAGGGGCAGGTGGTCTGAGGCCAGCCGGGCCAGCGGGCTGGAGTGGGCTGCCATGGTTGTCAGGGCAGAACGCGGCTCCACCCACAGGCGGTCCAGGGCGAATATGGGCCACTGGCCCGGAAAGGTGGCGCAGTGGGGGGTAGGCTGGAAATGGGCATGCAGCCAGCGCAGGATGCGTCCCCACAGGAACCACTCATTGAGGTCCCCCAGCAGCACAGAGATATCAGCGGGCTGTGACGCAAAGAGCGGCAGCAGCTGGCGCACCTGCTGGCGGCGCTCCCACGGCTTCAGCCCCAGATGCGTTGCCACCACCTGCAGGCATTTTCCTTGCCAGTCCAAGGTGATATCAAGGGCTCCCCGTGGTTCCCGTCCCGTCCGGCTCAGGTCAACCCGGTTCACGGTGAGGACGGGAACCCGGGTCAACAGGGCATTGCCGTAATGACGGCTGTCTCTGAGCAGGGTGGAGCCGGCAAGGGCGCTGTAACCGGTTTTTACGGCCAGATAATCGAGCAGATCATACGCCCCGATTCTATGGTGTTCCACTTCCTGCAGCGCCACGATATCGGCATTGAGTTCCCGCAGCACGCCGATGATCCGGTCTGGATCGAAACGGCCATCCATGCCGATGGCGGCATGGATGTTATAGGTGGCGATTGTTATCTGCATGCGATGATTGCCGCCTTCTCTCCTGGATGCGCTCTGCCTGCCGGTTCCTTACCTGGGGCGGGGGCAGCGGTCATCCGTCTCATTGTGGTTGTCGAGCAGGCCGCATTCCGCCAGAAAGTGGCGGTGGGTTTGGTCGGCGCCGACCTGGGCCTTGTAGCGCCGGTCATTAATCTCGCTGCTGTGATCATGGATCAGGGCGACAAAATCCTGGTCGAGCTTATGATGGGCGGCCATATCCTTCATGATTTTATTGGTGCCGGTCACGGTGAGCCCGCAACGATAGGGGCGGTCCTCCATCAGGGCGGTAAAGGTGTCGGCAACGGCCAGGATGCGGGCCCCTTCGGGTATTTCGGCGCCCCTCAGCCGGTACGGATATCCGGAGCCGTCCAGGCGTTCGTGGTGCGCGGCCGCCCATTGGCAGATGTCAGCGAAGCTTTTGATGTTGCGCAATATTTCCGCTGAAAAATAGGGATGTTTGTAGATAATGGCAAAATCATCGCTGGTCAGCCTCTGATGCTTCTCAAGAAGTTCCGTGGGCACCACCAGTTTGCCGATATCATGCAGCAGTCCGGCCATCCGCACCCGGTCGGGGTCCTCTTTCTGAAAACCGCTGTGGGTGGCAATGGCAACGGCAACCGCCGCCACCCCGCTGGAATGGGTGGCGGTGAACCGACTCCTGAAATCGATGACCCGTCGGAACATTGCCGCCAGCTCCAGCATTTCGCTGCGCCCTAATGCCATTGCTCCCAAGGGGAAACGCTGCTGGAGAAGAGTGCGGAGATTCGGAGAGGTCAGATCAAGCCAGAAGGCCTCTTTATCCGCCACCTGCAGGAAGGCCTCCACCTGCCGGGGCACAAACATATCCCCTGATCCTGCTTTGATATGCTGGATAATATCCGCCTTCTGGCTCAGGATCTCCCTCTGGGGATCGATCCGCACGGCAATGCGGTCGGCCAGGTGGATGATATGGCTGAGCAGCGGGACCTCCTCGCCCCCGGCCACCATGCCTTCACCGTTTCGCCAGTATGTGTGGTGGAAGCGGATAATGCGGGCCAGATCGGCAAAGGGCGCAAATCCCGCCAGTAGGAAATATCCCGGCCGGGTATGACGATCCGGATTGATTACTTCAAAATCGAATGATTCCAGCCGGGTCCGGATGGAGAGCCCGCCGATGTCATGCACGGCAGCGGCCAGGATAAGCCGGCTCAGACGGTGCTGGTCCAGGCCCAGGGCCTGGCCGATGGTGGCGGCCGCAAAAGAGACCTTCTGGTGATGGCCCACCAGTATCCGGCTGATCAGGTCCGTGGCGGCGGTAATGCCGCTGAGCAGGGGATATAATTCTATATGGGTCTTTTGGTCTGTTTCTGGTGGCATCACTCTCCTGCTTCCCGTCTTGATTGTTTTTTGGCCGTTTTCTTTTGGCGTTTCAGCAACCAGCGGCTCACGGCCCAGGTGGTCAGGCCAATGGCTACGGCCAGGGCCAGCAGGGTGGCGATGGCGGAAGCCTCGGGGGCCTGGATGGCGCTGACCACCTGATCAGAAAAAAAGGTAAGGGCAAGAATGCCCGGGGCCATGCCCGCCAGGGTGCCCACAATGAAGTCCCGCAGGCTGATATGGGAAGCCCCGGCCATGAGATTGATCACAGTGAAGGGGGCCACCGGCACCACCCGGAGGGTGATGATGGAGAGCACTCCCTGCCGCGCCAAGCGACGGCTGAGCCGGCTGACCCGGAGCTGTGACAGGTTGCGGATCATCTCCTGGCCCAGATGGCGGCCAAGGGCATAGGTAACCAGGGCGCTCACCGCAGCACCCAGCAGTGCGTAAACAAAGCCGTAAAAGGCGCCAAAGGCCACGCCAGTGGCAATGATCATCAAGGTGACCGGGAAGATCAGGAGGCCGCCGACAATGTACAAAGCGGCAACAATAAGCGGCGCTTGCCAACTGCCGCGCAGGGTGGCGAGGTTATTGAGTATCTCGTTGATGTCCAGCCATTCTTTAAGCGGTGTCCAGCGCCAGGCCGCCGCCAGCAGGAGGGCCACCCCCAGAATGGCCACCAGGATGATGAGTCTGCCTCTGGCCGCTCTCTTGTCCTGGTCATCGATAAACCCCCGGGCCAGTTGGTCCGGGTCAATGGGCTGCTCAGGATCGGCAATCTGGAGGTCAGGCACCAGGTCATCCACTTCTTTTGAGATGCGAAAGGGCAGGGGCGTGAGTGTCCTGCCCGGGCTGCGCAAGGATTCAATGGCCCGGATGAGAGATTGCTCCTGGGCCATGGCTGCATCAACCGTGGAGGGGGAAACGTCAAGGTGTTCGGCCAGCAGGCGGTTGCGGAAAGCGGCGATGGCCGCCTTCAGACGCTTTTGCCCTCCGGCCTCCAGGGCCAGATCGCATTCCGTGTCAAGGCCCATGGAACGATTGTTGTAGTTGGCCGAACCTATGCGGATCAGCTCATTATCGATGATCAGGACCTTGGAATGCACATTAAGGCATTGCTGGCCCAGATCGGGCAGCAAGGGGTAATAGAGACGCAGACGGTCATGATGATCCGCCTCCACAAGTTGCTTGAGCAAGCGCTCCCGCAGGACGTCCATGGTGTAGTGGGAGAGCCAGCCCGTGGTCTCCTCCGGCAGGATGATGACAATCTCCGGGCCATCATCTTCCTCCAGCCGCCGGGCCAGGGCCTCACCTATCTTCAGGGCGGTGAAATATTGGTTCTCCAGAAAAATCATCTTCTGGGCCGCACCAATGGCGGCAAGCAGCAGCCGCTCTATCTCCCGCACCTCCTCCTGATCCTTGTAGGCCGGGTAGGTCCGGGCAATCCCCACCATCACCTCCTCGATATCCACAGCCACTCCGGGCGGCCAGGGGGCGGAGCCAGGAAGTGGCCCTGCTGCTCTGATCTGCTGGCCGGTGGCCTGGTGCCAGCGCTTACGTGCCAGGTCGCCCAGGGCCCGGGCAATGTCGCCGCTCACCGCCACCTGCACGTCATGATAGGGCTGCGGAATGGTATCATTGAGATCACGGCGGCGGGAGTCATGGGCATCATGTTCGGAGGTGTCCCAGCGCCCCAGAGTGAAATCGAGGCCGCCCACAAAGGCCACCTGGTCATCCACCACCACAATCTTCTGATGATGGGAAGCCCCCAAAGGGTGGCGGCTGTCCATGTGAAAATGGAGACGCCGGGGGCTTGTCCATTCCATCTTGTAGATGGGCAGCCATTCCCGTTCCGGGGCGTAGATGATGGAATATTCCCAGTTCAGGACATGGACATGCAGCTGCGGTGTGTCCCTGACCATTCGGCCCAGGAAGTCGCCAAAGCGGACAGGCAGCCCGTCGGCAGCGGGTTCACGGATAAGCTCAAAGCGGCTGTCAATATCCCAGCCGATGATCAAGATCGAATGGCGGGCCTGTTTCAGGGTCTCCCGCACCGCCTGGAAATAGTCAGCACCGTCCACCAGAAAGGTGACGCGCTCGGCCTGTTCGCGGCGCCAGCAGGTATCGCCCGGCTTGAGGATGGAGGAATGGGTCATCATGCTGCTCCTTCTGGCCAGGGAGATCTGCGGCCGCGGCGGCGGCAGGTCTGGCCTTTCTATCCCGGCCTTTTTTTGCAGCCGCCCTCCCTGGCCGGATCCCAGAGCCGGGCCAGCCTGAGGGGTTCAAGGATTTATCCTCCACTCCGGGGCGCCAATGGGTGCAGGGCAAAAAGGGCTATGAAAAATCAGAAAAGCAGGACAGTAGTGATCAGCCTAGCAAAACAAAAAATAATATTCAACGACAGAGAAGCCTCCCTGCCGGGGGGGCAAATCGTGGTTAATGACCGCTTGGCGGGATTGTCTTAGCGGGTGGGGGCAAGCAAAAATTTCAGGCATGAAGAAGGACCAGGCGGTCATAGCGGTTGAGTCCGGGGAGGAGAGTCGTCCTGGGTATCGTCGCCTGGTCTATGGAAGGAGCCGAAAAAAAATAATGGTGGCGGGAGGGTTCTCTTCTCTCGCGCCCGTGCTACCGGGGAACTATACGGAATTATAAGGAACCGCTAAATAAATGAAAAGGCGATTGACAGCAGTGGTGTCTGCTGTCCAGAATAGTCTTTGGAGACTTCCTTTTTAGGTCAGGTGTTCAAAAGGGGGAGGAGGGCACTTTCTTTAATAAAAGAAGCAAAGCAGGAGAGCCGTTATAGACAAGCTATCCTAAGAAGGCACATTACAATTCGGACCACCGCTCTGCGCGAGCGGTGGTTAAGGTGGGGCGCTGCTCTTACGGAGCAGGGGCCCTTTCAACAAGGAGGAAAAATAATGACCCAGAAACTGCAAATCTACAAGTGTGAAGTATGTGGGAATATTGTGGAAGTGCTTCATGAAGGAGAAGGTGAACTGGTCTGTTGCGGAGCGCCCATGAAACGCTTTCAGGAGAATACGGTTGACGCGGCAAAAGAAAAGCATGTGCCGGTGATCGAGAAGATCGAGGGCGGCTTCCGGATAAAGGTGGGCAGTGTGGCCCATCCCATGGAAGAGGGCCACTATATTGAGTGGATTGAAGCCATCACCGACAAGGGCGAGGTGTACCGCCAGTTTCTCAGCCCCGGTCAGGCGCCGGAGGCGGAGTTTAAAATCGAGGCGAGCAAGATACATGCCCGGGAGTACTGTAACGTCCATGGCCTGTGGCAAGGCTGAGCATGCCCCGGGGTAATGCAGAGGCCCTATCGATAACGTCAGTTGCCAGGGGTTTTCAGCCTGGCTTGCCGATAAAAGTGGGCGCAATGTCGGGCGGGCCTGCCTTGCCGGGGAATATAAACGCCCCAGGTGGGCGTTGATACCGCTCAGATTTAAAAAAACCATCAGGAGATGTGCCATGTATGCAAAAGAAGAATTGGTTAAGAAAATAATCGATCTTTATCCGGATATCACTGAACACGGCATGGATCTCAGTGTTGAGTTTGATCCAAAAAAGAATGTGTGGGTGGTTGATCTGCAGAAAGACAACCATGAGCTGAAGCATCATCTGGAGTTGCCGGATGCCAATGACTGCATGGAAGGGAAGCAATGTGTCTCCCTGGGCCTGGAGATCGCCCAGCTCAGAAAGAATATAGAGGGAAAGCAGTATTAACGGCCAAACCAGGTACCATTTTTTGTTATCAGAGGGGATTGGGGAAATGCTGCTGCATCTGCAGCGCCGCTAAAACGGCAGGTGTCCTGCCTTGGCACGATTTTCCGCGTCCCGAGCCAGAGAGGGACTTATGGACTACTCCATCAAAATCGGCGGTGAAGCGGGCCAGGGCATCCAGACCATTGGTGAAGGGTTGGGACGCATCTTCGCCCGCTCCGGCTATCACGTCTTTTCGCATCAGGATTATGAGTCGCGTGTCCGCGGCGGTCACAACTTCTATCAGCTCCGTTTTGCCAACCACCCCCTGGCTGCTTCCCGGCAAAATATGGATATTCTGGTGGCCCTTGACCGCGAAAGCATTACCCGCCATGGCCAGGAACTGACCCCCAAAGGCAGGGTCATCTATGACGCTGCTGCCCTTGATTTCAGCAGCGATGACCCCGCCTTTCTGGCAATCCCCTTTGAAAAACTGGCTCAAGAGCAGGGGGGCTCCAAGATCATGGCCAATACCGTGGCTACCGGCGCGGTGCTCGGCATGTTGGGTCTGGACCTGGATCTCTTATTGAAACTTATTGCCGCCCTGTTCCATAAAAAAGGGGATGCGGTGGTTGAGGCCAACCGCAATGCCGCCCGGGCCGGCTATCAGTTCGCCAGGGAGCATGGCGATGGGGTGAGCTTTGAGGTTGCTGCTGCTGAAGGGCAACAGCGGCTGCTCATTGGTGGCATCGAAGCCATAGGTCTGGGGGCCCTGGCCTCGGGATGTACCTTTTATGCCGCCTACCCCATGACCCCCTCCACCGGCATCTTGAACTTTCTGGCCTCAAAGGGCAAGGAATATGGTGTGATGGTTGAGCAGGCCGAGGACGAGATTGCCGCCATTAACATGGCCTTGGGTGCCTCCTATGCGGGGCTGCGCGCCATGACCGGCACCTCCGGCGGCGGCTTTGCCTTGATGGCGGAAGGGCTCTCTCTGGCCGGCATGACGGAAACCCCCATTGTCATCGCCATGGGGCAACGGCCCGGTCCGGCCACCGGCCTCCCCACCCGCACTGAGCAGGGAGACCTGGGCTTTCTCCTGACTGCCGGCCATGGTGAATTTCCCCGGGTCATTCTGGCCCCGGGTACGGCTGAGCAGGCATTTTATCTCACCAACAAGGCCTTTGAGCTAGCCGAAAAATATCAGATTCCGGTCTTCCTTCTCTTTGACACTTATCTGGGTGATTCCCAGTGGACCTATGACGGCTTGGATCTCAAGCAAGTGTCCTATCATGATTATCGGTTGCGGGGTGAGGCCTTTGGGGAGCAGCAGGATTATAAGCGCTATGCCCTTACCGACAGCGGCATCTCTCCCCTGGGCGTGCCGGGAGACGCCGCCCATCTGGTGGTGGTGGACAGTGACGAACATGACGAGGAGGGCCATATTATTGAGGATAATGCCACCCGGAACCAGATGGTGGAAAAGCGTCTCTTCAGGAAACTGCCGCTCATCAAGGGCGAAATGGCGCCGCCTAAGCTTTACGGAGAGCAGGAGCCGCGGGTGGTGCTGGTGGGATGGGGCTCAACCTATGGGGTTATGAAGGAGGCCGTTGACGCCCTGGCAGAGTCAGAGAAGATTGCCATGCTCCATTTCAGTGAAATTTTTCCCCTGCCCGAGATGGCCCCTTTTGATTACCGCGCCTTCCTGGACCAGGTGCCGCTTGCCGTCTGCATTGAGTTGAATGCCACCGGCCAGTTCAGCCGGCTGCTGCGGGCTGAAACCGGCTTTGAGTTCAAGGCTGTCATCCACAAATATGATGGTAGACCCTTTACGGTTGAAGAATTGATAGGAGAGATCCATGGTCACCTTAAAGACATTTAGCGGTCCGCAGCCGGCCTGGTGTCCGGGCTGCGGAAATTTCGCCATCTTGAACACCTTCAAAGAGGTGATGGTTGAGCTCAAGCTTGAACCCCATCAGTTCACGGTGGTCTCGGGAATCGGCCAGGCGGCGAAACTGCCGCACTATACCAAGTGCAACACCTTCAATGGTCTGCATGGCCGCGCCTTGCCTGTGGCAACCGGCATCAGGCTGGCCAACCCTGCCATGCCGGTGATCGTCACCACCGGCGACGGCGACTGTTACGGTGAGGGGGGCAACCATCTCCTGGCCGCTATGCGCCGCAACATCAATGTGAAGCTCTTTGTCCACAACAACCAGATCTATGGCTTGACCAAGGGCCAGCCCTCTCCCACCAGTGATGAAGGCACCAGGGCCAAGAACGTTCCCGGCGGGGTGATCTCCCAGCCCTTGAATCCCATGGCCCTTGGGGTGGCCCTGGATTGCGGATTTGTGGCCCGGTCCTTTGCCGCTGATATGGAGCATCTCAAGGAGATGATGAAAGAGGCCATGAGTCACCAGGGGTTAGCCCTCCTCGATATCCTGCAGCCCTGTATCACCTTCAACAAGGTGAATACCTACAAATGGTATCGCGAGCGCGTCTATCATCTGGAGCCGGACTATGATCCCGAAGACCGGCTCTCGGCCTTTGCCAAGGCCCTTGAATGGGGCGAGCGCATCCCCATAGGCGTCATCTACCGTAACAGCCGCCCGGCCTATGAGGAGCATGTGCCGGTGCTGGCAGGCGGGTCCCTGGTGCAGCAGGCCTTTGATCCTGCCAAGATCGAGGCCACGCTTCAGGATTTTTATTAAAAAAAGGGGACAGGACGTATGCCGTGATGATAACGGCGCCACGGCAGAGAGCTCGGCCCGATCAACAGGGGTGAAAGAGGATGACAAACAGTATGGCCAGCCGTGAGATGCTCTACCGCACCTTGGGCAGCACGGGTGAGAAAGTATCGGTCATCGGCCTCGGCGGATCGCATATCGGCTCAAACGGTGTCAGTGAACAGGTGGCCATCCGCATCATGCGCACGGCCATAGATCGTGGCATCAATTTTATGGATAATAGCTGGGACTACAACCAGGGGGTCAGTGAGATCCGCATGGGCAAGGCCCTGCGCAATGGCTACCGGGACCGGGCCTTTTTGATGACCAAGATCGATGGTCGCTCAAAGCAGGAAGCGGCGCGGCAGCTTGACCAGTCGCTGCAACGTCTCCAGGTGGACATGATTGATCTCGTTCAGTATCACGAGGTGATCCGCTATGAAGATCCGCATCGGATCTTTGACCACCAAGGGGCGCATGTGGCCTTGGCAGAGGCCCGGCAAGCGGGGAAGATCCGTTATATCGGCTTCACCGGGCACAAAGACCCCAAAATCCATCTCCATATGCTGCAGGTGGCGGCGGATTACGGTGTTGCTTTTGATACGGTCCAGATGCCGCTTAATGTCATGGATGCCCATTACCGGAGTTTTCAAAAAGAGGTGCTGCCGGAACTGGTACGCCGGAAAATCGGGGTCCTGGGCATGAAGTGCATGGGCAACGGCATTCTGCTGCAGTCAAAAACTGTGACCCCCGTTGAGTGCCTTCATTATGCGCTCAATCTTCCCGTCTCTGTGGTTATAACGGGTATCGACAGCATGGAGATTCTCGACCAGGCCTGCCAGGCAGTGCAGACCTTTCAGCCCATGAGTGGGGATGCGGTGCGGGCCTTGCTGGCCAAAACCACGGAAGCAGCGGCCATGGGAGTCTTTGAACCATTCAAGACCTCTTCTGTTTTCGATGCTACTGCCAGACATCCGGAATGGCTGGGTGAGGAATCGCAACGTCTGCAGGAATTGATGCCGGAGTAGGCAAGGGAGAGACGGGATCAGGCTGTGACAGCCACATTCTTACAGGAGGAAATATGAAGGCCTTGATTATAAGTGCGGATAAGTTCGAAGATTCTGAATTGCTGGTGCCCTATTACCGCTTACAGGAGGCGGCCATTGACGTGGTGGTGGCCTCCCCGGGCCGCGGGGCCATCACGGGTAAGCATGGCTATGAAGTAGCCGTGGACCAGACCCTTGGCGAGGTCAATCCTGAGGCGTATGCGATTTTGATCCTGCCCGGGGGGGCAGCGCCGGCTGCGGTGAGAAAAGAGCCGGCGGCCCTGGAGATCGCCCGCAATTTTTTTGCGGCTGACAAGCCGGTGGCTGCCATCTGCCATGGGCCGCAGATCTTGATCAGTGCCGGTCTCCTGCAGGGACGCCGCGCCACCTGCTACAAATCAGTGGCGGCTGAATTGCAAGAGGCAGGCGCGCTCTATGAGGACCGGGAGCTGGTGGTTGACGCTAATCTGATTACCTCCCGGCAACCGGCCGATCTCCCCGCCTTTATGCGCGAGATCATGAAACAGTTGCAGCCGTAACTTGCCTTCCCGGCGAAAAAGGAGGGAGAAGTCATTAACAGCAGTTTCAGGCGCGGCTCGATTCACACCCGCACATTCGGGTCAGCCCCCATTTGAGGTTGATCATCAATAATGGACACGAAAACCCTACGCCGCTTTTTGCGTTTGATAAAACCGGCGCTCATAAGCGGCCGGCGAAAGATAGCCGAGTTTTTCCCGCTTTCTCTGGTGGTTGTAAAAGATCTCATGCTGGAAAGCACGGGCGCGCAATTGGCATTTTCTAACGGTTGGCGCTACGGCGCACCGATCATTCCCGGGGAGGTCACCCTCAATGACCTCTACAATATCATTCCGATGAACCCGCCGATCTCAACGGTCGAACTGACGGGCGAGGAAATTGTCGCGATGCTGGAGGAAAATCTGGAACGCACCTTAGCCCGCGATCCGTACGACCAGATGGGTGGTTACGTCAAACGTAGCCTTGGTCTCAACGTCTACATCAAGATCGAGAATCCTCCTGGGCAGCGCGTGCAGCAAGTTTTTGTCGGTGATGAAGAGCTGCAACCCGGGCGCTATTACCCCACGACTTTTGTTACCGAACAGGGCGTCGCGCACAAGTACGGGCGCAACCGCCAATAGCACCTTGACCGGAGCATAGAGGTGATGAGGGCATATCTGGCCGGGCACCGCCCGCTCCGCTCAGAACTACGCGGCACGTTCGTCGCCGTATAAGAAGGAGAGCAACTATGGACCTTGATTGGCTAGTAACGTTGTGGTCGGCTCTTGTTTTTCTGGTTGCGACTACCGTGCACGGTATTACCGGTTTCGGTACAGGTCAAATCGCCATGGGGGTGCTCCCCTTTTTCCGCGACGCGGCTTCAGCTTCCATTGTCGTCTCCATTGTCGTTTTTATCACGAACCTGCGTGTCTTTTGGAGCGTACGAGACGAGTTTAATTGGAAAGACTGGCTTATTCCTGTAGCAGGACTGGCAGCAGGCCTTCCCCTGGGAATTTACCTGTTTGGAGCCTGGGATGAAGCTCAGCTCCGAGTGGCGATAGGGGTCGTCATGATGATCAGCGCGGTGGTGATTTTGCTGCTGCGCCAGATTAAGTCGATTCGAGAATGGATAAAAGGCACCGGCTGGCAGCCCGGCTGGATCAGCGGCGTGCTGGCTGGATTTTTGTCAGGCATCTCTGGTGGGGCAGTATCGATTCCCGGGCCTCCGATGATCATCTACGGGGCGTTTTTAATGGAGACCGATTACTGGACGGCGAAGCAAATGAAGGCCATTTTCACTTCGTTTTTTGCTGCCAACCTGCTTTACCGGATAGTTGTATTGACCTCCATGGGACAGATGACAACAGAGATTGCGGTGGAGGCGCTGGCCATTGTTCCGGCAGCGTTTTTAGGAGCTTGGTTGGGCATCAAGCTGTTCACTATCATGCCGAAAGAGATATTCCGCTGGTTCATTATCGCCTTTATCTTTGTACTCGGAGTATTACTGACTTCCGGAATTTAGGAGAGTTAAAAGGAGAAGTGCAATGGCCGAGAAAACAAAAACCAGCTTAACGATCTTACACACCAACGATATGCACGGCCGTTACCGGCCCATTCCAATAGTCAAAGGCAGCGCCACCTCCCAAACCGGGGATCCGGGCCGAACCTGGGATGAGTTTGACCGGGAAGGCACCGCGGGTGGTTTCCCGGCCCTGGCTACGGCTGTGAGGCGTATCCGCCTGGAGCGGGGGGTGGATAATGTTCTGCTGGTGGACGGTGGGGATACCTTCAGCGATGATCTGTTGGGAAATTTGACCCGGGGCGAGGCCGTGATCAGGCTGATGAATTCCCTGGGCTACCAGTTAATGGCTTTGGGCAACCATGACTATGACTTTGGCAGTGAGCGGACTGGCGAACTCGATCAGATCGCCAATTTCCCCATGCGGGCCGCCAACGTGGTTGATCTAAAGACGGGCCGACCATTTCTGGGAGACCCTACCATGGTCTTTAAGGCGGCAGGCATCCGGGTCGGCTTTCTCACCCTGACCTATCACAATACCGGGCAGACCGGAAATTTGAAGAACTACGAAGGACTGGAGTTCAAGGACGGGATTGAAGCGGTCCGCCGGTACCTGCCTGATCTGCGCAGGCGCTCTGACTTAGTGGTTGTGCTTTCCCACCTCGGTTCAGCAATGGACCGTGTTTTGGCGCGGGAAGTACCTGAGATGGACATCATCATCGGCGCCCACTCGCACGACCGCATCTCTAACGAGCGGATCGGGGATATTACCCTCGTTCAGGCCGTTTCGGACAATTCGGTCCTGGGGGAGATTGTGGTCAGCCTCGATGGAACGCAGATTACCAAGGTGGAGAGCCGCCTGCATACTTTATGGCTCGAAGCGTTTCCTGAAGATGAAGAGATCGCCCGGCAGGTCGCAGCCTTGCGCGCCCCATATCAAGAGACCCTGGAAGAGGTCATCGCCATTGCCGCAGAGCCGATCGGCCGGCATTACCGTTCGGAAAGCCCTTTTGATAAGCTGGTAGGAGAGATTATTTGCGCCGAGACCGGCGCTGAAATAGCCTTTATGCCGGGGGTGGGCTATGGGGTGACCCTGCAACCCGGACCGATCACCCGGGAAGCGCTCTACACCCTTATTCCTCATCCTGCCAAGTTGGTGACGATGCGGTTGACCGGTGATCATATACTCGAAATCCTCGAGCAGAGTGCCACCAACCAGGCTCCCGGCGATCCCCGCCTGATCGTGGGCGGTCTGGTGCAAACTGCCGGTTTACGCTGGAGCGTGGATTTCGCCCAACCTTCCGGTCGTCGGGTGTCGGCTGTTTTCGTTCGAGGCGAGGCTCTCCGGAAAGACAAAAGTTATCCCATCGGCACCAATGCCGGGATGGCGCGCGGGCTGCACCGCTATAAGGCCTTCAGCAAAGGCCGGGATGTGGTGATTCACGATCTTCAGGTCAACGAACTGGTCGAAAGGGCTTTTGCCAAAATGGGTACGGTCAGGCCGCCCGGGTTGGGAGACATCACCTTACAAGGAAAAGAGTAACCTCTGCTTGTAGCGCAAGGGCATAGTCTCGTACGAGCAGGCAAGCTGCTCAACTCGGCTTTAATATCTGCCCCATGGAAGGTTCGGGAGGATAGATCGTATGAGCATGGAAATCGGGGTGTTTTTTGCCATTCTGGCAATCGCCATGCTGTTGTTTATAACCGGTTGGATCCGGGCGGATATCGTCGCAATACTGGTCCTTGTGGCGCTGGCAGCGACCGGCGTCTTAGAGGTGGAGGAGGCTCTGCAAGGCTTCAGCAGCGAAGCCGTCATCTCGATCGCCGGTTTGTTGATATTGAGCGCTGGATTGGTGCGCAGCGGGGTGGTCCGCTGGCTCGCCGAGCGTCTGAACGACATCGCCGGGGGGAGCCGCAAACGGTTGACCTTGACGAGCACCCTGGTCCCTGGCGTCCTGTCAGGTTTTGTGAGCGATATTGCCACCGTTTCGTTATTCATCCCGGTGGTCCTTCGGCTGGCACGCAAGAACGATATCCACCGTTCAAAGCTGCTCTTGCCCATCGCCATGGCTGCCCTGGCCGGTGGAAACCTGACCATGATCGGGGCCTCACATAATCTGGTGGTCAACGATCTGCTGCGAGCCTCGGGACAGCCTGTGCTTGGTTTCTTCGAATTTGCGCCGGTAGGTATTGCCCTGATCATTTCTTTCGCCGTCTACACCTTGGTCATGGGACAACGCCTGTTGCCGGGCGAGAATGAAAAGGGCGCCGCGAAAAGCCGGGAAGATCGCAATGATTTAATGCGAACCTACCATCTGGAAGATCGTCTATGGGAGGTCTTGCTCCTGAACGATTCTGCCTGGGTGGGGAAGACGTTGCAAGAAGTCGCCATCGGCAGTGGGTACGGGGTTACGGTCTTGTCCGTGGTGCGCCATGACGAACCCCATCTTCTTAATCGAGGGGATTTTGTCCTGGAAAAGGACGATATGCTGTTGGTGAGCGGACGCCGGACCAGGGTCGATAAACTGGTGCAGGAACATCCGGGACTCAAATTATTGGGACATCCCCGCCAACCTGAAAAATTTCCGTCATCCAGTGGAGAGCTGGTCGAAGTGGTTGTCCCACCGCGTTCAGCGGTGGTGGGCAAGACCATGACTGATTTGCGTTTTAGCAGTAAAACCTGCCTGACGGGCGTAGCGATCTGGCGGGCGGATAATCCCATGCGAACCGATGTGGGAACCACTCCCCTGCAGGAAGGAGACGCCCTGCTGCTCTATGGCCCGGGCGATCAGACGCGCAGCTACGATCCCAGACCGGGTTTGTTGTGGCTGCATAAGCCACACCCGCAGGAAGCTCCCCGTAAGCTGCGCCATTTGGGCAAGTGGGCCGCCTTGATTATGGCCGGGGTAATTGCTTTGGCAGGTTTCAATCTGCTTCCTATTGCCGTGGCGGCGCTGGGAGGTGCCGCTTTAATGGTCCTTGTCGGCATTCTGCCCCCCAGGCTGGTATATGAACATGTGGAGTGGCGGACGATTGTCCTGGTCGGTGGTATGTACCCGTTGGGGGTGGCGATGGAGAAAAGCGGCGCGGCTGGACTGGTTTCCAGCCTGATAGCCGATACTTTGGGTACACTTGGCCCGCATATCACCATGATGGGGATCACCGTGATCGCCCTGCTCCTGACTCAATCCCTGCACGGGGCAGCCGTAGCGGTGATCATGACCCCGGTGGCATTGGATACCGCCGGCCTGCTGGGGGTCGAGCCGAAAGCGTTTGCAGTTGCCGTTATTGTGGGGGCTGCGGCCACCTATCTGCTGCCGGAAGGCCATCCGGCGCCCCTGATGGTACAGAGTCCCGGGTCCTATGAGACCAGGGATTATCTCAAGTTCGGGGCCGGGCTGGTGCTGATCACTCTGGTAATTGTGGCAGTGCTTGTCCCCCTGATGTGGCCTTTCTGAACCTGTTAGGTGTGTTGCAACAGTTTTTGTTGCGGTATAGGGCAGTCGCGTGGTTCCATATTTTTACGGTAAGCAGAAAACCAAAAAATTGTGAACAAGGCGTGAGTTCGGCAGCCCTGAACGCAATTTCAAGACGACAACTTTGCAGACAGCAGGGGCGGTTTGTGCGTGGGCATTGAACGTGCACAACACATTCCGGGCGAGCACGGTATCGCCCGCAACAACACCGTGGTGCTTTACGATTCGGTGCAACAGGACGGGGGCGCCACCAGTTCCTGCCGCAATTTTTTATCAAGGGATAATAGGGGGTACTTTCCCCTCTCCGTGTTTGCCGGAACCCAGAAATATGCAGAGGATAAATCATGCCGAACCAGCATAAGCTTATGGACACCTACCTTCAGACCGGCCAGATGAGCTGCCATGATGCCGGGGGCCTGACAATCGACTGTCCCGGCAGCGGCCAGGATGCTGAGTTCAAAAGAGGCCTGGCCTGGCCGGTCCCGCGATTTGAGGTGCTTGGCGATATGGTAATTGATGAGCTGACCGGGCTGGTCTGGGCCAGGGATGCCAATCTGGCCGGCTTTCCGCTGCCATGGCAGGAAGCCCTGGAATTCATCGCCACCATGAATCAGGACCATTTTTTCGGTGCTGCTGACTGGCGTCTGCCCAATCGTCGTGAGCTCCGAAGCCTGATCAGCCACCAGACCAGGGAACCGGCCTTGCCGGCCGGCCATCCCTTTGTCAATCTATTTACCGGCTGGTACTGGACATCCACCACTGCGGCCATCAATACCGCTTATGCGTGGTATGTCAATATGGCGGGTGGCCGCATGTTTTATGGCCATAAAGAACAATCTTGCCTGCTCTGGCCGGTTCGTGACAAGGGTGAGACCAATGTGCTGGCCACGGGTCAAAGCCGCTGTCACGACACCAGGGGCCAGCTCATCTCCTGTGCCGGCTCAGGACAGGACGGGGCCTTCCGCGCTGGGAGACCCTGGCCTGAGCCACGGTTTGAGCAGACAGCAAAGGGGGTAGTGGACCGGCTCACCAACCTCTGCTGGCAGCTATCAGCCGACCTCACCGCCGGGCCGGTGACCTGGGAGGAAGCGCTCATGGCAGTGAGCACGCTTAACCAGCAGCAGCCCAGCACATCTTCATGGCGGCTGCCCAATATCAATGAACTGGAGTCGGTGGTGGATTGCAGCCGCCATAGCCCGGCGCTGCCGCTGGGACATCCCTTCACCCAAGTCAGGCAGGAATATTGGTCTGCAACCACCAGCATGTTTGAACCTGACTGGGCATGGGCCCTCTATCTTACCAAGGGGGCAATCGGGGTGGGGCAGAAAAGTATGGCGCACTTCTCCGTCTGGGCGGTGTGCGATTTTTCTCCGTCATAGAGCAAGAACAGGAGGTGGCATTCCCCTAAGAAAGGATGGCCACCATCGGTGCTGGGCGCGTGACCGGCACCTCAGGGGGGACATTTCTGCGGGCTATGAAAACAGGGAGGAGAATGAATGGCAGGAAGCAGAGAGGCCGAATCACATTCCCACGCCATGGGGCATAAGCATGCCGGGCCTGAGATGAAGGGCCCTGATCAGGGTGGCTATACCGATCATCATGCGCACATGGCCAGGGATTTCCGCCAGCGGTTCTGGATTTCCTGCTGATTCTCTTCGGTCTGGCAGTGCCCCTGGTGGTGGCCGTATTCGCCGCCCTGGGTGTCAAAAATGAATTGATCATTCGCAACCGCCCCGTTCGCTATCGGTGCCGGGTCTGATGTGGCGGTGGAAAGTGCTGATGTCATTCTGGTGCGGAGCAATTTTCTGGATCTGGTGGCCCTTGTGCAGCTTTCCTGCGCCACCTACGGGAAGATGATTCAGAATCTGATCTGGCCACGGGCTATAATGTTGTCGCCATTCCGCTGGCCGCTGGCGCGCTGTACGCCTGGGGCGTGCTGCTCAGTCCGGCCCTGGGGGCGGTGCTGATGTCCGCAAGTACGGTGATTGTGGCTGTTAATGCCCGCCTGCTGCGCTTGAAGAAAGAACCCTCATCGAAAGCACTTCCCCGCAATCTAGACAGCGTCATCAGCATCTTAGCAGCAGTGGGCACGGCGGAAAAAAGCAGAGCCAGAGGAAGAAAAAATAAAGGAGATCAACAAGGGACGGGTGCACCGGTTCCCGGGAGCAGGTTTCCTGCAGAGGATCAATCAGGAGGATAACCAATGAACAAAGTAGCTATTAACGGCCTGGGGCGTATTGGCCGCGCCACGCTTAAAATCATTATGGAAAACCCGGCACTGGAACTAGTGGCCATCAACGACATTGCCCCTGGTGACAATCTGGCCTACCTGCTGGCGTATGACACCGTCTATGGCCGCTACGGCAAGACGGTACATGCCGCCGACAATGCCCTGGTTCTTGATGGGAGAGAGATCCCCCTCTTCAGTGAAAAAGATCCGACGCAATTGCCTTGGGCCAAACTGGGGGTGGACATCGTCTTTGAGTGCACCGGCCTCTTCACCACCATGGAGGAAATGCAAAAACATATCCAGGCGGGCGCCCGCCATGCCCTCTTGTCAGCGCCTTCCAAAAGTAAGGAGATGGTCACCATTGTCCACAGCACCAGCCAGGGGGCGCGGCCACCGGTCTATTCCTGTGCCAGTTGCACCACCAACGGCATTACCCCGATCTGTGAAGTCATGGGCCGCCGACTGGGGGTTCGGAAGGCGGCGATGAGCACCATTCACGCCTATACCGCCACCCAGAAAATCGTGGATGGTCCAAGCAAGAAATTCCGGCGCGGCCGGGCAGGCGCGGCGAATTTAGTCCCCAGCAGTACGGGGGCCGCCGTGGCCACCACCAAAGTCTTGCCGGAGTTGGAGGGTAAGTTCGATGGGGTGGCCATTCGTGTCCCTGTCCTCTGCGGCTCCCTTGCTGATCTCACTTTTGTAACGGAACGGCCAACCAGTGTGGAGGAGGTCAACCGGATATTTAAAGAGGAATCAGAGAGCGAACGTTATCGCGATGTCTTGGGGGTCACCGAGGATCCCTTGGTCTCTTCGGATATCCTGCGCGATCCACGGGCCACGGTGGTGGATCTCCAGATGACCAAAGTCATTGCTGGCGACCTGGTGAAGGTGATGAGCTGGTATGACAACGAGTGGGGCTATGCAGCCCAAATGGTGCGCGAAGCCATGGGCCTTGCCGGCAGCGCCGACGGGGGAGGTTGAAAAGAAGCGCCAACTAACGGCTATGGTGGGGTAGGGTGCGCCTTATACAACATGGTTTGGCCAGGTGCAGAAGGCGTGCCGGCCTTTGAGCAGAGCAAAGAAAGAGAGGCCTATGAGGCCATCAGAAATTGATTAAAAATCTGCTTATCCCGGCCGAAACCAAGATCGTTATACTGGTATTGGACGGCCCGGGTGGATTACCGCCAAAAAAGGCGGGCTGACCGAACTGGAGGAGGCGTATACGCCCAACCTCGATATGTAGGCCAAGGAGGCCATCTGCGGCCTGCATGAGCCGTGGGCCGGCTGGTAAGCGGCAGGAGTGCACCTGTCGCATCCTAAAGGTTTATTCTGCCGGTGTGGCCGGTGCGCTATCATGGCGTGACAGATCACCATAAATGAGGCAACCAGCTCGGCTGCAGAAGCCCCAAAGCCTCTCTTCTTATCCGGCTGGAGTATGCTGCTTGGGAGGTGGCCGCTCAAAAGGCGAGAGAGGGGATATCTTGCCCCGGCCGGGGGAGAGCTATAGGTTGACGGCAATGACTTTTCTGGAATAACATGGGGAATGCATCCTTGATTTATCCATCAATCTTTGTCCCTCGGAGTTGTAATGCTCAGGCTAATCGCCAAACTGTTAAAGGTCCTTAACTCCGATGCCCAACCCGGCCAGATCAGTCTGGGGTTTTGCCTGGCCATGGTGGCGGGCCTCACTCCACTCTTGAGCCTGCACAACCTGCTGGTTCTGTTCTTGGTCTGTGTGCTGAGGGCCAATCTGGCGGCTTTTCTTCTGGGGCTGCTGCTCTTCACCGGCATCGCCTATCTGTTTGATCCCCTGTTTAGCCAGCTGGGCCTGGCCCTGCTGACAGCGCCGCCGCTCCATTCCTTGTGGGCGGGCTTGTACAATATCTCCCTCTTTCGCCTGGAAAACTTTAACAACTCCATTGTGATGGGGAGCCTGGCCGTCTCCCTGGTGCTGTTTTTTCCCCTCTATCTGCTGACGAACCTGCTGATCCGGAAATATCGTGAACATGTGCTGCGCTGGGTGAAGAAAAGCCGGCTCATGCAATTCTTCATGGCCAGCAAGGTGTATCGGTACTATCAAAACGTCAGGGGCCTGGGAGGTGCGCTATGAAAAGCATGATCCGCTGGTCCGGCTTAGGGCTCTTCGCGGTAGTGGTCCTCCTGCTCGGCCTCTTTTTCTACTTCGTGGTCGATGGTATGATCAAACGCACCATTGAAAGACAGGGCAGCGCCCTGGTGGGGGCGCAGGTCGATGTGGGCGCCGCGGACCTGAGTTTTTTTCCCATGGGCCTCAGGCTGTCCCGGTTGCAGATCACCAACCCCGATGCCCCCTTGCGCAATATTGTTGAGATCGAGCAACTGGCCATGTCTCTTGATCCTCTGCCTCTGCTGGAGAGGAAAATCATCATTGAGGAAATGACTGCCACCGGGGTGCGGCCGGACACTGCCCGCCAGACCTCCGGGGCACTGCCTGAATATGCTGCCGCGGAAAAAGAGGCGGCCCCTGCGGCAAAGAAAGGTGTCAAGCTGCCTACCCTGCAGATCCCTGATGTCAAGGATGTCCTGGCCAAAGAGGAGCTGACCTCGGTGGCCCTGGCCCGGCAATATCAGGCGCAGGTCAAGGCCGATACTGCCAAGTGGCAGCAGAGGCTGGCTGAACTGCCCAACCAGAACAAAATGGCGGAGTACAGGGAGCGGCTCAGCAAGATTAAATCAAGCTCCGGCCTTGCCGGGGTGGTGGGCGGGGCAACCGAGCTGGTGGGACTCAAGAAGGAAATCCAGGCTGACCTGGAGCGCCTGCAAGTCGCGCAAAAGGAGTTCAACGAGGCCGCCACCAGCTATAAGAAGGGGCTGGCAGAAGTGCAAAGCGCCCCCCAGCAGGACATAAAGCGTCTGGTTAAAAAATACAGCCTTTCCCCTGAAGGGTTGGGTCATTTAAGCTCTCTCTTCTTCGGGGCTAAAACAGGCGGCATGGTGGAGCAGGCCTTGGCCTGGTATGAAAAAATGCAACCCCTGTTACAACGGCGCAAGGAGAAGAAGGCCGGCACCGAGGTGGTCAAGCCGCTCCGAGGCGAAGGGGTGATGGTACGTTTCCAGGAAGAGGCGCCGTTGCCCGATTTTCTCATTCGCCACATTGACGTTTCCGTTCTGCTTGAGGCCGGCGGCTTTGGCGGCACCATCAAGAATGTGACCCCAGACCAGGATCGCCTCGGAGAGCCCCTCTCCTTTGCCTTTTCCGGTAATGACCTGCAGGGCTTGCGGGCCATTACCTTGGATGGCGTCCTGGACCATGTCAATACCGCGCAGCCCCGGGACAGCGTCAATCTGGCCATCAATGGCTATGCCGTAAACAACATGGTCTTAAGCAGCAATGAAAGCCTGCCGGTCACCATTGCCAGCGGTCTGGCCGATTTCATGGCGCAGGCGGTGGTGGCGCAGCGGCAGGTAAATGCCCAGGTGCAGGCCCAGCTCACATCGGCCAATTTCGCCATTACGCCGGTGCAGCCGGACAACGCCATCTCGCAGGCCCTGGCGGATGTCTCCAAGGCAGGCGTCAAGGCCCGGGTGACCGGGACGGTGGACGACTATCAGGTGCAGCTCAGCTCGGATCTGGACAGCCTCCTCAAAGAGGCGGCCGGTAATGCCATCAAAAGTCAGACGGCCAGGTTTGAACAGCAACTGCAGGAGAGCATAAGGGCAAAAACCGAAGGCCCGGTGGCAGACGCTGCCGACAGCTTTGGTGATTTCAGCGCCCTTGCCGAGGAATTAAAGGCCCGGCTGCAGGCGGGCCGCCTGCTTTTATAACCAGACCCTCTTCTTTTTCTTCATCAGGGCCTCGAAGAAGACGAAATCCTTTGTTTTTCTTCGAGGCCCTGATTTTCTTAAACAAATTTCTTCTGAAAACGGAATGGTATGACTTTTATTGTTGACAAGGATCTTGCATTTCCACATCCACACCATGACTGATTATAGCCAAAAGAAGTGCCCCCAATGCGGCCAGCAGTTGAGATTCCCGGGCCATATCGGCGGCATGCTCATGGCTTGTCCTTCCTGTGGCCAGAAATTCCATTCAGACTTTAAGCTGAGTGGCACCAGAAGAAAGACACCCCAAGATAAAGTGAACATGATCTTCGCCATGCCCTATGAGATCATGAGGCGCCTGGCTCGATTTTTTTCCCCATAGATCCCGGGAGAAGGGCGGCAAGAAGAGTATCCAGGACCAGTTCTCCCTTAGAATGATAATCGTGCTCAGTGTGATCAAGGGGATGACGGCTCGACCGGGGTGGAGAGCAAGCCCTGATCATCGGGCCTGCGGCGCTCTGCCTGGGTTTTATAAGCAAACGAGACTGTACACCCATGCTGATGGAAATTCTGCCTGGCTGGATTCCCTCCGAGTTATCCCGCCCGGCATGGAACATGATTCTGCTGGCGGTTATTTTGTCATTGAGTATTTTTGCCGATACCGTGGCCAGCCGCACCAGAGTGCCACGTATCTCGCTACTGGTACTGGTGGGCGTGGGCATCGCTGTTGTGCAGCAGGTATTGCTGGGCCAGCAAGGGGCCCGTTTGCTGGAGGGGCTTGGGGAGCCGCTGATCAATCTGGCCCTGGTCATGGTCGCCTTTCTGCTGGGCAGCGAGTTGACTGTGGATCGGCTGCGGCGCACCGGGCCTCTGGTCTTGATTATCTCCCTCGCGGTAATAATATCAGGGGGCCTGGTGGTGGGTGCCGGCTTGTGGGTGCTGGGGTTTCCCTTGGTTGTTGCGGTATCGCTGGCTGCCATTTCTGTGGCCACTGATCCGGCGGCCGTCACTCAAACCGTGCACGACAGCGCTGATACCCGGCTTCGGGCCCGGGTTTTAGTTGGCATTGTTGCGATTGATGATGGCTGGGGTATCGTTGTTTTCGGACTTAGCATGGCCTTTCTCGGCTGGATAGTGAGTAGTGACGGGCAGCCGGCCTTGCTCCATGCTGCCTGGGAGATGGGCGGTGCCATAGTGCTAGGAACGCTCATTGGTTTGCCGGCTGCCTGGCTGACCGGCCGCCTGAAGCCGGGAGAACCGACTCAGGTGGAGGCAATCGCCCTGATACTTCTGCTGGCAGGGGTATCATCGTCCTTGGGGGTGTCTGCTCTTTTGGCCGCCATGATCACGGGCACAATCATCGCCAATTTTTCGCGCCACCACACCCGCTCCTTTAAAGAGATTGAACATATTGAGTGGCCCTTTCTGGTCTTCTTCTTTGTCCTCTCCGGTGCAACCATTGATCTTTATAGGCTGGATGATGCCCTGGGGTTAACTCTTGCCTATATTGTCCTGCGCCTGGCAGGGCGGCTATTGGGTGGTTTCCTGGCCGTGAAGTTCACCAGGAAGCGGCAAAAAAAACTGCCCTTGGACATCGGCTTGGCCCTCACTCCCCAGGCCGGGGTGGCCATTGGTATGGCGCTGCTGGCGGTCGAACGGTTTCCGGAATTCCGGGAGCTTATTCTTCCCGTGGTCTTGGGTTCCACTCTTTTCTTCGAAATGGTGGGTCCCCTCTTTGTGCGTCGGGTATTGCGCTGATCTGAGGCCTGGCCCATAACCATGCCCAGCCCCCTTCAAAGTCAAAGAGAGAAAAGATCCAGCAAAAGTCAGAGAAGCAAAAAGCAGAGATCTTCATTGGGAGATGATCTTCTACTCATCCGCAACAGCCACTGCGGCACAAGTTGAGGATGCTCTGCCTCTATGCTGTGCTGACCCCCCCCCATGGGGACAGCCAGCATCTGTCTCCCTCAAGGGAAAAAGGGGGCAGGGATGCCTGCTGCAAGGTCGCCTGGTCATTTCCTGCTGTTATTGGGCAACATATTCCACGAGCATCTGCATGGCCTCGGGAGCGTCCCAGCGGACTCCGCCGATAAATTTTTCCCGCAGCACCCCCTCTTTGTCGAGAATGTAGGTTTCCGGGACGCCGGTCAAGCCATATTGGCTGGCGGTCTGGTTTTGTGGATCGATGAGCACGGGAAAGGTGGCGCCGATTCTGGCCAGAAAGGAGTCGGCCAGGGCAGGTTGGTCATTGTTGAGAATGGTCAGCATAACGAAGCGGTCCCTGGGCAGGAACGCATGCACCTTCTGCATGGCGGGCATCTCCTCTATGCATGGTGGACACCAGGTGGCCCAGAAGTTGAGAAACACCACTTTCCCTTTGAGGTCGCTGAGCGTCCATGTCTGGCCCTTGGTGTCCACCAGGGTAAAGTCCGGGGCCGGCTGACCCACCACGGCCTTGGGCGGGGGAGAACCGCAGGCACTGATCAAAAACAGGAAACAACACAGGGCCAGGGGCAGAAAGATTTTTTTCATAAGGGGTGATCTCCTGTTCAGGCGCGCGCCATGGCGCCGGATGGTCGAAGGAGGCATCAAAAAGGCCTGGGCCGGTGAGGCTGGCCTTTATGATGCCGAAAGGGGCAATGCTTATTCAGGGTAATTGGCTTTGATTTCCTCTGCGAGCAATTGCTGGAGCTGTTTGTAGCCAAAGTTGACCAGCGGCCGACCATTGACAAAAAAACCAGGGGTCTTACTGACATTGAGTCGTTTGGCATCCCTTAGATCCTGTGCAATGATCTGGGTGATGGCCGGATCCTGCATCTCCTCTCTGATTTTTTCCAGATCAAGGCCGGAGCCTTCCAGAAAGCGCCAGATCAGATGGGGTTGCGGGTTGTGGTGGCTGGCCCACTGGGGTTGATACTGATACATGATAGCCAGTGTCTCCCAGTATTTCCCCTGTTTTTTGGCGGCCTCAAGAATGCGCACAAAATAATCGGCACCCTGGTGGAAGGGGGCGTACCTGAGAACCAGTTTGATTTTGCCTGGATTCTGCGCCATCAGCTGTTTGACTAAGGGAGAAAAGGCCCGGCAGGTTTCACAGGCCGGATCCATGAATTCCACCAGGTAGACCTTGGCCTCATCGCTGCCCAGGGTTGCGGAGTGTTTTCTTACAAAGAGCTCGGCCTCCTCTTGGGCCAGAAAGCCCAGCTTCGCACTCTGTTTATTTTTGTAAATATAGTTGCCGAGGGCAAACAAAAAAATCAACAGCGCCGCGGCAAGAACAAGGATATAGGTTTTTTTCATCGGGAAAGCCTCCTCTTGAGGATAGAGAGCAGAATAAGAATCATGGTGAAGGAGAGGAAGGAAAGCATGGGGATGGACAGAAAGCCCAAGAGCTCAATGTATTCTTCCGTGCACGACACGCCCTGGGTGCAAGGCTGGATGTTTTCGGGAATAATCCCGGTATAGAGCAGGTTGTGGTAGAGGGCGATAAGCCATCCGGCCATGGTGAGAGGCGCTCCATACCTGACCACCTTGGGGTCGTGGCAGAGGAGTCCGGTGCCAAAAACAACAACAAGGGGAAACAGAAAAATCCGCTGGTACCAGCAGAGAACGCAGGGCGCAAACTGCATGGTTTCGCTGAAAAAGAGGCTTCCCAAGGTGGAGATGGAGGCCAGCAGCCAGCACAGGAACAGGATGGTCCACTCTGTACCGGTCAAATCGGGTGAACGGCTCATGAGGCGTTTTCTCCGGAATTATATTTTGAATCCATGCCGGGGCCTGCGGCAAGGGGTCTGGTGAGCAGGCCCCAATAGCACGGATTTTTACAAGATATCGGTCTGGCGAACATGCCGGCTGGAGTATCTCTGCGGCGCAACAATCGGGATGGATCAGCAGGGCTCAGGAGGGTAGTCGATGGTGGGGGTAAAATCGGCGGCGGCAGGGAAGTGGACCGGGAACATGGTGGTGCCGAAGGAGAGGGGCTGGTGGAAAAAGCAGGCACGCCGGGGCAGGTCAATATGTAAACAGAAGAGACAGGAACAATCCCGGGCTGGATCGCAGGGCTGGACCGGCTGGTCATTGTGGTCGGCAGGAGAGCCGCAGGAATCAACCTCCCCAGCATGGGCCAATGCCACAGTGGCAAAGGGGGTGCTGCTCAGAACGAGAAGGGTGATGATCAGCACCGTAGCGGCAACGGAGCGAAGGATATGCTTAGACATATCTGTGAATATACAGGGGCCTGCGGGCATCGTCAAGGAGATGCCCGCAGGCTGAAATCCAGGGTGAAAAAAGTTAACCTGGCCGGCGCCATAAAGCTGAGTTGAGTAGCTTGCCTGCTTTTATGCCCTTTAGGGTGCAAACGAAATTTATGTGCCGCGAAGCAAATGCCCTCCTCAAGGGAGGATTGAACAGAACTCTTGGGGTGCCCTTGTGGTATGAAAAAAGAAAATGTTCCTGCTCTTGACGCCGCCTGAGGGCGAAGTAAAATTCATGGCAGGGGTTGTCAGGCAAGCAGCAAAACATCAAAGAAAGGCTGTATTCTCAGGTAAAAGGTAGAATATTTGCTGCCTGTCCCGGCACAGGTGGTAGAGGGCAGGCTATTTTAAAAAAGGAATTTATTTCCGAACGCTTTTCCATTTGGCATAGAGATCGTGAATTCGGCGCCTCAGCTCTTTGAGTTTTTTGGAGTCTTCTTCAGAAGTCCATCGGGGCTCACTTATGGAGAAGATGAATTTTGCCACCTCATCAAGAATGTTCTCGGTGGCTGTACACCACTCATCAGTACATATTTCTTCCACTTCCCCCGCTTCATTAATATTCTTTTCCAGCATACTTAACGATTTTTCAAGATTGGTGGTGAAATCCCGATGCATCATCTGAAATCCTTCTACCATTTCTGTCTGCTTTTGCATGTCGCGTCTCCTTTGGTCTGGTTATTGTTGGTATGAGTTGGACCCGTGTTTGCTGCAGCCAGGGGCCTAATTTTTTCTGATTCAGTTGGTTATGGCCGCAAACACCTGGGAATATGAGTCCACTAAATGTCGATCAGCTGTCATCTTGAATAAAGGACCTCTTACCTATAATTTATGAAATAAGGGCGCTGATTGTCAAAACAAAATAATTCGATGGAGGTGGGCTCATCACCCGTAAATTTACTGTTTCCGGGCTGTTTCTGGCCGCCAGTGACCCTTAAGACCAAGGCCTTAGCAGCCGTGGAGCCCGGTTTATTGCTCCGGGTCCTGCCGGAATGTTGTCTGTTATGGTATCTGCCTGACCCCGGCAGGTTTTTTTGTCTTTTGAGATAAGGAGAGTGCCATGCGGTTCTCCTAAGCTTCATGGTTGCGGCTGCCAACGGATAAGGGCAGATAATGCCCGGTATGGCGTAGAAAACCTTTTGCCGAGCAAGGGCTTTCTTCAGTCAGGCGGACTATTCCAATCGCCGATCCTTGGTGGGCAGATTGACTCGTTTTCTGAGAGAAGGCATGACCACCTCTTGAGAGGTGATCTTTAACAGCATTCTTCCATTATGAAATGCTCGCCATCCATAGTTACGAAATGAACCCCTGAGAGTTTCGGCAATCCGGCTATTTTCCACGCCTTATCTGGGTTTATGAATTGTTCATTCACACATCCCCTGGGTTGCTGAGTCTGCTTACACAGATAATTCAAGATGGGGAATGCATTGAATTTTTCGTAATATTCCCGCATAAATTTAAGAATCATCAACTGTTCCTCCGTTAAGGGTGGCATTCCCTCCCGGGCGGCCAGGGTCTGGGCCATTTCTGGATTCCACTCTGTGGAATCAGCGAGATAACCTTCGTCATCAAGAACGATGGTTTTTCCTGCACATTCAATTTCAGCCATTGCGTCCTCCCCTCAGTAGAAATTTTAATAGTGTCCAGTAAGGGCGCCATCTGGACAGGAGAGCCCTGCAAGAGCAGGAGTATCTTTTTTTAGATTCTGTCGCCAGTGCCTCTTTTTTGACCTGGGAACGTCCTTATGGATATATGATGAGATCTGCGGCGGGGGATGTCAAACAGATTATTGATGCCGCCTCATGTCAGAGGCACCATCAATAATGTTCAGAACAACGCCGGCATGACCAGGAATCTCCTGGGGCCGGTTATTCCTGTTGTTTTCCGTGAAGAGAGGCCAGGAAGCGCTGGACAAGGGGCTGCAGCTTTTTGCGGGAGATTGCGGCATTGCCCTGCCGGTAGAAGCCCAGATATCCATCCCTGTTCACAATCGCCGTATTCCCTGGGTGGATAGAGAGCCGCAGGCCCTGTTGTTCCAGAAAGACCACCAGATGAATAAGGAGTTCCTTGTCCCGGCAGAAGATGATGAGCTCCCTCTGGAAATCAGGCTCGTAACTGACCAGCATGGCCATCAGAATGGCAAGGCCTTTTTGCCGGGCGAACCGGGCCAGGGAGGTGGTCAGGTCTGTCTCTTGTTGCCGCCACTGCTCAAGGGAGAGGAGAACCGTGCTCGTGCCGTAGCGGCCCACCGGGTCTGGCCACTCTTTATAATCCCGGCCCAGGAGTTGCTGGGTGGACAGCCCCTTCAGGTCATGCTGGGCCTGCTGCAGGCTGTTGAAAAAAGACTCGCGCTCAACCCCGCAGAGGGCAAGGAGTTTTTCCGCCATGGCCTGGTCACGGGCCGTGCTGCGCCTCGCCTGGGCGCTGAGGTTGACGGTGTCCATGAGGAGGGCGCTTAGCAGAAGAAGGGCGGCGCTGGCCGCCATCTCTCCCTTTTCCCGCAGGACAAGCTCCGTTACCAGGGTGGCCGTGGAACCCACCTGGTCAATAATCCGAGGCGAGGCAGCCGGGAAGGCGCCCTGATCATGGTGATGGTCGATGATGGCGGTGACCCTTTGTTGGCCAGGGGGCAGGGAAACCTCTAAGCTATTATGGTCAACCAGGACCAGTTCGGTCCCCTGGGCCATCTTTTTCCCAAGTTCCACATCATCTGTAAAGAGAAGGTGGTCGGGGTTGATGCCGGCCCGGGCCAAAACAAATTTCACCTCCGGCCGGAGGTTGAGGTCGCAGCGGTGCCTGGCAATGAGGGCCACAGGGTGTTTTTGTGACTGCTGACCGGCCAGGTGCCAGGCCAGAACCAGGGCTGAGGCGACAGAGTCGAGATCCGCGCCCTGGTTGCCGAGCACAATGAGTTCGCTCTGGCCGGCCTGGTGCTGCATGCTCTTGATATAGTGGGAAAAGGGGGGGGATGCCATGGGGTTGCTGCCTGTTGGCCTCTCTTTACGGCTGGTGATGAAGAGCAGTGAGAAGTCCTTGCATGAACATCTCAACGGCCAGGGCGGTGAGGATCAGACCCATGAGGTGCTGCAGGGCCTGCAGGCCTTTGGGGCCGATGAACTGGTGGAGCCGGCCCGAAAGCAGGAGGACAATGCTTGTGGCGCCCCAGGCCAGGAATATGGCTGTCAGCCATTCCAGCCAGCGTCCCGGTTCCTGGCCGGTGAGGAGCATGACCATGGCAATGGCAGATGGTCCGGCCAGCATGGGGATGGCCAGGGGGACGATAAAGGGTTCATCCTCAGGGGAGGAAGCCGGGAAAATATCGGGATTGCCAAAGACCATGCGCAGGGCAATGATAAAGAGAATAATGCCGCCGGCAATGCCCAGGGACGGTTCGGAGATGTGCAGGGCGCCCAGAAGCAGGGGGCCGGCGAACAGGAAAAAGATGAGCGTCCCCAGGGCAATCAAAAGCTCGCGGATAAAGACCCTCTGTCGTTTTTGAAGGGGGACCCTTTTGAGAATAAGGAGGAATACCGGGGCATTGCCAAAAGGGTCCATGACCAGAAAAAGAAGGATGCTTGCGGATAATAAGGACATTTTTTTCTCTAAAACCAGGGTCTATTTGCTGTCCAGGTACAGGGCCTTGAACTGCGAGGTCAGGTCCCGTAGTGCACGGCCATGGCTGAGGTCTGTGCTCTGTTTGCACTCCATGGCCGTGATCAGCATCTGATGGAGCAGGGTAAGCTGCTGGGAGTATTTCTCGGCCGACGGTTTGAGGCGCTGGGTCAGAAAATATTGGCTGACGATTTCCTGGAGTTTGTCAGCGTGTTCCTCTTTGTTCATCACCCACCGGATGAGCTGGTTACTCTGCTGAGGATCTTTTTTCTCGATCTCTATGATCTGCTGCATCGATCTTTCAATGGTGGTTATATGTTCAAGAATGAGCTGGATACGCATCTCGTCATCATATATCCCACAGGGGATTTCACAATGGGCTTGGCTATGGGTTGCTATAAAAAAGAGGGAGACAAGGGCAACACCGGCGGCAAGTAGGTATTTTTTCATGATATTCTCCTGAGATAAGGGAAAGAGGGCGGCAGGAGTCCTTCTTGTTCTCTTGCCGATCTGCCCGGCCGGGCAGGGGTGACGCTGCATCCTCCTGCCCGTATCATGGGGCCTGACGGTTTTTATGTCAATGGCTGGTTGCGCCAAAAAAGAGGTGACAGGCCATAGAGGGGCCTGCGCCCACAAAAAAAAGGCGGCGTGGATGATCCACGCCGCCTTAAAGCCGGAGTCAGGGGAAACTCCGGCAGGAGAAAGAAAATGAAAAAAAATTAGAACTTGAAGCGGGCACCGGCCATGGTGGTCTGGATATCGTCCAGGTCAACATTGGCAAAGGTGACACTGTCGCGGTCAAGCTCCATGTTGCGGAAACCGAGATAGAACTCGGTATTGATGGCATCGGCCTTCTGGACAATCTGCAGGCCGTACACCGTGCCCTCGTCACCCTCGGCTGCGAAATCGTCGAACATGCCGTAGTCAACAGAGACGGCAGTGCTGCCCATATCGAAGGCCTTGAACTTATAACCCACCTTGACGTAGTTGAAAGAAGCATCATCACGATTGGCGGTCGGGGTAAGATCATCAAACTCGGCATTGCCGGCGGCCACGGTGAAGTTGAGGCCGAAGTTAAAGAGGATAGAGGCGGAGCCGCTCAGGCGGTTGCGGTTCTCATCAGCGTCACGGTCCTGACCAATATGGGCGTAACCAAGACCGGCCTGGATCTCAAGGGGGTCGAGTTTCTTGTGGTAGGTGAGGGCGATGTCGCTGAAGTTTTCTTCACCCGAAGCAGCGGACAGGGTGAGACCTGCCAGCTCGGGGCTGTCGTAGCGCACCATGCCCGTGCGGCCGCCATCGAGATGGTTGAAGACATCTCCCACCTTATCGGTATAGTCCTTGGCGGTGTTGTCCCAAAACGCGAAGCCGCCGCCGCTCAAAGCGATTTTGGAATAACCTGCCAGCTTGGTGCCGGAGAGGTCGATCTCGCTGATGCTGTCCGTGGCGGTGGAACCGTGGCCCAGTGTGAGCTTGCCGGCCTGCTTATGCTTAAGCCATACCTTCATCTGGCGCTTGGAAAAGGCGCCGCTGGAGGTGGTGTCGGTCATGGACACCTTGTTGGAATCGTTGCCCTGGTATTCGGCCTCAAACTGGGCACCGGCAGAGAAATTGCCCATGCTCTTGGTCTTGGCCTTGATGCCGAAGCGGGTGGAGGAGGCATCGTTATCAACAAAGAGGACATCGTCATTCTCGCCGTCATCAGCCAACATAACCGCCTTGTTGACCTGGCCGTAGAGGGTGACATCGATTTTGTTTTTGCCGGCTTTGATAAAGTTGCCGCCGCTGGTTCCTTCGAGTTTCTTCTCAATGGCCTCAAGCCGTGCCTCAACGTCCTGCTCTTGGGCCTGGACCTGGCTGAACATCAAAACACCGGTAAGGATTGCTGCGGAAGAGATCAATTTTTTCATCTGAATAACTCCTTTTTTCCATTCTCCAATGGGTTTTAAGTATGTATGCCCCAAGGGCATGGTCTAATTTGATACGAGCTGAAGATATCGGTTAAACATAAGAGTGGTGTTATGAAAATATTAAAAAATCATGAGGAATGATGCAGCCTTGCAGAGTACATGCCAGAGGAGGCCCACTCAATAAGAGGGATACGGGTCTGCTCTGCCCCACCGGCTGGGGGTGGTGATCTCAGGCAACCGGAAAAAAGCTCTGGGCTTGCCGCACTCTGCTGCTGAAGATGTGGGTAAGACAAGATACTTTATGAAGAATATGGTGGAGAAGTCAAAAAAAACAACAGCTTAGGCCTGCTTTTATGAGAACGGCTGTTTATTCCGGTCTGAAGGCCGGCAAAATGCAGGGCTGTCCATGAAAGGGGCGGGGGCAAGGGAGAGATATCTTGAGGAGGGCGTGAAGCATGCCCCAGGGAAAAGAGGCGGGATTGTAGCAGCAAGAAAGGCCGGGGTTGCCGACCACCTTGTTGCCAGGGAAAAACTAGTTGAGAGGGGAGATGGTATCGCCGGCCCGGGCGGTGCCGCCTTCGATGACCTTGGCAAAAAGGCCTTCCTTGGGCATGATGCAGTCGCCGGTGGCCTTTTTGATGGCACAGCCGTCATTATGGCATTTTTTGCCGATCTGGGTGATCTCCAGAATAATGGTGGCGCCGATCTGCAGCTGGTCGCCCACCTTAATCTTGGTGATATCAAGACCCTTGGTGATGAGATTCTCGGCAAAGGCGCCGTCCTTGAGGGTGGGCAGCTTTTTTTTGACGTTGTCGATACTCTCGGCAGCCAGCAGCGACACCTGGCGATGCCATTTGCCGGCATGGGCATCGTCACTGATGCCGAAATCTTTTTCAAAGAGGGCCTGGCTAACCGCCTTTTTGACAATACCCTTCTTGGCGCTGGTGCAGATTGCTTCAACAGTAGCCATAATATATTCCTCACTTGCACGTTGCAGTTGCGACGTTGCCGGCCTTAAAAGCTAACGGGCCATGGCCAGTAACGTATCATTATTTAAGAATGTTTAATTTCACCACAGAGACACAAAGACACAAAGATTTTTTTCTCTGTGTCTTTGTGTCTCTGTGGTGAAAAAATAGTCAGCTTGACTGCTCGAAAGAATAATTAAAAATTAAGCAGTCTCTGCCTGTATTTCGGCGAGCTGGCTGGCGGCAAAGTCAATGGTGGCGTCCAGGGAGAGGGCAAGCTCAAAGAATTTTATGGCCTCCTCGATATTGCCAATCTTACGGTAATTAACCCCCAGGTTGGCGTAGTCAATGGCTGAGGAGGGATGGAGGTGGACAGCGCGGTGGAAGCGGGCGATGGCCTCTTCATAGCGGCCCAGCTTGAAATAGCAGACCCCGAGAATATTGTGAAAATCGGGCCTCTCATCGTCATGCTCCCGTCCTATTTCAATGATTGCAATGGCCTCCTCATAGCGGCCCAGATTCTTGAGGGTGTCCCCCAGAAAGGAGTAGATGTAGGGGATGTCTTCTGCCTCGGGGCTCAGGGTCAGGGCCCGTTCCAGGTGGGTCAGGGCCGCCTCAAGAAGGCCCAGGTCGAGCATGTTCTTGGCCAGATAAAATTCCAGATAATAGGCATCCGGCAGAATCTCCTGCATGGCCCTGAGCTGCCGGGCGCAGGCCTCGGGGTCAGCGATCCGTTCGCTCACCAGCTTGGCGGCAAAGAGCCCGACGTTGCTGATCCGGGAGCGCTCCCGGAAATGGCAGCCCGGGATAATGGTGTAGATGGCCGGGATCTTGAGGCCGGGATGGGCCACGTCAACCACAAAGACATCCAGGTCAAGGCGTTTTAAGGCCGTTATGCAGCTTTCCAGCTCCACCTTCATATTATCGTCAGCCAGGTCAGCCATTTCCGCAATGGTGATGGTGAGATCTGGCTCGGTGATATAGGGCACCTCAGCCATGTTCAGGGGCTTGGGCAGGCCGGAGGCGACATAGTTGGAGCCGGAGTTGAAATCGCCGGCCAGCTGGGCCACCTCGGTGAGGGCCCGGATCAGGGCCTTCTCCGGGTTGGGGGTGGTGCCTGCCGTGTAGACAATCTCACTCTTGTCCGGAAAGGTGGCCGGGTCGATGCAGAGGGCGGCCACCGTGGGGATGCCGGTATCTAAAGTGAAATCGTTGAGATAGATCTGGATGCCGTTTCTGGTGAATTTGTCGATGAGCTCCCGGGCCACCGGGTCTTTTACCGAGGCCAGATCAATGGCAGGTGTATTCTTCTGGTCGTAGCTCACCACGGCACAGACGTGGCGTTCGACAATTTCGGCCAGGCCCTGGCTTATTGCCTCTTCATAGGTGTTGCCGGCCGAGGGGCCGTTGAATTCGTTAATGGCATAGAACCAGCTGAAGGGCATCAGGGTCTCTTCATTCTTGGTGAGATTGTTGGCCCATACCCACTGGATGGGGATGTCGCGGATCAGCTTTTCCAGGGTCTCTTCGCTGGTGGTCTCGTCATGGACCGAGGAGAGCCATCTCTTGAGGGGCAATACCGGGTAGCCGGCCGCCTTGACGCCGGCGTAGGTGTCATGGATGAAATTAGCCGGATCCTTCATAAAGGAGAAGAAGCTGAAGCGTTCAGCCAGTTCCATGCAGGCCGAGGCCCGGGACTGTTCCGGGGTAGAGCCTTTGCCCATCTGTTTTTTATTGCCGATGATCTCCAGGGCATCCTTGCCGCAGACGCTGAAGTAGACCGGGATGTCCAGGCGACCGTTGTCGATGCGCGTCACCTCTTTTAAGACATCAAGCCGCTGTTCCTTGAGGCGGGCCTTGAAACGTTCCACCGTTTCCTGCGGCGAACACACCTTGTCCTGGTCATAGGTGTACTGTTTAAAACAATCTTGCAGAGTGATGATTTTCTTTTTCATGGGGAGAAGATCTTGTCTTGGGGGCCATGATCTTGATAATGACCCCTACTTAACGTAAGGCAGGGTTGAAATAGCCGAATTTGAGGTCTGGAAAGCGTCTTTTTACCTCATGCAGCCACTTTTGTATACCCAGGGGTTTTTCCCGGGCCGGGTGCTGGACCACCTCAAAATACCAGTCTGGATCCATGTTCAGATTGCGAAGTTGAATCAGATCAGGACGATAGAGATCAACAAGGTCGCAAAAGGCGCGGAACTCATCAGGGTCATCGGTGAAGCCGGGTAGCAGAAAATAATTGAGGGAGACGAATCTGCCGGCCTTTTTCATGACCAGAATGGATTCCAGGACGTTTTTGAAGCTGAAGCCCTCTGGCCGGTAATAGAGGGTGTGGCAGCCCTTGCGCGCCGAATTCATGCTGACTCTGATGGAATCAAGGCCGGCCGCAGCCAGCCGTGCCACTGCCTCGGGCAGGCTGGAATTGGAGTTGAGGTTGATGGTGCCGGTGGCCGTTTCTTTACGGATCAGGCGGATGGCCTCTTCGATGGTTTTGGCCTGGAGCAGGGGCTCTCCCTCACAGCCCTGGCCGAAGCTGACCACGCCGTGCGGGGCTGCGGCCAGATGGTTGAGGGCCACCTCGGCAATCTCCTGGGGTGAGGGCACAAAGTTGAGCCGGTCCTGGGTGGAGGGACAGCAGCCCGAGGCCTGCAATGAAATACAACCAAGGCAACGGGCATTGCACGACGGCGAGCAGGGTAGGGGGGCCTCATAACGGCCGAGAAAGAGATTCTTGGCCGCCGGACAGCCATAGGTCAGCGAACATTTCCCTAGATGCTGGATCAGTCGGTTGTCCTTGTATTTCTGGAGGCTTTTATTGGTCTTGGCGCGGATGGTTTCCGGGGGGATGTGGCCAAAATCCTGGCGTCTATCCGTATCGCTGCGAAAGCCGCAGACCCAGAATTGGTCGTCAAGCCAGCCCACTGCCGTATAGGCGAAAAGGGGCAGGGCCGCTGGATTGGTATGATCTTTTTCAAAGGCCGCCGTATAGATGGCGGTGTGGGCCGGGGCCATGAAAGCGGCCACTGCCTGGATGCCCGCCCCGGGGTCTTCCGGGTTTTCCGGGAGGAGAACAGGTTCAGCCGTCTCCGGGTCAAAGCCCACCGGCAGCCGGTGGGGCAGGACAAAAATATCGCTGTTGTCCGGCAGGGGAATAATGTCGGAGAGTTCAGGCCTGAAAAACCAGCTGCCGGCCCGGCCGGCCATGTCAAGCTCGGCCAGGTCTAAAATCTCCCCTTTGGCGTTGGCATAGAGGAGGTGGGGCATGCGGGTGGGGTGGATGGCAATGGGGGAATCAGACATGGTCAGGGAGGATCAGATGTGAAGGCTGTAAACAGCAAGGGCACCAAGGCCACAACGTCAGTAGGAAGAACTTCGTGGCCTTGGTGCCCTTTGGTGGTTGAGTGGGGCGGGAATTATTCTTCCGGGGGCCGCAACTTGTCCATGATGGAATCAACGGCCAGAAAGATCTCTTGATCGTCACCAAAGATATCAACAATATGGGGATGATCAATAAGATCCTCAATAATATGCTGGGTGATGTAGAGGCTGAGAAAATTGGGGTCGGCAGCAAGCTGTCTGAGCGGGGCAATTTTGTATTGCAGGTCAAATTCATCCATGTCGCGCATCTTCTGGAACAGGGAATTGAAATGATCGCGGATGGCATCCACATTGTTGGTTTCGATAATGTGGCTGTCCAGCAGGCGTTGGACAAGTCTGGTTGCCAATTCGTCAGCATGCTTTTGGGCCAGCTTGAGCATGACCCGTCGTTCCTTTTCCCGGTTGCGATCAATGGAACGGACGGCGCGGTCACCGGAACCGTATGGGTTATGGGCGTAGGGCATGAGGGACTCCTTATATATCCCCGCGGCCAGCGAGGAGATTTCTGGTAAGAGTTTGATTGAAATTAAGACCACTTTGTACTCCTTGAGGACAATTTCATCCATAGATATTTTGTCATAGCGCCAAAAAGTCAACGCCAGCTTATGGCTTGGGCCGGGGTCTGAAAAAAACATCATGTCTTTTGGCCGCTGGAAGTGATAGTGATGAAAAAGTGGCGTCAAGATCTGGCTGCGCAGAATCGGGCGTCTTTTTTTTATCTCGCAGGGCAGAGGCGCACTCATGACGAAACAGGGGGCATGATGACAAAATCAGGGCGCAACAGGAACGGCCTTTGGGGGCAGGGTGTTCACCTGGCTGTTGAGAGGAGCTGGGATGGGGAGGTTGTGGCTGGTGTTGAGGAAACACGGTTCTTTTTTCGTCTGAGCCGGCAGGGCCTTGAGATTGAGGTGACGGCTCCCTTTTATAATGACCCGGCCCCGGTGGCGCCAAGCGGTGAGCTTGATGCCCTCTGGGATTATGAGGTGGTGGAGCTTTTTCTGCTGGGTGACAAGGGCCATTATCTTGAGGTGGAGCTTGGTCCCCACGGCCATTATCTCATCTTGCTGCTGGCGGGTATTCGTCAGGTTAAAAAGAGGCTCTGCCCCAGTCGTTGCCAGGTCCGCATCATTGGCTCGCGCTGGCAGGCCTCCCTCACCGTGGCCAAAGAGCAGCTGCCCCTGCCCTTCAGCCACGTCAATGCCTATGCTATTAATGGTCAGGGCGCCGGACGCCGCTATCTGGCCGCCTTCCCTGTGCCAGGGGAAAAGCCTGATTTTCACCAGCCCTCTGTTTTTGGTGCCCTGCCGCACCGCTAAAAGGGCAGGGTCGCTCTTGGCGGGGGCAGGCCCGGGGGGCGCCTCTCGGCGCAACGCTTCTGGTGGGGTGGGCCCTTGTTCCTTGGTCAGGTGAGACCAGAGGGCAACCAGAGCCATGGCGGCTACTCCACCACTAAGACAGCGCAATGTTTGGCATGGTGGAGGAGCTTGCTGGAGGTGGAGCCCAGGATAAACTCGGCGTTATGGCTGAGGCCGCGGCGGCCCACCGCCACAATGCAGCAGCGCAGCTTGTCCTGCTCTTCCAGGATGGCATCGGCGATGGAGGTGCATTGGCGGACGATAAGGCGGCGCTCAATCTGCTCTGGGGCGAGACCGGCACTCAGGAGAATATCTCTGTACTCAGCAAGCCTTTGCTCCATGAGAGTGCTTTTGTCGGCCAGCCATTTCTTCCTCTCGCTCACCGTGGCAAAATAATCCTCAGAGGGTTCGGCAATGATGGAGAGCAGGGTGATGAAGATGTCCCGGTAGTCGCCAAAAAAATCGGCAAGATAGAGAACAGCTCGTCTGGAGTTTGCCGATTCATCCACTGCCGCCAGCAGATGGCGTTCCATATCTCGGCGGCAGGGACCGCTGAAGTTGTGCACACTCATGATGTCCTTCCTGTATCCTCCAGCAGGACCACCTCATTATAATTCACCCGGAAGAAGTCGCTGGTGTCGGTGATGATCTTGAACTTCCCGGGCAGCCGCTCAGCACCGCTGTAAGCGGTGATGAGGTCAATGATGTCGTTTCTGGAGAAGATGCTGTCGTTTACCACGGCTCCCTCTTGTGCTACCTGCCATGGTAGCATTTTCCGGGGGTGCAAATGTACTGATTTTTTCTGACAGGCCTTTCTTTTTAGAGGCGCGGAAGAAGATGAAAGGGGTGCAGCTCGAGAGCTGTGGGGAGAAGGAGATAATGATTGGGTTGGCAGGGAGATGATAATCAAGGTTGTCGGTCACGCAGCCATTGTTCGATTTCAGAGGATGTGGGCAGTCGGCCCTGGCAGAGGAGCTCGCCGTTGATCTTCAAAGCCGGCGGGGTCATCACCCCGTGGCGCCAGATCTCATCAAGATCAAAGATCTTTTCAATATCAGCCACCATGTTCAGGCGCTGCAGGATGTCAAACATCATGGCAGCCAGCCGGTCGCAGGTGACGCAGCCGCTGGCGAAGATGCGGATCTCAAGGGCTTCGCTGGTCAGGGGTTTGCCGGCTAAGCGGCGCTCATACTCTTGGCGCAGGGCCTGGCAATAGTTGTCGTGCGCCGTGGCCGGCACATAGTTGAGCCGGGCAATGGTGGTAAAGAGAAATTCCTCGGCCTCTGCAGGACTGAGCTTGTCAGCCATGGCCTTTTGCAGGGCCTGGTCCAGACCGATCAGGCCCACTGAGGTCGGGCCTATCTTGAGAAGTCGTGGTGGGGGGGTATCATCCATAATGTTCACCTGGAAAAGGAGCCACAGCGACATATATGCCCCTGTCTCTTTGTCTTTCTCTGCATTGAGTTATAATGATGGCTAAAACATTTTCAACTGGGTTGCTTTTTTTTCTTCTGTTTAGTCTTGGCTCTATCCGGAAACGTGAAGAGCTGGGATGGCACTTCATTAAGAAAGCGGGAGGCCTCACAGGGGGCGCCGTGTCTGGTCTTGCTTCTTGTCAAAAAGAGTTTCGGCTTGGCGCTGTGCCTGCGCATCAGCGAGACGCTCTCTGCCCCCCCCCCCGTCATGGGGGTGTCTTCGCCTTGTTCAGGGGTTTGGGCGGCTTGTGTTGTACCTTTTCGGTGGCAAAGAGACCCTTGGCCCCGGCAAGTTGGGGAAGCTCGCCCTCACTAAAAAGGTGGATGACGCCGAACTGACCATCAAAGCCTGGCTGCCTGATCACCCTTCTTTGCCGCATCCTTTTGATGGCCTCGCCGAGCAGGGTGGAGTCCTTGCTGATCTCCGCTACGGGAATAGCGCGCAGCAGGCTGAATTCCGAGCCGAATTTGCTGATGAGTCGGGCGTACTGTTTTAAAACCGCCTTGCTGCCCGGGCCAACCCCCAAGAGTTCCGAGAGGATTTCCGGCAAGGGAATGAGGCTTTCAAAGGCAGGGGCCTGCTTAAGATAGTGGGGGGTGGTGCGGTCGGCAAGCTCCAGGATCCGGTGACTGACCCCGATGGTGAGTGGTTTGCCGCAGACCGGGCAGATATTGTTATGTTCCCGGCTGGTGATGGGATCAAAACAGATGCCGCATTTGCGGTGGCCGTCATGGTGATATTTCCCTTCTTCTGGATAAAACTCCACCGTGCCCAGGAAGCCCTGCTGCGGATCTTCCAGGGCCCGGCGCAGGGCAGCAAAGGAAAGCTCACAGTCAAAAAGATTTACCTCGCGGCCCAGTTTGGCCGGGGAGTGGCAGTCGGAGTTTGAGATCAGGGTGAAGCGGTCCAGGGCGGAAAGCAGGCGGTTCATGTCCGGGTCAGAGGAGAGGCCGGTTTCCAGGGCAAAGATGTGGGGGGTGAGATCGCCGAAACATTCTTCCACAGTGTCAAAACCCGATTTGGAGCCAAAGAGAGAGAACCAGGGGGTCCAGATATGGGCCGGCACCAGAAAGCCGTGGGGAATCTCTTCAAGAACTATTTCCAGAAGATCGCGGCAGTCCAGCCCCAAAATGGGCCGGCCGTCGGAGTGGATATTGCCGAGGGCAGCCAGCCGGGCGCTAAAGACCCGGGCCGATTCAAAGTCGGGACAGAAGATGATATTGTGGACCTTGCGCACCTTGCCGTGCCGTTTATAGATCGAGCTGATTTCCGCGGTCAAGGCAAAGCGGACGGTAAGGGGGGCTGGGGTGGTGGCCGCCAGGGCCTGCGGCACCAAGGGGTTTTTGAGGCGGAAAAGCCCCGGTTCGGCCGGCACAAGCTGCTCTTTGAGTTCAGCAAACCAGCCAGGATGGGTAAAATCGCCGGTGCCCAGGAGGTGGATGCCTTTGATCTGGGCCCAGGCCGCCAGGCCGGCCAGATGAGAATTTTTGCTGGTGGCCCTGGAATAGGGGGAATGGATGTGGAGATCGGCGAGAAAATGCACGGCGAATCGTTTCCTTTTTGACATTTAAAAGGGGCGTCAGTATGGTGCATCTTAAATTAAAAAGAGCAAAAAAGGTAGAGTCTTTGCTCCTGAATTTATATCCTGATTCAGGGCCCGGAAGTCAGGGGAGAGGATTTGCCAAGAGGTAGTTTTTTTCTTTGATATCCCGAATCCCTGCCCCTGGATTCTGTTTTGAAATAATCGCCTGGTTGCCAGCCGAGAAACAAGCTGGTGATAGGGCGTAAAAAAAAGAAGGTGTTGGTATGACAGATACGGTTGAAGCGGTTGATGTGTTGATCATGGGGGCGGGGCCCGCCGGCCTGCAGGCGGCGGTGCATGCCGTGCGTAAAAAGGCCTCGGTGGTTGTCATCGGCAGGCCGGAGCGCAGTGCTCTCTACCGGGCCCATGTGGAAAATTATCTCTGCGTCAACGGCATTACCGAGGGCCATGTGCTCATGGAGGTCGCTATTGCCCAGGCCACCCGCTTCGGGGCCCGCCTCATCGAGGAAGATATCCTGCATGTGGAGTCCGGGGATGGCGGTTTTCTGGTGCGTTCCGAGGGCAAGAGTTTCCTGGCCGCTGCTGTTATTATCGCCATCGGCACTGCCAAGAAAAAACTGCGGGTGCCCGGGGAAAAGGAACTGGCCGGCAAGGGCGTCAGCTACTGCGTGGATTGTGACTGCAATTTCTACCGCAACGCCAAGGTCGCTGTGGTGGGCAACGAGAGTGCCGCTGTTGACGGGGCCATCACCCTGACCAACTACGCCGCCGAGGTCACCCTTATCTGCAAGGAACTTGAGGTTTCCGCAGACATGCGTCAGCGCCTCTCCGCCAGCTCGGTAACGGTTATGCATGATACCTGGGTCAAGGAGATCGTCGGGGAGACGGCCGTCACCGGCGTGGTCCTTGAGGATGACACCTCTCTGGCCCTGGATGGCATTTTTGTTGAACTGGGTTCCAAAGGCCCCCTGCAACTGGCCACGGCCATCGGCGTTGATCTTGACATGGAGACTTTCAGCTACATCGCCACCAACAAGAAGATGGAGACCAATATCCCCGGGGTATACGCTGCCGGTGATATTGCCGGCCAACCCTTCCAGATGGCCAAGGCGGTGGGCGAAGGATGCGTGGCTGGCTGGGAGGCGGCCAATTATGTCAAGAAGCTGAAGCGGCAAGGGGAGCAATAACTTCTCCATGCCTGCCGCCACAGCCCCTGGTCGGGCCAGGGATGAAGCCTTTATGGCCGTGGCCCTGGAGGAGGCCAGGCAAGCGGCCCAATGCGGCGAGGTGCCCATCGGTGCCGTGCTGGTGGCAGCAGATGGGGAGATTCTGGCTCGGGCCGGCAACAGCCCCATTGCCCGCCATGATCCCACGGCCCATGCCGAGATCCTGGCTCTGCGGGCCGCCGCCCACAAGGTGGGGAATTACCGGCTCCCCGGCACCACCCTCTATGTCACCCTGGAGCCCTGCGTCATGTGTGCCGGAGCCCTGGTCCAGGCCCGGGTAGCCCGCCTGGTCTACGGGGCAGAGGACCCCAAGGCCGGTGGTATGGTCTCCTGCTATCGGGTGGGTCTTGATGCGCTGCTTAACCACACCCTGCAGGTGGAAGGTGGTGTGCTGGCGGCAGAGGCCGCCCTTGTTTTGAAGGATTTTTTCCGGGCCCGGCGCCAGAAAACCTGAGCAAGGCTTTTAGGGCGTGATGTGGCCAGGGTGGCCACTTCTTCTTCGAAAAGAGAGGGGCTGAAAAAAACTCTTTCAAAAGCCACCATAACCAGGTAGGATGCCCACCTCGATTCGGGACGGCTTTTGGTCGTCTCAACCGATGCGGAGAGGTGTCCGAGAGGCCGAAGGAGCACGCCTGGAAAGTGTGTATAGTGCAAGCTATCGAGGGTTCGAATCCCTCCCTCTCCGCCATAATTGACCCAAATTTTGTCTGGTTATTGTTTGAGACCGGCAAGATGCCATATTTTGATAGCCGGGTCCTGTGCAACGAAGGCGCGCGAACCCCGTCAGGTCCGGAAGGAAGCAGCGGTAGCGCTTACCTTTGTGTGCTGCAGGGGTGCCTGGCTATCTTTTTTTTTGCTAAAATCTTTCTTCTTATTGAGACGTGCCCGCCTAGGGGATGCCCTCTTGGGAAGGGGTTTTGGCCTTGACCTGTCATCTGATCCCTGACTGCTCAATCCTCAAAAAAAAATGTCCTACCTCGTCCTGGCCAGAAAATGGCGCCCCCAAAACTTTCATGACGTAGTCGGTCAACAGCCCGTGGTGCGGACCTTGCAAAACGCCATCCGCCGAGAGCGGGTGGCCCATGCCATGCTTTTTTCCGGGGTGCGGGGGGTGGGCAAGACTACGCTGGCCAGGATCATGGCCAAGGCCCTTAACTGCCAATCTGCAGATCCGGATGTGCCCTGCAACATCTGCAGCTCCTGCCTGGAGATTACGGCCGGTAACGCGGTCGATCTTAAAGAAATAGACGGCGCTTCCAATCGCGGTATCCAGGAGATCCGCGAACTCAAGGAAAATATCCGTTTTTATCCCACCAGCGGCCGTTTCAAGATCGTCATTATCGACGAGGTGCACATGCTCACCCCTGAGGCCTTCAATGCCCTGTTGAAGACCCTGGAAGAGCCCCCCGAACATGTCTATTTCATCTTTGCCACCACCGAACTTCATAAGGTGCCCATCACCATTCTTTCCAGGTGTCAGCGCTATGAGTTGCAGAGGGTTGGTTTTAAGAGCCTGAGTGGTTTTTTTGCCAAAATCGCCAAGGCAGAAGGGGTGGCGATTTCCACCACCGCCTTGGCGATGATCGTGGCCGAGGCCGACGGCAGTGTGCGCGACGGTCTCAGTCTTCTTGATCAGATCTTCTCTTTTGCTGAAGAGGATGAGTCAGGCGCTGTGGTGGTGAAAGACCAGGATGTGGTGCAGGTGCTGGGCCTTGTTGATCGGCAGGTTTTTGTGACCCTGGCCCGGGCGATCATGGCCGGGGAGCTCGGCCGCTGTCTTGAAATTCTTGAAGCGACCTATCTGCTGGGCGTGGACCTGAAGAGATTCAGCGATGATCTTCTAGCTTTTTTCAGGGGGCTCATGGTCTGCAAGATAAGCCGGGAGCCCGGCCGCCTCCTTGATGTGGCGGCTCAGGAGCTGGAGGCCATGATGGAGCTGGCCGCTGCCTCCAGCCGGGAAGGGCTCTATCAGTTTTTTCAGGTCTTCATGCAGGGGGCGGAAGAGTTACGCCATACCAGCCAACCCCGTTTGACCCTGGAGATGACCTTTGTCAGGGCCAGCCAGGTGGGGCAGGTGATGCCGGCATCTGAACTTGCCCACCGTCTTGAGAATCTTATCGCTGCCAGTGGCGGCCTGGTTGCTGTTGATCACAGCCCGGCGCCAGCGCAAAAAAAAACTGAAAATATCGAGCTTTCTTTTCGGGCCAGTAATCCCTCTCACAAACAGCAGGAGATAAAAGCAGCCTGGCCCCAGCAGCCCCAACCAGCGGCAGTATGTGAGCCCCAGCTCACCCTGCAGCCTGGTTTGCCGCTAGATCCCGTCGGAAAGAATGAAGAGGCAGAGACGCCTCCGGTTGCTGCGGCTTCCCGGGCGACAGACGCGGCCGACAAGGTGGTGGTTGAGCTGCATCAACGCGATCTGGTCCGCGATTGGCAAAGTTTTATTGTCTATGTCAAGGAGCGTAAGCCGTGGATGGCCCAGACCCTTCGTCTGTGTGATAATCCCTCTCTTGAGGGGGGGAAGATGCTCTTTCGCTTTGATAATCCTGCTGATTGCACCTTGTTGTCTCATCATGAAAACCTCAAGGCCCTTACCACCTATGCCCAGGATTTTTTTCAGTCCGAGCTCTGCCTGGAGATCTGTTCCGTGACATCTGAGAGGGCCGAGGGAGAGGGTCCCACTCCTCGGGAAGAGCGCCGGGCCCTGACAGCTGACCCCCTTGTGGAGATGGTAACGGAGATTTTTGACGGCAAGGTGGTGGGAATACGCACGGGACCGAAATTCAGGTAGGATGTACTGGGTAAGGGCACATGCCGCCTTGCCGCCTAGCCCGGTTTGCAGGGGTGGCAGTGTGCTGGTTGTCAGGCCCGTTTGTGAAAAAACCAGAATGACGCTGAAGATGAAAGATGGTGCTTCAGCCCCCCAAAGGAGTTTTATTATGGATATGAACGCAATCATGGAACAGGCCAAGCAGTTTCAGCATAAGATGACTGAGATGCAGGAGCAACTGGCCGATAAGACCGTAACCGCCTCTGTGGGCGGCGGCATGGTGACCGCTGTTGTTAACGGCAGGCATGAGGTGGTCTCCATCGTCATCGACAAAGAGGTCATTACCCCCGAAGATCCGGGCATGCTCCAGGATCTGGTGGTTGCTGCCGTTAATGAGGCCATGAAAAAGGCCAAGGAGATGATCCAGGCTGAGATGAGCAAGCTCACCGGCGGCCTGGGTCTGGATATCCCCAACATGTTCGGATAATCGCAAGAATTCCGGATTAGAGGATTCACTCTCCAGCAGAAACCCTTGGCTAGAGACATTGCCGGCAACGCTCGCCAACAACGACTTGCTGCATAAAGCTGAGTTGAGCAGCTTGCCTGTTCAAACGAAACTTATGCCCTTGTGGTATAAAGCTGAGTTGAGCAGCTTGCCTGCTTTTATGCCCTTTAGGGTGCAAACGAAACTTATGCCCTTGTGGTATAAAAGGCTGCCGCGACCGCATTTCCTTGCGGATTCGGCATAGATAGACTCTTTTTCACCCCCATTCTCCCTCATGAACGTTGTGCCGCAGGCCCTTGAAAAGCTGATTGATGATTTTAAACGACTCCCTGGTATAGGTCAGAAAACCGCGACCAGGCTGGCCCTTCACCTCTTGCGCTGTCCGGCAGAAGAGGCCAGGACCATGGGACGGGACCTGGCCGGTCTCCATGAAGCCATCAAACTCTGTTCCAACTGTTTTGCCTTTTCAGAGCATGACCCCTGTGATATCTGTGGCGACAACCGGCGTGATCCAGCCATGGTCTGTGTGGTTGAGGAGTCTGGTGATTTGATGGCCATCGAAAAAACAGGGGTCTTCAGCGGCAAATATCATATCCTGCATGGAGTTCTCTCCCCCATGGACGGTATTGGCCCAGATGAGCTTAAGATTGAGGCTCTGATTAAGCGCGTCCACAGGCAACAGGTGACGGAAATTCTCATTGCCACCAGTTCCACGGTGCCCGGGGAGGCCACAGCCGCCTATCTCAGCAACCGCTTGCAGGGCTGCAGTGGGCTCAAGGTGACCCGGCTGGCCTGTGGCATTCCCATTGGGATGGATATCAAGTATGCAGATGAGCTCACCCTGGGTCGAGCCATTGAGGCTCGAAAAAAGGCGTAAAATCGAGGTGGCACCACCTCGATCCTGGTGTAAAAAGCAGCCTTTTATTATTGACAGGAGTGTGCAGGGCTGGTATTCATTTCTGGGTTTTTCTTAGATTGTTCACCATCTTTATTTGTTGATGGTGTCATCCATATTTTGTAGACTCGTAGCTCAGTGGGAGAGCACTACACTGACACTGTAGGGGTCGGCGGTTCAATCCCGCCCGGGTCTACCATTTTTTAACTTCGCAACATCTCCTCTAGGTGTTGCGAAGTTTTTTGTTCAGGTAGGGAAAGAGCGGTTTCAGGCAGAAATTTCCCAGAAATATTTTTGAAGTAGATTCCTGCCTCAGCAGTTGAGGCGACTTATATCCCTTTCAGGGGTGCTGGAATGAGTTCCTGTGCGCTCTTCCTGTTTAGCTGGTTAGATTTTTATGTCCGAGATTGAAATTTCCATAGCAGGCGGAGAATCCGCTGCCTTTGCCGCCGGGACCACCGTCCAGGAGACGGTCAAAGCCCTGTGCTCCAGCAAGGAGCGCAAAAAGATATTGGCCGTCAAGATGGGTGACAAGGCCCTTGATGTAACGGCCTCCCTGGATCAGAGTGGCCATTTGACCCCCATTACCATGGAAAGCGCTGAAGGGCTTGCCCTTTTGCGCCATTCAGCCGCCCATGTCATGGCCCAGGCCGTTGTGGATCTCTTTGGTGACGATGTCAAGGTTGCCATTGGTCCGGCCACCGCCGATGGCTTCTACTATGATTTTGATCGTCCCCAACCCTTTACGCCCGATGATTTTGCGGCCATTGAAAAGCGGATGCAGGAGATTGCTGCTCAGCGTCTGCCCTTTGCCCGGCAGACCATGGCCCGGCAAGATGCCCTGGCCTTTTTTAAGGAGCGTAACCAGCAATATAAGGTTGAGCTTTTAGAAGATCTTACTGATGAGGAAGAGATCAGCCTCTACAGTCTGGGGGCCTTTGTTGATCTCTGTCGCGGCCCCCATATTCCCCATACCGGTTTCCTGCAGGCCTTTAAGATTATGCGGCTGGCCGGGGCCTACTGGCGTGGAGACGAAAACCGTCCCATGCTCCAGCGCCTCTACGGCACCGCCTTCTTTGATGCCAAGGCCCTGAAACAGTATCTCCATCAGATCGAAGAGGCCAAGAAGCGCGACCATCGCAAACTGGGCAAAGAACTGGAGCTTTTCACCATTAATGAGCAGGTGGGGCCCGGTCTTATTCTCTGGTTGCCCAAGGGTGCCCTGATTCGTAAACTCATTGAGGATTATTGGCGCAGCGAGCATTACGATAATGATTACGAGCTGCTCTACACCCCCCATATCGCCAAGCGTGATCTGTGGGCCACCAGCGGTCACCTTGATTTTTATGTGGATGACATGTTCTCCGCCATGGATGTCGATGGTGTTGATTACCAGCTCAAGCCCATGAACTGCCCCTTTCATATCGGCATTTACACCAGCAAGAAACGGAGCTATCGCGAATTCCCCATTCGCTGGTGTGAGTTGGGAACAGTCTATCGCTATGAGCGGACCGGTGCCCTGCAGGGACTCATGCGGGTTCGAGGTTTCACCCAGGATGATGCCCATATCTTTGTGCGGCCCGAACAGCTTGAGACGGAGATTTTCAATATCCTGGCCCTTAATCTCCATATCTTGGCGACCTTTGGTTTTACCGAATATGATGTCTACCTTTCCACCCGTCCTGATAAATATGTAGGCAGCGACGAGAACTGGGAAAAGGCGACCAATGCCCTCAAGAGCGCCTTGGAGAAAAAAGGTCTCAAGTATGAGGTTGATCCGGGTGAAGGGGTCTTTTACGGCCCCAAGATCGATATTAAGATTAAAGATGTGTTGGGCCGCTCCTGGCAATGTTCCACCATCCAGGTTGATTTTAATCTGCCTGAACGTTTTGCCCTCAAGTATACGGGTGAAGACGGTAAGGAGCATCAGCCCATTATGATCCACCGGGCCCTGATGGGTTCTCTGGAGCGTTTTTTCGGGGTGCTCATTGAGCATTATGCCGGCGCTTTTCCTCTGTGGATGGCCCCGGTACAGACCGTCATTCTCAATATCACCGACAACCAGCTGCCCTATGCTGAAGACGTCTATGCCCGGCTTCGCAAGGTCGGGGTGAGGGTGACCAAGGATCTCCGTAATGAGAAGCTGAATTTTAAAATACGTGAGGCCCAGATGGCCAAGATTCCTTATATGATCATTGTCGGTGACAAAGAGATGGAGACGGACATGGTGACTGTTCGTCTTAAAAATGGTAAAAACCTTGCTCCCATGCCCGTGGCGGAATTTGCGGAATTGATCAATCGCGAATCAAAAATGAGCCAGGGCCTGGAAGGGTAAGCGCAGAAAATTAAACCAGAAATGAGGTAGAGGTATTAAAAGAAAAAAGAGTGTGAAACAGGGACGTGAGGTCCGGGCCCGGGTCAACGGCATGATTCGTATTGACGAGGTCCGCGTTACTGCCGCTGATGGTGAGTCTTTAGGTATCATGTCTACGCGTCAGGCTATTTCCATTGCCGAGGCGGATGGGCTCGACCTGGTTGAGGTATCACCTACGGCCAAGCCTCCTGTCTGCCGGATCATGGATTATGGCAAGTTTCGCTACGAAAAGTCCAAGAAAGAGGCTGAGACCCGCAAGCGGCAAACCGTTGTTGAAATCAAAGAGATCAAGCTTCGGCCCAAGACGGAAAAACATGATCTTGATTTCAAGATTCGGAATATCAAGAAGTTCCTTAGCCAAAACAACAAGGTAAAGGTCACTTTGCGCTTTCGGGGCCGGGAGATCGTCTATGCCGACACCCTGGGCCGGGAAGTTCTGGATAAGATTGCCGCTGAACTTACTGGTGTGGCCACCATTGTCCAGCCCCCCATGATGGAAGGGCGCCAGATGGTGATGATGCTTGCCCCTGGTAAAAAGTAGTTTTTTTTACTGCCACGCCATTTGCCGCCTTTCACCAAGAGTTAAAATGTGTTACTGGATATCTCTGCTTCAGGTTTGAGCTGGAGCAGTTTTTGTTTTTTGGCTGTGGCCTTTTTTTCCCCTGCCGGCCCAGACCGATCATTAAGAAGTTTAGTACCTGAGATATAAGGAGAATGTACCATGCCTAAAATGAAAACAAAGCGAGGCGCTGCCAAGCGTTTTAAAGCAACCGGGAGCGGCAAGATCCAGCGGGCCCAGGCCTTTACCAGCCATATTCTTACCAAGAAAAGCACCAAGAGAAAAAGAAACCTGCGCAAGTCGTGCCTCGTTGATGCAACCAACGTGGCAGCCATCAAGCGTATGGTTCCCTATATGTAATCAGTTTTCCTGTATGTACAGGGAGCTGTTGGCTGCCATTGGTTGCCAAAAGAATGGATCGTCGGCCTGAGGAAGGTGGGCATCCATTTCTTTTTTTTAGTAAGTGGCCTTAAAAACCAAAAATATTCAATATGGGTGGGCAGAGGAACTGCCCCAAAAACCCTCAGGAGAATAAGATGCCAAGAGTAACCCGCGGTTTTAAAGCACGTCGGAGAAGAAATAGAGTCCTCAAGCTTGCCAAAGGCTTTCGTGGTGGCCGGAGCCGTCTGTTCCGTTCCGCTACCGAGGCGGTGGACAAGGCCTTGTGTTATGCCTATCGCGATCGCCGTAACAAGAAGCGCGATTTTCGCCGTCTGTGGATAGCCCGTATTAACGCCGGTGCTAAATTAAACGGTCTTAATTACTCCAGACTGATGGGAGGCCTGAAGAAATCTCAGGTGATTCTTGACCGTAAAATTCTTTCCAATATGGCAATTCTTGATCCAAACGCCTTTGCCCAAGTAGTAAAGCTTGCTTCCTAAGGCTCCCTTGCAATGGAAGAAGCATTACAAAAACTGAAGGCGGAGGCCACTGCCGATCTGGCTGCCATCACCCGTGCCAGTGACCTCGAACCGTTCCGGATAAAGTATCTTGGTCGGAAAAGTCCTTTTGCCCAGCTCATGCGCCAACTGGGGGATGCTCCCAGCGAGGATCGCCCCCGTCTGGGGCAATTGGCCAATGAGCTTAAAAAGGATCTGCAGCTGCTTTTTGATGAAAAAAAGGCCTCTCTGGTCCAGGAGGGGGCGGGGGAGAGCTCTGGGATAGATCTCACCCTGCCGGGGAGGATGCAGCCCCAGGGTAAATTGCATCCTGTCACCCAGATCATGGAAGAGATCTGCGCTATTTTTGAAGGGCTGGGGTTCACCGTGGCCGAAGGGCCCGATATTGAGACTGATTTTTATAATTTTGAGGCCCTCAATATCCCTGCCCATCATCCAGCCCGTGACATGCACGATACCTTTTATGTGGATGATTCAATTCTGCTCAGAACCCACACCTCTCCTATGCAGGCCCGGGTCATGGAGACCAAGCAGCCGCCCCTGCGGGTGATTTCGCCAGGCAAGGTGTATCGCTGTGATTCTGATATTACCCATACCCCCATGTTTCACCAGGTGGAAGGTTTTCTGGTGGACACCAATGTCTCGTTTGCCGATCTCAAGGGCGTGCTTTCCGTCTTTATTGCCAAGATGTTTGCTGAGACCACTCCTATTCGGTTTCGACCAAGCTTCTTCCCCTTTACCGAACCCAGCGCTGAAGTTGATATCGGCTGTGTGATGTGTAAGGGCAAGGGGTGTCGCGTGTGTAAGCAATCGGGATGGTTGGAGATTTTAGGGGCTGGCATGATCGATCCCGAGGTCTTCAAGAAGGTCGATTACGATCCGGAACTCTATTCCGGTTTTGCCTTTGGGCTGGGTGTCGAGCGTATTGCCATGCTCAAGTATGGCATTAATGATATCCGTCTTTATTATGAGAATGATCTGCGGTTTCTGCGTCAGTTCTAAAGACCGGCAGAGATTGGTGACCATATCTTTTAATAGGTGAAGGTCCTGCGGGGTCTTCACCTTTTTTTTAGTTTTAGGCGCAGGGCCTTTGTCATGATGGCTTTTTTTGAGCTCATCTAGATGGCCGGCCCTGGGCCAGGAAACCCTCTACCATGAAATTTACAGTAGACTGGTTAAAACAATATACCGATTTCAGCTATACCCCTCAGGAACTGGCCGATCGCCTGACCATGGCGGGCCTGGAGGTTGACGCGGTTACTGGAATCTTCCCGGAACTTCAAGACGTGAAGGTTGCGGAGATCCTTGAGACTCGTCCCCATCCTGACGCGGATCGTCTGCAGGTATGTGATGTCCAGGTGGGCCAGGAAAAAAAGTGCATTGTCTGCGGAGCTCCCAATGCCCGCCCCGGGATTTTTGTGCCGGTGGCCCTGCCCGGTGTTGTCCTGGCCGGTGGTTTTAAGATCAAAAAGAGCAAAATCCGGGGGCAGGCCTCTGACGGCATGCTTTGTTCGGCCAAGGAGCTTGGCTTGGCTCAAGATGCCGATGGGATCATGGAACTGGCCGGGGTCATCACCTCAGGGCAAAGTATTTTAGAGGCCCTGGAGCTCAAGGATACCTTGATTGAGGTGGATCTCACCCCTAATCGGCCTGACTGCGCCTCGGTGATCGGCACGGCCCGGGAAGTTGCCGCCATGTCTGGCACCCAGTTACGGTTGCCGGTGGCCCTTGATTCGTTGCCGAAGCTGGAGGGGACTCCCTCTTTTACCGTCACTGTTGCGGATGAGAGCCTCTGCCCCCGCTATGTGGCGCGGCGGCTGACCGGGGTGACGGTGGCTCCTTCACCCTGGTGGCTGCAGAAGAGATTAATCAGTGTGGGTCAGCGGCCCATCAATAATGTGGTTGATGCCACCAATTTTGTCATGCTGGAGTTTGGCCAACCCCTCCATGCCTTTGATTTCAAAAAGCTGGCAGGTTCTGCTCTTGTTGTCCGTACAGCCAGGGAGGGGGAAAAGATTACCACCCTTGATGGCCAGGCAAGAGAGCTCGATCCCACCATGCTGATGATCTGTGACGCGGAGAAGCCCGTGGCCGTGGCCGGGGTGATGGGCGGTGATAATTCCGTGATCGAGACAACGAGCACGGAAATTCTCCTTGAGTCCGCCTGTTTTAACGCGGTCTCCATCCGGAAAACCTCCCGTAAGCTCAACCTCTCCACGGATGCCTCCTATCGGTTCGAGCGCGGGGTTGATCCGCAACTTGCCCCGCTGGCCATGGAGCGCCTGGTTCAGATTCTCACCGATATTGCCGGGGCCACCGTTGACGAGGGCGGTTTTGACCTGGCCGGTGGCGTGCCACTCCCGCAAGAGTATTCCCTGCGGGTCAGCCAGACCAATAGACTCCTGGGCACGAACTTGACTGCGGTAGAAATAAGCGGCTATCTCACGGCAATCGAGATGTCCGTCCGTCAGGTAGATGAGGATACCTTGGGGGTGACACCCCCCTCTTTCCGCATTGATATTGAACGGGAAGCAGACCTCATTGAAGAGGTGACCCGCTTATATGGCTATAACGAGATCGGGGTTTCCCTGCCTGTTGTACCCATGAGTTTTGCCAATCGTGATGCCGGCCGCACCCTGAAAAAGGAAGTCGCTGCCCTTTTAACGGCAAATTCCTGCTATGAGGCCATTAATTACAGCTTTGTATCCCCCGGACATGGTGACCTCCTTGGACTGGCGGCCGGGGATGAACGGCGGCAGACCGTGAAGATACTTAATCCCCTCACCGAGGATCAGAGTGTTATGCGGCGCTCCCTGCTCCCTGGCCTGCTTGAGAATGTGCGCTGGAACATCAACCATCAAAATGGCGATGTCCGGCTTTTTGAGGTGGGCAAGGTCTTTGTTCCCAAGGCCGAAGGAAAACAGCCTGATGAGGAAACAAAACTGGGCGTGGTCTTAAGCGGCAGACGCTATGGCCAGGCCCCAGCCCTCTATTTTGAGCAGGACCCCCTTGATTTTTTTGACGTGAAAGGCCTCGTGCTTTCCCTGTTGAAGGAATTGCGGCTGGATCAGGTTGAGTTGGTCCCGGATGACCGGCACAACCCCTATGTGGACCCTTGCCAGGCTCTGTTGCTGAGGGCAGACGGCAAACGCCTTGGTCAGCTGGGACGTTTCAGCAACCAATGTCTGAAGAATTTTACCATTAAACAGGATGTCTATTTCATTGATATTAATTTTGATGCCTTAACAGCTCTTGAGCCGGCCCCAAAAAAATTTACTTCCCTGCCGCGTTTCCCCTCGGTGGAGAGGGATATCGCCATTGTGGTCCCTGAGCCCGTTGCCACCGGCGCCATGATCGCGGCCATCTGGGAGCAGGGAGAAAAACTTGTTGAGCACATTGAATTATTTGATGTTTTTCGGGGTAAAAATATTGCTGAGGGCTTTAAAAGTGTCGCAATTTCTGTTACCTACAGGTCTCATGACAAAACGTTACAGGAAAAGGCTGTTGCCAAGGTCCACCAGCGGATTGTTGATAAAGTCTTATCCCGTTTTGACGGGCGCTTAAGAGAGGTGTAAGAAGTATGAAGCGGTCAAATTTAACCAGGAAAGACCTGGCTAAAACTATTAATGAAGATCTCGGCCTCTCACAGCGCAGCGCTGGTGAACTGGTTGATGCGGTATTCTCCTGTCTGCGCCAGACCCTGCTGAAAGAGGAGGCCATTAAGCTGGTCCAGTTCGGCACCTTTACCGTCAGAAAAAAATCATCAAGGGTGGGCAGAAATCCCCGCACTGGAGAAACCATGGAAATATCAAAGCGTTCCATGGTAACATTCAAGGCGAGCAAGGGATTGCGTGATCAGATAAACGAGTAGGGTACGTGCAGGGAGCCATTGTCATTACTATGAGTGACCAACCTTTTGGCCAGGGTTTACTCGCAGTTTCTATCCCGGAAAAACGCTATTTCAAGATTGGGGAAGTCTGTAAGATTACCGGTCTGAAACAACATGTGATCCGCTACTGGGAATCGGAGTTTAAACAATTTATCCGGCCGCAAAGGGCATCTTCAAAGCAGCGGCTCTATCGGAGGGTGGATGTTGAGAATCTCCTTCGTCTCCAGAAACTCCTTAAGGAGGATGGGCTGACTATTTCCGGGGCCCGTAAATTTCTGGCCTCACAACGTGATTCCCTTGAAAATCTCGCTAAATCTGAGGTTACAACCGCCTCTCCCCTTCCTGATTCAACGCCTCTTCTTCGTGAAATCAAGAATGACCTGGTCTCCGTCTTGAGAATTCTTGATGGCCATAAGTAGTTCTTTTCTTTTTTTTAGTCTGATTGCTTCCTTGCTCAGGACATTTCTTGACAGACGCCGCGTGAAGTGCTAAATAAGATCCTCCTTTGCAGGAGTGTGAAGGTGCAAACGGGATGTAGCGCAGTCTGGTAGCGCACCTGGATGGGGTCCAGGTGGTCGGAGGTTCGAATCCTCTCATCCCGACCATTTTTTGAAGGGCTTACGGTTATTATATCGTAAGCCCTTTTTTTTATGTCATCTGCCGGAAAGACTCGGATGGCTGCCAAGGTTAGCAGTGGCCTCTGATAGCTGATAACCATGGGCGCTCAACCAGTTTCACAGTCCCATCTTTAAATTCCTGATTATATTCTTGCTATTTCAGCAAACACCTCCGGCAGAGATTAAAATCTATTCTTAAGAAAGTGTCCACTTTCACCCTGCCAGGTCAGCAAAGTATAAATGATAGACAGCACATGGTGTCCGTCTGGTTGCTGGTTGTGCTGGCGTGTAGATCTTGCTTTCATAAAGATTTTTTTGAGCTCATTCTTGATTTCATCCCCAAGCCTGCTGCCTTTGCTATGAAGAGGGCAGTGTCTCTCCGGCGCTTTTATTTGTAAATTTTCTAAGGTTATCCTGCAGAACCTCTTCTGTGTCCCGGCATGGGTGGCCGCGTTTTTTACGCGGTTTACGCAGGGGTGCATCTCCGGCAAGGGCATGGAGGACACTCCGACCCTTCTCCCTCTCTTAAGAAGAGTGAGCACCTCGTTATAAGAGAACATTCCCTAATCTCCGGAGAGGGGCAAAGGGAGGAAAGAGAGTGGTTGTTCCGTTATTTCGTATCCGTGGTATGATTCTGTGGCAGAGGACGTCGGGCTGGTGGCAATTTTTTAGTGGCACATATTTTGCTTTGCTCCATGGTTAGTCTTTAGGTTGTCATGGAAAGCAGAGAAAAGGAGTAGTTATGAGTGTGTTAAAACCACCATGTGTTCAGGATGCCAAAATAAAGGAGGTTGACGACCTCCACACCATGCAGACGCAGTTTAACTTCCTCCACTCTCTGATAAATGAGGTTCCGGACCCTATTCTGGTCATTGGCACAGATTTCAGGATCAAATTTGCCAACCGGGCCGCCCAGAATTTTTCAAATTGCTTTGTCTGCAAAGGAGAAAAGGAGCCTTTTTGTCATAACCTCGTCTATAACATTAATTTTCAATGCTCCACTTTGGGGCGTCCTTGTCCCCTAATCGAGGTTCTGGAGAGTAATAAGCCGGTTGTTGTCGAGCATGAGATAGAAGGAGATGACGGCCTGGTGCGCAATTATGAAATCCATGCCTCTCCTCTGTGGGACGAAGAAGGCCACTTTCTGGGAATTGTTGAATCCATCAGGGATATTACTGATCGGGCTGAATATGCCCGCCAGCTGCAAAAAATTAAGAGCGAACTGGAAACCAGTGTTGAGGAACGCACCAGGGACCTTTTATGCAACAACGATATCCTGCGCACCGAGATAGTGGGCAGGCAGAATATTGAAAAGATCCTGCGGGCGGAACGGGATAAGTTCCAGGTCATGCTCGAGGCCATGGGGCAGGGCATGCATATTCTTAATTCCGATTTTACCATTGAATATCAAAATGATGTTCTCAGAGATTTGTTTGGCGATCAGATCGGTCGCACCTGTTACGAGGTCTATAAGGGCAGAAATGTACCCTGTGATGTGTGTCGCATGCACGAGGCCATTGATAGCGGGCAGGTGCAAAGGACTGAGGAAATCATGCGTAATGAGCGCCATTATTCGCAAAGCTATGCCCCTTTCAAGGATATTGACGGCGAAGATAAGTGTCTTATTCTCCTTAATGATATCACCGAAGAAAAGATGTATCAGGCCGAAACCATGCGCACCGGTCAGCTTGCCTCCATTGGTGAACTGGCCGCTGGAGTGGCCCATGAAATTAATAATCCCATCAATGGTATTATTAATTTTTCACAGATTCTCATGGATGACTCCGGGGATGATGCCACCAAGAATATGCTGCAGCGCATTATTAACGAGGGGGAAAGGGTGGCGTTGATTGTCAGCAAACTTCTGGCCTTTGCCAGACAGGGGGGCAATGACTCCGCCTCCTATGTGGCAACAGAGATTCATGAAGTGCTGGAAGACTCTTTCGCCCTCCTGGGCCATCAATATAAGAAAGATGGTATCCATTATGCGGTAACCGGCAGCACGGATCCTCTCCTGGTCTGCGCTAATCCCCATAAGCTGCAGCAGGTCTGCATCAATTTGCTCTCCAATGCCCGCTTTGCCTTGAATGAGAAATTCCCCAAGGAACGGAATAAGGGGAAGAAACTGGAGGTCCATCTGGGCGTGACCAATCTCAAAGAGAAGAAGTTTGCCCGCATCAGTTTTACCGATTATGGCTGCGGCATTCCAGCGGAGATTATCGAATCTGTCTGTAATCCATTTTTTTCAACCAAGAAGCCCGGCGAGGGTACCGGTCTGGGCCTTTCCATAAGTCAGGGAATTGTCAAAGAATTTAAAGGACACTTGCGCATTAAAAGTGAGCTGGGCAAATACACCACCATTATGGTGGATTTGCCGGTCTGTGAACCCGAGAAAGGGGAATAATGATGGTTGATTTAGAAAAGGGCAACACCGCAATTCTCGTGGTGGACGATGAAGAAAGTCTGCGGCTCACCTTTCAGATGTTTCTGGTCCGGGAGGGATACGGCCCCGTGGAGGTTGCCTCCACCTATGAGGAGGCCCTGGCCCTTATTGACCAGCACGATTTTGATCTGGTGGTCAGTGATATTGTCATGGATGGCGCTTCAGGTATCGATCTTCTCCGCACCATTAAGGAGAAGGGGGTGGCGTGTCCGGTGGTGATGGTGACCGGCTATCCCAATATCAATACCGCCTCTGAGGCGGTACGGTTGGGGGCCTTTGACTACCTGGCAAAGCCGGTGAAAAAGGAAGACCTGCTGCGGACAGCCAGAATGGCCTTGCAGCAATATGCACTTCTTAATGCCAATAACCTTTTGGTCCAAGAAAAGGATCGCTATCGCAAATATCTGGAGGCGGTCTTTCGGAGTGTGCGGGAGCTTATCTTTACCGTGGATCCGCAGCGTCGTATTGTTGAATTCAATGGTAATGCGGCCCGTTGGCTGGCTGGTTTCGGAGTTGAGGATATCAGCGGCAGGCAGCTTACGGATGTCGGCCCCTGCCTGGAGAGTTTTGTGGCCGATATTGATTCGGTTCTGGCCAACCAGCAGGAGGTGCCGGAACATCGTCTTGAGCTTGCCGATCAAGCTGGCCAGCCAGGCGTCTACAGGGTGAGTGCCGTGCCCCTGACCAGTGATGCCGGAGTCTTCTTGGGCGTTGTCCTTGTTGCCCGTGATGTCAGCCGTCTGGAGGCCTTGGAGAAGAAGGGCCGGCGCGACCGGCTCCATCGCCTCATTGGCTCAAGCCGGCCGATGCAGACGGTGTATACTTTGATTGAGAACGTTGGCAAGGTTGATACCACGGTTCTCATTTATGGCGAGTCAGGAACCGGCAAGGAGTTGGTGGCCGAGGCCCTGCACGCCGAAAGCCCCAGACGCGATATGCCGCTGGTTAAGGTGGATTGCACGGCAATTCCCGAGAACCTGCTGGAAAGTGAGCTCTTTGGCCACCGCAAGGGTGCCTTTACCGGCGCGGATCGGGACCGGGAGGGGCGTATCCTTTCGGCGGACGGCGGCACCCTGTTTCTCGATGAAATCGGCGATATCTCCCCCATGATGCAGCTCAGGCTCCTGCGCTTTTTGCAGGAAAGGACCTTCTACCCGGTGGGGAGGGATAGGTCTATTACCGTGGATGTCCGGGTGGTGGCCGCCACCAATGCCGATCTGCGCCACAAGGTGCAGAGCGGGGCGTTCCGGGAGGATCTTTACTATCGCCTGAAGGTGGTGGACATTGTCATGCCGCCCCTGCGGGAGAGAGAAAAGGACCTGGATATTCTGGTCCATATGTTTATTGGCCGCTTCAGCACGCGGCTGCGCAAAGAGATCACAGGCATCTCTGATCAGGCCCTGCAGGTGCTCCGGGATCATGATTGGCCCGGTAATGTGCGAGAGCTTGAACATGTCCTGGAGCGGGCCTGTGTTCTCTGTGATACCACCACCATTACCTCGGATCATCTCCCTTTGGAGTTGCAGGAGAAAGAACGACCGGCCCGGCCGTTGCAGCCCGCAGAAAAATTGCTGGAAGAAGAAAATGAAGAGGTGCGCATTATCAATACCCTGAGTCGTACCTTCGGCAACAAGGCCCAGGCTGCCCGGCTTCTCGGTATTGATCGCTCCACCTTATATCGGAAGCTGAAGCTCTATAATATAGATCCGGATGCCGTGGTGGCAAGCTGAAGAAGTGGTGAAGGCCGGCTGTTGTTGGCTTCTGTACCAAGGGCTTTTGAGGCTGGAAGGGCCAGAGAAGAGGAGGGAGCGCCAGGATGAAGTATCCCATACGCAACAGCGTTATTATTTTGGGAATTGTGTTGATTGGAATCGGTATATATAGCTCCTGGCAGATGGAGAAGAGGCTGCCGTCCGTGGACTATACCACTTTTCTGGCTCAATTGACGAGCGATGAGATCAGGACTGTGGAGATCATGGGCGGTGAGATCAGGGCCACGGATAAATATGGTCAGAATTTTCAGACTTTTGCACCTGATATCAAGTTGTTGCTGCCCAAACTGGAAGAGCGCAATGTTACCATCCGGGCCCGCCCCGAAGCGAAGTCCTTTGGCTTTTTTGAGTCCACCCTCCCTCTGCTTCTTGTCATAGGTGCCTGGATGTACTGGTCCAGAAAGAACAAACAGACTGAACCCGCCATGAAGGGCAAGGATTCCCTGGTGCCTAAGGATGTTGCCGGCAAAGTGACCTTTGCCGACGTGGCCGGCATTGACGAGGCCAAGGAAGAGTTGATGGAGACGGTGGATTTTCTCCGGGACTCTGAGCGTTTTACCCGCCTTGGCGGCCGGATCCCCAAAGGTGTGCTCCTGCAGGGACCGCCAGGGACAGGCAAGACCTTGCTGGCCAAGGCCATTGCCGGTGAGGCAGGTGTGCCCTTTTTTTCCATCAGCGGCTCTGACTTTGTCGAAATGTATGTGGGGGTCGGGGCCTCAAGGGTCCGGCATCTTTTTGAGGAGGCTAAAAAACAGAGCCCTTGTATCATCTTTCTTGATGAGATTGATGCGGTGGGCCGCTCACGTGGTGCCAGCGGCATGAGCCAGGGCGGCGGCGATGAACGGGAGCAGACCTTGAATGCCCTGCTTGTAGAGATGGATGGTTTTCAGAGTGATGAAACGGTCATTATTGTTGCCGCCACCAACCGTCCTGATGTGCTGGATCCGGCCCTGCTGCGTCCAGGCCGTTTTGATCGACAGGTGACCATCCTGCCCCCCGATGTCAAGGGTCGAGCCATGATTCTTGCGGTTCATGCCCGCAATATCAAAATGGCTAAGGATGTCACCATGGATATGGTAGCTATGACCACGCCGGGCTTTACAGGCGCTGAACTCGCCAATTTGATGAATGAGGCGGCCTTGATGGCGGCCAGGAAAGATAAGGAGCAGGTGGACCTCGCTGATATTGAAGAGGCCAAGGACAAGATCCTTATGGGTGTGGAGCGCAAGGGTATGGTTATCCGAGACGAAGAAAAGAAGGTGACGGCCTATCACGAAGCCGGCCATGCCATCATCGCCACGCTGCTGCCGGATGCAGACCCAGTGCACAAGATAACCATCATTCCTCGGGGGCGGGCCATGGGGGTGACCCAGCAGGTTCCCCTCGATGACCGCCATTCCTACAGCCAAGAATATTTGAGGGATCGGATCAAGATTCTTTTGGGGGGGCGTACTGCCGAACAAATTGTTTTTAACCGCTTTACAACCGGGGCCAGTAATGATCTTCAAGTGGCCACTGAGATCGCCACCAGAATGGTCTGCGAGTGGGGAATGAGTCCTGTCTTGGGACCTCGGGCCTATGTTGCCGGTGATCAGGGTTTCCTGGGCGGCGGCCGTCCACGGCCGTTGGCCTACAGTGAGGCAACAGGTCAGCTTATTGACAGTGAAATCAATAAGATAATTGAGGATTGTCTTCAGGAGAGCATGATCATCCTGCAGGGTAAGGATGATTTTCTCCACAACCTGGCGCGCCATCTGTTGGAGAAGGAAACAATCAATGGGGCTGAGGTTGAAAAGATCATGAAGGCCAGCCCCTGACCCACAAGCCCCTTTCTCGCAGCCACCTGCTCTCTGTTCGTTGAGTCGGGCAGTAAGAGCAGCTCTGCGTGTCCAAAAGCCTTTGGCATTCTTCTCAAGAAGAATGCCAAAGGCTTTTTTTTTTTGCCTGGTAGACGTCCCTGGCCACCTTTTTTGCGAAAGTGTTGCATGCCACATATCTGTAGCTACAGATATGTGGCATGCAACACTTTCTGCAACATGCTTTTGCCACATTTCTGTGGATGGAAGGCGGCCTGTAAAAAAAGAAATTTCCAGTGCGACGTCGAGGCAGGGGGAAGCGAAGATGCCCCTTTGCGGAGAGAACCGCAAATCCGAATCTGCCATGATCAGCTTCCACCACCATGGCACTGAATGTGCACTCATTTCCTGGCAAAGGATTATTTGGGGCAGATTGCCAAGTAATTTTGAAATGTTAGCAAAATTTTCCTGAGGGCTTCCTGGGACTCTTTGAGGGGGTTGGCTGGTAACCAAAAAAGGAGAAGGCTAACCAGGTTATTTTTGAGAGGAAGGTTGAGCAGCTGCACTGCCCTGGGTAATAATTTTGCCCATAAGTATTTACTACGATAATGAGGCAGGGGCCGTGCTGTCAGATGTTTTTGAGATGTGGCATTTGCGGCACTCATAAAGAGATAGGAAATATTTTTCGCTTCGTTCGTTAAACCAACAAAGGAGAGTAACAATGGGAATGAAAAAGAGGAGGCTGCTTGGCTTGACCCTCATTGCAGTCATGGTCAGCTCCTGGATCCTTCCGGGTTCTGCCTTGGCAGAGGTCTTTGAACTCGACAGCATGAAGAACCTGTATGAGGGGGTGTCTTTTGATCATGATATGCATATCGAGGTAACAGGGGATGACTGTGCGGTGTGTCATCATCATACGGCGGGAACAGCTCCTGCTGAGCCGCTCTGTGTGACCTGCCATGCCAACAGTCCTGAAAAGGATGATCCCCGCTGCAGCTCTTGCCACGTGAAGGATGTCTTTGCGGCTGAGAATATGAGGAAAGTATGGGACACGCCTCGCCTGTATCATCGGGGCAAGCCCAGTCTTAAGGCGGCATATCATCAGGGCTGCCTCGGTTGTCATGAGCAGAATGATGCGCCTGTCGGCTGCACTGATTGCCATGCCATGACAGAGGCCGGTGAGAAATTCTATCACACGGGTACCTGTGCCCCGGAACCCAAGAGCGCCGATCAGGGTGGTGGTCATCATTAATTTCTGACGAGGGGACCATGTCTGCCAAGCGCTGGCAACATGTCGCACGTCATTGTTTTTTTGAAAAAGGTGAGAGTTATGAAGAAATTAAACCGTAGGGCATTTTTAAAAGGCGGTCTGGCCAGCGGTGTTGCCGTGGCAGCTGTTGGCTCTGCTAAAAAGGCGAACGCCGCGGGTGATTTCGGCGGCTACCCTGATAGCATGGGCGTACTGGTCGATATGACGAAATGCGTGGGGTGCCGAACATGTGAAGCGGCCTGTAATAAAGAACAGGGCCTTCCTGCCCCGGCTAAACCATTTACTGATATGTCTGTTTATGAAGAGCAGCGCCATGGTGGTCTGCCCCGCCGGACCACGGAAAAGGAATATACCATTGTCAACAGATATGAGGTTGAAGGTCGCGAGCAGCCGCTTTTCCGCAAATTCCAGTGTAATCATTGTCAGGAGCCAGGTTGTCTGACCTCCTGTTTTGTCAATGCCTACACCAAGACACCCGAAGGGGCCGTTATTTATGATGCCACAGTCTGTGTTGGCTGTCGTACCTGTATGATATCGTGTCCTTTCTATGTCCCCACTTACAGCTACTCCTCGCCCACTAATCCGGTGATCAAAAAATGTATCATGTGTTATGACACCCGTCTTAAGTTCGGCAGACCGCCGGCATGTGTGGAGGCCTGCCCGCAGCAGGTGATGACCTTTGGCAAGCGCACGGATTTGATCGGCCTGGCCCACAAGAACATCCAGGATCGACCTGATAGGTATGTGGACCATGTTTATGGCGAACATGAGGTGGGTGGGACCTCCTGGATGTACCTCACTGCAGTGGATGCGCCTTTTGAGAAGATAGGATTTGATACCCATCTCGGCAAGCAGCCGATCATCTACTATGTCAAGGAATTCCTGGCCATCGTACCCATGGTTCTGCTTATTTGGCCGGCCCTTTTTACGGGTTTCCATCTCCTGGCAACGAGGAAGGATGCGCAAAAGAATGAAGAGAGCGAAAGCTAGGAGGATATATTAATGAAGACATTTACCGCACAGGGCTTTCAGCCTGTTGATCAACTTACGAAGCCGGGATCCCGGACAGAATGGACCCTGAAGGAAAAATTGCTCCTGGGGCTCAGTCCCGGCGATTATCTGAAGCAGCTTGTCCGCAATCCCCTGAACTGGGTTTTTGCGATCATTTATGCCATTGGCCTGCCCATTCTGGTCGGCCGCTTTTATTATGGACTGGGCTGGGCCACCCACAGCAGTTATGATTATCCCTGGGGGCTTTTTCTGGGCTGGGGACTTTTCTGTATGGTGCCTCTTTCCGCCTCAGGCTTTATGCTGGGGACCACGGTGGAGCTTTTTGGCCGCAAAGATTTCAAGCCCATTGAAAGACTGGGACTCCTCAATGGTCTGCTCGGCTATCTGTTTGCCGTTATCTTTCTGCAGGTGGATCTGGGACAGCCCTGGCGCCTGATCTACCCCATGTTTGTTTCCCTGGGACCGGCAGCAGTCCTTTTTCTGGTGGCCTGGCATGTCGCCACCTATCTCACTGTCCAGGTTGCCGAGCTTGTGCCTGCCGCCAGTGAGATGATGGGGTGGCAGAAGCCCAAGAAATTTGTCAAATCCATTGTTCTGGGCCTGACGGTGTCCGGTATCATTCTCTCCACCCTGCATCAGGGTGCCCTGGGGGCGCTCTTTACCTATGCGCCCGGCAAGGTGCATCCCCTCTGGTATAATTATAGCTTTCAGTGGTTCCATTTTTTCTGCTCATCTATTTTTGCCGGGCTTTCCATGCTGATTGTTGTCTCCACCCTGTCAAAATGGTTCCTGGGGTGGCGCTGTGACGCCAACTTCCTCAAAAATCTTGACCGCATCACCTTGGGTCTTGCCAAAGGGGCCTCTCTGGCTCTTATTACCTATTTCGTTATCAAGTTGACGGCCATTGCCCATGATAATGAATGGGCCCTGTTGTTCACCGGCTGGGGGCAATGGTATATCTTTGAGATCTGCTTCGGTGTGCTCCTGCCGCTCTTTCTCTATACCAGCGCCATCAGAAATCAGAGTGTCAGGGTTGCCCGTTTTGCCGCCTTGTTTGCCGTACTCGGTATTGTGCTCAATCGTCTCAATACGGCCCTGATTACCTATAACTGGCAGTTGTATCAGGAAATTCCTCATTGGCGTGAGATTGTCATTACCATTACAGTGTACGCCACCTATATCCTGGTCTATCGTGCCTGTCTCTGCCGTTTACCCATCCTCTTTACCTGGAAGTCTGATTCCAAATAGGAGAGGCCGTTGCCCTGTGCTTCCGGAATTATCTCCGGAAGCACAGGGGCCCTTTGGCGGCGACCAACCGGGCCACCCTCTTCAAGGTATAGCTGGGCTGCTTCCAAAAATCTCCGGTAGGATGGCCTGCGACCTTGTGCAAAGTGGCTAGACTTGAGGTGTTTTGAATGACTGAGACGTTTCCCTTGAAAAAAATTCTCTACACCTTTTATCTGGTGATCAGTATAGGTCTCGTACTCCTGCTTTTTATGGGCATCCGGCAGTCGCAGCTCTATCATGCACAGGTGGGAGTGGTTGAGCAGACAGAAAAGCTGCTCTTTCAGTTTTCCATTATCCGCGAGCATATTTCAAGCGCCCTCATGGAGAGAGATAAGATCTCCTTTGCCGGGCTCAGTGAGGAGATGGAAACCCTCAACTATAACCTGACCCAGGTTCTTGACACCCGCCATATAAGTGAGGAGTTCAAACTGACTTTGCTTAACTCCATTGATCTGCACGGAATTGTCCTGCTCTTGAGGGCCATTGAGGCAGGAGAAGCGAATCCTGAGGATCATCGGCGACTCAGCCGGGAAATCCGCACCCTGGGGGAGCGGCTCATTCTTTTTGATCGTGTTTTGGTCAATTCTTCCCGGCAACGGCTCATCGGTTTTCAGAATATGGTGATCGGCGCCACGGCGCTGGCCCTCTCAATGCTGGTGGGAATTCTTGTCCTGTTCCATCGCCGCCTCTTGTCGCCTTTGTGGAGTCTGGTGGATGATGCGGACAGGCTCTTGGCCGGCGAGATCCGCGAGGTGCAGGTGTCCAGCAAAAGCAAGGAAGCGGCGGTATTAGCCGATATCATCAATGAACAACAGGATCTCAAGGAGGCCGTGGCCATCCGGCTCCAGAAATGCCGTCAGATCAGTGGGGAAATGGTCGCCTCTCTGGGGGGGGTATGGGTGGAGATAGATGAAGGGGGGCGTCTGTGTCAGGTGAACAAGGAGATGGAGCTGGCCTGTGGCTATCCGGAGGGTAGCCTGGCAGGCAAGAGGTGGAATACGTTTTTTCAGCCACCGCCGGCATACAGGGAAGTCTCTGATATCCGCAGGCTTGCTGAGGCCGGAGCCCTTGAGTTCAGCCTGCTCGGTGCTGAGCCGGTACAAGATCGGGTGGTGCGGGCGGTTTTTATGATGAGTCAATGCGGCGAAAATGGTTGTCTGGTCCGCTGTTTCGGCTACGACATTACCGCAGATAAAAGCAATATTCAGGCCCTGCAGAATGATCTCAGAAACGAGAAAAACAGGAAGAAGGAGCTGGTGCGGGTTTCTCAGCTCACGGCCATCGGTGAGCTGGCCTGCGGCCTGGCCCATGAGGTGAGCAACGTGGGCAATATCATCATCAATTTCAGTCAGCTTCTTGCGGATGTGGAAGAAGATGGGCACAGCCGGGACATTCTGGAGAAGATAATCGACCAGGGGGAGAGGGTCACCGGCCTGGCCTCAAACCTCCTGGCCTTTGGGCAGGGGGACAGTGCGGCGCTGGAAATGGTCGATATCGGCAAGGTGATTGCTAATTCCCTGGCCCTGCTGGCGCCTCTGTGTAAACAGGATGGTATATATGTGCGGCTTGATGTCGAGGATCTGCCGGCCTGGCATTGCCCGGCCGGTCAGGTGCAGCAGCTTCTTTTGGCGATTCTCATTAATTGCCGACACGCCTTGAATATCCGCTACCCCGGCCAGGATGCCCTGAAACGTATCGAGGTGACAGGTCAGGGTGCTGTTGTTGGGGGCCAGAGAGGCGTTGCCATCAATATCAAAGATTATGGAATTGGGGTGGCAGCAGAAGATCTGCCCCGGGTCATGGAGCCGGGGTTTGGTAAGTGGCCCGGGGGGACCAGTGCGGGCATGGGGCTCTCCATCGCCCGGGATATTGCCGAAGGGCTTGGCGGCTCGCTCTGTCTGGAGAGCGAGCCGGGCGAATACGCTGTGGTGCATATTGTCTTTCCCTTGAAAAGGGGGTGACCGGGGCGCCGGATTGGGATGGGGCTCCTCCCTGCATTATCAACCCCTGGCTGGATTGATAATGGCCTGCATATCGCGATGGTTGATGGTCTCTTTTTCCAGGAGCACCAGGGTTATGGCCTCCATGATTTCACGGTTATCAGTCAGGATCTGGCGCGCTGTGTCATGGGCGGTGTCAATAAGAGCTCTGATCTCGCCATTGATTTCCTGGATCGTCTCCTCACTGACCAGCGGCCGTGAGGCGCCTGGTTGCTCAGAGGCCTTGAAGACGAGGGCCCCGATATTCTTACTCATGCCCCACTCGCAGACCATCTTGCGGGCCAGATCATTCACCCGTTCAATGTCATTGCCTGATCCGGTGGTTATTTCATCAAAGATGAGTTCTTCAGCAACACGGCCGCCGAGAAGGATGCAGAGGTTGTTGAAGAGGTAGGTGTATGAATGGGAGTGTTTTTCCGTTTCAGGCAACTGCATGGTGAGGCCCAGTGCCTTGCCCCTGGGCACAATGGAAACCTTGTGAACCGGGTCAGCGCCGGGAAGCATCCAGGCCACCAGGGCATGGCCCACTTCGTGGTAGGCGGTGATTCTTTTCTCCTCCACGGTGATGATCATGGAACGGCGTTCCGCCCCCATCATTACCTTGTCCTTGGCGATCTCGAGATCACTGATGGTGACCTCGCCGCCCCGGCGGGCCACCATCAGGGCGGCTTCATTAATCATGTTGGCAAGCTCCGCCCCTGAAAAACCGGGAGTGGATTTTGCCACCATCTTCCAGTCAATATCGGTGGCGGCCTTGATCTTCCGGGCATGAACCTTGAGGATCTGTTCACGGCCCAAGACATCGGGGAGGGGCACAAGGACCTGGCGGTCAAAGCGCCCAGGTCTGAGCAGGGCCTGGTCAAGGATGTCAAGGCGGTTTGTGGCGGCCACAATAATAACCTGATCGTTCACCTCAAAACCGTCCATTTCCACAAGAAGCTGGTTCAAGGTCTGTTCCCGTTCATCATTGCCCCCGGTGGCCCCTGAGCTGCGGTGGCGTCCCACGGCGTCAATCTCATCAATAAAGATGATACAGGGCGCCTTTTTTTTGCCTTCGGCAAAGAGATCCCGGACGCGACTGGCGCCGATCCCCACGTACATCTCAACAAAATTAGAGCCACTGATGGAAAAGAAGGTGACCCCTGCCTCACCTGCTATGGCCTTGGCCAGCAGGGTCTTACCTGTTCCTGGCTCACCGTAGAGGAGGACGCCCGTGGGAATACGGGCACCTGCCTCGGTGAATTTTGTCGGATCTTTGAGGAAGTCGACGATTTCGACTAGCTCTTCTTTGGCCTCGTCTATGCCGGCAACATCTTTAAAGCGCACTGTGGACTGCTGGCAATCAAAGAGCTGAGCCTTGCTCTTGCCGAAGGCCATGGCCTTGCCATCCTGGTTACGGCCTTTGCGTATGAAGAAGAACCAGATCGCCGCCAAGATAAGAAGGGGGGACCAGGAGAGGACGATGCGCAAAAACCAGTGGGGTTCAGAGCTGGGAATAATCTCGAATTTGGCGCCGGCATCAATAAAAGGCTGAACCGCGGCAGGGTCTTCAGGGATTGCGGCGCGAAAGCGTTCGCCATTGGAGTTCGTCCAGGTGGCGCTGGTTTTATGCAGTGAGAAGTTCGTCACCACGCCATTTTTTACCTTGTCGACAAAATCAGAGTAGGTGAGAACATTGACCGTCTCAGGCTGACCTTTGAAAAGATTGAGAACAAGGATGGCAGTGAGACCGATGATGAGCCAGATGGTGAGATTCTTGTAGAAAAGATTCAAGGGCGTACTCCAGGTAGGGGCGGAAATGGGCGTGTTTTACGCCGGTCATAGTGGCGGGCCCATTGGCAACAGGTTTGTTGATCGCTACATAAGAATAAGAACAAAGAGATCCGTCAAGGCGCACAATACAATATAAAAGCCTGAGAGGGTAAGGAAAATGAGGATTTGGAGCTGAAAAAAAAGAACCCCCGGGCCGCCACCCAGGGGTTCACTACAAGGAATCGCTTTCTCGTTTTTGGAAAATGAGTAAAAACTTAATTGTAGTAATAGCAATTTATGTGCCTGGAATTAATGGGATATTTTTTTGGCCAAAAAAACAATGCAATATCAAGATGTTAATTTTATGGGGTGGTTTTTGTCCGGTATGGTTGCTGAGGGAGAGTGGTGGCTTGTTGGCTTATTGTGCGCCCATATAGTTGTTGATGGCGCAATATTAGTCATTTTTGCTCTGCACTCCTGCGGCGTTCTTCAGCTGTGGGAAGTAGTTGCAAAAGAGGCGGTTTTGTATTATTAAATCTTTGTTATTTCGACATAAATGGTATATTCAGGTTTCTGGTTATAGTGGAAGTTGCGTTCGTGCCAATATCTTAATATGATAATTTTGGCAATATGTTGCTTCTTTTATTGTTTAAAAGTTGACAGTGCCAATTTATATGTTTAGAACAAAATTCAAAGGGTCAAAAGTTTTGATCTTAGGATAACCACATTAACAGAGGAGGAATTGGGAGTAGGGCTTGAGGAGCAAGGGAAATTCGGAGCGGGGACCCGCCAGTCTGCGAACCGATGGAAATGTTCAAGACATTTCAGTCCCGACCAAGGAACCATGCGTTTCATTTTTTCAGTTCAGGAGCTCTCTTGGTAGGAGGAGTCTTGGCTGTGGGCTGCATGGGCACAATTTTTATAAGGAGGAGCACATGGAAGGCGTATTATTTCTCGTTTTTTGGATTGGTTGCGCTGCACTCCATACCTTGTTTGACCTGAAGGTCAAACCTGCAATTCTGGCATGTCGTGAAGATGAAGAGAATTTCCGGCATTTCTAAAAAAGTAGCAGAGAATTGTTTTGAGAAATGAAGCGGGTCGCTTGGTTGCTTCCGGCGGAATATGAAAAATCAAAAAGGGAGGAGTTCGGTAATGAATAATATTCTCGCAAAGGTACTGCCCCAGGATCAGGGGCTGGAAGTTTCTGCTTCCGGAAAATATAATATCGCCATAGGCCTGATGGGTCTGTTGGCGCTTGTTGGGGTGGCAGCGGGTTTCCATGCCTTTTATATTGGGCACGACCATGCCTTTGGCAATACCCGTGAGGTACCATGGGGGCTGTTGATTGCGGCCTATGTTTTCTTTGTGGTGACCTCCACCGGACTTTGTCTGGTTTCATCCATTGGTCACGTCTTTGGTTTTGAGCAGTTTAAGCCCATTGCCAAACGTTCCGTCTTCATGGCCATTTCCACCATTATTGCCGGTTTTGTGGTTATCGGGTTTGAGATTGAGAACCCCTGGCGCATGGCTATCTATAATATTACCTCCCCGAATCTGACCTCCAATATCTGGTGGATGGGCACCCTTTATGGCGCCTATCTTTTTTTCATGCTCATTGAGTTTGCCTTGCTGCAGATGGGCAAGCACAAGGAGGCTGGTATCTTGGGCATGCTCGGCGTTGTTTCAGGTATTGCCGCCCACTCAAACCTTGGCGCTGTGTTTGGTCTTCTTGGCGGCCGGGAGTTCTGGCATGGACCCTATATGCCTATTTACTTCATTACCTCTGCCATGATGTCCGGCTGTGCTGCTGTGGTGTTTTTCACCTGGATCGCCTACAAGTCCAATGGCTGGGAGATGAGTGAAAAGCTGAAAAGTTCCCTGAGCTCCACAGCCAAATTGGGTGCCTTGTTGATCACGGTCATTATGTTCTTTACCTGCTGGAAGATGATTTCCGGGGTAAGCGGTCAGCCTCCTGGAAAATATGAGGCCGTGATGAGCCTCATCTCCGGTCCTTATTCGGCAAACTTCTGGATTGGCGAGGTCATGATGGGGCTGGTAATCCCCCTGGCCATTATCCTTGCTGTCCGCGCCAAGTCCATGACCGGACTCTTTATTGCCTCTGTCTCCAGCGTTATTGGTATCTTTTTCATGCGCTATGATCTGGTTATTGTCGGCATGCTCGTGCCCCATTTTCATGGCATGGGTATTGTTGATCTTCCCCATCTTTTCCCCTATACGCCAACCTGGCACGAAATTGCCATTGTGGCCGGGGCCATGGGGCTTTGCGGGATGATGTTCCTCTTGGGTGAGCAGCTCTTTAAGGGCCATCTTTCTGAAGATCATTAATTCCTCCTCGGAAGTCTGATGTACAGGGTGTGGACGGCCGCCATCCAGCCGCCCACACCCTGCCGATGTTAAAGATTTTACGGAGGACGTTATGGTGCGAAAGAAGACAGAGGTGAAGCCCTTAAAGGCCGATCTGCCCATATATCCCATCGGAGTGGCAGCAAAGCTTCTGGGTGTCCATCCTCGAACCCTGCGGATTTATGAGAATGAGGGTCTGGTGAGGCCGGCTCAGCATAATGGCTCACGGCGCTTGTATTCATTGAATGATATTAAATGGATTGAATGTCTGCGCTCCATTATCCATGACCAGGGGATCTCGATTCCCGGCCTTAAAAAGCTTTTGACCCTGGTCCCCTGTTGGGATGTGGCAGAGTGCCCGCAGGCGGTTCATGGCTGCTGCGAGGCCAAGGTCGACTGGGCTGTGCCCAGGTCATTACACAGGGTTGGGGATGAAGAGGACCGGAAGCGGGCCAAGGCCCAAGACGGACAAAAGCAGAAAAAGGTAGTTTCTGGAAAAAAGCAAGTGTCACCTGGGTGATTTTTGGTGGTAAGCGGTCTGCTGGCGTTGCGGCAAAAAAAGCCTGCGCCTGAAGTGGGACTGTTCCTCCAGGTGAGAAGTCACAAAAAAAGGGGAGGACGTTTGCAAACGTCCTCCCCTTTTTTTGTGACGGATATCTTTGGCCGCAGAGTTATGTGCTGTCGTCAGGGGAGATATGGTACCTGCTGATCTTTCGGCGCAACGTGTCCTTGGAGATCCCTAGTTCACGGCAGGTTGCCATCTTTTTCCATTTGTTTCTGGCCAAAGAGGTGGCAATGGCGCTTTCTTCAATCTCCGCCAGGGAGGGTGAAGATCCTGTGGTGGAGAGCACCGTGGCGGGCCGCCTTTCCTTGTCGTCAGTGGGGGCAAAAGGTTCAGGTAGATGTTCGGGTTGGATGAAGCCCCCTGGGCAGAGAATAAAGGAATATTCGATGATATTTTCCAGTTCGCGGATATTGCCTGGAAAGTCGTAATGCATGAGGATGGAGAGGGCCTCATCAGAAATCCCGACAATATCCTTGCCCTGCCTGGCACTGAAGGTGGAGGTGAAATGTTGAATGAGAAGAGGGATATCCTCCATCCTTTCGCGGAGGGGCGGCAGCTGTATCTTGACCACATTGAGACGATAAAAGAGATCTTCGCGGAAGGCATCTTCCTTGACCAGGGCCTGGAGATCCCTGTTGGTGGCGGTGATGATGCGGACATCTGCCTTGACCGGCTCGTTTGAGCCCAATGGCTCATACACCTTCTGCTGCAGGACCCTGAGGAGTTTTACCTGGAGAGATGGGGGGATGTCGCCAATTTCATCCAGAAAGATGGTGCCCCCTTCAGCAGCGGCAAAGCGTCCTTTCTTGTCCTGTTTGGCATCGGTAAAGGCCCCGGCCTTATAGCCGAAAAGTTCTGATTCCAGAAGGGTGTCGGGCAGGGCCCCGCAATTCACCGTGACAAAGGGTTTGTTGCTGCGCGCTGAGGCATTGTATATCGCCCTGGCCACCAACTCTTTGCCCGTACCGCTGGCCCCCAAAATCAGGACATTGCTGGGGCTGCGGGCAATCTCCGGCAGGATGTTGAAGATGCGCTGCATGGATGGGCTCTTTGAGATAATCTCATCAAAGGTGTAGCGCATGGTGAGCTGCTTGCGCAGGCTGTCCAAGACGGAAAGGTCGCGGAAGGTTTCCACCCCGCCCAGGACATTTCCTTCATGGTCCAAAAGGGGGGCCGCGCTGATGGAGATGGGCAGGCGCTTCCCTGCCCTGGTTTCAATGGAAATAGAGCGATTGGTGACGGGTTTGCCGCTGTACATCGACTGGGCGATGGCGCAGGATTTGCCGCAGATGGATGAGTGAAAAACATTGCTGCAATATTTGCCGATAGCATCGTCGCGGTGCCAGCCGGTGATCAATTCGGCGGCCCTGTTAAAGGAGGTGATCTGCCAGTTGCGGTCCACGGTAAAAACCCCGTCAGCAACCGAATCAATGATCATGTCGTTTTTGATGGTGTCCGTGATGTCGCGAAAGGTCTCCACGCCGCCGATGACATTGCCCTCATGATCCAAGAGGGGGGCGGCACTGATGGAGATGGGAACGGTGGTTCCTTCTTTGCTTTTTATAAAGATGGAACGATCAACAATTTCTTTGCCCAGGTCAATGGCGTGATTGAGTATGCATTCTTCGCCACACACTGAAGAGTGAAAGATGTTGCCGCACCGTTTGCCGATGACATCTTCACGTTTCCAGCCGGTAATGGTCTCAGCGGCGCGATTGAAGGAGGTAATGTGCCAATCCTTATTCACCGTGAAGACGCCGTCGGCAACCGAATCCAGAATGAGATCGTTTTCCATGGTGGCGGTGATGTCGCGAAAGGTCTCCACGCCGCCAATGACGTTGCCGCCGGGATCAAGGAGAGGGGCCGCAGAGATCGAAATAGGTATTTTGCGGCCATTTTTGGTGGTCACACTCAGGGTGTGATTGACGATGGTATTTTTATCTTGGATGGATTTCGCCAGGCTGCATTGGTCGCCGCACATGCTTGACTGGAAGATCTCCTGGCATTTATGGCCCAGCACTTCTTGGCGAGACCAGCCGGTGATAATCTCGGCGGCCTTGTTAAAGGAGGTGATATGCCACTCCCTGTCCACGGTAAAGACGCCATCGGCAACCGAGTCCATGGCCAGGTCATTGGTGTGGCTTGTGCCTTCCACCTCGCTCAGGGTGATGACCGCCCCGTTTGTGTTGCCGTTTACGTCTGGAATGGGAATGGCGGCAATGATAACCGCGATGGAGGTCTTGGTGTCAGGGTTGTCAATGACCATTCTGAAGTCAGTCATGGCATGGCCGGAGGCCAAGGGGCCATAAAGGCTGCACATCTGGGTAAAGCGTTCGTATTTACTAAAGGCTTCCTGGCAATTTTTGCCAATCATCTCCTCTTTTTTGAGGCCCAGCAGCTTTTCGGCGCCACTGTTAAAGGAGGTGATCTCCCAGTTGTCATTGACCGTGAAGATGGCATCGACAACCTTTGCCTGGATATTTTGCTTAGGGGTATTATTCATGAGGGGTAGTTGCTGTGGCGAAACAGATCTTGCTGCTGCATACTGGGGAAAAAAAACGGGTGGGAAGATCATGTTGTCAGCAGAAATGGTCAGCTGATCTTTACAGGTCACTTTAGTCGTTCAGGCCCCGCTGGTCAACGAACTTTGCTCTTTGTGGGAAAAGAGGAGATCTTGGGCGAAGGGGATTTGCTCAAATCATGGTGAGTGGGGGGTGCTGCCTGCTGTGGCAGGCAATAAACTCCTGGAGTTTTATTTTTTGCTCCTCTGAAAGGGATCCGAATTTCAGGGCATGGCGCCAGCGGTGGCTGTTGTCTGGGTTCACTTCTTCAGGGTAAAGAAGGGAGCAGGGGATCTGTTCAATGAGCAGGGTGGAGTTGTCAAGAAGAAGATCGATCTTGAAGGCGCCTGTTGGCCAGTTGTTGCCGGTAAGATGATGAAAGGATAATCCTTTTATGCTGATGTCGATCAATTCTCCTGATCCGTCAGGGCAAAAGAGAAGGGATTGGTCGTTAATTTCAACGCGGTCTTCGTGGCGGTCGGGGAGGGCTCTCTCCATGGCAGTTCTCCTGAGGGGAAAAGGCGTATTCATGGCTCATCTTGAGCAGCGTATTTATACTAAAATAAGTAAGAACAAAAAAGTCAAAAAAATTTCTTATTTAATTGAAGTTCTTGCTCAATTTAGTGGTATGGCTGTGGAGATAATGCCTTGAGGTTTGTAGGCGGCGGCACCCTGTTTTGGAGAAAATATTCTTGACAGTGGCCCTCTTTTATGCTTGCATGCATGGCGCAAACTACACATGTGTAGTTTGCAATAATGTCACCATTGGGTCCATTGTCAAAGGCTCAGCCTTTTTGAGGTTCAAGATCTAAGGGTGTGACGGATGTCGGGGTGGTGGATTTCAATGTCACTACCTGACATGGCCCAGGTGTCGTATTTGGTCTCGGTCTGTTCAGGTGGTTATGGTTCTGAGGTGTGTAAACATGAAGTTATCTTACTTATAAGGGAGTAACGAATGAAAGTTAAAGATTTGGAGAAGCTCGAAAATGAGGGAGTAGAGGCGCTACCTTCTGAAGAGCGGCGTCGTTTTTTGCAATTCGGCCTTTCTGTTACGGGGGTCTTTTTGGGTGGAACTGTCCTCTCTCTGACCTCGGCAAGAAATGCTCAGGGTGCCTTGGGCGGCATGCGTCCTGCTACCAAATTTCCCTATAGTCCTCATTATACAATGGTTATGCGTCAGAATCATTGTATTGACTGCGAACGTTGCCTGGTGGCATGTAAAAAAACCAATCATGTTCCTGCCTATGGTTATCGTACGACAATCCTTGAGCAGGAGCGTCCCATTGGTCCTGATCAGAATGAAAGAATCTTTATGCCCGTTCTGTGTAACCAGTGCAACCGGCCTCCCTGCGTCCGTGTTTGCCCGACCTCTGCTACCTATAAGGATAAGGTGACCGGTATTGTCATGATGGATTATAAGCGTTGTATTGGCTGCAAGACCTGTATGGCAGCCTGTCCTTATAATGCCCGTTATTTCAAAGAGGAAAACAGGGCTGTTGATAAATGTAACTTCTGTGCCGATACCAAGCTCAAAGAATCCAACGGTAAGATCACCGCCTGTGCTGAGGCCTGTCCCGCTGGCGTTCGTGTCTTTGGAGATCTTACTGATTCCACCAGTAAGGCCTATAAGCTGATTCATGCCCCGGAAAAGGTTGTTTGGGTCCTGCGTCCGGAGACCGGTGCCCTTCCTAATGTTTTCTATATGAACGACTAGGCACTCTTGTTCTGGTAATTGTATAGGGTTATTTTTTTTCAATAGAGCGGAAAAGATTCGATCTTGTCGTTTTTCCTGGGTCGATTTACTTAGCAGGTGTTTCAGGGTTGGAATATCTGCTAAAACATACATGAGGAATGCAATGAAATTTAATGATAAGAGCGCTCAGAGCTTGTTGACTATTTTGGTGTTTGGCGCAGTCCTATTCTTCAGTGCCGGCCACGCGGTTGGTGAAGAGTATGATGAGGATACCTATGGTCCAGAAGAGCCCATTATTTTTGTGAAACCAGTTAAGGCCGTTGATTTTTCTCACAAGGTCCACACCATGGGGGCGGGACTTGAATGTGACAGCTGTCATGATGATATTTTTGAAATGGAAGCTGGTGCTGCTGAGCAGAATGATGATTTCACCATGGAGTCATTGTATGACGGCAAGTATTGCGGTGCGTGTCATGATGGGGAGATGGCCTTTGCCTCCAATAAGCGCTGTACCTTCTGCCATATCGGCGTAAAAGGTTATGAGCGCCTTCAGGGTGACGGTGGCGCTGCTGATAACGGTCATGGCGGTGGTCATTAAGGACCTTTCTGGCGGCTGATGTGCTGCTTGCTCAAGGCATGGTGACATTCTGGTCACCATGCCTTTTTTTACTTTTTCACCCCCTCCTCTTGTGGTGCGTGGGTCTCTTCTCTCTTTCTTCTTCCGCTCCTCTCTTTGCTCGCGCCCTGGCGCTTTTTTGCTCTTGTCTTGTAAGCTCCCCTGTGCAAGATAACCTCTAAACGAGAGGAGGGCGTTTCTGGTCCATTCTTGTAAAAAGTCATTTTCATGTTTTGGTAATTTCAACGGCAGTTCACCCGTAAGCTCCCAGGGCTTTTGCGGTGGTTTTATGCTGGCCCAGGGCGGTGCCTTTTATGACAAATACCTGCGATCTCATTGTAGAAATTTGTTAGAGCCAGGGGCATTCTCCTGCCTGGCATGCCTCCTGTGCCGCCCTTACGCGGCGATGAATGGTCTCTCTGTGTGTGGCGCAACGTGCGCCTGTTCACAGTGGTCTTAGTTGTATCCATCTGTTTTTGTGTATTTTGTGTCTGGCGTAGTTTGCCGGATAGGCGTCTCTCTTTGGCCCCTGTGCGGCAATATCCGGCTATATTGCCATCAATCAGGGCGCATGTTGCGTTGTGTGTCCGGGGGCTGATGACGCAACATGCGCCTTCAGTTGTAAATAATATATAAACTTGAGTTGTAGTTTTATGCTGTAAAGAAATATTTATACTGAAACCTTTCAACGATAGTATGGGGGGTTATGGCGTTTGGGCTGGGGAATTGCAGAGTTTTCGTCCGGTCTGGCATATCATTTGCTAGATAACAAGACAACAAAGAAAACAGGTAGCAACCTGAAACGAGAAATACCCCTTTCAAGCGGCCCTGGTGATTACCTACCATATATCACCAGGGAAAAAACAGGAGGCCGGTCATGAGCACCTTGATACATCTGCTCAGTAAAAACCAGGGATTAAGAGGGAAGGCATATTGGCTTGCGGGTCTTGGCAAGCGTTTTGCCCGCTTAAGCGAGGCCTTTTGGTTTGTGACCTCTCTGGTGCTCTTTGTGGTTCTCGGTCCTTTTTCAGCCATTGTCGCCCTGATTGCTCTCGGCTCCTTGGCCAGAAAAGACCAGACCAAAGATTTGCAGAGACCGGCTAAGTGCTGATCTGCTTGATGTCATCAGGACTAGGTGGCGGCCTGCCTGGTCATGATGACTGTCGCTTGGGAGATGTAAAAAGCAATGTAGCCAGAGCGGCTACCCAAATAAGCTGTTTATCAATTTAGAGGAGGAATCAAAATGGCTAACGGATTTTCACTAGCCGCCGTGGCGGAACCAGAGGTGGCAACACCTAGAATCAACATGGTAACAGGTCTTTTTGCTCTGCTTGCTGTGTCAGGCATTTTGGCAGGTCTGTATGCGTTCTACGCTGGCCACCATAATATGTACAACAACACACGGGAAATGCCCTGGGGGATTCTGATTTCCTCCTATGCTTTTTTCGCAATAACCTCAACAGGCCTTTGTCTCTTGGCCGCCATCAGCCATATCTTTGGTGGGAATAAGCTGGCTCCTCTGGCAAACAGGATGGTCTGGCTCTCCATTATCACCATCATCGGCGCCTTCACCCTCATCGGCATGGAAATTGAAAACCCTCATCGGATGTTGATCTATAACATCCTGAGCCCAAATCTCACTTCCAACATCTGGTGGATGGGCACCCTTTACGGTATGGCTGTCGGCTTTATGCTCCTTGAGTTCTTCCTTATTCTCAACAAGCAGTATAAGATCGCCATTACCCTGGGTGTTCTCGGCGCCCTTGCCGAGGTTGCCGCCAACACCAATCTGGGGGCGGTTTTTTCAACGCTTTCCGCGCATCCTTTCTGGTACGGTTCTCAGCTGCCTATTTATTTCCTTGCCAGTGCCTTTATGTCCGGTGCTGCGGCAGCCATCCTTTTTACCAGCATGGCTTTCAAGATTCGTCATCGTGAAGTGGATAGCACCACCATGGCTGCTCTGCAGTCTGCCGGCAAGGTCCTCACCCTGACCCTTTTCCTAGTCGCTGTGGCCACGGCCTGGAGATTCATCTCCTTCTTCGTGGGCGGTGCTGAAGGCGGTCGTGTGGCTGCCTTGGCCCTTACCTCTGGACCTCTGGCCATCAACTTCTGGATTTTTGAGATCCTCATCGGCCTGGCCTTCCCCTTGGGTCTTCTGGCTATGACCAAGTTAAAGAGTGTACCTGCCATGACCCTGGCAGCCTTGATGACCCTGGTTGGTCAGTTTTTCGCCCGCTATGACTTGGTTATCGCCGGTCAGATGGTGCCCCACTATGCTGGTTGGGATAATCTTCCCACCTACTTCAGCTATGTCCCTTCTGTTTCTGAGTTCATGGTTGTTTTGGCCGGCATCGGCGTGGTTGGCGCCACCTTCCTGCTGGGTGAGCGATTCTTCGGTCGTGCCTTTGACGACCATGGCTCTCACTAAGGGCAGCTGTAGCTCCTAGAGTTCTTTTGGAAAGCAGACGGAGAATCTGCTGTACGAGCAGGTTCTCCGTCTCACTCAAACCCCAAAAAAGGGAAGGCATCATGCTCTCAGACAATAAAGCTATCTTTACAATCGGTGTTGCGGCAAAGATGCTGGAGGTGCACCCGCGGACCCTGCGAATCTACGAGCAGGAGGGTCTGATCAGACCTGTCAGAAAGGGGAAATGGCGTTATTTTACCATGGATGATCTCAAGTGGGTCGAGTGTTTGCGTAGCATGATTCACGACAAAGGTATTTCCATTGCCGCCATTAAAAAGCTGCTGCAATATACCCCCTGTTGGAATATCGCTGAATGTTCTTTTGAAAAGCGCAAGCAGTGTACCGCCTTTATGTCCAGTGGCCTGGTACCCAAAAAAATCGAGCTTGAGCAACCCAAAAAGATTGCCAGCTCCGATGGCGATGTGGCTGTCTAGTTCTTTTTTGAGCAGGCAGTCGCTTGCCTCCTTTCCCTTCTTTGCCTATTCTTCGTCAATTGCCCTGAGTTCTCCTCTGTGTAAGGGCCTCTTCTTGGCCAACTTCCCTCTCCTCTTTTATTGATAACCACAGCCTGGGGAGCCCGGGCTGTTTGAGGAGTTTTGGTCTTCTCCCTGCTCTGTGAAAAACCTTTTGTTCCCTGGGTTAATTAGGCGTAAGGTCGTGGGACTGCGACGCACCGTGGGTCAAATAACAAGAAGCACCAACCCCGTCTCCTTTTTCAGCCCAAGGCCACAATGGCTAGGAAGCCTTTTTTTTTCTTGAGGGCGTGGAGGTTGGTGTCATATTTATCAGAAAACAGTATGGTCTGACTTTGGTTTTTGAGAAAGGATTTGCTTTCAGCTATGGAGGGGGATAATGGCCACCACGTTCTGCCGAGTTTTCATATATCTCTATGCTCTTATGCTGCTGGCGGCACTGGTCGGGTGCGGGCGCCATGAAGTGCGGGTCATGGAGACCACCGCCTATTGCGGCTGTCAGCAGTGTTGCGAATGGCACCGGGGCAGCTGGTCCTTGCTCAAGCTCAATTTCTGGGATCGCTATGTGAGTGGAGGGGGAAACAAGGGCAAGGAGTATACCGGGAAAACGGCCAGTGGCGCTGTGCCGCAAGAAGTCTCGGCCGGCCTCTTTTCCGTGGATAGTGTTACCCATCCCTGGAAGATTCCCTTCCGTGTCGTTCTGCCCTGGTTATGGCTGGCAAATGAGGGGACTATTGCCGCTGATACCAGATATTACCCTTTTGGGACGCGGATGAAGGTGCCGGGCTATGGTTGGGGCAAGGTGACTGATCGTGGCGGCGCCATCAAGGGGCCGGAGAGACTTGATCTCTATTTTGATTCCCATCAGGACGCCCTGGAGTGGGGGAGAAGAAGGGTCAAGGTCATAATTAAGCGGTAGCTGGTGGCCTGAAAAAGAGAGTCGATAAAAAGCTGGCCTCGGCCGGTAGCTGCCTTGCTGGCGCACTCAGGGGGGAGGGGGGGCTGAGCGCTGCTATTGTGGAGCAGGGAGGGCGCTGCCAAGACTGAAATCCGCTCGATTGCCGGCCAGCCCGGCGCCGCTTTCCGGGACGACCGTGGTATCAGGAGATATGTGGATGCGGTTTCTGTCGACACCATACTCTGTGGTGAGGATCTCTTTAAGCCGCAGGCAGCGCTCTTTGGCCAAGGCCAGAAGCTCCTCCTTGGTCACGGTTGTGCGGCCCGCTGAAACATCGCTGGGCGCTCTTGTTGCGGGTATTTCAATTTCTTCTTTACCATACGAATCGACGATATCACCCCCTAGAGAGTTTTGGATGGCGATTCTTCTCTTCTCATATTCGGCCCTCTTTTTCTGGAGCAGGGCGTCCCTGTCTTCACTGCCGGCACTGTAGCCCTTGAGGGTAAGAATAAGATAGGGGCGGGCAGCCAGGATCTTATTCATGGTCATCAGGTGGGGCTCCGAGGCGATGGTAGGTTCCGTGCCGCCTGCCTCAAACAAGATATGGTCAGGGGCAGGGGCGTTCTGGTCAAAGAAATCAGTGAGCATGGAAAAGGGTGATACCGAGGCCTTGCTGATGAGGGCGCGTACTTTCTTGCCATAGGCGCTGTGAAAGGTATAGGACGGATCCGTCATATCGCTGACCACCGGGATCTCCAGCCTGATACTCTCCTGGTTGTTGGTGAGCAGGGCAACAGTGGTGGGAAACTGTTTATTGCCAAGTTCTTTGGCGCCCAAGCGAAGCTGTCTGAGGGTCAAGAGGGTATCGGCATGCATCTGGCCAGCGGCTTCTTTATAGGAAACCGAGAGATCAAAAATACCGCCTGCAAGACTATGGCCGATCATGGGCTCTAGATAAGGGAGGAAGGGCTCCAGAGGTTGCTTGCTCAGAGAGAGGTTGAGGTCGGCGCCTAGGCTTTCTGCAAAGAGATGGAGGGCACCTGTTGCCTGCAGGGAGGCCTGCTCCCCATTGCGGCCGGTGATGTTGATGGTTAATGAATTTTCAGCCCGGTTCGCCACGTTGGCAAGGGAGCCATGGATCGCTGTCAGGGTTGTGTTAAAGGGCGGATTGAAGCTCTGGTCGCTGAAGTGGAGAGAGCCGTTTTGTAGGTTTATTTCCTTGATCTCCATATTCCCCTGGGCCATTTCTCCTGTTTTTTCACTCTTGAAAAAAAGTGCGGTTGCGGAGTCCTGCTCAGCAGTAAGGGGGACAAAAAGTTCAAACCCCTCCAGGTTCAGGGTGTCCATGGTGAGGGTAAAGGGGTGCAGCCCCAGATGGATTTGGGGGGATGAGGCCTTTTTGAGGATGATAAGTCTCTCCTGGCTGGTGCTGGAGCGGGCCTGAAAGTCGCTCAGGGCTGCCTGGCCCCGCAAAGAGAGATCGGGCAGGGAGAATTTGCCGCTGAAAGCCAGAAAACCGTTTTGGACTTCAGGCTGAAACCACGCTATCTTTTTGACGGCCAAGAGATCCAAGCCAACATGCTCCAGTGTCAGGTGCAGCTCTCCGGCAAGCGGCGCCAAAGAGAGATCCCCCTGGAGCTGGCCGCGCCCTTTTCCGGGCAGGCCAAAGGTGGCATCTATCGTGCCAGTCCCCTTTTCTTTGCGGTCTAAACCTGTAGCAGTGAAGGCCCTTATTGTAACAGGGATGGGCGCTTTTTTCTGGAAAGAGAAATCCTCAACAAGGAGGGTGCCCTTTTTTATCTCCAGGCCGCTCAGGGTGGCGGCGCCCTGATTGTTTTCCGCTGAAAAAAGATGTGTCAAAAAGCGGCTGGTGGTGGGGGAGAGATGGCCGACAAGTCCTGCCATACTCAGGTTGCCCAGGGAAAGCTGGGCGGAGTCGGAAGCGAAGTGGACATCGGTAAAGGTTCCCTGGTCAACATGCAGCCATTTTTTGCCTTGGTGATAAATGTCCAGGTCGGTGGCAGAGCCCTTCAGGTCGCGCAGGGTAAAGAGGTTCTGGTGCCGGCCGTGCAGGGAAAGGTGTAAGGTGGCTTCCGCCTTGTCAACAATGCCGGAGCTGAGGGTGATACCAGGCGCCGGCGGCAGATAGGTGTTGAGGGCCGGCATGGAGAGATTGTGGAGAATAAGGAGTCCATCAACATCCCCCTTGCGAAGAGAAACTGTACCCTGGCTGGCGATCCGTGTCTGGCGGCTGGTCACGCAGTTCAGGGCGTAGGTGTGGCCATTGTCATCCTTATTGGCCCGCTCCATGCTGAGGTTTATATCGTTAAAGATTGCTCCGAATCCCCCGTTCACCTGCTGGTCAATAAAAGAGAGGCGGCCATTTTTAATCGCCAGGTTCTCGAGCCTGATGGGCGGGGTCGCCTCGGCGGGATTCTGCAGAGAGACGCCCGGGAAGGTGTAGGAGCCATCTTTTTGGCGCTGGAGCTGCAGCTCAGGTTGGTCAAGGATCAGCTTGTCAATGGTCAGTTGGGAGAGCAGGGGGGCAAAGCGTAAGGAGAACTGGGCGGTGGCAATTTTATTCTCGCTGTTTTCCGGAGAATGCAGCCAGATATCGCGCGCCACTCCAGAGCCGTGGATCTCCAAAGCGGCTGTCTCGGCGGCAGAGAGGCGGTAGTCGACAAGAAGCTCCAGGTCGGCAACGCCCTTCGCGATGAGACCGGACAAGGGGTGCGGCAGGTAGGCGGCATAGTCGGCAATATTGATCTGCTCCAGATTGAAGGTGAGGCGGGTGTGCTCACCGGTTGCAGAGCCTTCACTCTCTCCCCCCACGGAAAGGGGACTCCCGTCAATAATGGCTGAGAAATGGGGTACTAGGGCCGTGGAATCCCGGCCTTCTCTTGAGAAAGAAAAATGTATTTCCTCAAGAACATGGTGGTTGGCCGAGGCCTCATCCGTGAAGATGAGCCGGCTGTCGGTGAGATGCATGTCCCCGGCCTGCACAAGCCCGGCAAGATGTCTGAAATTAAAGTGTGCCTCCCCGTTGGTCAGGCGGTTGAACATGGTAGCGAAGTTCAGACGGCCATCTTTATCTTTGGTGAGGTGCGCAAAAACGCTGTTGGCGCGGATGGTTTTAAGCAGGTGGCCCTGTTTGATGAAAAAGGCGGGATTGATCCTGGCCTCCATCCGGCCGAAGGAGAGTGCTGGGTCTATCTTGTCATCGGCCATGGCAAGGTCAGGACCAATAATGCCATTTTTCAGGGTGACATGGAGAGTGTAGGGATTTACCTGGGCAGAACCGATGGTCACCGGTCTGTTGAGTTTTTTGGCAAGAAAGGCCGGTAATGTCGCGGTGAGGAGATAGGGGGCCAGGACAAAGCCGGCCAGTGAATAGAGGGCCAGACAGAGGAGCAGGAAGAACAGTATCTTTTTAAGGGGGCCCCTGGACTTTCCATGTAGCGCCCGGCGCTTGGGGCCGGAGGAGGCGGACCTTCTGGCGGATTTGGCCTTGGTGCCGATTATGTCTGAGTCAAGGCGTGATTCGCCAAGGGGGCTGGGGCCACTCATGTCTTCATGGTGGGGCTGGTGGCCGCCAAGAGGGGTGGGAGGAGTGTCCCTGATTGGATCATTGGTCATGGCTGAGATAAAAACGCCCTGTGCCGGCGATGGAACAGAGAGAGGGCTGTGGGAAAATAACAGGTCTTTCTCTGTAGGTTCAAAAGGATACGGGGAGCCTGGGGGGCAGATACGCGCAGATTGTTTTCTGGACCAGATGGACGGTCCTGAGTATCTTGCCAATGAGAGAAAGGGCTCGTTTCAAGTCAGACACTATGCTAATCTGTATGGGTTTTGAAAGCAACCGCATAAATTCTTTTGCGGCCTTACCCTGTAAGGCAAGGGCCTTGTGGGCCAAGCTGAAAATAGAAGGGAGTTTTAAAAAAAAATATGGCGATTTTGTCTTGTCTGCGCGGTCTCTTTTCGGTGGTTTTCGCCATCCTTATTACCCCAATCTCAAGTCTGCAGGCCCTTTTCTATCTCCTGGTCTTGAGGACTAAGGAAAAGACGGCCCAGCAGGTGCCGCGGACCTGGGCCAAAATGATTTTGGCAGTCAGTGGCGTCAAGGTCAGGGTGGAGGGAATGGAAAATCTTGATTCCGGCAAATCGTATATCTTTGCCGCCAACCATCAAAGTCAGTTTGATATTTTTTGTCTGCAGGGGCGCTTTAACTGGGATTTCCGCTGGCTGGCCAAAAAAGAGCTTTTCCAGATTCCTCTTTTCGGGCCTGCCCTGCGGCGCAGCGGTAATATCCCCGTTGATCGGGCCAGTGGTCGCAAGGCCGTGCAAAGTCTGGCAGAGGCGGCTGAACGCATTAAAAACGGTTGCTCCGTGGTCATTTTTCCGGAAGGCACCAGGAGTGGCGACGGCTTGCTGCAGGAGTTCAAGGCCGGGGGCATGGTGATCGCCATCAAGGCCGGGGTTGGTGTGGTGCCCATGGCAATCTGTGGCTCGCGTCGCGTGTTGCCTAAGGGAAAAGTGTTGCCTCGGGCCGGCGAGGTGGTGATCCGCCTTGGTGCGCCGGTTGATGCCGGCCTCTATACGTTAAAAGAAAAGCAGAAGCTGGCTGATCATCTGCGCCTGCGGGTGGCGGATCTTCTGGGGCAGGAGGGCACACCGTCATGAGCCATGGCAAGGCGCCAGCCAGCTCAGGGTGGCTGTTGCCGAGTTCATCAGAACCTGACTGCCAATGGGGAGAGTAAGGTTCTGCCGGCCATGGCCCACAGGGAAATTCCCCCAGATGGGCACCTTCTTCTGGCCCCTGGTAAGCTCTGCAAGCCGCTGCCATATCGCTTCTTGATCACCGCAGTTGGTAAAGCTGCCCAGGATAAGGCCGCTGATACCGCCCAGGGAGCCACTCATGGAAAGTTGGGTAAGCAGGCGGTCAAGGCGGTAGGGGGCCTCGCCTACCTCTTCAAGAAAGAGGATCTTGTCTTGCCACTGGGGATGAAAGGGCGTGGCCAGCAGATGGGTCAGGGTGGCGAGATTGCCGCCGGCCAGTGTCCCTTGGGCAGAGCCGTTGCTGATGACTTCCAGGTTGGCGGCTTTGATGGGCGGCGGCACCGGCTGGGTCAGACTCTGAATCAGCATGGTCAGGGAGTGTCTGTCTGAACGCGCCAGGGTGGTCAGGTTGGGGCCGTGAAAGGTGATAAGCCCGGTTTTTGCCGTGATTACGTTTAAAAGGGCGCTTATGTCGCTGAAGCCGATGAGTATCTTGGGGTTTTCCCTGAATATTTCATAGTTGAGCTGGGCAAGAAGACGCAAGCTGCCATAGCCGCCGCGGATGGCCATGATCGCCTTGACCGCCGGATCTTGCCACAGGGCATGGAAGATTTCCACCCTCTCCTGGTCGGAACCGGCCAGAAAAGGCAACGACTGCCGGGGGCAGAGGGTTTTGGTTTGAAACCCGAAGTCGTGGAGGATGGCCGTACCCTTGTGGAAATCAGCCGCCTGGTGCGGACCGGCCAGAGGCGCCAGGCCAATGACATCGCCGGCCTTCAGGGCCGGAGGCAGGAGGGGGCTGTTAACGATTGCGTTCATAGATAAGGCGGAGCCCCTCCAGGGTCAGTTCCGGGTCAACATGTTTGATGCTTGGCGCCAGGGGGGCCACCAGGGCGGCCATGCCGCCGGTGGCAATGATCAGGGGAGGGGTGGGGAATTCCTGGCACAGCCGGGCGGTAATACCCTCCACCAGGCCGCCATACCCAAAGAGTATCCCTGATTTGATGGCCTCGCTGGTGTTGGTGGCAATGGCACTGCCGGGGGGGGTGGAAATGTCCACCTTGGGGAGTTTGGCGGTCTTGGCAATCAAGGCCTCAAGGGCTATCCCCAGGCCAGGCGCAATGGCGCCGCCCAGATATTCCCCCCTCTCTGAGACGCAGTCAAAGGTGACGGCCGTGCCGAAGTCGACAATGATCAGGGCCTGCTGATATCTGTGAAAGCCAGCCAGGGCATTGATGATGCGGTCTGCCCCCACCTCGCCGGGGTTATCGGTTAAAATGGTGACGCCTGTATCCACATGGGCATCACCGATAATAAGGGGGGTACAGCTGAGGCGGCTCTGGCCTACGCCGCGCCAGGCCTCCTTCAGGGTGGGCACCACAGAACCAACCACCATGGCGGTAATTGCAGAGAGGCTGTGGTTGTCCAGGCCCAGCAGTGCCTGCAGAACAAGGGCGAGCTCATCCGTGGTGGCATGGCGGTCGCTCGTGATTCGGTAATGGCAGAGAAGCTCTTGGTGCCGATGGAGGCCCAGCACGGTCTGGCTGTTGCCGATGTCAATGGTTAACAGCATTTGCAGGAGTTTTCTGAGTTGAATTTCATGGGCCAGTCAGATATTACTATGAAAAAAGGGGGGTCAAAAAGCAGCGGCCTTTTTTTCTCAGGTCACTGCCTTGCTCTTTATCATCTTTAACGCCCTCTGGATCTTTTTGCAATGGCTTCGCCGCTCTTGAGGCCAGGTAGCTGCCAAGCAGGGCTTGGCCCTGGTGGAAAAAATGGTGGCGCCCAGGGGGGCGGGCGTTATAAAAAAAAGGGTGGGCCCTGGTTTCGGTCATGACAGTGGTGCCGCGTTCCTTGCCAGCCAAAGCCCGGGCTGGCAGCCTTTTGCGTAGAGCATTCCCCTTGGTGGGCATAATGAGGATTTTATGAAAAAAGAATATGTGCAGGTCATTACTACTTTAGCCACCCAAGAAGAGGCGGAGCAGCTGGCCCGCCACCTTGTTGAGCAGAGATTAGCAGGGTGTGTCCAGGTGGGCTCCCCTCTGGTCAGTTTTTATCAATGGCAGGGGAAAGTGGAAAGGGACAGGGAGTATCAGGTGCAGATCAAGAGCCGCCTGGATCTGGTTGAGTCTCTGACGGCGGAGATCAGCAGGAACCATCCCTATGAAATACCCGAGATCCTGGTCTTGCCCATTGTCAGGGGCAGCGAGGCCTATCTTGCCTGGCTTGATCAGGAACTGCGGTCTGCCCCGTGAGCAAAGAAGAGCAGAAAAAAGGCCGCCGCCGCAAAAGCTATCAATGTCATTGCTGCACACAAGAAATGCCCTACTGTTTCAATTGCCCCTGCGGTTTTGAAATCTGTGAGCCCTGTTTCCGGGAAAACCTCTGGGGCATCTCCAATGGCCCCACCTGGGTCTGCCCTGATTGCGGCCGGATCCGGATGACCTACTGATTTTTTCTCCCCCCGCTGGCCGGAATTTTTTCAGTTCGGTTTTTCTCAAATTCCAGCCACTTGTAATGCAGCAAGGGCCCCTGGCCCTGGCCGATTTTTTCTTTCCTGCTCGCCTCCAGGAGGGTGTCCACGTAGAAAACCGCTGCTGCAAAGGCCTCCTGATAACTGCCGGTGCGGCTATGGTAGGCGGCAAAGGCGCTGGCAAAGGTGCAGCCGGTGCCGTGACTGTTGGCGGTCTGGCGCCGGGGGTGGCGGGCCGCGCTCTCTACTATGGCTGGTGTGGCGCTCTTTTTTTCTAGGAGTAGGTCGACAATCTCGTCTCCCTCTTCGTGGAGATGTCCCCCTGTGATGCAGAGCGCCCTGATGTTTGGGTGACGCTGCATGAGAATCCGGCCGGCCTGGCGGGCCTCTTTTTCTGTGGTAACAGCCTGTTGGCTCAGGGTGGAAAGTTCCAAGATGTTGGGAGTCAGCGCCGTTACCCTGGCCAGCAGCGGGGCCAGGGCTGCCACGGAATCGTCTTGGAGAAGGGATTGGCCTGTTGAGGATCTGAGTACCGGGTCCAAAATGATCTCACCGCTGAAATTCTTGAGGATTTCAGCGAGGGCGGCAATAATCTCCCTGCTTGCGGTCATGCCGATTTTAATATGGCTTGGCGGCATGTCCTCCAGTACCGCCAGGACCTGGTCCACGACCAGCTGGGGGGGCAGGGCATGGCAATAGCTGACCCCCAGGCTGTTTTGGCAGGTGAGGGCGGTGATCGCTGCTGCCCCGTAGCAGCCTAAGGTAGTGATGGTCTTCAGGTCAGCCTGAATGCCGGCTCCTCCGGAAGGGTCAGAGCCGGCAATGGTTAGGATCATCTTCATTAACTGAGGGCGGAACCGTCAGCCGGCCCGGTGACAATGGGCATGGGCTCACTGGACTGCTCGATCTTTTTTAAGGTCACCTTGTAGGTCAGGGTGTGGCCGGCCAAGGGATGGTTATAGTCAAGAGTAACGCTGGTAGCGGCGAGTTCGATAACCGTGGCCGGCACCTGGTGGGTTTTGCCCTCTTTTTCCATCTTGAGGGAAAGGATCTGGCCGATTTTAAGGTCTGCATCCTTGCCAAAGACGTTTCTGTCGATGGTCTGCAGTAATTCACTCTGTCTTTCGCCATAGCCCTCTTTGGGCTGGAGGACGATATCACTGCTCTCACCGGCGGACATTCCCACCAGGGCCATCTCAAAGGCCGGCATAACGCTGCCCGTGCCGAGGGTGAATTCGAGGGGGCCGATTTCAGCGGTGGACTCGAAAATCTCACCGTTTTCCAGGACGCCCCGATACTCAATGGAGACGATGTCCCCTGGCTTTGCTCTTTTCATAACAAACTCCTTGAAGGATGGCCTGCGGCTTTTGACCGGACCAGCATGTTTTTTTTTTAAGGGCTAGAAGATCAAGAAAATAACACAGAAGCCGCAGTGGTCAAGGCACAAAGTGTACGGCACCGAGAAAAGCACCCAATCCGGGATGTTGGCTACGGAGAAGGAGAGGGGCGAGTCTGTCTGGGCAAGAAGGGTGGGGTTTTGCGTCTCTGGCCAGCGCCATGAGCGCTTCTTGAGAAAGATGTACCGTCAATTGTACGCCGCAAACGGCAATCTTCAGTAATTCTCATAGAAAGAGCCTATTGGTGAAGGAACTGCAGGGCAAAAGGCCTTGGTGTTGCCACTGTTATCTTGACAAATGACCCTGAAAAACATACATATGAGCATTTTTGTTGGGTATCCTGCCTGGTTTCAAAAAAAAGGATGAGAAGAGGTCCTGCAGCCTGGGTCTGTGCCGGATATGGTGATAAAACATATTCTCTCGTGGCTCCCTGTCACCATCCGGGCCGCTCTGGGCGGTTTCGGCCACCTCCTTAGGAACCATTTCGGCGGACAGGAAAAAAAACGATATGAACGCCTGTCAAAGGCAGATGCGCAAGGTGAAAAAAGATGATTAAGCTTCGTTTTGACAAGGGTGACGGCCTGTTGCCTGCCATAGCACAGGATTATGCCACCGGCCAGATTTTGATGCTGGCCTATATAAATGAAGAGGCCTGGCAAAAAACCCTTGAGACTGGTAAGGCTCATTATTGGAGTCGTTCCCGCAGCAAGTTATGGCTCAAGGGCGAATCATCCGGCCATCTGCAGCTCATTAAAGAAGTTTTAGTTGATTGTGATGAAGACACCGTGGTTTTCAAGGTGGAACAGCTTGGCAAGGCCGCCTGTCATAAGGGCTATCCCAGCTGTTTTTTCCGGACCGTGACAGGTGCTGAGCTTAAGAAAAATCAGGAAACTGTGTTTGATCCACAGGAGGTATATAAGAAATGAATATCTTGAAGTTGGGTCTTCCCAAGGGCAGCCTTGAGAAACCCACCATGGAGCTTTTTGCGAAATCAGGCTGGCGCATAAAACCTGCCTCCCGTAATTATTTCCCTGAGGTGGATGACCCGGAGATTTCCTGTTCCATCTGCCGCCCTCAGGAGATGAGCCGCTACGTGGAAGATGGTCTGCTTGACTGCGGCATCACCGGCAAGGACTGGATTCTTGAAAATCAGTCTGATGTGGAGGTGATTGCCGATCTGATTTACTCAAAGGTGAGCCGCAGACCCACCCGCTGGGTCATCGCGGTCCCCGGTGATTCTCCGATCAAATGCCTTGAAGATCTTGAGGGCAAGATCATTGCCACCGAACTTGTGGGCTACTCCACCCGTTTTTTTCAGGAGCGTGGCATCAACGTCGATATTGAATTTTCCTGGGGCGCCACCGAGGCCAAGGTTGTTTCCGGTCTCGCTGATGCCATTGTTGAGGTCACGGAAACAGAGTCAACCATCCGGGCCCATGGTCTGCGCGTTATCTACGAGATGATGACCTCCAACACCCAGTTCATCGTGAACAAGAAGGCGTGGGCGGATCCCTGGAAGCGGGAGAAGGTCGAAAATATCTCCATTCTTCTGCAGGGCGCTTTGCGGGCTGAAAATATCGTTGGTCTGAAGATGAATGTGCCTGAGGAGAGCCTGGAGACCGTGATCGCGGCCCTGCCCAGCATGAACGCCCCCACCATTGCCCCTCTCTATACGAAAAATTGGTACTCAGTGGAAACGGTTATCTCCGAGCATGAGGTGCGGGATCTTGTGCCCAGGCTGCTTAAGGTCGGGGCCCAGGGTATTGTCGAGTATGTGCTCAACAAGGTAATTTACTAAATGCAGGAACGATACGTATGAGTCATTGGTCCCAGGGTCAGATATCCTTTGTAAAAAGTGTCTATAAGACCGCCAATCTCCCAGATCTTGATTTGCCGGAGATCGCCTTTGCCGGCCGCTCCAATGTCGGCAAATCCAGTCTGATCAACAAGATGGTTAATAGACGGAATCTGGTCAAGGTGAGTGCCCGTCCCGGCAAAACCCAGGCCCTCAACTATTTTCTGGCCGACAACCAGCTCTACCTGGTGGACCTGCCTGGCTATGGTTATGCCAAGGTGCCCAGGAAGCTGAAAAATGACTGGCAGGGGTTGATCAGTTCCTATCTGGTGAGCCGGGTCAGCCTGCGCTGCGTGGTGGTCATCGTCGATATCAGGCACGAATTGAAGGATCTGGATCTTGATTTGGTTTCCTGGCTGCGCAGCCAGGGTATTCCGCATCTGGTTGTCTATACCAAAATAGATAAGTTAAAGCGTGGCCAGCAGCTACTCCAGGCAACGCTCCTTGATGCCGGGCTCGGGGTCCGGCCTGAGGAGCGTGTCCTGTTCAGTGCAAAAACGGGGGAAGGCAGGGAAAATCTTATCTCTCTGCTTGACCAGTTTCTTGCGTAGTGGTTTAGTGGCGCCATCTACTTAAGAAGAATGTGAAGGAGGGACTCTATGTCACCAGAACATTGGCATTGCTGGACCATAACGGCCTGCCAGAAAAAAAGTATCTGTCCTGCCGGGCAGCAGTTGGACAAGGAATGTTGGGAGATCGTCCAGGCCATGGAAGATTTCCGTAGTTACATGCATGTCTGTAAGGATTGCATCGTCCATCTCTTTAAGGAAAAAAACTCCGTGCTTTCCGAGATCGAGATGGACGAGATTATGGAGAAGAAGGGGGTCTGTGTCCTGGCCTCAAAATGTGTTGATGAGATCATGGTGAAGCAGGGGGTCTGCGGTCTGGCTGCCCGCAAGGAGAAGGCTTAAGGCGCTTTTGGCGGGCAGGATTGATCTGTCCCGGCAGTTTTTTCGGCTCTCTTTTTTTTGAGGAGGAGTTCTCCTCTTTTTTCAGCACAACGTCTTTTTTTGTCCAGAACATCCCGGATCGTTGCCGCCAGCTCTTTTTGGTCAAAGGGTTTCATGACAAACTTTTCAATGCCCATGGCGTGGGCTTTTTCTTCTGAAATCAGGGAACTGTAACCCGTGCACATGATAATGGGCATGGCTGGTCTGATCTCTAAAATTTTCTTGGCTAACTCTGTCCCGGAAAGATGCGGCATGGTCTGGTCGGTAATGACGAGATCAAAATCATCCGGGGCGGCCAGGAAGAGTTTCAGGGTCTGTTTGCTGCAGCTCCTGGTCGTGACCTGGTATCCCAGCTGTTCCAGTATTTCCTTATACATCTCGGCAATGGGCTCCTCGTCATCAACCGCCAGGATGCGCTCATTTCCCCTGGGGAGTTTCTGGGGCTTTTCTTTAGCAGAGGCCAGGGGCCTTGCCGCGATGGCCGGGAAAAAAACATGAAATGTCGTCCCTTTGTGCGGCGCACTCTCAACCTTGATAAATCCCCCACAGCTCTGGACGATGCCATGGGCCAGGGCCAGGCCCATACCGCTGCCTTTGCCGAATTCCTTGGTGGTGAAATAGGGTTCAAAAATACGTTGGCTGGTCTTGGCGTCCATACCGCAGCCCGTATCCCTTATCATGAGCTCAACAAAGGGTCCTGGTGAGACGTCTGGTTCCTCGCTGACCTCAATCTTCTTTAATTCCACCGGCCGCAATTTTACCGTGAGCACCCCTTTTTCCTGTTTCATGGCATAGAGGGCATTGGTGCAGAAATTCACAATGACCTGATGGATATGGGAAGGATGAGCCAAGATAATGCCACAGTCAGGATCAATCTCCTGCTGGATCTCAATGGTGGTGGGTAAAGAGGCGCGCAGCAGTTTGAGGGCCTCTTTGGTGATGGGAGCCGGGTCCAGCGCTTCCGCCTGGTCAAAGCCCTTGCGACTGAAGGTGAGAATCTGGCTGACCAATTCCTTGGCCCGGTTCCCCGCCTTGAGAACCTGCTCAATATGCTTCTTTGCAGTACTCCCGGCCGGCAGAGTATAGCGTGCCATATCCGCATAGCCGATAATGGCGGCCAGGATATTGTTGAAATCATGGGCTATGCCCCCAGCCAGGGTGCCGATGGCCTCCATCTTTCTGGCCTGGGCCAGTTCAGCCGTCATTTTCATTTGGAAGGTAATGTCTCTGGCAATATGGACAATACGGTTGAATTCCCCTTGCTCATTGCGCAAGGGCGCACAGGTCACCGAAAATGTCCGCCCCATATTCTCATGGATTATGGTTTCACTGTGGGGAGTTGCTTCCTGGAGGGTGGCAATGCCTGGACAATGGGGACACGGCGTCTCGGTGCCTCGGAAGAGTTCATAGCAATGTCTGCCGTTGAGACCGCCTGGTGCTGTCTGGAAAGTCTCATGGGTGGCCCGGTTGGCCCGGATAATGCGCATATCCGTATCCTGCACCGTGATAATGTCACTTATGGCGTCAAAGGTCTTTTCCCATTCTTTTTTGGCATTCTGGAGAATAGCTTCAAGTTCACGCCGTTCTGAGATGTCCGTTATGGCCAGCCGAAACTGGCCGGCAGTGCCGTCCATTTCGGGATTGACCGTACTTTCCAGCAACACATGGAAAACAGCCCCCCCTTTTTTTTGCAGGCGCAGTTCGCAGGATTGTTTTGTCTTGGTGGCCAGGAGCTTTTTACGGCACTGGTGAAAGATATGCTGGTCATCAGGAATGATGAAATTTGAGATGGCCCGTTGCAGGAGCTGTTTTCTCGGTACGTCGAACATCTCCGCGGCCGCAAGATTTGCCTTGGTGATCAGGCCGTTTTCAGCCACGGTCAGGTAGCCCACCGGCGCAAAATCATACAAATCTGAGTAGCTGCGGCGGGAGCGTTCAAGCTCTCTCTGGCTATGGCACAAATTCTCGTTCTGCAGTTCCAGTTCGATCTGGTAGGTGTGGAGTTCATGGAGGAGCCGGCGGGCCTCGGCAATGGAGAGGGTGGAAGAAAGGGCGGCTTTTTCCCCTATCCAGAGATCAGCGCGCTTGCGCAGTTCAGCAAACTTTTTTGTGGAAGTGTCTTTCGAGCTTCTTGTTCTCGGCATTCTTTTCCTGATTTTTTTCCTGCCCGGCTGGGGCTTTTCCTGCTTGTTGGTCTTGCGGGGTGGCAATTTTTGCAAAGATGACCAACATCAGGTCCCGATGCCGGTTATGGGGGATGGGCCCTGAAAGGAATCAGGGGCCTGGACTGCTTTTGCTTGCTCTGCTCTTTTCTGAGAGGAGATTGTTTGTTGCTGTGGAATCGCTTTTTTTAAGGGCATTTAAGATCCTGGCGGGAATAAAAAAATCTGTACCCCTTGTTGCCGAGATCAACCCTGAGCCGGGGATCTCTGTGACAGGTTCGTGGTAGATTATACTGAAAAAAGGGCAGCTGTTGCCTGAATACCAATCTTGGATGACAACATTCTATGTCAAATAATCCTAACAGGTTATCTTCTGTCATCCTAACATGTAAAGAGATGGAGTCAACCTCTTATTCCTTTCCAGCCGGGACATAGTTGCAGCCGGATACGTGTCCTTTAACCAGCAGCAGAAATATATCAAGGTCATTTTTTAAAAAAAATGTAAACGATTTTAATAGGTTATCCAGGTAATTATATGGGGATCAGGCTAAATTAATTGGGCTGGTCCCGCAGGGGAAGAATTTCGGATAAGTGGCCCTCTTATTTTTTGGATACTGTTGCTCTTTTCTGTCTGTGGAAGGGCTGGCATGATAAATCAAGAGAATAGGTTTTTTACGCACCAGCTTCAAGAAGGGAAGAGTAGCTGGAAGATAATTTTTCAGCGGACAATGCGCTAATTGTGTTGACTTTTGCTGGGGTGGCCTATAATAGGCACATGCTTTTTGTTTAATGCATTTTTTTGTTACTTTCAGCCGGGTTATGGCGGAGAGAAAAAAGTAAAAATTTTTCCATCAGGAGAAAAAAATGTCCCTTGAAACCATTCTTTTTGACGAATCTGAGGAGCCTCCAGATATCTATCATCTCAAGGTCTGCCCTCCTATTCTCCCCGCCGTTCCGGCTCGTTTTCCCATCTCTTCACGCACCAAAGCCTTTCGCAAAAGGCACTTCCCTTCTGTGGCCAGCGCTGCCTGGAATGACTGGCGCTGGCAATTAAGAAACCGCATTACCACCCTTGCCCAACTGGAAAAAATCATCACCGTCACGGACAGTGAGCGTCAGGTCCTGCAGCGTCATAGCTCCACCCTGCCTTTTGCCATAACACCCTATTACGCTTCGCTGGTTTCTTCGGACAATCCCCAGGACCCTATTAGGCGGGCCGTGGTGCCGGTGGTGAGTGAATTGGTGGTTTCAAGCGGTGAGGCCCATGATCCCTTGGGAGAGGAGAATCATAGCCCGGTGCCAGGTCTCGTGCACCGCTATCCGGACAGGGCCCTTTTCCTGACCACTGATTATTGTTCCAATTACTGTCGCTATTGCACCCGGTCGCGCCTGGTGGGCCGGTCCCAAGACAGTCCCGCCATCAAGGAGCGCTGGGAAAAGGCCTTTGTCTATATTGCCCAACACCCAGAAATCCGTGACGTCTTGCTGTCAGGGGGCGACCCCTTGACCCTGCCGGACGAGATGCTGGAGTATATCCTCAAACGTCTGCAGACCATCAAGCATGTGGAAATGATCCGCATCGGCACCAAGACGCCGGCGGTGCTGCCTCAGCGTATCACCCCGCAGCTCATCCGTATGCTCAAACGGTACCATCCGCTGTGGATCAGCATTCACGCCATGCATCCTGCTGAGCAGACCCCTGAAATGGCAAAGGCGTGTGAACGGTTGGCTAATGCCGGTATCCCCCTGGGCAGCCAGACCGTGCTGCTGGCCGGCATCAACGATGATGTGGTCACCATGAAAAAGCTGATGCAGGGTCTGGTGCGCATGCGGGTCAAACCCTACTACCTCTACCAATGCGACCCTATTATCGGCTCCGCCCATTTTAGAACCAGTGTGGCTAAAGGTCTGGAAATATACCAGGGGCTGCGCGGCCACACCACGGGCTATGCCGTGCCCACCTATGTTATTGACGCCCCCGGGGGCGGCGGCAAGATTCCGCTGCTGCCAGAAACCTATCTTGGCCGGGAGGGCAACGATATTCTCCTCCGCAATTACGAGGGCAATATCTACCGCTACCCTGACCCTCTTTAGTGGTAATCCGTTACAGATCTTTTACATTATTATGAGGATAGCATGAATATTGGCATGACCTATGACCTGCGCGCCGATTATCTGGCGGCAGGATACGGCGAGGAAGAAACCGCCGAATTCGACCGGCCCGACACCATTGCCGCCATTGAAGGCGCCCTGCAGGCCCTGGGGCACCAGACCGACCGCATCGGCAATGTCGACAGCCTGGTGCGGAGGCTGGCCGCCGGCCAGCGGTGGGACCTGGTCTTCAACATTGCCGAAGGGCTCTATGGCTTCGGCAGGGAGGCGGTGGTGCCGGCCCTGCTGGACGCCTACCGCATTCCCTATACCTTTTCCGACCCCCTGATGATGACGGTCACCCTGCATAAGGCCACGGCTAAGCGGGTGGTGCGCGATCTGGGCATCGCCACCCCTGATTTTGCCCTGGTCCGCTCCCTGGCCGAGGTGGCCGCTGTTAATCTGCCCTATCCCCTCTTTGCCAAGCCCGTGGCCGAGGGCACGGGCAAGGGTGTTACCCCGGTCTCCAAAATCGCGGCGCCCGAACAGTTGCAGGCGGTATGTGCCGATCTGCTGGCCGCCTATTGCCAGCCGGTGCTGGTGGAGACCTTTCTGCCGGGTCGGGAATTCACAGTGGGCATTGTCGGCAACGGCCACCAGGCCCGCGCCATCGGCATCATTGAGGTAATCCTGCTGGAAAACTCCGAACCGGATGTCTACTCCTATCATAACAAAGAGATCTGCGAGGAGGTAGTGGAGTACCGGGTGCCGGACGACCCGGAGGCCCAAGAGGCGGTGCGGGTGGCCCTGGAGGTGTGGCACGGCTTGGATTGCCGCGATGCCGGCCGGGTGGACCTGCGTTCCGACGGAAGCGGCCGACCCAACTTCATCGAGATCAATCCCATTGCCGGCCTGCATCCGGAACATTCCGACCTCTGCATCATTGCCGGCAAGCATGGCATGGGCTACCAGCAGCTGATCAGCGCGATCGTTGACGCCACCCTGGAGCGGGTGGGGATTTGCGGAAATTGATGAAGATAGCCATCGTCCATAATCGTCCCGTGGCAACCGGCGGCGCCAACTGGCAGTCATCCCAGGACGTCCTGCAGCAGGTGGCGGCGGTGGAGGGCGCTTTGCGTGAACTGGCCGTCCCCTGCCTGGCCGTCCCCTTTGATCGTGATGTCAGCGCTTTCATGGCCATCCTGAAGCGGGAAAAAATCGAGGCGATCTTCAACCTCTGCGAAAGCGTTGATGATGACGCCCAGCTCATAGGCCATCCCGCCGCCCTCTTTGAGCTGCTGGGCCTGCCCTTCACCGGTTCGGGCTCCCTGGCCCTGATGCTCACCACCGACAAGCTCCTGGCCAAAGGGCAGCTGGCCGCCGCCGGTATCCTCACCCCCGACTACCGGCACTATGACGGCGGCGATCTCGCCTCCCTCCTGGACATGGCCCTGCCGGCCATCATCAAGCCCCGTCTGGAGGACGCCAGCATCGGCATTGACCAGGAGTCCATCGTCTTCACTCAGGAGGATCTGCTGGCCAAGATCCCCCTCTTTTACCGGCAATATGGGCCTCTGCTTCTGGAGCAGTTCCTTGACGGCCGGGAATTCAATGTCTCCCTGTTCGGCTACCGAAAGCCCCGGGTGCTGCCCCTGGCGGAGATTGATTTTTCTGCCTTTCCCCAAGGGCTCCATAAAATTGTCGGTTATCGGGCCAAGTGGGACGAGAACGCCTTTGAATATCACAACACCCATCGCCTCTTTCCCGCGGAGATGACGGGCGGCCTCAAGGCCGAGCTGCACCGGGTGGCGGCCGCCTCCTACCGGCTTTTCCAGCTCCGCGATTATGGCCGCATCGACCTGCGCCTGGATGGCGCCGGTCGGGTCCATGTGCTTGAGGCAAACGCCAATCCCTGCTTGAGTCCTGATGCCGGTTTCGTGGCCGCGGCCGGCCAGGCCGGCATGAGCTATACTGATATTGTCGGCAGGTTTGTCCACTTCCTTCACTCAAGAGTCTAACGAAAATGATTACCCTGAGAAGCGCCGCCCGCGCCGATTGCCACCAGCTCTTTGCCCTGGTTGCCACCATTGACAATTTTAATGATGACGAAAAGGAGCTGGCCCGGGAGGTCATCCGGGACGGCCTGGCCTCGGCGGAACACGGTTATCACATCCTGGTGAGCCTGGATGAGGAAGGCACCCTTTGCGGCTTTATCTGCTATGGGCCCATTCCCATCACCGTCAAGCGCTGGGATCTCTACTGGATCGCCGTGGCCCCTCAAGCGGCACGGCAGGGTATCGGCAGCCTGCTGCTGCAGGCCATGGAGGAAAAGCTGGGCAGGGGGGGGCGGGTCTATGTGGACACCTCCGCCACCCCTGCCTATCTGCAGGCCCGCTTATTCTATGAGCGGCACGGCTATGAAGTGGCCTGTGTGCTCCCGGAGTTTTACGGCCCCGGCGATGATAAAGTTGTTTACTGCAAGGAGCTGTGATATGTTTCGTATCCGTCGGGTTTATGACAACACGCTGGCCCTTGATCGTGCTGCCATTGCCCAGGTCCAGGATATCCTGGCCCAACAATTTTCCGACCTGTCCCGCAAGGAAATCGACAGCCTGCCCGCCAAACTGCTCAATCCCCTCAAGTATCAATTCCGCACCCTGCTCTTTGTGGTAGATAATAGCCGTAATGATATCAAAGGGTTTGCCCTGGTCAACTACGCGCCGGACCTCAACTTCAGCTATCTTGATTTTCTGTCGGTGCAGCCTGCCAGGAATGCCGGCGGCATCGGCGGCGCCCTCTACGAACGGGTGCGGGACGAGGCCAAGAACCTCAAGGTCTGCGGTATCTTTATGGAATGCCTGCCCGATGACGCCGGGCTCTGCCCCGACAAGGAGACCCTGAGACAGAACAGGGCGCGGCTGCGCTTTTATGAACGGTACGGCGTTGTGCCCATCATCAACACGGCCTATGAAACGCCCTTGCAGGAAGGGGGCGATTGCCCGCCCTACCTGCTCTTTGACCGGCTCGGCGCCAAAAAAGTGCCCGGCCGGGAGGCGGCCCGTCATATCGTCCGGGCCATTCTCACCAGGAAATACGGCACGTCGTGCCCGGCCGGCTATATCGATATGGTGGTGGACTCCTTTCAGGATGACCCCCTGCGCCTGCGGCCCTTGCGCTACATTAAGACGGAACCCCTCGCGGTGCAAAGGGTCCTTTCCCTGGAGCAGCGCATAGCCCTGGTGGTCAATGACAAGCATGATATCCACCATGTCAATGAGCGGGGTTACGTGGAGGCGCCGGTGCGCATCCGTTCCATCCTCAAGGGTATAGGGTCCGTGGATTTTTTCGAACAGCAACGGGTCCGCCGTTTCCAGGAGCGGGCCATCACTGCGGTGCATGACCCTAAATTTGTCGACTACCTGAAGCGGGTCTGCGCCAAGGTGGAGCCGGGCCACTCCGTCTACCCCTATGTCTTTCCCATTCGCAACGCGGCCCGGCCCCCCAAGGACCTGCCGGTGCGGGCCGGCTATTACTGCATCGATACCTTCACGCCCTTGAACCGCAATGCCTATGTGGCGGCCCGGGGCGCCGTGGACTGCGCCCTGACCTGTGCCAGCCTGCTCTTTGAGGGGTATCGCATCTGCTACGCCCTGGTGCGGCCGCCGGGCCACCACGCAGAACGCAAGGTCTTCGGCGGTTTTTGCTATTTCAACTCCACGGCCGTGGCCGCCCATTATCTCAGCAGGCACGGCACGGTGGCGGTGCTGGACATCGACTACCACCACGGCAACGGCACCCAGGATATCTTTTATGAGCGGGCCGATGTCTTCACCCTCTCCATCCACGGCCACCCCAGTTTCGCCTATCCCTATTTCAGCGGTTTCGCCGATGAAAAGGGCGAGGGGCCCGGTCTCCATTACAACAAAAACTATCCCCTGCCGGAGAAAATAGATGGCGAGGAGTATCGCCTGGTGCTGGGACGCGCCCTGAAGCGGATTCAGACCTTTTCCCCCCGCTTTCTGCTGGTGGCCTTGGGCTATGACCCGGCCAAGAATGATCCCACCGGCACCTGGAGCCTTGAGGCCACCGATTTCTACAAAAACGGCCTGCTCATCGGCTCTCTGCGCCTGCCCACCCTCATCGTCCAGGAGGGCGGCTACCGCACCAGGTCCCTGGGCGCCAATGCCCGCAGCTTCTTCAAGGGACTCTGGGAGGGCATGCACCGGCCCTAGTACTCCGTAAAACTTAAATATACGTGTGGAATTTCGTTATTGCATACGAACCACAAAAACACGAAGAGCTTCTTGTTTTTATGTTTTTCTTTGTGCCTTCGTGTCTTTGTGGTTAAAGGCAGAGTTGCATAACTATACGAAACTTTAAGTGATATACTGCCCTAGGTTCTTGCCTTTGAAATGCCCCCCGGCTGGGAGCCGGCAAGGTGCAGGGGCGGTTGTGGACGTGCCCGATTTCAGCCAGGGCTTTGATCCCGGCGCTCAAGAGCGGTTTTACTGGTGATGCCGCCATGGGTATCCCCTCTTGCGTCGGGGGGGATCGCCGGCGCGACCGAGATGACGGTCCTTCTTGCTGGCCGTCGTGGTGAGCACCGCCCGTTGTCGGCGCGGTGTGGATGGTTCTTTTTAAAAAAAAAGCAGGGAAGAACAGGGTGGAGCAGGTCTGCCTGGCGCTCTGTGGCCATGCCCCAATCTGAGGCTAGCCCTGGTCGCTCTTGAGAACGGCCAGGAAGGCCCGCTGGGGGATTTCAACATTGCCGATGATCTTCATCCGTTTCTTGCCGGCCTTCTGCTTTTCCAGCAATTTGCGTTTGCGGCTGATGTCGCCGCCGTAGCATTTGGCGATGACATCCTTGCGCAGCGCCGAAATGGTGGAGCGGGCCACAATATTGCCGCCGATGGCGGCCTGGATGGCAATCTTGAACATCTGCCGGGGGATTTCTTCCTTGAGCTTCTCACAGGCATGGAGGCCGCGGGCCCTGGCGTTTGCCCGGTGTACAAGTTGGGAAAGGGCATCCACCTTTTCACTGTTAACCAGGATGTCGAGTTTGACCAGATCGCTCTTGCGATAGTCGAACAGGGCATAGTCAAAAGAGCCATAGCCCTGGGTCACGGACTTGAGGCGGTCATAAAAATCATAGATGACCTCGGCTAAAGGCAGTTCGCAGGTGAACTCGATCCGGCCCGGCGTGGGATAATGGTAATGGGTATTTTCGCCGCGCCGTTCCATGCAGAGGGTCATCACCGCCCCCATGTATTTTTCCGGCATGTGAATGGTGGCTTTGATAAAAGGCTCTTCCGTATAGGCAATGGCGGCAGGATCAGGAAAATGGGCCGGATTGTCCACCTCGAGCATGGTATTGTCGGTGAGGTAAAAGTGGTAGCAGACCGAAGGCACGGTGAGAATGATGGGGATATCAAATTCCCGCTCCAGCCGTTCCTGGATGACTTCCAGGTGGAGCAGGCCCAGGAAGCCGCAACGGAAACCAAATCCCAGGGCAGTGGAGGCATCTTTCTGAAAGGTCAGGGCCGCATCATTTAATTTGAGCTTCTCAAGGGCAGTGACCAGATTTTCATAATCATCGGTGGAGATGGGATAGATGGAAGAAAACACCACCTGCTGGATCTCCTTGAAGCCGGGCAGGGGAGCGGCACACGGCCTCTCCTTGTGGGTGATGGTGTCGCCTGGCCGGGTGTCGTTGACCGTTTTGACGCCGGCCAGGATATAGCCTATTTCACCGGCCTGCAGACTCTTCTTCGCCTCTTTCTTGAGACGGAAGATCCCCACCTCTTCTACCTTGTAGGAGGTATTGTTTGACATGAAGATGATGGTGTCCCCCTCCTTGACTGTGCCATTGATGATGCGCACGGAAATGATGGTGCCGCGAAAGGGGTCGTAGCTGGCATCAAAGATGAGGGCCTGTAGGGGCGCCTCTGGATCACCCTCCAGGGGAGGGGGGAGCAGGTGGACAATGGCCTCCAGGATTTCATCAACGCCCTGGCCCGTTTTTGCCGAACACATCTGGACCGTCTCCATGTCGAGGCCGAGGTCTTCTTCGATCTGGAAGGCCACCGCTTCTGGGTCGGCAGAGGGCAGGTCGATCTTGTTGATGACCGGGATGATTGTCAGATCATTTTCCATGGCCAGGTAGAGATTGGCAAGGGTCTGGGCCTGCACGCCCTGGGCAGCATCAATGAGCAAAAGGGCCCCCTCGCAGGAATTGAGGGCGCGGGAAACCTCGTAGCTGAAATCAACATGGCCGGGGGTATCCACCAGATTAAGCACATAGTGCTTGCCGTCTTTGGCCTGGTAGGGCAAGCAGATGGTCTGGCTTTTTATGGTGATTCCCCTTTCCCGCTCTATGTCCATACTGTCCAGCATCTGATCTTTGAATTGACGGGCAGAGACCATGTTGCATTTTTGGATAAGACGGTCAGCCAGAGTTGATTTGCCATGGTCAATATGTGCTATTATGCTGAAATTACGAATATTTTTCATTTTATTCTGTTGACCGTCGGCCTTTTGGCGAGAAGTGAAGAGGGGGGAATGTCTAACTGGAAATTTTTTGCATCTGCCGCAGGAGGCAGAAGGTGCTTCTTGAAGGTGTATATATAAGAGCCCTTCGCTTGTCAAGAACAACAGCCGGCTGCCTTGTCTGTTCTCCTCCTTTTTGAGGGGCGGATTCTCCCGACAATGGGGGCGAGAATCCGCTGCTCTGAAAGTAAAAAAACGCGCTTTTTATGTCTGGAGATGGTAGTGTGGCCCTTTTGATTTTTGATAAAGTGGGGCTGCTTTCTGGCTAGGTGCAAGATCTTGGTAGCTGGCTTGAGCAACAACTTTTTCGGCCCCTATAGCTTAGAGGAAAATAGTTGCCGGTGAAGAAACGAGACACCGATAAAGACGAGCAGTCTAACCTTCATGCGTTGGTTACCCTGCCTGATGATCCCAATCTGCCCACCATAAATCAGTCCGGGCTGCATCGCTATCTGCAGGAGATCAGTCAGCATTCCCTCCTGACCAGGGAGGAGACAGACAGACTCGCCCGGAAATTCCATGAGGAGAAAGACCCTGATGCCGCCTATCGGCTGGTCACCGCCAACCTGCGTCTGGTGGTGAAGGTTTCCATGGATTTCCAGAAATACTGGATGCAAAATTTTCTTGACCTGATCCAGGAAGGGAATGTCGGCCTGGTGCAGGCGGTGAAAAAGTTTGATCCCTATCGAGGCGTCAAGTTTTCCTATTATGCCGCCTATTGGATCCGTGCTTATATCCTGAAGTTTATTATGGATAATTGGCGGCTGGTAAAAATCGGCACCACCCAGGCTCAGCGCAAACTCTTTTTTAGTCTCAATAAGGAGCGCAAGCTTTTGGAGAGTCAGGGGTTTCTTCCTGAGGCAAAACTGCTGGCTGAACGTCTTAACGTCAAGGAAAGCGAAGTCCTGGAGATGAGTCAACGCATGGACAACTGGGATCTTTCCCTGGAGAGTCCGGTGCGTGAAGATTCGGATGACGATCAGAAAAGTTTTTTGCCCGATTCCGGCCCTTCCGTGGAGCAGAAAGTTGCCGAGATAGAGATTCGGGAGCGGATGGGGGACTTGCTGGCCAAACTGAGGGGCAAGCTTAATGAGAAGGAGCAGGTCATTCTGGCTGCTCGTCTGTTGAGCGATGAACCTCTGACCCTGCAAGATATTGCCGACCAGTTCGGCATTTCTCGGGAACGGGTCCGCCAGATTGAGGCAAATCTGCTGACCAAAATGAAGAAATATCTCGAGCAAGAAGTGCCTGATATTCATAGTTTTCTCGACCAGGTATTTGGTCAATGGCAGAATTAATCTCGCTTTAGCGGGCAGTGTTTAAAAAAATGATAGTCACAGGCTGTGATGTAAGGAAGAGCGCACATGAGAGTTCCTCTTTTAGATTTAGGTGAACAACTCGCTCCCCTCCGGGAGGAAATATTGGCAGAGATCACCAGGGTAATGGATTCTTCCATGTATATTCTGGGTCCTGATGTGGTAAAATTTGAGAAGAATGTGGCTGCTTATTGCCAGACCCAGAGGGGCATAGGGGTGTCAAGCGGCACGGATGCTCTGCTCTGCGCCTTGATGGGCCTTGGCATTGGTCCCGGCGACAAGGTGCTTACCTCCTCCTACTCCTTTTTTGCCACCATGGGTTCTATTCTGCGGCTGGGCGCCACCCCTGTTTTTGCCGATATTGATCCCCAGAGCTTTAATATCTCCCCTGCCAAGATGCGCGAGATCCTCAAGCAGGGCGATAAGGATATCAAGGCCATTATTCCTGTGCATCTTTATGGCCAATGTGCTGCCATGGATGAGATCATGGCCCTGGCTGCTGAATATGACCTGGCTGTGGTGGAAGATGCTGCCCAGGCCATTGGCGCCTGTTTCCCGGTTGCTGAGGAGGGCGGCGTTCGCTGGCAAAGGGCAGGCAGTTTCGGGGTTGCCGGCTGTTTCTCCTTTTTCCCCAGTAAGAATCTCGGGGGGATGGGTGATGGTGGCATGATCACGGTTCAGGATGAGGCCTTTGCCCAGGAGCTTGATGTGATCAGGGTCCATGGCGGTAAACCGAAATATTGTCATGGCGTTCTGGGCGGTAATTTCCGGCTTGATGCCATGCAGGCCGCCATTCTTGATGTGAAATTGCGCTACCTGCCTGAGTGGCATCGGGGCAGAAGGCAGAATGCCTTGACCTACGAAGCCCTGTTCGCCGAAACCGGCGTGCTTGAAAAGGGCCTGGTTCAGCTGCCCCCGGCACTCTATCGCCCCTATGCTGACGAGCCAGTGGCCGGGGCTGATTATCACATTTATAATCAGTATGTTATCCGGGCCCGGGAGAGGGATGCCTTGCGAGACTATCTGCTTGCTCATGATGTGGGGGTGGAGATTTATTACCCGGTGCCTCTCCATCGCCAGGAATGCCTTGTCAAGATGGGCTGGCAGGGGCCTGCCCTGCCAGAGACGGATAAGGCTGCCGCTGAAACCCTGGCCCTGCCCATATTCCCGGAACTGAGCAAGGAGATGCTGGAGTTTGTGGTGGCCCAGATTGCGGGATTCTACCGGGATCGGGGCATGCTTTGATGTGATGAGGTACGGCAGCGCTCTCGATTGTAACCTGAATAGTTACATGAAAAGAATAATTTGTGAAACCAGGAAAGAGGGACTTTGCGCCCTCTTTTTTTGTTGATTATCGTGCAAAAAAAAATCCTCATAGCGCTCTTTTTTCTGCTCTGCATGCCTTGGCCTTTCTCGGTACAGGCCGGGATGGCGGCCACCCTGCAGGGGTCGGAAAGACCCCTTGTCCCGCCCCATCTTGTTCTCACTGATGTGGCCGAGCAGGGCTGGTGGTCAACATGGCTGAGCGCCAGAGACTCTGTGCGGCAGGACAGGCCCGGGGAGGCTCTCCAGCTTTACGCGCTGTTGCTGGCCAACCATCCCCAGCTTCTTGAGGCGCGCTGGGAACGGGCCCGGCTTCTCCTGGCCCTGGAGAGATACGATGAGGCGGAGAGAGATGTAGAGCAACTCCTGGAGGACAATCCCGACAATCTCTCTTATCAACAGGCTCAGGGACTTCTTCTGCTGGCCACGGGCAGAATACAACGGGCAGTGGCCTATCTGGCCAGGGTCTGGGCCGGAGATGAACAAAAAAATAAGGTGGGTGTTAAGCTTTATCAGGCCTATATCTCTTTGGGACAAAAGGAGAAGGCCCTGCCTGTTCTGGAAGCGCTCCATCGTAAAAAAGCAGGTGACGTTGCTCTGCAGGAGGCATTGTTCCGCCTCTCTATAGATCTGGGCAATGATCAACAGGCCCGGGCCCTGGGGGCATCCCTGGCCAATGATAAAGATGTCTCCTTTGAAACCCTGTTGCTTGTCGCCCAGGTTCATGATCGTCTCGGCCTGAGTCATCTGGCCGCAGAATACTGGCAAAAAATACTTGTTGGCCGGCCCGACTATTCTCCGGCCCATGCCCACCTTGCCGTCTATTACAGCGGCCAAGGGCGTGAGGCGGAGGCACTCCCCCATCTCCTGCACAGTTTCAGCAAAGAGCCCGCAAATAATGAGCTGGCCGGCCGGATCGGCGTCATCTATGTGGGCCAGAATAAGCATCAACAGGCCATTCCCTTTCTTGAGCAGTATCTCTCGGCCTTTCCGGGTGACGCGGCTAAAAGTCTCGTTCTCGCCCAAAGCTATAGGACAGAGGGCAGTCTGGACAAGAGCAGCCGCCTCTATAGCCGCTATCTGGAGCTGGTTGCAGAGCCGGATGATGAAATCCGTCAACAAGCCGCGCAGGTTTTTACCGCAACAGGGGAGACCGAAAAAGCGGTAACCCAGTACGAGCATCTGGTGGGCCGAGGAGGGAGTGGGGCAAAATATCTGGTGAATCTGGCCAGAAATCTCTCGGCAACAGGACGTTACCAGGAGGCCCTGCAGAGATGGCGCCAGATTGCCGCCGGCCAGCCAGGGGATCTGGAGAGTCGTCTGGAGATTCTTTCTCTTCTAGACAAAATGGGGCGCGGGCCTGAGATGGTTGCCATGCTGCAGGAAATCCACGAACTTGATGCCAGCAATTATCTCGTCACCTTGAAGCTGGCTGAACACCACTTCCGGCAGGGAGACGAGCAGGCAGGCTGGCATCTTTTTACCCCTCTGGTGGAGAGAGAATTTTTCTCCCCTGAATTTTTGGCTATTCGGGCCCGGATCTTCCATTTTCTCGGCCTTTCCGAGCATGCCTTCAGGGATATGTCCGAGGTCGTGGCCAAGGAAAATTCGTCTGATCTCAACAGGTTTATTTTTCTCGATATTGCCGGTGCTCTGGGGCGCCGCGATGTGGTCATGGCTCAGGCGGCCAGCCTTGCTGATAAATCGGTATTTCTGACGCCTGACGGCCGGCTCAGGTATGCCCGGGCCTTGGGTCGTGTTGGTGAAATAGGTCTGGCTGAAGAAATCTATGAGCGCTTCTTTCTCGAAGATGATGTGGAAAATCAGGTTCAGGCTCGCCTGGATGCCGCCGAGATGTATCGACTGTATGGTCTTTTTTATGAGGCGGAGCAACAATATCGTTTGGCTTGGCTGGATGGGCATGATCAGCGCGCCCTTTTTGCCCTTGTGGATCTCAATCTCTTGCTCGGTGAGGTGGCTGAAGCGGAGTCGTGGCTCAATGCCACCTCAGTCCATGCGGAGACCTTCCGCTGTCAGCGCTCCCTTTATGAGCTGCGCGTCTTGAACGGGCTGGGAGAATTTGAAGATCTCCTCCTTTTAGGGCGGCAACTTCTTGCTGCCCCAAAAGGGGAGGTTTGCGCCCCGAAAGAGCGTGCTGAAATAAAGGTCCAGATAGCCAAGGCCTATTTTGAAGAAGGTGACGATGACCAGAGTCTCGCTCTTCTCACCGCTTTGGTTGCGGATCAAGAGCACTCTTTTTCCGCCCAGGTCAATCTTTTCCATTTTTATTCAGAGCTGGGGGATGAGAAGAGGGCCAAGGCAACCATGAAAGAGGTCCTGGCTCTGGCGGGTAATGATGCCGGCTTGCTGGCACTCTTTATGGGGGAGGCTCTGAAAAAACGCCTCTATCCGCTGGCAAGTGTTGCCGGCACGCATCTGCGGGATGCCGCGCCCCTTTCTTTTGGCTATCTGCTGCGCTTTGTCCGGGTGCTTGAACTAAATGGCGAATTCGATGAGGCAGACAATCTGGTCAGTAATCTGCTGGCAATGCAGGATGATAATGCCCTCCTTAATCTCTTCGGAGCCAGAGTGGCCCTGGCCTTGGGCCATTACGACAAAGGGCTGGCAATGGCTGACAAGGCTTTGGCGCAAAGGTCGCAATGGTCTGCGGCCCTTTTGGTTAAGGCCCGTTTGCAATGGGCGCTTTTTCACTGGTCAGAGGCACTTGCCATCTATGGTCAGGCAACTTCCCCCTCCGCCCAGCACTTGTTTCTGGAGCAATGTGCCGCGCAGAATATCGCCCTGCCGCCCCAGGAAGAACTTTCCTTATGGATGAAGGTGCTGCAGCCCATGGCCCGGCCCGGTCCTCTGGAGAGGAGCCTGGTTGTCGACTTTGTCATGAGCGGCACCTATGAACCTGTGGCCCGCCAAGCCGCATCTTTCTATGCCGCCCATCAATGGCAGAAGATATTAAAGCGCGAACGTGCCGCTCGCAAGTCTGTGCAGCGCCGGGAATATTATCATGCCGTCAAGCAGTATGAATTTCTGGTGCGGAACCAGGAAGACCCCACGCTGCTTTTTGATCTTGCCGGGGTCTACAGCAGCCTTGACCGGGTGGGTGATGAGGCCATGGTCTATCAGCGCCTGCAGAGCTATAACCCGGATTTTCCGGGCCTCAATGAGGCCATAAAGAGAAATCATCTCAAGCGGCAACCCCGGGCAGGGCTATATTATTCCCATATCCAGAAAAAAGGTCGTTCTGGATATTATGATATAGACCGGGATGCCTTCGGGTTTTCTGGTTGGCTTTCCCCGCGGCCCCAGAGAGAAATAACAGTGTCCGCTTCTAGAATTCATTATCAATCTCCCACCTCAAATGCTGGATTTTACGGCAAGAGAGCGGATGTGGCGCTGGGCAGTAAGTTTTTTGATTATGTGCAGCTCGAGGCCAAGGTGGGGGGCCATGCCCTCAGCAATAACAACTCAAGTGTTGGCGTCTATGATTTCAGCGCCACAGGGCTTGCCGGTGACCGGTTCGAGAGTTATATTGGCATCAAGCGCCAGATTGTAGACGATACCCTGGCCAGTGTTGGTCGTATGGTGATGGCTCAGGTGTATGAGGGGCGTGCTCAGCTTGATATCACCCCGCACCTGCTGGGGGGAGGAAAGATCAGCCATACAGAGTATTCAGATGATAATGTGATCAACGGTTATTCCCTCTGGCTTTCGTCTGTCTTGTTGCCTGAGCCGAATTTTCTCAAGGCCACCTTTCTTTATGAATTTCTCGATGCCCAGGAGAAAAATGAGGCAACAGGGGCGCTGCTGAGCGATGGTTTCAGCGCCGCCGACCACCCTTATTGGGCACCGGCGGATTATTCGCGCCAGCATTTTATGGTCAACTATAAGCATAAATTCTCCGATGATGTCCTGGGCCGCTCCACACCCAGTTTCTTCACCGCCGGTTATAGTTTCTCCTACGATGTGGATGATAATGCCTCGCATGTTTTCCGGGCCGGTTTTAACATAGAGATCAGTCATGCCTGGATTCTGAAGATTGATACGGAGTTTGAGGATGCAGATGGGTATCGGACTCGGGACCTCTCGGGAACACTGCTTTACCGGTGGTAATAGGGCGGGGGCGGGGCCGCCTGTTTCCTGGGTCTATCTACAGGTATGCACTGCGTTATCTCTAAAATAACAAAGATATGAAGGCTGCTTAAGGCCTGAAAATAGAGGGAGGAAGAAGTGATGGTGGAACGTATACCCATGTCAAAAACAGGTTATACTCGCTTGAAGGAAGAGTTGGAGCGCCTGCAGAGTAAAGATCGTTACGAGGTGATCAAGTCCATTGAAATTGCCCTCGGGCATGGTGATTTGAAGGAAAATGCCGAATATCATGCCGCCAAAGAGCGGCAGGGCCATATTGAAGGGCGAATTCAGGAGCTCAAGGACAAACTGGGCCGCTCAGAGGTGATTGACTGTACCAAGGTCAGTGTCGAAAGGGTGGTCTTTGGCACCAGGGTAACGGTGGTGGATCTCGATACCGATGAAGAAGTCACCTATTGGCTGGTGGGCTCTGATGAGGCGGATGTGAAAAAGGGTAGTATATCCGTCATGTCACCCTGGGGAAGAGCCTTGATCGGCAAAGAAGAGGGGGACGAGGTGGTGGTGAAGATTCCCAAAGGTATTTTGAATCTGGAAATTATCTCTATTGAATGCGGCGATATTCCGTGAAGTTTTCCAGAGATCGTCTTGTCTTTTGAAGAAAGGGGAGGGGACGCTTGTTCCTTCCCCTTTTTAATGGCTGGCCGGGTTTTTAAGGCCGTTTAAAAAGAGGTTGCAGACCTGATCGGCGGTTTCGGCAAGGGTGTAATGAGGGGCGTCATCAAGTATCCAGAGTCTGGACATCTCGTCTAAAGCCCCGAAGATGACCCGCTTGGCAATGCCTGGGGAAATATCGCGATTAAAGATACCCCTGTCCTGGCCCTGATGAATAATGGCGGAAATAATGTCAATATATTCAATAAATTTGGTATTGCGATACTCCTTCATGAATTTATTGCTCTGTCTGAGCTCCATCTGTAACACCTCGGCCAGATCTTTTTTTTCTTCAAGAAGCAGCAGGTGCTGTTTGGCAAAGATATGGAGTTTCCGGCAGGGATCGTCTTCTTGCTCAAGGAGCAGTTTGACCTGAAGAATAATTTTGCCAATTTCATCCTCAAACAGGGAAATAAGGATGTCGTATTTGTTATTGAAATAGAGGTAGATGGTGCCGTCAGCCACCTTTGCCTCTTTGGCGATATCTGAAATGCGGGCATTGAAAAAGCCTTTCTGGGCAAAGACCTTGACGGCTGCTTGGGTTATTTTGCTATGTTTGTCTGAGACTCGCATCATTTTACCCGCATTTTCTCTCTTTCTTTTTTAGCACTTGGGATGCGAAGCAGAAGGGGAGAAAAAAACTTTTTAAATTAAGATGTTATCAATATTGATATGGGTCAAGATACTGCTGGTAAGGGGCTGCCTCAACAAAGGGCTGTCCTTCCCGGCCACGGTAAGGATTGTTGGTGGAGAAGAGTCAATATGAATAGATATTCATTTTGCTGTATCATAGAGACGCGACAGTTTTGTGTCAAGAAAAATGTCGTTTGGCCCTGGAGCCTGCGATGGGCCCCTACAAGTCGTTGTTGACAGTGACAGGCAGCCTTGGTTAATGTGGGCTGATTTTTTTTAGCGGGGAAGGGTGTGCAAATCAGCCTCCTGCAAAAGAGTATGGCATGGAAATAAGGCTGAAATTTAATCTTGTTGGGCTGGCAGGATCAGGCCCCTTTTTGGGGTGACTTCTGCGCAAGGAGAATAGCAATGAAGGTATTGGTGGTTGGGGCCGGGGGGCGTGAGCATGCCATGGTCTGGAAGCTGGCACAGAGCCCTCAGGTAACGGCAATATTCTGTGCCCCGGGGAATGGCGGCATTGCCAAGATGGCCACCTGTGTACCTGTGGCCGCCGATGATCTGGCAGGGCTTTTGGCCTTTGCCACGGCCACCGATATTGATTTGACCCTGGTTGGTCCTGAGATTTCACTCACCCTCGGGATTGTCGATCTTTTTGCGGAGGCGGGCCTGCGGATCTTTGGGCCAGAGAGAAAGGCGGCGGCCCTGGAAGGCAGCAAAGTCTTCATGAAAGATCTTCTCGCCAAGTATGAGATTCCCTCTGCCCACTACGCCTCTTTTACGGATCGTGATCAGGCCATGGCCTATGTCGATAAAATGGGGGTTCCCCTTGTTGTTAAGGCCGATGGCCTTGCCGCGGGCAAAGGTGTTGTGGTTTGTCACCACATAGCGGAGGCCAAGGCGGCGGTGGATCTGGTGATGACGGAACGCGCCTTTGGTGATGCCGGTGATGAAGTCATTATCGAAGAGTTTCTGCCCGGGGAAGAGGCCTCTTTTATCGCTTTTACAGATGGCAAAACCATTCTTCCCCTGCCCACATCCCAGGATCACAAAGCGGTCTTTGCGGGAGACACCGGCCCTAATACCGGCGGCATGGGCGCCTACTCGCCGGCGCCGGTGGTGACCCCGGAACTGCATGCCCAGGTGATGGAAAAGGTGATGGCGCCCACGGTCAAGGCCCTGGCGGCCGAGGGAGCTCCTTATAAGGGCATGCTGTATGCCGGTCTGATGATCCGCAACGGCGTGGCCAAGGTCCTTGAGTTCAACTGCCGTTTCGGTGATCCTGAGGCCCAGCCTCTGCTCATGCGTCTTAAGAATGATCTGGTTGAGGTGGTCGAGGCGGTTATAGATGGCAACCTTGCCTCCATTAGCCTGGATATCGATCCGCGGCCGGCTGTGTGTGTGGTGATGGCCTCGGGGGGCTATCCCGGTTCCTATACCAAGGGGTATCCTATTTCCGGGCTTGACCGGGCCGCTAGTCAAAAGGATGTGGTTGTCTTCCATGCCGGCACCACCGAGAAGAATGGCGAATTGATCAATGCCGGCGGCAGGGTGCTCGGCGTTACCGCCATTGCTGACGATCTCGAGAAGGCAATTGCTAAGGCCTACCAGACGGTGGAGATGATCCATTGGCAGGATTGTTATTTCAGAGGCGATATCGGCCAAAAGGCCCTGCGTCGCCAGAGCTCATAAACTTAAGGGGAGAGGGAAAATGGCACAAGTTACCAAGGTCGGGATCATCATGGGCAGCGACTCTGATCTGCCCATCATGATGGCAGCTGTTGATTTTTTGAAAAAGATGGGCGTTGCCTACGAGATAACCGTGGCTTCCGCCCACCGCACCCCGGCCCGGGCTGCGGAGTTTGCGGAGACCGCCCGGGCGCGGGGGGTGAAAGTCATCATTGCCGGGGCCGGAATGGCGGCCCATCTGGCCGGGGTATTGGCGGCCCATACCACAGTCCCGGTGATTGGCGTGCCCATTGATTCTTCTTCTTTAAAAGGTCTGGATTCTCTGTTGGCCACGGTGCAGATGCCTCCGGGGATTCCGGTGGCCACCATGGCCATTGGCAGGGCAGGGGCCAAAAACGGCGCTATTCTCGCCTGTCAGATCCTGGCTGTTTCTGATGAGGCCATGGCCGCAAAGCTCGCGGATTTCAAGGCGGAAATGGCGGCTGAGGTTGACGAAAAGGCCAGAAACCTTAACGTCTAAAGGGCCATGATCCCTTCCCAGAGTCTGCAGGAGGCGGTAACGATCATCAAGCAGGGTGGGATTGTCGCCTTTCCCACTGAAACCTATTATGGTCTGGCTGTTGATCCTTTCAATGAGGCGGCTTTGGCGAGACTCTTCACCTTGAAAAAAAGGCCGGAAGATAAGCCCCTTCTTACCCTGATTTCCGGCCTCAAGCAGCTGCCCACTCTTGCCGAATCTGTGCCACCCTGTTTTTCGCCCTTCATGGCGTTGTGGCCGGCTCCTCTCACTCTGGTTTTCCCTGCCCGGCAGGAATTATCCCGCCGCCTCACCGCCGGCACCGGGACCATTGGTATCAGGATCTCGCCCCAGCCCGTGGCGCAGCGCTTTATTGCCTTGTGCGGGCAGCCCATAACCGCTACCAGTGCGAATCTTTCAGGGGCGCCTGCTGCCAATTCCGGCCGGGAAGTGGCCCGCCATTTTTCAGGCAATATCGATTACATCCTTGATGGCGGCACCACTCCGGGGGGGGCAGGATCGACCCTGGTGGGCTGTGTTGACGGCCGGCCCGTCCTGTTGCGCCGCGGCGTTCTGGATCCGGAATCTCTGCCCTGGACATTCTGAAGCAGGGGATTTTAGTCAGGAAGGAGGTGTTTCTCCTTCCCCGGGCCAAAAAGGGTGCAGCACAGAGAGCAGAAAGTATAAAAAAATTCCCTTTTTCAACACTCTTTTTATTCTGATTTTGAGAGGTTATGGTGGCTGGCTTTGGCTGTATTGGTGGTAAAATGAGAGGGTGGGGAGATATGTCATGATTGATCTGCAGTGGGATCGCGATTTTGCCTTGGAACAGTCCGGAGATGACGAAGAGCTGCTTGCCGAGCTCCTTGCTCTGCTGGAGTCTTCCAGCCTCCAGGAACTTGCCAAAATGAGGATGGCCCATGAGGAGGGTGACGCCGCCATGATGGGTGAAGCTGCCCATAGCATCAAGGGCGCCGCTGCCAGCCTCGGTGTGGGGAAATTACGGGAAGTGGCCTGGGAAATGGAGGAGGCGGGACGTCACAATGACCTCGCTGTGGCCTTTTCCCTTTTGTCCCCACTGGAAAGGACCATTTCCGCCCTGACCACCCTCAAGTAGTTTTCCCCTGGTGGTTATGCCCGGTTGCAGTAACAAAAGAGGGTACACAGCTGCTCATTATTAATACAGATACGTAATTCCCATGCCCTCAGCCCAAACCCTTGTTCACAAGTTTAATGATCTCAAGACCCTGCCCCATGTCGCCATTCGGGTTACCCAGCTGGTGAATTCCGATGCCGCTACCATGAAGGATTTTGAGGAGATTATCAAGCTTGACCCCATCCTGGTCATTCGTCTCCTGAAGCTGGTCAACAGCCCCTATTTTGGCCTGGTCAACAGGGTGGAGTCCATCTCCAAGGCCGTGGTTTATGCCGGTATGAAGAATCTGCGCAATATGGTGGCTGTAGAGGCCCTGCGCAACCTTTTCACGGAGGATGACAACCAGGAGTTTTCCCGGCGCCAGTTATGGAAACATTGTGCCACCGTGGCTATTTTGGCGCGCATGATTGCTGAGCGCCTTTTCGGGTTGGCCGGTGAAGATGAGTTTCTGGCTGGTATCATCCATGATATCGGCCTCATCATTGAAGATCAGCTCGCAGCTCAGGAATTGCGGGAGGTGGCCAGGCTTTACCGGAGCGGCACCGAGGTGATCACCCGCTATGAAGATGAAATCATCGAAACCAACCATTGCAAGGTGGGGGGCTTGCTGGTCTTCAACTGGAATATGCCCCCTGAGGTCGTGGAGGCCATTAAGAAACATCATGATCAGGATAAGGTCTATCCCGTCCCCAGTATCACCAGTATCCTGCACATTGCTGAATACATAGCCAGCCGCGTCAACTGTGGCGCTGTCCAGGGCCGCCAAGATCCCCTGCCCCCATATCTGACCAGCCATATGAAGAGTCGGATGACGGATTATAAGGTTCTTATCAAGGATTTTCCCGCTGAGATGGCCAAGGCGGAAGAACTTTATCGTGAAGAGGCCTGATGGACGATTTATTTGCCACGGTCTTTGATGATCTGGTTGACCGCGCTGAGGAGCGCCTGGCCTTGCTGGCGATAATAGGCCCCCTCCTGCCGGGCGTGCGTCTGGCCATTGTCGACAGGCAAGGCCAGGTGGTGGGTGATTTGCCCGAGACGTCCCCGGCTATCTTGGCGCCCCTGTTGCGGCGAGCCCAAGAAGGCTCAGCACTGGTGAGCGCTGAAAACGCCAGGGGAGAGCGGCGCTATGCCTTTTGTCTTGAGCCCCCTGATACCCTTGTCTTTTCTCTCCCGGTTTCCGGCGGCGATATCAGTGCCGACCCCATGCAGGCCCAGTTATGCCTCAATACCTTTCAGCTCGCTCTGGCCCGCAGAGGCCAAAATGAGGCTTTGCTGGAATCGGCACAGCTCCACCGCCAGATAGAGGTCCTTAAGAAACAGCACGTCCATCTCATTGATGACAATCATGAGCAATATCTCCTGCTCCAGAAAAGAGAGAAGGAGTATGCCAAGGAGCTGGAAAAGGAGATTGCCAGGCAGACCAAGGAATTACGCGCCAAGAACAGGGAACTGGAGGCTGCCAGTCGGCTCAAAAGTGAATTTCTGGCCAATATGAGCCATGAACTGCGGACACCCTTGAACGCCATCATCGGCTTTTCAGGTCTGCTTATCGAGTCAGAGCTTAGTGCTGAGCAGGATGATTTTGTGCAGACCATCAGCAAGGCGGCGGACAATCTCCTGGTTTTAATCAACGATATTCTTGATCTGGCGAAAGTCGAATCCGGCAAGCTGGATTTGGCCTCGGAACCGGTGGATTTGGCTGCTCTTGCCCGCAGTGTCAGTGCCATGTTGGCGGCCCAGGCGGCTGCTCGCGCCAATAATATCAGAGTACATGTCGACTCTGCCCTGCCTCCCCGGGTCCTTGGCGATGAGGTCCGTTTACGACAGATCCTCATCAATTTGGTGGGCAATGCCTTGAAATTCACGGAACATGGTTGGGTTGACATTCAGCTGAAAAAAGGAGAGGGAGGAGGCGACCAGGTGGTTTTTGAGGTGCGCGATAACGGTATCGGCATTGCCCACCACCGGCTCCAGGCCATCTTTGAAAAATTCACCCAGGCGGATGGTTCAACCACCCGCCAATATGGCGGCACGGGTCTGGGGCTTTCGATCTGCTATCAGCTCGTTACTCTCATGGGTGGCCAGATTGTGGTGGAAAGTGCGGTGGGGACGGGTTCTGTCTTTCGGTGTCTCATTCCCCTGGCCGGGGTCAAGGTGGAAAAAGCAACCCCTCTGTCGGCAGAGTCGGCCGCCGGGCCGGTGGCCGCTTTTAAACAGGCCGGCTCCATCGCGGTGCTTCTGGTGGAGGATAATCTGGTGAATCAGAAGCTGGCCCGGCTCCTTATCCAGCGCCAGGGCTGTCAAGTGGAGGTGGCTGCTGATGGCCTGGAGGCCCTGGCCCGGCTCCAGGATAAAAAATTCCATCTGATCCTCATGGATATCCATATGCCCAATATGGATGGCCTGGAGGCAACAAGGAAAATCCGCCTCCTTGAGGGGCTGGCTGCCGAGAGCATGAAATATGCAAGTCTGGGGGGCGGAACCGCTAGAATACCCATTATCGGTTTAACGGCCAGTGCCAGCAAGGAAGATGAGCAGAACTGTTATGAGGCGGGCATGGACGGCTTTCTGACCAAACCGATCAATAAAGAGAAGTTTGTTGAGACCTTGAATGGTTACCGGCAGAAGAGGTCTGCCTGAGCCGGAGCTGGGCGCTCCTTTTTCTTGAGGTGCCCGGCACAAAAAAAATTCCCCAGCCCCATGCAAGAGCGGTCTGCCGGGAGCAGCAATATCCGTGCTTGCCACCGGGTAAAAAAAAGAGAGCCCTTCTGCAGGAAGGCCAGGGCTCGGTTTAGATTGGCGTGTGCGGAGCGCCATGAAAATTGCTGAAATTCTTGAGCCGGCAAGACATGGCGCCGCGGCCGGTGAGGATGATCTCTCTGGATTGTGGAGTGGGGGAGAGGAGTTCTATTTCCAGGCAGCTGCGGGGGGTGAGGTCGCCCAGTCGTTCCGGCCATTCAATAACGGTGAGTCCCTGGCCATAGATATACTCTTCAAAGCCGAGCTCCTCTATCTCTTCCTCGCCGGCTAAACGATAGAGGTCCATGTGGTAGAGAGGGATACGGCCGGGATATTCATGGAGCAGGCTGAAGGTGGGACTGGTGATATAACAGCCGGCCGGAACCTGTAAACCCTGGGCGATGGCCTGGGTCAGGGTGGTCTTGCCCGCCCCCAGGTCGCCGCTGAGCAGAATGATATCACCGGCCTGGGCCACCGTGCCGATATGGTAGCCAAAGGCCCTGGTCTGCGCCAAATCTGCCAGGGCCATCCGGACGGATTCTTTATCAGCCATTGCTTTCTACCTTTTTATGGCAGAAGAGGCAGCGATACTTGGGCGGATGGTCGGCGGGCAGGGGGGCCTCAGCTGTCTGGTTATGGCATGACTCGCAGAATTTCTCCGCCTCCTTCTTGCCCATGCTATAAAAACGTTGATGGTTGTCATCATACGGGATGCGGGCCGTGTTTTCTTCAGGGGCGCGGAGGAGAAAAAGGAGCAGGGCGCCCCCCACCACGATGAAGATAATATTATAGAGCAGGGTCTTCTTCTGTTGTTCTTGCATGGGGCGCTTCCTCGGTGGCCATTTCCAGGGCGGAAAAGGGGATTATTTTCAGTTTGAGAGCAAGGATCAGACTCTCCGTGATGAGTTGACAGCCAAATTTGTTTTTGCCGGCCAGGAGCAGGAGGCGGGTATGGCGCTGGTGATTTTTAATGAGTCTGTTGAGGCGTTGCGGCTTATGTCCGGGATTGAGGATGGTGGCGGCAATTTCCTCCCCGGAAATCATGGCCGGCAGGATCCCTTCTCCGGTCAGCCCGGAGGCAAGTCCGGCCGCATCGCCAATCAAAAAAATATTTTTAAAATGCCAGCCCTGGTAGTCGAAATTGATATTGGCGGCCTCGGCCCTCAGGCCCTGGTAAGGGATTTTGCGGCTGTCGAGCCAGGCATGGAGATACGTTTTGAGGCCCTTGGGATTCATGTGGCGGCGAAAGCAATAGGCGCCCACCGAGGTTCTGTGGGCCTGGGGAAAAATCCAGCAATAGCCGGTGAGGAGATGTTTGGGGTCAAGGTGCCATACCATTTCCGGCAGGGAAGAGGGGATGTGGTACTGAATACCCACCCCCATTTTTGTAATGGGCAGGGAGAGAAAGCGGCGCACCAGGGAGTTTGAGCCGTCTGCTCCCACCAGAAAGTCAAAACCGTATCTCCCTTGGCTGGTGACAATTTCCGTAGCGGTTATGTGGCGGACCGCGGTGCCGGTAAGAATGGTTGCCCCTGCTTCTGTTGCAGCTGCTGCCAGCCAGTGGCCAAGATCTTCCCGGTTGACCGTGGCTACCATGGGTTTCTCGGCAATGAGCCGTGCTTGCTGCAAGGTTGACGAAACATTCTGGATGGAAAAGTGTCGTTCAACCAGTTGGGCGGGGATGGCCTGGCTCAGGCCTGAGCATGTCACCCCGCCGGCACAGGTTTTAGGGCCGATGATCCGGTTTTTTTCACAGACCAATACCCGTTTGCCGCTGGCCGCCAAGGTGCGGGCGCAGCGCAAGCCGGCTGGGCCGGCCCCAATAATTATGGTATGGAAATGATCAGCTTTCATGGTAAGTGGTGATGGCTTGATATAAACTGCAAAAGTACTTGATATAAGCTGCAAAAGTAGTGGCAGGCAGTTGCTTGCGCAAGAAAAAACTTTGCCCTCTCCGTCCTTTAAGGTACTTTTGGTGGTTCAATACGGACATTGGAGACACCCCTCAGGGGGAGAGGCGCCTTCTTTATTCCTTAAGGAATAGTACTACCCCGGTTTATTTATGCAAATCTTAACATATGTGGAGAAAAGACATGGGATTGTTATCGGCAAGTAAAAGCAGCCGGGCAAAGAGTAACGGCACCGCCATTTTTATGGTCTGCGTTGGCTTGGTTTTTTTGAGTGCAGCTGCCTTGCTTTTTTATGTCAATGAGCGTGAGCAACCCACCATCAGCCCCACTCCGCTGCCGCCGCTGATCGGCGCCCTTACTGATATCCACTTCAAGGCTGCAGATCAAAAAAGTGGTTTGCGTCATGTGCAGGTTGCGGTTGTTCAGGACAATAAAACCGTGCAGGTCATGGAAAAGATCTTTCCCCGGCGGAGCTGGATCACGCAGGCCGGCCCCCGGGAGATGCCTATTACAGTGACCCTTGATACGGGGCGCTTAGGCCTGGTTGATGGTCCGGCCGAAGTGGTTATCCAGGCCCGGGATTATTCCTATTGGCGTTTCGGGGCCGGTAATGAGAGCCAGGTCATTATCCCTGTGGCTTTTGACACCACGCCACCTAAGGTAACCAGGCTTGATTCCCCCCGTTATATCAAACAGGGAGGCGCCGGTCTGGTTACCTATAAAATCTCTGAGGCGGTCCCCCGCCATGGCGTCACTGTTAATGATTTTTTTCACCCTGGATTTCCCGTTGCAGGGAAGAAGGGTCTCTACGGGGCCATGATTGCCTTACCCTATGATGCAGAAAAAATAAGCGATGCCCATGTGCTGGCCGAGGATGGTGCCGGCAATCAGGGCAAAGCCTTTTTCGGGATGATTGTCCATAAGAGGGCCATAAAAAAAGATGCCATTACTATCCCTGATTCGTTTCTCGAGCTGAAAATCCCTGAATTTTCTCAGTATTATCCCGAAATGACGGGTTCCTATGTTGAACAATATCTCTATGTGAACAACCAGGTGCGCCAGGAAAATAACCAGAAATTTCAGGAAATCTGCGCAGAGTCCGTGGCCGAAAAACTGTGGAGCGGTGCATTCGGTCGCATGGCAGGGGCCCGGCGGGCGAGTTTTGCCGATTATCGCTCCTATATGTATAAGGGGAAAAAGATAGATAACCAGGTCCATCTCGGTAATGACATCGCCTCGGTGCGTCATGCCCCGGTGAAGGCGGCCAATAAGGGCAAGGTCGTCTATGCCGAGTACCGGGGAATATATGGGAATACCGTTATCCTTGACCATGGAATCGGCGTTTTCAGCCTCTATTCCCATCTGAGCCAGATCGCTGTTGCTGTAGGGGATATTATGGACAAAGATGATGTTCTCGGGGCCACAGGCACCACGGGCATGGCTGGCGGCGATCATCTCCATTTTTCCATGCTGGTGCACGGGATCATGGTTGACCCCTTGGAGTGGTGGGATGCCTCCTGGCTTGATCTCCACATCGAGAGCTATCTGCAATAGGGGCTGCCCGTGTCTCTGATAAAAATCCTTCCCGAGGATCTGGCCAATAAGATCGCGGCCGGTGAGGTCATTGAAAGGCCGGCCTCGGTGGTCAAAGAATTTGTGGAAAACGGTCTCGACGCCCAGGCCCGCCATATCACCGTGGAGGTGGAGGGCGGCGGCACCAGACTGCTGCGGGTGATTGACGATGGTGTGGGCATGGACGCCGATGATGTGCTGCTCTGCCTGGAGCGCCATGCCACCAGCAAAGTGAAAGAGGCGGCTGATCTGCACCTCATCACCACCTTGGGGTTTCGGGGCGAAGCAGTACCCTCCATTGCCTCCGTATCCAGGCTGGTTATTCTCTCCAAAAGAGAGGGGGCTGCACTCGGCACCCTGGCTGAGGTGCGCTACGGTCAGGTCAGAAAAGTTCATGAGATGGGCGGCAGCCAAGGCACGGTTATGGAGGTGCGCGACCTCTTCGGCAATGTCCCTGCCCGCCGTAAATTCCTGAAGACCAAACGTACCGAGCTTGCCCATATAGAAGAAGTGGTGCTCTGTGCTGCCCTGGCTTCTCCTGAGGTGGGTTTTCGCCTCCAGGTGGACGGCCGGCAGGCCCTTTCCTTTGCCGCCGGCGATACCCTAGGCCAGCGGCTGGCCGCCATTTTGGGCCTGAAAGATACCTCCAGCCTGCTGGAGATCGCCTGGCAGCAGGATAAGGAGGGGGAGGTCGCCGTCCATGGCTGGCTGCTTTCCCCGGATAAGATCGTGGGTCCGGCTGCCAGGTTACGCCTCTTTGTCCTGGGGCGACCGGTGCGGGACCGCATGATTAATCATGCGGTGAGTGAAGGGGCCCACGGTTATTTCATGAAGGGCCGCCGGCCGGCCGGGGTTCTTATGGTTTCAGCCCCTCTTGCTGAAGTGGATGTCAATGTCCATCCCACCAAGCAGGAGATCCGTTTCCAGCGGGCCAATCTCATTCATCAGGCAGTGGCGCAGGCGGTGCGTAAGGGCCTGGAAAGCTATCAAGGTCAGGTGAAAAAGGCTCTGCTGGGATCCTTCGAACCTGCTCCGGCCAGGCAAGGGGCCGCGTTGCGGATCAGTGAACCTTGCCCGGCCAGTCCAACCCGCCCCCTGCAGCCAGCCTCTCTTTACCCGCTGCCGGCAGAAAAGCAGGCGGCAATTCCAGGGAATTCGTGTCCGGCCGAGGTTGTTCTGCGTGCCGATTATCAGCCCACCCCCGGGGCAGGGCAGGGCGTTCAGCAACAATGCCGGCCGCCAGAGGCAAAAGAGAGGGCGCTCTCCAGCCCTGAGGGTCTTGGCCATATCAGCTATATCGGTCAATTTCAGGAGAGCTATCTTCTTTGTGCCAGCAGCGCCGGGCTGGTGATTATCGACCAGCATGCGGCCCATGAGCGCCTGCTTTTTGAGAAATTAAAAAAGCAGCTGGCCCGGCAGGCGGTGGCCCGCCAGATCCTTCTTTTTCCGGAGATGGTGGAATGTACTCCTGCCCAGGCCCACGCCCTGCAGAGGTATCATGATGAAATCAGTGAGATGGGCCTGGAGATTGCCGGGTTCGGCGGGGAGAGCTTTGTCATTAAGGCGGTTCCCTCCCTGCTTGCCCATCTTGGGCCAGTGGAAGTTTTCACCGGTATTGTCGAGAGATATGTGGCCCCGGAGTTGTCCTCTTCCCGGGCCAGGCGCCTTGAAGATATCCTGGCCACCATGGCCTGTAAGGGGGCGGTAAAGGCGCATCATGCCCTGTGGCCGGAAGAAGGGGGGGCGCTTGTCGAGCAGATGCTGGCGGCTGATGTCTTTTCCCATTGTCCACATGGCCGCCCGGTCTACCGTCTTTTCTCTGCCGATGAAGTGAAAAAATGGTTCAAGCGCACCTGATTGAGCTCTCTCATGGTCGGCAGGAGGTGAGCCGTCTAAGGCACAAGGACCCCCAAAAAAAGAAATTTTCCGCCAGACCCCTCTTTATGGTAAAGAGGGCGGCGCAACGCTTTATTTTTTTACCGAGGACAATCCCATGAACCAAGCTGTAACCGAAACAAATTTTGCAGGACTTAAGCTCATTAACCGCGGCAAGGTGCGTGATCTTTACGAGGTAGATGATGCCTTGCTGATGGTGGCCACAGATCGTATTTCCGCCTATGATGTGATTATGAACGAACCCATTCCCAATAAGGGCAGGGTGCTCACCAAGCTCTCCCTTTTCTGGTTTGACCTGCTCAGCGATATCATTCCTCATCACTTGATCAGCGCCGATCCTGACGACTATCCGGCCGCCTGTGCCCCTTACCGCGATATTCTCCGGGGCCGTTCCATGCTGGTGAAAAAGGCGCAACCCCTGCCTGTTGAATGTATTGTCCGGGGCTATATCTCCGGTTCTTTCTGGAGTGCCTACAAGAAAGACACCACGGTGTGCGGTTTCAAGCTGCCGGCCGGGATGCAGGAATCAGAGAAGCTTCCTGAGGTTCTTTTTACCCCCTCCACCAAGGCCGAAATGGGCCTGCATGACGAGAACATCTCTGTGGCTGAGATGGAAAAGCTGGTGGGTAAAGAGGCGACCGCGCAGATTGCTGATATCTGCGTTCGTCTCTATGAAAAGGCCGCTGAGTATGCCCGTTCCAAAGGCATTATCATTGCCGATACCAAGTTCGAGCTGGGCTGGTTTGAGGGCAGGCTCATCCTCATTGATGAAGTGCTCACCCCTGACAGTTCTCGTTTCTGGCCTGTGGCTGATTACATGGTCGGCCGCAGCCAGCCAAGTTTTGACAAGCAGTTTCTGCGTGATTATCTGGATAGTCTGGATTGGGATAAGACGCCGCCAGCCCCCTCCCTGCCCCCTGAGATTCTGGAAAAAACAGGCAGCAGGTATCTTGAGGCCCTGGAGCGCATAACCGGCACTCCTCTTTAATTAATCGCACCTATCCTCTTGTTCACGGGGGAAGGCAAGGGATCCCTTGCCTTCCCCCGTTTTTGTTGGTTGCTTGGCCTGGGCCAGTGGCATGGCTTTCAGGCCTGTGACTTTGACGGGGGGTGGAGAAAGAAAATTCTGCAGGAGAGCACGCGTTTTTTGAACAGAGCCGTCAGCAAAACCAAGGCCTGAGCGGGCCTTCATCGGCTACAAAGAGTTCAGGTTAAGGAAGCTCCGGAGAGGAAATCCAGATCCTGCCAGGCTGATTTTATGGCCCGCGCCTTTACAACGCTTGGCCTCGGGGGGCAGGAGAGGGTCTTTGTCATACGCCGAAAAAGCAAAGTTTAGAGGCCGGTTTTTTGCAGTTCCTTAAGGAGTTCTTCCTGTTCGGCAGACAACTCTTTCGGTACTTCAATATGTATCTTCACCATGAGATCCCCTCTGGGGCCTTTGGGGCCCTGGGGGAGGCCTTTGTCCTTCAGGCGTAACCTGCCGCCGCTCTGCGTGCCGGCCGGTATCTTGACGGTGAGCTCTTTGCCTTCCAGAGTGGGGATGGCCACCTTGGTGCCCAAGGCCGCCTGGCTGAAAGGGATCTGCTTTTCATGGATAAGGGTGGCGCCATCCTGTTTGAAAAGGGCGTGGGGTTGCACATTTATTTTAAGAAAGAGATCGCCAGCTGGCCCTCCCATGGGAGAGGGGCCGCCCTTGCCGGTAACGCGCAATTTTTTGCCAGACTCTATGCCCGGGGGGATTTTTACCGAGACCCGGTCATTCAAATGGGCCAGAGAAAGGGTCCTTTCTGTGCCGCTGGCCACCTCCTCCAGGGTAACCCAGAGTTCCATAATCATGTCCTGGCCTTTGGCTGCCTGCTGCTGAAAGCCTCTGCCCCGGTCATGACCTTGACCGCTGCTTTGTGAGAAAAAGGACTCAAAGGGGCTGCCTGCCCCGCCGCTCTGGCTGAAACCGCCCCCGAAATTCATGCCGAATTCACGCAAAATGGAGCCGAGATCGCTGCCCCTGAAGATGTCTTCCTGGGAATAACGCTGGGAAAAGCCTGAGGAGCCGTAGGTGTCGTACTCTTTGCGTTTCTCCGGATCGGAGAGAACAGCATAGGCCTCATTGGCCTGTTTGAATTTTTCCTCTGCCGCCTTATCACCCGCTGTCTTGTCAGGGTGATACTTCATGGCCAGTTTCCGATAGGCCTTTTTAATGGCCGCACTGTCGGCAGTTTTGTCTACACCTAATATTTTATAATAATCCATGGGCCTTTCTGGGTTTTGTTACAGCAGATTGAAACAAGTGAAGAACAAACGACATGTTTTTCATGTGTTCATGATTATAAGATCGGTTCCACTCTTTGACAAGGGGAGTCAGGCAGCTTTCTCCGGGTATGAAAAAGTGGGTAAGTTAAGGTTTAACTGTAACAGAAAGTTGAGGGTGGCAGAACAGTTGATTTTCTCTTGGGGGAAAAAGCAGAAAGTCCTCTCATCTCAGGTGGTTGCTGTGGCCGGGATGGCCATAAAAAAAAGGAACCTTAAAGCAGGTTCCTTTTTCTCTTGCCGGTGTCTGGTCTAAAATCTAGAACGGCACATCATCACCCATTCTGGGCTCAGGGAGGGGGGGCTCCTGGGAGGGGCCACCACCACCGCCACCTGAACTGGGCCGGCTGTCGAGCATCTTCATCTCCCGGGCCACTATCTCTGTGGTGTAACGCTTGTTGCCGTCCTTATCTTCCCACTGTCTGGTCTGGATGCGGCCTTCGATATAGACCTTGGAGCCTTTGGAGAGATACTCGCCGCAGATTTCACCCAGGCGGGCAAAGGCCACTATACGGTGCCATTCCGTCTGCTCCTGCTGGGTGCCGGACTGATCCTTCCACCGTTCACTGGTGGCTATATTGAAATTGGCTACGGCAGAACCGTTCTGGGTATAACGTACTTCCGGGTCGCCGCCCAGGTTGCCAATAAGAATAGCTTTATTTACCATGGATGTTCTCTCCTTAACAAAGACATAATTTGAAAATGGCACATCTGAAAAAGGGGGGTATGCCGATCCGATACGTAACGATGGATAGAATACAAAAAGCAAAGAGGATCGCCAACCAAAAAGAATGGTGGCTGAAATAAAAAAGAGGCGGGATAAGTGGCATGGGTCAGCAAGAAAAAAATGCGGGGAAAAAACGAGTTTTACAGGGCCCGGGGCCGTGGGGGTTAAAGGGTGCGTGCAAAGGCCTGGTCAAGATCGTCTGGCAGGCTTTGGCTCTTACCCGGGGCAAAACCGCACTCCTGCCAGATTTCGTCACTTTCCATACAGAAATAGAGACAGGTGTGGGGGCTGGCCACGGCCCGTAGCTCAGCCAGGATATGGGTATACATTTCCACCCGTAATGGCCTGAAATAGCGTTTTTTATTGTCAAGCCCCGTGATGAATTCTTCGTGGAAAAAGGTGGAGCCGGGAAAACGGCTGAGGGCGATGGCCTTGAGTGGTGGCAGAAAGCGCAGGGCACCCAGACTGATCCAGGCAATTTTTTCAGCAGGAACTGTGGCAAAAAGTTTTTTGATGGTGGCGCGATAGCCTTCCTGCCAGCCCTGGTGGTAGATGATGGGATCAAAATGAAAGGCCACTTTGTAGCCCATTGCCGCTACCTGGCGGGCTGCGGCCAGCCGCTCATCCAGGCTGGCCGTCCGGATCTCCTCCTTGGCCATGATGGCGGGGGCATTCAAGGACCAGGCGATGATGGTCCGGCCGTTATGGTCAAGACCGGCCAGATGGTTGATGGCCACCGATTTTGTCTTTAGTTCCAGAACACCTCTTTTCTTGTCCCGCATATAACGAATCAGAAGCGGGCTCAGACCGGTGATATGGTCCAGGGCCAGGGAATCGGTGAATTCACCGGTACCGATCCGCCAGAATTGCGTGGTGCGGGTGAAGGCCAGGTCCAGTTCGGCAAAGAGCTCGTCCGTATTGACAAAGAAGGTGAGCCAGGGGTTGTTGAGGTAGGCCTGGAGGATACAGTAGGAGCAATCCATGGGGCAGCCCATGCCGATATTGAGGACATGGTAGTCGCAACAGCGATACTCCCTGGTGCCGGGGCAGGGCTTAAAGAAGGCACCCCTGTTTTTACAGAGCAGCAGGTGTTGTTTGCCGCTCTGCAGGTTTTTGGGAAAAGAGCCATAGGATACCGGCGGCTCAGTGCGGTCGGCAATGACTAGGCCTTCAAGCTGGGCCCGCTCACAGATCTCCTGGACATAGGGCAGATGGGCGCAGCCTTCTTCAATAAAAATCTGCCGGATATGGTGGCTGGGGTCGGGGGGCATGGTGGGCAATGATTTTTCAGGCATGGGCCACCATAGACCAGGAGCAGGCCATGGTCAACAGTGCGTCTCTCTGGCAGCGCTGATCTCTTTTATTACGAAAAACAGGGTGCCAGGGTCTTGGATGAGTGAGGGGCCTGAGACTCTCCCCACAACAGCCCTTCTGCCCGAGCTCTTAGTATTCTTTTTCAGGGGCCGCCAATCTGTGCTGGCGTCTTTTCAAGGCATCTTTGTTGCGGCGCTGCTCAGCCGGTGTCTGAAAAAGGGCCTGGGGCACCGGGCGAGGCAGGCCTTTGGCGTCAAGGGCCACAAAGGTGAGGTAGGCTGAGGCGATGTGATTTACCCGGCCGCTGGTCAACTCCTCTTCTTCAACGCGCACCCCTATTTCCATGGAGGTGCGGCCCACCATATTAAGGCTGGCCTTGAGAAGCAAGAGATTGCCGATGGCCACATGGTTGTGGAACTCCAGGTTGTCAAAGCAGCGTGTTACCACCATGCACCGGGCATGACGGCTGGCCACCACGGCGGCGGCTTCGTCAATATACTTGGCAACTGCGCCCCCATGGACAAAGCCCATGGGGTTGCCATCCTTGGGCAGCATGAGGTGGGCCATGGTGATGGCCAGTTCGGAGGCGGGGTGCTCAGTCATTTTTTTCCGGGGCTTTTTTTTATATTATACGCCTTTTATTGTTTCCCATTTCGGCTGGTAAGGCAAGGCGGAAACAGCCAGGCTATTTAAAGAAAGCAAAAAAAGGCAAATGCTGGTAAAATATTTCGTTTTTTATCGTTATATAAAAGAAGGAGCCTCGCCCTCTGGACGAGAGTCTCCAGCCTCGCCTTGGCAGGAGCAACAGCGGTCATGATGCCAAGAGCCATCCATGGCAAGGCCTCTCCGCCAATTTTTATCCACCTTGTTGTTGAGTAACCATGAATTTATACAAGAAAGAAGTTGAGAAAAGACGGACATTCGGAATCATCAGCCATCCTGATGCCGGTAAGACCACCCTCACCGAGAAGCTGCTCCTCTTTGGTGGCGCTATTCAGATGGCCGGCGCGGTCAAATCGCGCAAGACAGATCGGAAGGCCACCAGTGACTGGATGGCTATTGAGCAGGAGCGCGGTATTTCCGTGACCAGCTCGGTGATGAACTTTAATTATCGTGATTTTGAGATCAATCTCCTGGATACCCCGGGGCATCAGGACTTCTCCGAAGACACCTATCGTGTTTTGACGGCAGTGGATTCCGCCCTCATGGTCATTGATTTCGCCAAGGGGGTGGAGCCCCAGACCGAAAAGCTGATGGAGGTCTGCCGCCTGCGGAACACCCCTATTATCACCTTCATCAACAAGCTCGACCGGGAGGGCATGGATCCCCTGGAGATCATGAGCGAGATCGAGGACAAGCTGCAGGTGGAGTGCACCCCTCTCTCCTGGCCTATTGGCATGGGTAAACGTTTCAAAGGCGTCTATACCCTGTACGAAAAAAAGCTGCACCTCTTCACCCCTGGCCAGGAAACCATGAGCAAGGATGGAATCGTCATCGAGGATCTGGCTGATCCCCGTCTTGACAAGCTCATCGGCATCACAGAGGCCAAGGAGCTGCGCGCTGATATTGAATTGCTTGAGGGTGCTGCCAACCCTTTTGAACTTGACCATTATCTTCAAGGCAGCCAGACCCCGGTCTTCTTCGGCAGCGCCATTAATAATTTCGGGGTCAAGGAGATGCTCGATGCCTTTGTGGAACTGGCCCCGGCGCCGGGGATCCGTAAGGCGGCCAGCCGCGATGTCTCTGCTTTTGAAGATTCTTTTTCCGGATTTGTCTTTAAGATCCAGGCCAATATGAACCCAGCCCATCGTGACCGCATTGCCTTTTTGCGCATCTGTTCCGGCAAATTTGTGCCGGGCATGAAGGTGATCCACCACCGGGCGGGTAAACCCATTACCCTGGCCAATGCCACCATCTTCATGGCTCAGGAGCGCTCCCATGTTGCTGAGGCGTATGCCGGTGATATCATTGGCCTTCATAACCATGGCACCATCAAGATCGGTGATACCTTCACCCAGAAGGAGGAACTCAAATTCACCGGCATCCCCAATTTTGCGCCAGAGCATTTCCGGCGGGTCATCTTGAAAAACCCCCTCAAGACCAAGCAGCTTCAGAAGGGACTGGTCCAGCTTGCCGAAGAAGGTGCTGTCCAGGTCTTCAGGCCCATTATGGGCAGTGATTATATCCTGGGTGCCGTGGGCATCCTGCAGTTTGATGTGACCATGGCCCGTCTCAAAGATGAGTACTGGGTGGATGCCATCTATGAACCGGTGGAGTATGCCGCGGCCCGCTGGGTGGATTGTCCTGATAAGAAACGGCTCAAAGAGTTTGAGGCCAGAAATAAAGGGAGCCTGGCCCATGACGCCGAGGGACATCTCACTTATCTTGCCCCAGGTCAGTGGCATGTCACTTTTGTGGAAGAGCAGTGGCCGGACATTCTTTTCTACAAGACCCGGGAGCACACCTAAAGGTCTGGTATGAATTTTTTTGCAGCCCGTTCTTTTTTTCTCCTTGCTGCCGCTCTGCTGCTGGGTGCCTCCTGGTGCGGCGCTGCCGCTCAGCCTGAGTTGCAGCAAAAGAATATCGTTGTGCTGCATTCCTATCATAGCGGTCTGGGCTGGGTGGAGGATGTCAATGCCGGTATCTACAAGATCCTGCTGGCCAAGGATCAGCATCATCTTGAACTCCATATGGAGTACATGGATGCCCAGCGCCTTGACAACTCCGACAATTTTCAGCGCCTGCGGGATCAGCTGACCCAGAAGTATCGGTCTCTGCGGTTTGCTGCTGTTATTGCCGTTGATGATATCGCCATCAATTTTCTGGCCCGTTTTCATGAGGAAATATTTCCGGGGGCAGCCACGCTTTTTTGTGGCAAGATCGGCAGCCAGCCCGTTGACCGGCATGGGCTGGCCGGCTTTGCCGGGGTGGTGGAAGACGTGGATATCAACGCCACCTTGACCGCCGGTCTTGATCTCTATCCGCACACCGAACGCATCGTGGTGATCAATGACCGCAGTGTCGACGGTCTTCTCCTTGAACCGCTGCTGCGCCGGGAGGAGAAGAGATTTGCGCCTCTGCCCTTTGAATTTCTCAACCCCGCTTCCATGGCTGAGCTGGTGGGGATGGTCAAGGAACTCAGCGGTAACACCCTGGTACTTTTGGGCAATTTTACCCAGGATGAGGCCGGGGGGGTATTTACCAATAAGCGTTCCTCCTGGCTTATTGCCAGCCGTTGCAAGGTCCCTATCTTGAGCATGTGGGATTTTTATCTAGGCAGTGGCCCCTTAGGGGGCCGCATGGTCAGCGGCGCGGCCCAGGGCGAGAGGGCCGCCAAGCTTGCCATGCAGGTGATCTGGGGAGATCTGCTGGCCGGTGAGACCAAGACCGTGACCACGGATAATTATTACGCCTTTGACTATAATGAGATGCGCTGGTTTGATATCTCTTATGCCTCGTTACCGGCCAAGAGTACGGTCACCGAAGAGCCCCACTCTGTCTTGTGGAAGTATAAAAAACTGGGTTGGTCGGCTCTCGGTATCGCCCTGGCCCTGGAGGCCCTGGTTATTGTGCTGTCGGTCCTGGTCTATCGGTCCAAAAAAGCCGAGGCCTCCCTGGAAGAACATCGCAGCACCCTGGAGGAGGTGGTGCACCAGCGCACCCTGGAGCTTTCTTCAACCAATAAGGTCCTCCAGAATGAAATTGAAGAGCGCAAACGGGTGGAGGCTGCCCTCCTTGATTCAGAGGAGGTCCTTCATCAGCTCTCCAATAACCTGCTCACTGTCCAGGAAAATGAGCGGCAGCGTATTTCTGTGGAGCTGCATGATGAGCTGGGCCAATCCCTGGCCGCCCTGAAACTGGAACTGCGGGCCATTGTCCGCGGCTTTGGCAGGCAATCTGTGGCCGTTCTGCAGGAAGAGTGCGAGGAACTGCGTTCGTCCATCAATCTCATCATTGAGAATGTGCGGCGCCTCTCCCGTAATTTGTCGCCGGTTCTGCTTGATGATCTCGGGATTGATGCCGCCCTTGATCATCTGGTGAGCCATTTTGCCAAATTTTCCGGCCTGGAGGCGGATATCGACCTGGCAGAGATTAACCATTATTTCGGTCAGAATTCGCAGCGCATGATTTATCGTATTGTGCAGGAATCCCTCAATAACATGAGCAAGCATGCTGAAGCCACCGCCTTTGCCGTCCATATTGAAAAACGCCAGAATCGTATCTTTCTCGTTGTTAAAGATAATGGAAAAGGTTTTAATGTTGAGGAAGTTTTTTCGTCCATCAGCCCGGAAAAGGGCATGGGGCTCACTGCCATGGCGGAGCGTGTCCGCATCCTGCGCGGCAGTTTTGATATCGAAAGTGAGTCCGGCCACGGCACAGCTGTTCACGTGACCATTCCTGTTTGACCACTGCCCGAAGAGAAAGAAGAGGAGATGTGCATTATGGGGGTCTGTCGTGTTGTCCTGGCGGATGACCATGCCTTAATCCGGCATGGAATCAAGAAAATCATAGAGGCGGAGCCATCTCTTTCGGTGATTGGCCAGGTGGGTGACGGCCTTGAGCTCCTGAACTTTATCAAGGATGTTACCCCTGATATAATTCTTCTGGATATCTCCATGCCGAATCTGCGTGGCATTGAGGCCATTGCTGAGGCCAAAAAGATCTGTCCCGGCGTCAAGATCATCATGCTCACCATGCATAAAAGTAAGCAGTATCTCTGTCATGCCCTTTCTGCCGGTGCTGATGGCTATATTCTCAAGGAAGATTCAGATACAGAACTGCTCACGGCCATTGATCATGCCTTGCAGGGGGAACTTTTTATCTCTCCAGGCCTTGCCGATGAGCTCTCCCCTGACGAGATCAGGGCCTGCCAGGAGAAGAAGGGGGTGCCTTCCGATTCCTTGACCCCCAGGGAAAGACAGGTTCTGAAGCTGGTGGCTGAGGGCCGTACCAGCCGAGATATTGCCGAGCTTTTATCCATTTCAACCCGGACGGTTGAACACCACCGGGCTAATCTGCTCAAGAAATTAAATATCAATAATACAGCGGAACTTATTAAGTACGCGATCCAGAAAGGGTATGTTTTGCCCACGCCCTGATTCTCCTCAGATCTCTGTGCCTGCCGTGGCCTCGCTGCTTTCGGCCGCCCTATCATGCGTATGGGGTTAACGATTTAATTATTTTCTAAATTTCTAAGGCGGCGGCCGCTCTCTTTGCAGTCTTCTTTTTATCTCCTTGTTTTTAAATCACTTTGAAATAGGATGGAAAAGAAGCCATCTTTTTTCTTTACAGACCATCTATGGTGTGCTTTTCTGTTTTTGATTATACCACATTTAGTATGTTTTCCTCTCTGCCGTCCCTGCCGCTCGTTCCCTCCGCTGGCAAGATGACGGGTCCAGGGCTTCACCTCCTGCTGATTGCTCTGCGCGTGTTCCTTTAGAGAAGGAAAAATGTTTTTTTTACAGATGCACAGCTGTGCACCTGTTTGCCGGTTTGTCCACTCCCCCCTTTACGTCTGGGCGGGAAAAATCCAACTCGTGTGTAGAAGATATATGCCACTAAGGAAAGTTGCTAAGGAGATGCTAATGACGAAGAAGATGTCTGCCACTGCCAGTTCTCTTCCTGCTGGAGCCCCAATTCCAGCTTTTACCGATAATGCCGTCAGTGTTCTGGAACGGCGTTATTTGATGAAAGATGAAGAAGGGACCGTTCTGGAAAAACCTGAGGATATGCTGTGGCGGGTGGCCAGTACCATTGCCACTGCTGATGCCTCCTATGATAAAAAGGCGGATGTCGATGGCCTGGCCATGGATTTTTACACCATGATGGCTCACTTTGATTTTATGCCCAATTCTCCCACCCTGATGAATGCCGGCCGCGAACTTGGTCAGCTTTCCGCCTGTTTTGTCCTGCCCGTGGAAGATTCCATGGAGTCCATCTTCGAGGCGGTGAAGCAGACTGCTCTTATCCATAAAAGTGGCGGTGGTACGGGCTTTTCTTTCTCCCGCATTCGGCCTCACAACGATATCGTTCACTCCACCAAGGGGGTTTCCTCCGGCCCTATTTCCTTTATGTCTGTCTTTGATGTTGCCACGGAAACCATTAAACAGGGGGGGACCAGAAGAGGGGCCAATATGGCCATGCTGCGGGTGGACCATCCTGATATCATGGATTTCATCAAGGTCAAGTCAGATCTTAAAAAACTCAATAATTTCAATATATCTGTCTCTATAACAAATAAGTTTATGGATGCGGTGGAAAACGATGAGGATTATGACATCATTAATCCCCGTGACAATGAAGTGGTGGCCCGTAAAAACGCCCGCAAGGTCTTCAAGCAGATTGTCAACCAGGCCTGGTTCTCCGGCGAGCCCGGCATTGTTTTTATCGACAGGATGAATGATGGCAATCCTACCCCGGCCCTGGGCGCCATTGAAAGTACCAATCCTTGTGGTGAACAGCCCCTCCTGCCCCACGAGTCGTGCAACCTGGGCTCCATTAATCTGGCCAATATGGTGGTTGACGGCAAGATTGATTTTGCCAAGCTTGCTGATATCGTTGAGAAGGCGGTCCATTTTTTGGATAATGTCGTTGATCTTAATCGCTACCCACTGCCTGAGATTGCCACCATAACCAAGGGCAACCGCAAGGTTGGTCTCGGGGTTATGGGCTTTGCGGATATGCTGATTTATCTCGGTATTGCCTATTCCTCTACAGAGGCGGCCACGCTTGCTGAGAAGGTGATGAAATTTATTGATGACGCGGCCCTTCAGGCCTCTGTTAAACTGGCCCGAATCCGGGGCGCCTTTCCTAATTTCGCCAAGTCTGTTTATTACGACAAGGACCCTGAGACGCCGGTGCGTAACGCCACCCGCACTACCATCGCCCCCACCGGGACCATTTCCATTCTGGCCAACTGTTCCAGTGGTGTAGAACCCTTGTTTGCTATTTCCTATGTGCGCCGGGTCATGGATAATGATGAATTTTATGAGGTGAATCCCTTCTTTGAGAAGGTTGCCAAGGAAAACGGTTTCTACTCCACCACTCTCATGAAGGAGATTGCCGAGCATGGCACGGTGCAGGGTATCATGGATATCCCTCCCCACTACCGCCAGGTTTTTGAGACCGCCCATGATATCAGTCCCAAGAACCATATCGATATCCAGGCCGCCTTTCAGCTCCACACCAACAATGCTGTGAGTAAAACCATTAACTTCCCGCACAGTGCCACCCAGGAGGATGTGCATGAGGCCTATATGCGGGCCTACCGCCAGGGCTGTAAGGGGGCGACCATCTATCGTGACGGGTGCCGGGAAAACCAGGTCCTTTCCACCGGCAAGACAGAGAAGCAGGACGTTGACCAGGCCAAGGTCAGAGTCCTTGAGCAGCAACGGATCAAACGAGATCGGCCGCGCAAGCTCACCGGCAGTACCTATCAGATGGAAACCGGTTGCGGACCCATGTATGTCACCATCAATGAAGATGATGAGGGGCAACAATTCGAGCTCTTCAATATGGTGGGCAAGGCCGGTGGCTGCGCGGCCAGTCAGTGTGAGGCCATTGGCCGTCTGGTCTCACTGGCCTGGCGCTCAGGCATGGCCCCTGAGCCGGTGGTCAAGCAGCTCATCGGCATCAGTTGTCATAAACCGCACGGCCTCGGCAAGAACAAGGTGGTTTCCTGTGCGGATGCCATTGCCAAGGCCATTCAGCAGCATATGGAAGGGCATGGTCATACCGCCTGCAAGGATGGCAACACCGGTCATCAGATGTGTGGCGCCTGTCCTGAATGTGGTGGGGTGATTGAGCATGAAGGCGGCTGCTGCGTTTGCCATTCCTGCGGCTATTCCGAGTGTGGCTGATCTCTTTGTTTGTGGCCTAGGCACCATAAAAAAGGGGCGGAAGAATTTTTCTTCCGCCCCTTTTTTATGGTGGTATGCCGCCGTGCAGATCACGATTCACTCCACCTTGAGAAGAAGCGCCGTGATATTATCGCGGCCTCCGGCTTCATTGGCCTGCGTGATCAGCTGGTCGCAGGCAATTTCCAGAGTGAGGGCCGTGCTGATGATGTGGAAAATTTCCGTATCGCTCACCATATTCCAGAGCCCGTCAGAGCAGAGCAGAAGCTGGTCCTGACAGGCAAGATCCAGAAGATGATATTCAGGATTGCTCTCCCTGTTGACCCCGATACAGCGGGTGACAATGTTTTTGGGTTGTCTTTCATCACTCCCTGAACTCAGGGCCGCCAGCGAATGATCAGAGGTGATCTGCGTCGTCTCCTTATCCTTGATCAGGTAACCCCGAACATCACCGACATGGCAGAGGTGGGCCTGGCTCCCCATGATCAGGCAACCTATCATGGTGCAGCCCAAGCCGGCTCTTGCAGGTTGTTGATCGCCATAGGCCAGAACTGTGCTGTTGGCCTGGCGGAAACCCTCGGTTAAGAGGTGGCGGCAGGCATCGGCGGAAAAACGGCTCCGGTTGAGTTCTGCAGCCGGAATGGCCTCAATAACGGCTTCGATGGCTAAACGACTGGCTATTTCGCCGGCCCTGTGGCCACCCATACCATCGGCAACCAGGTAGAGGTTCTGGCCGGGCCGCAGGGCGAAACTGTCTTCATTATGCTGGCGCACCTTGCCGGTGTCTGTACGGCCGAAGCTGCTGATCTTAAGCCTTTTATGAGTGAATAAGGTGCGGATAAAATTGATCAAGACGATGCCCCTGAGCTGATATCTTTGAAGTTAAGGTCGTAAAATATTTTCCATAAGATGACAGAACCATTCTGGTTGCCGGCAATAAAGGTGGCCGCTCCCGGCCCCGGAATAAGGGTGCAGATGCCATCTCCCCGGCCATCAACCAGCAAAATATTGGTGGCCATGCTGATATCCCATATCTTGACAAGGTCTGACTCACTGCCGGTTATCAGACTAAAACCATCATCGGCAAGGAGAACCGACGTCGCCAGATCCTCGTTGTTCTCCATGGTCTTGATGCAGTTTGACTCTTTTATGTCCCAGACCCTGATGAGCCGATCTTCGCTGACTGTGGCCAGCCGGCTGCCGTCGCCGGCGAGGCTCAGCGTTTTGATGGGGAGAACATGGGCCTCAATGATCCGGCGCACTTTTTTTTCGATAAAATCCCAGATCTGCAGCGTGCCGTCCCGGCAACCCACCACAAAATCGAGGCCGCCGGCCAGCAAGGCCATGTCGTTAATGGCGGAGCTGGCCTGAAAGGTATATTGCCTGCTTTTGACCAGGTCAAAGAAAATAATTTTGCCGTGATTGCCGCCTGCCGCCAGCCAGCGGTTATCCTGACTAAAGAGAAGGGTGTTGATCGCCTCGTTGGCACAGGTGAGGACGGTTTCCTTATTATTTATCAGTGATTTAAGGAGAAGAGTGCCGCTTTTCTGGCCCACGGCGAGATAGCTGCCCGAGGGGCAGAGCGCCAGCGCCGAGACAGAGGTGTTGGGAAGGCGGAACTCTTCTGTGGTAGAATCCCTGCCTGAAGCGCTCATCTCCTTGCTGGCCATGGACCAGGGACGGTTAAAATGGAGGATGCGAAAGTCACCCTGGCCAGTGGCGCAGACCAGTTTGCCGCTGTTCTGGCTGTAACAGAGAAAGCGGCCGGCCTCAGGCAGCTGGGTCAGACGTTGACGTTGCAGGGCAAGGACTCCTTTTTTAGAGCCTTTGGCTGCCAGTGTGTCATAGATTTTTTCCAGACCCGGGTCCAGGCCAAACCCTGTTTCCTGCCAGTGTTGGCGAAGGGTGGCAAAGCTGCGCGCCAATTTGCCCATTTTGGCGAGGCTGGAAATATTGTCGCGAACGGAATGCTGCAGCTGGTTTTTCTGAAAAATCTCCATGGGGGTGTGGGGCGGGCAGAGAATCAGTTCCGGCGCCACATGTCTGGTTGCCAAGGGGGTGCCCATGTTTGCTGCCACCTCCGCCACCAGTTGCAGGAGCTGTTGGTGGCGGGGAAACATTTTTTGGGTGGAGCTGAGACGGCGCTGCATCCGGGCCGCCGTGATGGCGGTGGCCCGCCAAGAGAGGAGATGCAGGTTGATTGCCGCCTCTGGCAGGTGGTCGTTGATTTCCAGGGCCTGCAGCAGGAAATCCCGCGCCTCCCTGAATTTCCCCAGTTCAGCCAGGGAAACGGCACGGTTATTCAGGTGTTGGGCCTGCAGGTTCACCTGGCCCATCTGGGCGTAGGGACAGGAAACCTTGAAGAGATCTAGATAGATCTTATGGAGATCCTGCCGCAGTTCCTGAAAATTTTGGTATCGCTGCCGGGGATCATGCTGGACACATTTCTGGAGAAGGCGAACCATGGCCTGGGAAAGGGGTGCTTCTCTGTAGCAGGAGAGGGGAGTGGGGCATATTTCTTCACTGTTGTGGGTGTAGGGGCGTTTACCACAAAACATCATCCACAGGCAAAGGCCAAAGGAGAAGATGTCGGTACGGAGGTCGACTTGGTGGGTGTTGAGCAGTTGTTCCGGAGAGGCGTAGTTAAGGGTGCCGCGAAAGCCATCTGTGGAATCGCTCTCTTTGTGTCTGGCGTTGCCCCCCGCCCTGGCCTGCTCCGGGCAGGAATCGGCGTTAATCAGGCGCAGAATGCCGAAGTCCGTTATCTTGACCAGGCCATCTCGGGTGAGGAGGATGTTCTGGGGTTTGATATCGCGATGGATGATATTTTTTGAGTGGGTATACTCCATACCATTGCAGAATTGGATGGCGATGGAGAGGAGATCACGGCGGTTACGCAGCCGACCCTTGTTAAGCCACTCTGCCAAGGTGCCGCCGTTAATATACTCGATGAAGATTTGGGCGGCCTTATCCTGTTTCTTGATGAAATAACAGGCGGCAATATTAGGGTGAAGGCCAAGGTCAATCCAGGCCTGTGCCTCGCTGAAAATGCGCTGAATACCTTCTGGGGAGGTCAAGACCTCTGGCCGGGGAACCTTGATGGCCATTTTGACCCCCCAGGTGAGGTGGTTGGCAATAAAAACGCGGCCCATGGCCCCAAGAAAAATCGCTTCAATCTGGTAACGGTTATTGATGATGTCGCCTACCTGCCAGGTCGCGGGTTCCTTCTCCTGTCTGGGGGGAAGGGGGGCCAGAAACTCAGTAGGGGCGTTTTCAGGGCTGTCGGTCACAAGGGGCATGTTCTCTTCGGGGCCTTGGTTAGGGGAGCTTTTCGAACCTGATCTGGTGGCTGCGGATGGTAATGATATCGCCGGGATGTAATTTGCGGGGTGTCTGTAGGGGGATGCCGTTGAGTCTTGTCTTGATGAAGCCACCTTGGGGAATGAGATAATAGCCATCCGGCCGCATGTTGATAAAACATTGATTGGCGGCAATAAAAAAACCTGGAGTTCGGATGTCACTGTTGGCTGCCTTGCCAATTTTGACGCTGGTTCTGCCGGCCAGCGTCAGGGTGTTTGGCTGGGCGTTGCCGGTAAGAATCTGAAGGTGAAAAGAGTTGCGTCCAGAATTTCCCCCTTCTTTTTTTGGACTGGGCTTACCTGGGGCAAAAATAGTGGCGTCCTCAAGGTCCATGGGCAGGGCTGAGGAGGAGAGCTGTTTTTTTCCGGCAAAATCAGTGCCGCACACCAGCGAAAATTTGCCCAGCTTTACCTCATCCCCCTGATGCAATTGGATGAAATCAATCTTGTTGTTATTGACAAAGGAGCCATTGAGGCTGCAGAGATCCTGCAAAAAGGGTTTACCGTTTTGGATCTCCAGGGCGGCATGATGTCTGGAGATGGCAGTATTGTCTATCTTGACGGTTGCATCATCGCCGCGGCCGATAATGAGACGTTCGCCCTCCTCTATTTCAAACTCCTTAATGACCTTGTTCTGTAGGGTGATGGCCCATTTACTCATAGCGCTATCCTGTTGCTGTTGCCGTTCATATCTATACTCTTAAGGTCTGATAACCGTTGCCAGTTTTTTGAAGGTAGTGGTGTAACCGTGCACTTTGCTGTTCTTGCCTTTGAGATCAAAAGTCTGGGGGGTAAAAATGTCTTGATAGTGCCGCAGCAGCCCATAGGTCTGCGGGCCGAGGATCACCTCTTGGCAATGGGCCTGCGTCTGATTTTCAAGGCGGAAGGCCACATTGACGGCATCACCCACCATGGTGAAGTCGCGGGAGCCGTCCACGCCGAGATTTCCCAGCATGATGGTGCCGCTGTTCATTGCCGCTCCAGTGGTCAAGGGCCAGGGGAAGTGAAATTGCGCACCCAGCTCTGCTGTTATCGTGTTGATCTGCAGGGCGGCGGCCAGCACCTGCTCGAGATGATAGTGATCGTCTTGTAGCCAGAAGGCCAGAACCGCATCGCCGATAAATTTATCCACCTGGCCATGGCAGGCATGAATGATCTGGGTTGTTTTTTTGTTCCACTCCAGGAGAAGCCTGGAAATCTGCTCGTTGCCCACCGCCTCGGAAAGTTCTGTGTAGCGATGGATGTCGCAGACCAAGATGATCACCCGCTGCTTGTTGACAAAGGCGATGGTTTCATCGCCGAGATTCTGGAGGGAGGTGGGGTTCAATTTGGGGGCGGTTCGCTGGTCGAAAAGGAGTTTCGTCTTGCCCAGTGCTACCAGGTCCCCTGTGTGGAGAGAGGTGGGGGTGATGATGCGGGAGCCATTGACAAAGGTGCCGTTGGCGCTGCCCAGATCAATAATCTGGTACTGGTGATTTGATTCCTGTTGGATCATGGCATGCCGCCTGGAAATCCACGATTCCTTGAGGATGAAATCGTTCTCCGGATGCCGACCGATGCGGAATGTTTTTTTCCCCCGTAAAATCCAGGAGGGCAAGGAGGGTTGGTCTTTGAAGGTGAGAGTGGCAGCCATGGGTGAGGGGGTTGAATTATTGCCAAATTGATTTTGTAAACCATACAGAAAATAGTCTGTCTTATCCATATATAGTTGATTGGTGATCAAGGAAAGGACGTCCTTTTTGGTGCCAGTGAGAGATCCCTGTTGTAAATCAGCCAGGCTTTCCCGCTCACCACGGAGGGGGCGCGGGTCATGGCGAACTGCCCGACCTTCTATTCCCTGGGGGGAGAAAACCATCATTCTGTTGGTAGAAAAGGCTAAAAAACGTATAATGGCGAAAATATAAATATATTAATCGCTCTTTCTTGTAGAATTGTTATTCATAGACCTATGACGAAACCTGATCAACAACCTTCGGGCAGACTTGCTGCTATCTTTGCCAAAATAAATTTGAGTGAACTTCCGGCCATGGCCGGCAATGTCCAGGAACTCATCAGCCTCTCTCACTCCAGAAGAAGCGCGGCCTATGATCTTTCCAAGGTTATTCTCAAAGATTACTCCCTGACCAATAAGGTCCTGCAGGTGGTGAACTCCGCCTATTATTCCATCGGCCGCCCCATCAGTTCCATTTCAAAGGCCGTCACCATCCTTGGTTTTGACGCGGTCCGTGATCTGGCCACCGCCATTGCCCTTTTTGAAGACTTTCTCAAATCAGGGGTTGAGAAAGAGGAGATTTCAAAGATCCTCACCCGTTCTTTTTTAAGCGGCCTCCAGGCCCGACAGCTGGTGGTTGCCAAGAATATGAATGTGTTGCCCGAGGAGGCCTTTATCTGTGCCCTCCTCCATCATTTGGGCAAGATTATTACCTGTATCTATATGCCTGATCTCTATATGGAGATCGAAAGGCAGGTTGCTGAAGGAGTGGCTGAAGAAAAAGCGGCCCGCGCTCAACTGGATGATTTGACCTATAGTGAGCTGGGTCGGGAGGTTGCCAAGTTTTGGAACATGTCCGAGAAAATAATCGGTTCCATGGTGATGCAGGCCGAAAAGCCAAAAAACAAATTTGACGACCAGGGTTATCTGCAAAATCTTGCCAGCTTCACCAATGAATTCACTGACAAGGTGTGTCTTGGTGGCGATATGTTGAGCCTTTTTGAAAAATTCGGCACCTTGTTCAGCACCGACCTGGATGAATCCATTGAACGGCTGGATAGAAGTGTGGAGGCCTCAGAGGATGTCTCCGACTCTATCCGCTATGGTCTCTCTAAACTCAATATTCGCAGCAATATCAAACAGGTCAGCAAGTATGGCAGCAAGGCTGTTGCCAAGGGCAGGCCCCTTTCTGGTGATGACAGGCCAGGGCCGGATAAAGGCACGAAGTGTGGTACGGAGCTTGAGCCCCTGCCATCCTCTGAAAAATCGGTGAATGATTTTATTCGGGAGTTGACGGAAACCTTGATGGGGAATGACATAAAACTCGATGAGTTCTATGTTAATCTCATGGAATCACTCTATCGGGGCGTTGGTTTTGATCGGGTGGTCATGGGGATTCTCAGTATCCAGGCCTCCAAAATTTCCGTGGTGGGCCGTTACGGCCTGGGGGATATTGATGCCCATGGTGTCCAAAGCTTTGATCATCCCATGAGTAACAGAGAGCAGGCCATCCCCCGCTGTCTGACGGCTTGCAAGGACATGGCTATTCCGGCCAACAGCAAAGGCGCTTTCCCCAAAAATTTCCACTATCTGGTGAAAGATCGGACGGTTTTTCTTTTTCCCATCTGCATCGATAAAAAACCCATTGCCCTTATCTATCTGGATCGGAAACAGGGCCGACCCAAGCTTGATCAGGAACAGTTGAAAACAATCCGTCTTTTTCGTGATTTTGCCGTGATGGCCATTCAAAAGATAAGATCAAAAAGCTGAGAGGGGTTACCAAGACGTTATGAAAAAAACATACCCTGGTCCTTGTCTTAACCGCCGTGATTTTTTGTGGCTGCTCTCTGTTTCCACGGCCGGTCTGGCCCTGGGCGGCTGTGCAATTGATCCGGTTACCGGCAAAAAAGAGCTTGTTCTGATGGGTGAGGCTGAGGAAATAGCCCTTGATCAGCAGCAGTCGCCCCACCAGTTTTCCATGGATTACGGACCCAGCCAGGACAAGGCCTTGAATGCCTATGTGGGTGAGGTGGGAATGGCCCTTGCCGCCATTTCGCACCGGCCCCAGATGCCCTATAGCTTTCGGGGCGTCAATGCCGCCCATGTCAATGCCTATGCCTTTCCTGGCGGCTCCATTGCCGTCACCCGTGGGATAATGGCGGAGCTTGAAAATGAGGCGGAACTGGCCGCCTTGCTCGGCCATGAGATCGGCCATGTCAATGCCCGGCATACAGCCGAGCGGATGACCAAGGGAACCTTGATGCAGCTGGCCCTGGCCGGCAGCAGCGGCTATGTCCGGAGCAGTGAGTATGCCACGTATGCCCCTTTCCTTGAAAAGATCGGGGGCCTGGGTGCTGGAGCCCTCTTGGCCAGTTATAGCCGTGCTGATGAGAGAGAGGCGGACCGTCTCGGCATGCAATATATGGCGGCAGCGGGCTATAACCCCAGAGGCATGACCGGGCTGATGGATATCTTGGTCAAAAAATCGCAGTATAAGCCCAGCGCCCTGGAGCTGATGTTCTCCACCCATCCCATGAGCCAGGAGCGCCTGGATACGGCGCAACAGCGGGCCGCTACCGAGTATGTTGCCGAGAGTAAGCGGGCCTTGCTGCGGGAACGCTATATGGACCATACTGTTGCCGTCCGGAGGATCAGGCCGGCCCTGCTGGAGCTGCAGGATGGCGCCGGCAGTATGGCCGGGCAGAAGTTCAGGCAGGCGGAAAGCTCCTTTGCCTCCGCTCTTGAGAAAATTCCAGAAGATTATGCGGCCCTCCTCATGATGGCCAAATGTAAGATGGCCCTGGAAAAGAATCAAGAGGCGCTGCAATACGCCGAAAGTGCCAAGCAGGCTTATCCGGGGGAGGCCCATGCCGTGCAGATAAGCGGTATCACCAAGCTTGCTCTCCAAAATTTTGACGGCGCCCATGAGGAGTTTGTCAGATTTGACCAGCTGCTGCCGGGCCGGAGCCAGACACGCTTCCTGACAGGAATTGCCCTTGATGGTATGGGCAAAAGAGAGCTGGCGGCCCGGGAATATAATACCTATCTGCAGACCGTTCCCCAGGGCGACGCTGCCACTCATGCCCGACAGCGTCTGACAGAGTGGGGGTATGTTAAATAATGGGGCACCAGCTACCTGGTGCTGGCTGGCCTCAGCATGACCTGTACTTAGACAGGTTATTTTGGGGCGCCCAGTGACCAGATTCTTCAAGTCTTTGCCTTTTTGTAATCAATGAAATTTCTTTCCATAAAAAAGCGCCTCATCATGGTGCTCATGATAACTTCTCTGACCTCCCTTGTTATAGCCACGCTGGCTTTTACATTTTATGAGCTGCAGAGATATAAGAAGGCCAAGCAGGCCGAACTTGTGCAGATCAGTGACCTGCTTGCTCCCCAGAGTCGCCGCTATCTTATGGCTGGGGATGTCCAGCAGGCAGAGGGGTGGTTGGCTATCCTTGCTGAACTCAGAAATGTCAGGGGCGCGGCCCTCTATGATAAACAGGGGAATTTCTTTGCCGGCTATCAGCGTGCGGTCCGCACCCTTCCAGCTCTGCCTCGCTCTATCCAGGATATCCCGGAGATCTCTTTTACTGAGGCCACCGGCACATCCTTGCAGCGCCTCTATCACCAAGAGAGACTGCAAGGATTCTTCTTGGTGGCTGTTGATCTCGAGGATGCCGGCGCTGGTCTTCTTTCCCTAAGCGTTATTTTCATTCTGGTTACTCTTGTTACCCTGGCCGTGGCCTACGTCGGTGCTTTTCTTTTTTATGGCCAGTTCAAGAAACCCATTGTCAGCCTGGTTGACACGGCCCGCTTCATCTGTGAAAAGAAGGATTTCAAGGCCAGGGCCAAAAAGTATTCTTCTGATGAAATGGGGCTCCTTACGGATACCATTAATAGTATGCTGGATGAGATTGCCAAGCGGGAAGAGGGGATGCACCATCTTACTGAGGAGCTTGAGTCGCGGGTGCAAACCAGAACTGCGGCTCTGCAGGAGATCAATGCCCGCTTCTCTTCCGAAAAAACAAGGGCAGATCAGGCGGCCACCGTCAAGAGTGACTTTCTTGCCAACATGAGTCATGAGATCCGCACCCCCATGAACGGCATAGTTGCTGCCTGTGATCTGGCCATGGAGGAGACGCTGAGCCCCAAGGTTGCCAACTACCTGCAGATTATTCAGGATTCCTCTCATGATCTCCTGCTTATCATCAATGATATCCTTGATTTTTCAAGACTTGAGGCCGGCACCCTGATCTTAAATCCTCAGCTCTTTTCCCTGCCTGTTCTTCTTGGGGAGCTCAATGACTTTTTTTCCGGCAAGGCCCATGACCAACATGTTGATCTCATTATCGATACGGGTTCGGAAGTGCCGGCCCTCCTGGTGGGTGACCAGGTGCGTTTTCGGCAGATTCTCTATAATCTTGTTGATAACGGCATTAAGTTCAGCCATAACGGCATGGTATCGCTTTATATCTCCTGTCCCCACAAGAATGAAAAGGAGGCAGTGCTTGAGATCCGGGTCCGCGATACAGGGGTGGGGCTTTCTCCTGCCGGTAAGGAACGTATATTCAGCTCCTTTTATCAGGAGGACAGCTCTTCAACGCGGCAGTTTGGGGGCACTGGCCTGGGCCTTGCAATTTCCCGGCGCTTGACCCGCATGATGGGCGGCACCATAGAGATTGAGAGTCAACTGGGCAAAGGCTCAACTTTTGTTGTCACGGTCCATCTGGGCTGGAAAGAAAGTGAGCTGGCCCAGGCAGTTGCCTCGACAGCAAAGAACAACAAAAAGGCTGCAAGGGCAGCTGATCTGGCTGGTCGCCATATCCTGGTTGTTGAGGATGATGAGATAAATAGGGGCATGGTTGAGGCCATGCTCACCGGTATGGGCATCACGGTGGAGTGTGTCGGCAATGGTCAGGAGGCCGTGGATGTCACCCGCGAGGGCATCTTTGATGCCCTGTTGATGGACATGCAGATGCCTGTCATGGGTGGCTATCAGGCCATGGAAAAGATCAGGAAGGAAGGGGCCTGTAAAAATGTGCCCATTATCGCCATGACTGCCCACGCCCTGCCTGAAGACAAGGAGAAATGCCTGCAGGCGGGCGCTGACATCTATATCAGCAAGCCCTTCCATAAGACGCGATTGCAAGAGGTCTTGACGGCGGTGTTGATCCCCAAGACGCCGGCCGCAGCTGAGAGCGGGCTGGATAATCGTTGGGAAGATCTGCAAACCCAGGCAGAAATCCCCCCTGGTCTTGGTCTCCTTGATGTGGCAAAGGCGATCCGGCAGCTGGGCGTCCGGGAGGATGTCTATTACAGGGTGCTGAAGACCTTTTGTCTTGACTATCAGGGTTTTGGAGAGGCCTATGCGCAATTTGCCGCGGAAAATGATATCAACAATATTGGCAAAATGATTCATTCCTTAAAGGGAAGCAGTGCCACGGTGGGGGCGCACAGCCTGGCCCAACTGGCAGCCGAGGCGGATATAATTTGTAAAAACAATGAGTTGCCCCCCCCTGGCATGGCGGAGAAACTCATCGCCTGCCTGACTGAAGTAATGGCCTGTGCCGCCGAAGTTGATAAATCAGAGAAGGAACGGATGTTTAAATCTGAGCAGCTCTTCGTGCAGGATCCCGGCAAGGTGCAGGAGCAATTACAGGATTTAGCAGACTCCCTGGATCAGTCCATGTATGATATGATTAATATCTGTCTGGAAAGGCTTGAGAAAAATGTTTCAGGAAAAAAGATGGTGACTTTAAATAAAATGATCCGGAGCTATTCCTATGATCAGGCCCTGCTGCTGGTCCAGGAAATCGCCCAGGAGCTTGGTTTCTCTCTGCCTCGGTAAGCGCCAGGCTGCTGATCTGCGGCCTCAGGTTAAACAAGGGGTGGGGAGACATTCGTTGTCAAAATTTATTTCTAGATAATGTCAAAAAACGCAAAAAAAGAAAGACCCCTGGTACTCATCGTTGATGACACCATGATGAACATTGATCTGCTGGCTGATGTCCTGGGGGAAGATTATCGTCTAGGTATTGCCACCAACGGTGTCAAGGCCTTGGATTTTGTCAAAAAAAATAAACCGGATCTTATCCTTCTCGATATCATGATGCCGGAAATGGATGGCTTTGAGGTATGCCGGATTTTAAAAGCAAATACCCAGACCCGGACCATCCCTGTTATTTTTATCACCGCCCTCTCTGACACCGAAAATGTGGCCCGTGGTTTTCAAGTCGGCGGCTGTGATTATATTCCCAAGCCCTTTCATGCCGTTGAGGTTAAGGCGCGGCTGAAAGCAAAGCTCAATGAACTTAACCAGCTCAGCTTTGTGGAGAATATTTTTCATACCAGTCTGGAGGGTATTGTCATTGCCGATCAGGACATGATCGTGATTAAGGTAAACCCCATGGCCTCCACCATTCTCGGCTATGAGGAGGAAGAGCTTGTTGGCCAATCCCTCGCTGTTCTGCAGACCAGAGACAGGGGTGATACCAGCCGGGACATTCATACCCTCCTGGATGAGACGGATCATTGGTCGGGGGAGCTGTGGAACCGCCGTAAGAACGGTGAAATATTTCCTCAGAAACTGGCCCTCTCCTCAGTGCGGAATCTGTGGGGAGAGGTGATCAATTTTGTTGCTGTCTTTCACGACATGTCAGAGATCAAGCGTCATAAGGATGAGTTGAAATACCAAGCCAATCATGATGGACTCACAGGTCTGCCCAACCGCACTTTTTTTCAGTTTCGTCTCCTGGACACCTTGGAAGATGTGCGCCGCCATGAGGAGAAGATGGCCCTGCTCGTGCTTGATCTTGATCATTTTAAACACATCAACGACAGTCTCGGCCATCTGGCTGGCGATGAACTTTTAAAAGAGGTGCGTAGGCGCCTGGAGAGCTGTCTTGATAATGCCATGCTTGCCCGTCTGGGCAGTGATGAGTTCGGTATCATCCTGGAAGGCCTCACCAGTGAGGAATGGGCCGTTAAGATCGCTAAACAGGTCAATATGAGTCTCTCGTTGCCGTTTTACTACGATGGACATGAGCTTTTTATCTCGGCAAGTATCGGTATCACCTTTTATCCCGAGGATGGTCTTGATCCAGAGACCTTGATGAAAAATGGCGATATCGCTATGGCGCAGGCCAAGGCTCGTGGTGGAAATATCTATCAGGTTTTTCACCGGGAGATGGATGAGCGTATCGCCAAAATGCTCGCCCTGGAAAGTAATATGCGCCGTGCTCTTGATAAAGAAGAGTTTGTGGTTTTCTATCAGCCCAAGGTCGATATGCAAAATGGCGAGATTATCGGCATGGAGGCCTTGGTACGCTGGCTGCCGCCTGAGGGAGGCATGGTGTCGCCGGCAGATTTTATTCCCCTGGCCGAAAAGACAGGCCTTATTGTCTTTCTCGGGGAATGGGTCCTCAACACCGCTGCCCGGCAGACAAAAATATGGTGGGACCAGGGTTTTTGTCTGCCGGTGGCAGTCAATCTGTCGCCCCGGCAGTTTCAGGAGGAGAATCTTGTTGCCCTGATCCGGGAAACCTTGCTGAAAACAGGCCTTGCCCCTGAGGCCCTTGAACTTGAGATCACCGAAGGCGTGGTTATGGAGAATGAAGAGGATGCCTTGGAGATTTTACATGAAATCAATGGGCTGGGTGTACATCTGTCCATTGATGATTTCGGCACGGGCTATTCCTCCCTTCATTACCTCAAGCAGTTTCCCATCCAGACCCTCAAGATTGACAAATCATTTGTGGATAATATTCCGGCTGACCAGGAAAATGTCGCCATTGCCACGGCCATTATCTCCATGGGGAAAAGTCTTGGACTCAAGGTGATTGCAGAGGGGGTGGAGGAGATGGAGCAATGTATCTTCCTGCGCGATCTGGGCTGTGATCAGCTTCAGGGCTGGCTCTTTAGCCCGGCCATTGATAGTGATAAATTCACTAAGCTGCTGGTCAGTGGTGAGAAGCTGATCATCCCTGCAGCAAATTGAACCCTGCTGGGACTTACGGCGCCGGGTCAAAAAAATACCCTTTCCGGGGTAGACCCAGGGGGCTGTCCTGGGTCTGCCCCGGAAAGGGTAAGAGAGGTATCAGGGCAGGGGTGTTGAACGCCTCCTCTGCTGGTACCCTTATCTTATGCCCCCAAGGTCAAAGATCTCTCAGAGCTGATTTTTCACCTGGCCACTCTCCCAGACGGCATTATAGGGTTTGCCATTTTTCGGGGTATATGTACCCGAGCCATCCATGAGCCCTGCTGCCCAAAAGCCCTGATACTTGTCACCATTTTTAAAGAGATAGACCCCGGGACCCTGACGCATCCCCTGCTGCATACCGCCCTGATACATGTCACCGTTGGGATATTGAAAGGTGGGCGTGCCGGTGAGTATGTCATCTTTCCAGGTGCCAATGGCGGTCACCCCACTCGTGAAGATATATTTCCCTTTGCCGGTGCGCTTGTTGCCCACCCAGGTGCCGGTAAAGATGTCTCCATTGTTGTAGCGGTAAGATCCTGTTCCTTCAGGTAAACCGTTTTTAAATTCTCCGCTGTAGCGGTCACCGCTGGGATAGATAAAGACCCCATTGCCGTTGGCGCTGTTGTCGGCAAAGAAGCCTGAGTAACGGCCGCCGTTTTTCAGGGTATAGACACCATTGCCCTGCAGTTTGTTGTTAAGCCAGGTGCCGTTATAGATGCGGCCGTCACTAAAATTAAATATGCCTTTGCCGCTGAGCATACCATTGCTGAATTGGCCGACATATTTGTCACGATTGGTGAAAAGATAGCTGCCTTGGCCGTGGGGCGCGCCATTTTGCAGGTTGCCGCTGTAGCGGGCGTTGTTTTTGAAGGTGATATTGCCCGATTCCGTGGCAATGCCGTTGGTCAATTTTCCGCTAAAGGTAGCACCATTTTTATTGGTAAAGGTACCCTGACCGGTTATCTCTCCGGCCCGGAATTCCCCCACATATTTACTGCCGTCGGCAAAAATGCGGGCACCCTGGCCTTGATAGACACCATTATGCCAATTGCCCGTGTATTTTCCGCCATCTTCAAAGAGGAAGGTGCCCTGGCCATTTTTTTGGCCATTGACCCAGTTGCCGCTGTAACTCCCCACTGTGGGATAGGAACGTTTTCCCTGCCCCTGGGCCACGCCATCTTTAAAAAGACCAGTGTGGGTCATGCCGCTGGCAAGAAGATAAATCCCCTGCCCCTCACGTTTGCCTTCCTTGAGCTGGCCGATATATTTTGAGCCATCAGGATAGGTGATGGTCCCTTCCCCGTGGGGCATGCCGTTTTTCACCTCGCCGCTATATTTGACACCATTTTTGAGGTCATGAACCTTATGGGGTGGCGGGCTTTCTTTTACAGCCACAACGGGATCTTTTTGGGGTTGTGTCGGTGCCGCTGGTTCGGTTTCTGTGGCGGCAGGGGCTGCTTTGGTGATGGTGGTGCTCCCTTGTTCGGTTTCTTTGCCATCTTCGAACCTGCCGGCAAACTGTTCCCCGGTGATATAGTACATGATGCCTTTGCCATGCCGTTTACCGTCCACCCACTCCCCGACATATTTATCGCCGTTGGGATAGACCTGGGATCCCTGCCCATGTTTGCGGGCCCCTGCCCACTGACCTTCGTAGCGAATGCCGCTCCTGCTTTCAGCAATGCCGTAGCCGTCTTCGCAGTTGCCTTCAATGCAGGCACTGAAGGCTCTTTGTGGTGTGCTGAGGAACAGGAGAGTTCCGGCCAAAAAACAGAGGAGAGCAAGGGAAGTTTTTAGTTGCGCAAGATGAGCATGGTGCCGTGAACTTTGTGCCATGTGGTGCCCCCGGGATGATGCATGGAAAATAAGCTGTCTCATTGGTAATGGTGCTGCAAGGCAGCAGGACGGACTTTTTTCTTAACTATTTTTAGCAGTAAAATTGGCTTATTACCAGTTGATTATTGCTGTTTTGATCTTTAAAACTTCCATGGGAAGAATAATATAAGCAAGGGCTTCTAATGGCAAGCAGAAAGCATGAATCACTCTTCATCTCGAGATGCAGGTGGGGCGGGTGTTTTTATGGTATAGGTTTTAAAAGGGCCTGTGGAAGGAACTATTTCGAGAATGGTGCTGGGCAAAGGTAGAACCTTTGCACGGTGAGATCTATCTAAAGGAGAAAAAGCCATGAGGGCAGCAGTGTTTCTGGATCGGGACGGGACCATAAACGAGCAGATGGGGTATATAAATCATATTGACCGGTTTCAGATGCTGCCAGAGGCTGCACCTGCTATCCATACCCTTAACGAGGCACAGGTGCCGGTGGTGGTTGTGACCAATCAATCCGGGCTGGCCCGCGGTTATTTTCCTCCGCAACTGCTGACGGAGGTACATGAGAAAATGGTGGCTGCCCTGGCCAGGGAGGGGGCCCATCTGGATGGTATATATATCTGTCCCCATCACCCTGAGGCCAAAGAGAAAGAGTACCGTCAGGCCTGCCAATGCCGGAAACCAAAAACAGGTCTCTTTGAACAGGCGGCCCGGGAATTGGAAATTGATCTGGAAAAATCGTATGTGGTTGGTGACCGGTGGTCAGATCTGCAGGCAGCAGTAAAATGCCGGGCCGTTCCTGTTCTGGTTCTCACCGGTTATGGCAAAGGGGATTGTCAATATATCGGGCCCCACCAAAAGGTGCAGCCTGCCTTTGTGGCCGGGAATCTGCAGGAGGCGGTGGCCTGGATTCTTGCTGATATGAGGAAAAAGGCGGCACATTAAAAAAAATACGAGCGGGCGCTTTCTGGCAGCTCGTATCAGGCCGATCGCCTCTTTTTTGTTCATACAATACGGATAGCTGAAATTGGTGTCCACGGCAGAGACGACGCCAATTTTCTATTCTCAGGCCTGGTGGTCCTTCTTCAGGTCAGGGCAAAAGCGCATGGACCAGCAGAAAAAATTAATTAAAAACAAAGACCATCTCGTTTCGTTTTAAGAGGCCCTTTTCTCTGGCAATCTTTTCCAGATAGACAGAGTCTGTTTTTAATCTTTCCGTTTCTTGGCGCAAGGCCTGATTTTCAGCTTGGAGCTGGGCATTTGCCTGCTCGATTTGCAAAAGCTCTTTTTTGATGGAGTAGAACTTGAGGCCTCCTTGGGGAGAAAAGAGAAGCCAGGCTGCAAGAAGGGTGATGAAGAGAAGGGAGAAAAAGAAAATCTTTTTCTGTTCGGGGTGGGACAACTGGTTCAGAATTGTGGCGGGCATGGCTCTATCTCGAGAAGACTTTGGTTCTTAATAGTTTGGTATCTCTCAACCAAACAGCCGATAACAACATAGGCGCCCCCAACATTCGTTGGTCATGCCACGTCTTTCTTGCAGGACCCAAATTCCGTGCGAAGCCAAAAAGAAATAATGGCCGGAGGTCAAGGCGGAAAGATTTTGTGCAGCATGAGGTCTGGTATTTTCTTATGCTCAGCTAACCGGAAGCTACGCTCCCAAGGGATCTAAGTTGAAAAGAGACCTTTTTTATCTCTACACGGTTTTTTTTTTAATGCAAGGAATAATAAGACGGTTAAAGCTGAGTTGAGCTGCTTGTCTGCTCAAACGAAACTTATGCCCTTTGGGTATAAACAGAGAAAAGCTGCTTTTATGATAGATGATCAGAAAAAATCCGCCCTTTTTTTGGTGTCAGCTTGTCTGGTTGGTCTTGCCACTCGTTATGATGGGCAGATAAAAAGAAACGAGGCTTGTCTGGAATTTTTAGAAGGCAAAATATGGCTGCCGGTCTGCCCTGAACAACTGGGTGGTCTTGCCACGCCAAGATCAGCGGCAGACATGGTGGGTGGTGATGGCCCTGCCGTTCTTGACGGCAGGGCCCGGGTGGTTACCCGGGACGGCATGGATGTCAGCTTGCCGTTTATTGCCGGAGCCCAGCAGGTCTTGGCCATTGCCAGGCAGCAAAGGGTCGCCGGGGTGTGTCTGAAAGCCAGAAGCCCGTCCTGCGCCGTCCACGGTCAGCAGGGGGTCACAGCTGCTCTTCTTGCCAGGCACGGCTTCTGTCTCTACCAGTTTTAAGGGCTCCCCGGCCGCAGATATTTACGGCCAGGTGGCATCAGGGGATACGCAGAAGACGGAGAATGAGAATGCCCGCCTCGTACAGCAGATAAAGCGGACCACCCATGAGCAGCATATTGACCACATCAGGGGTGGGGGTCAATAGGGCGGCGGCGATGGCAATGACCAGGAGGGCGTAACGTCTGTTTCTGGCAAAAAGGCGGCGGGGAATAAGCCCTACCTTGCCGGCAAAGACCATGAAGATGGGCAACTCAAAGATAAGGCCAAAGGCCATGACAAAGACAGTGACAAAGGTCACAAAGCGCCCCACGGAAATAACAGACTGCAGTTGCTCTGATTCAAAGCCGAGAAGAAAGGTGATGCCAAAGGGAAGGGTGATGAAGTAACAAAAAAGGCTGCCGCTGTAAAAGAGCAGGCAGGTGCTGAGGATAAAAGCGACCTGGCTCCTGACGGAAAGCTGAAAAGGGACGGCCAGGGCGCGCCACAGGCAAAAAACAAAGGCCGGCATCAGGGTGATGAGGGTGACGACCAGGGCCAGTTTGACATGGGCCAGAAAGGGTTCCGTTACCGTGAAAAAAGCCAGCTTTTGCTGGAGATGGCCCTGGAGAAAGGCGAAGAGCTGAGGTGAAATCAGATAAAAAAAGGCCGTGCCCAGAATAAGCGCGGCCCCCAGGACCAGCATGGTATTGCGCAGGGCAAAGATGGTGGCAATAATTTTTTTGGCCGGTTCCTGGTTGCCGATGTCGTTGTCGCTGCTGCTCAAAGTCATAGCCGCCACCACCTCGTCCTCTCCATCAATGGTTAGAGGTTCTTTCTGATGAAGTCAACGGCGTTGCGGAAAAGGGCAACGCCCTGACCTTCGTCCGGCAGCTCTTCTCTGGTCCAGCGGGGATGATTAACCCGATGGAGAAAGGCCTCCGGGTGGGGCATGAGACCAAATAACCTGCCGCTGGGGTCACAGAGTCCGGCAATCCCCTCAGGAGAGCCATTGGGATTGAAGGGATAGGTCTCGGTGGGCTCAAGGGTATTTGGGTCCGTGTAGCGGAGGGCGACCAGCTTGTGATCGGCAATCTCTTTCATGGTGGCCGCGTCTCGGGCGACGAATTTACCCTCGCCGTGCCGGACCGGATAATAGAGGTGGGTGAGACCTTTGGTGAAGACGCAGGGGGAGTCGCTATCTGCGGCCAGATTAACCCAGCGATCCTCAAAGCGGCTCGAATCATTATGGGTCAAGCTGACCTGGCGATCCGTGTAGCAGTTGGCAAAGCCGGGCAGCAGCCCCATCTTCACCATGAGCTGGAAGCCATTGCAGACGCCCAGAATTAATTTGCCGTCCCTGATGAAACGGAGGAGCTGGTCCTGGAGCTTTTCATCCGTGCCGATAAGGGTGGCATAGCGAAAGCGATGGGCTCCGGCCTGGCCGGCACCAAGATCATCACCATCAAGGAAGCCCCCGGGAAGATTGAGGAAATGATAATCCTCCAGACGGTACTCGCCATGGAGAAGCTCACTGACATGGGCGATATCAACCTGATCGGCGCCGCCAAGGCGGCAGGCCTGGGCCATTTCGTTTTCACAGTTGGTGCCATAGCCGGTAATGACGATAGCCTTAACCTTGTTTACCATTATATTCTTCTCCATTTCCCCGGATGTCAGATGCGGAAAGATCCGGGTTGAAACGTTAGTATGCGCCGCTCAGCCCTGCAATAACCGCCGAATTGTTCTGTGTACCATATAAAGATAAAAAATTCATTTTTGATCTTTACTCAGCCGTCTCTATCACCAAAAATTTCCCTCTCCAATCTCTGGAAGAAGATCTCCATAAAATCATGGCGCTCTGTGCCCAGTTGTTTGCCCACCGGCGTCAGCAGTCGCTCTTTGACCTTGCACATCTTTACCTTGAATTCCCGGTAAGCCGTATCTTCACGGCTGTATGATTTAGTTGCCCTGATGTCGCGGCTGCCATTGTGGAGTCTGGAGCCAATCTGGCCGGCAAAGAGAAAGGCGCGGCCAATGCCAATGGCGCCGATGGAATCGAGTTTGTCGGCATCAAAGAGAATTTTGGCCTCCAGGCTGGCTGGAATGTCTTGACCCCGGAACCTGTGGCTGGCAATGGCCTGGCAGATGGCCCTGTTGTCGGCGCTGCTGATGCCCAGGCGGCTCAAAATTTCAGGGGCCATTGCTGCCCCTTTGGCTGCGTGACAGATGGTGCCCTGGCTTGCTGTCTCAAAGCTTCTGCCGATATCGTGAAGAATGGCAGCGGCCTGGAGGATATCCAGGCGCGCCCCCATCTGGCTGCCGATAAAGAGGGCGGTTTTCTCTACCCGCAGCGAGTGGTCCGGCCCATGGCAGCCCCCTTCCTGGTCGCAGAAATCGCGGGCAATGAGCCTCAATGTGCCGGCAATTTCAGGGGGCAGGGCAGCCGGGGGAAGATCAATTTTAAGCTCTGCAGAGGACATGGTAGGGAAGAGGAGGATGATCTTTTAGAATTGGAAAAAGCCGAAAAGCTGGCGCTGTAACCAGGTAATGGCGGCGAGCAGGAGATTTTCATCATCAAGCTGCCGGCCGTTCTCCATCTTGCCGCTGGTTTTGAAGGTGTCGATGTCGTAGAGGGTGGCCAGGAAAAGCTGACGCTGGGCCGGGCTGGGGACAAAACCCCTGGTGGTCTCAGGATGATGGAGGAGGGCGAACAGGGCATCGTTCATCTGGTTATAGTCGGGCAGGCCTTGGCCTTGGGTCCAGCGGCCAATGGTCTGCTCAGTTGCCTCGCCAAAACCGAGACAATGCTCTTCCCTGAGCACCACATGGAAAGAATCCAGGCTGTTGTCTGGGCTGCGGAAGACGGCCCGACCCAGGGGGTAGGTGCGGCAGGCCCCCGGTCTTCCTTCATAAACGGCACAGCCCTTGGCCGAGACAAAGGGGCAGCTGGCCTGGCCGTCATCCACCATGGCCAGGTAAACCCGTGGAAAGAGATCACCCTCCTGCCATTCGACCAAGGCGTACTGGTCGAGAAATTCCCTGCTGGTGATGCCGAGATGGCGCCGCAGACGGATCAGGTCATAGGGGCTCAAGGCCAGTTCGAGCTGGCAACAGCAACGGGTGAAACATCTCACCCCGGGATGGCAGTTGAAATAAAAGAGCTCCTCTTCTTTGATCTCCTTGATATTTTCCGGGAGCTGGGGCTGGGGCATCAGCTTTTCCGCAGGAGATAGAGGGCCGGGCTGGCCACAAAGACAGAGGAGTAGGTGCCCACCATAATCCCGATGAGCAGGGCCAAGGAGAAGTCGCGAATAACGGTGCCGCCGAGGAAAAAGAGGGCAAGGAGGGCCAGGGCGGTGGTCAGCGATGTCACGAAGGTGCGGCTGATGACATCATTGACGGAGAGATTTATGACCTGGGTAAGAGGCATTTTGGTGTCTTTTCGCATATTTTCACGGATTCGATCAAAGACCACCACGGAGTCGTTGAGAGAGTAGCCGGCCAGGGTCAGCAGGGCGGTGATCAGCAGCAGGTTGATCTCAATATTCAGGAGGAAGCAGATGCCAAGGACCACGATAACATCGTGGAAAGTCGCGATGGCCGCGGCAAAACCGAATCTCAGCTCAAAGCGCAGGGCCAGATAGAAGATAACGCCGAGCAGAGAGATAAAAATGGCCTGAAGCGCCTTGTTGCGTAACTGGGCACTCACCGAGGAGCCGATTTCCGACTGGCTCTCCATGGTGAACGCATGGCCTGGAAAATTGTCGTTGAGGAGTCTGCTCACGGTGACGGCGTCTGAGCCGACCACATCGGAAGATTTTTTGATCTTAACGATGATGCGATTGCCGTCTTCCACGGGTTGCAGGTCATACCCGGCAAGGACCTGCCGTACCTCGCCAAGGCTGAAGGGCTTATCCGCTTTATATTGCAGCATGGCGCCCCCTGTAAAATCAACCCCCAGATTGCCCTTGCCAAGCAGGATCTGGCCGCCGGCAACAAGGCCGATAATGACCAGGATTCCTGAGGCCAGGAAGGTGTATTTGCGCAGCGCCATGAAGTCAAGATTGGGCCGTTTGAACATCTCCAGGAAGGTGAGGGGCTTCAGGAGATTCTTTTCGTAGAGAAAGTCGTAAATAAGGCGGGTGGCAAAGAGGGTGGTGAAGAGGTTGAAGGTGACGCCCAGGGAAAGGGTGACTGCAAAACCTTTAATAGGGCCCGTTCCAAAGAGAAAGAGCGCGAGGGCCGTGATAAGGGTGGTGACCTGAGAGTCAATAATGGTCCAGAAGGCCTTGTCATAGCCCGCTTCAACACCTGAGCGGGTTGATTTGCCCAGGGCAAACTCCTCGCGCATCCTCTCATAGATAAGGACATTGGAGTCCACCGCCATGCCGATGGAGAGAATGATGCCGGCAATACCCGGCAGGGTCAGGGTGGCCTGCAGGGCGGCGAGACCGGTAAAGATAAAGAGGACGTTGAGCAGCAGGGCAACAGTGGCAATAACCCCGGAGAGACGATAGTAGAAGATCATGAAGAGAAAAACCATGGCCGTGCCGAAAAGACCCGAGGTCAACCCCTTTTTGATGGAATCATCGCCCAGTGAGGCTCCCACTGTCAACTCCTGGACAATATCAACAGGGGCGGGCAGCGCGCCGACCCGCAGGACAATGGCCAGGTCGTTGGCCTCTTCATAGTCGAAGGAGCCGGTGATCATGGCACTGCCGCCCATAATCTTTGACTGAATATTGGGGGCTGAACGGACAACACCATCCAGGACAATGGCCAGGCGTTCATTGATATGTTTGCCGGTGATATCGCCGAAAACCTGAGCGCCCCGGCCGGTAAGGTCGAGGCTGACGTAGGGCTCGTTAAAGTCGCCACCGATGCGGACCTGGGCATCCTTGACCATCTCGCCGGTCATCAGGACCTGTTTCTTCAAGAGCAGAGGCGTGGCCCTTTCCATCCCTGTTTCCTGATCGACTTTCTTTTCAAAATAAATCTCTGTGCCTTCAGGTAACTCATGTCTCAGTGCTTCATTGAGGAGGGCAGCGTCCTGGCCTTTTTGCCACGTGCCGGCATTGATGGTCTGGTCGATAAGGAGCGGTAAGGTGGCGGTGCCAGGACCATGCACCAGCCGGAATTCAAGCTGGGCTGTCTTGCCGATAAGATCTTTGGCACGGTCTGGATCCTTGACCCCTGGGAGCTGGACAACCACCTCATCCTTGCCCTGCCGGAGGATGACCGGTTCCGTAACCCCAAACTGGTCAATACGGTTACGGATAATCTCCAGGGATTGGTTCACCGCATTGTCATTAATGAATTTAACCCGTTTGTCCGCAAGGGTGACGAAGATGCGGGGAAAGTCGCCCTCTTCTTTTATTTCCAGGTTAAGATCAGAGAAATCTTTTTCCACCAGGGTCTTGATGGTGGGGAGGGAACTTTTGTTGGGGAGGGTGAAGAGAACCTGGTGGGGGGTGCCGGAGGCCATTTTGACCACCGTAATCTTCTTTTCCTTGAGCTGGGTCTGCAGGTCATCGGCGGCAAAGGTCAGGGCGTTTTCGATGGCCTTGTCGAGGTTGACCTTAAGGACCACGTGCATGCCGCCCTGCAGATCAAGACCCTGGCTCAGTCCCGAAGGAGCCAGATATTTTTTCCACCAGTCGGGCACACCCGAATAAACAGAGGGCAGCAAGGTCACTGCGGAATAGGCAATAAGAAAGAAAACAAGGATAGATTTCCACTTAAGACTCTTATTCATATAGAAAACTCCATGATGTGAGGATGGGGTGCCGGCCAAGGGTGTACAATATTTGGGGCCTCTGAATCCCAAGGGCCCTTCAGGAGGCGTCCAGGGGGCATTCATTGCCAAGTATAATTAATTATTTTGAAATTTCGCGAGATTATACCTTACCGGACAGGGATGTCAAACGTTGAAAACCATCTGCGCCCAAAGGCTGGCGGCTTTCATCTCTGCCGGTCGGGCAGGGGTAACCAATTTTCTTTCCAGTGGACGAGGGCGTTAAAATTTACTAAGGAGAGTGTTCTGTATCAATTACATCTTTTATCCAGGGTGTCTTTTTTTTAAAAGACATCACTTTGAGACGATTATGGCCCTTGGCGATCAAAAAAAAATGCGAATCGGTGCTGGTGAGATTCATTTTCTTACAAGAGCCGGAACAGGTGGCCGCACCCTCTTGTTTCTCCATGGTATGAAGTTCAATGCCACCACCTGGCGCGAGTTAGGGACCCTGGACAAGATGGCCGCTGAAGGGTATGAGACCCTGGCCCTTGATCTGCCCGGTTTTGGTAACTCTCCAGCCTCAGCTCTGTCCCCTGTGGAGGTGCTCAAGCAGGTGGTTCTTGATCAGCACCTTGAGAGGCCCGTCATTGTCGGGCCTTCCATGGGCGGCCAGGTGGCCCTGGATTTCGCCCTGGCTTATCCGGAGCTGGTCGGCGGCCTGGTGCTTATCGGCGCCGTGGGGGTGGAAGAAAGAAAGGAACAACTCTTCACAATCAGGGTCCCAACCCTTATACTTTGGGGGAGTGAGGATGCCATCTCGCCCCTGAAAAACGCCCATCTGCTTGCCGAGCATCTTCCTGAGTCAACCCTTGTCCTTGTGCAAGGTGCCCCTCATCCCTGTTATCTTGACCAGCCGGACATCTGGCACTGGGAATTAACCAGTTTTCTGGCTGAACATTTTGGAATTGTGTCTAAAAAATGAAAAAAATTCATAAGTCGCTCGCTGATAAGTCGAGCCTTGAGATTGCCCAGACCCTGAGCCGGGCCGCCCTGGAAAATAAGGCCGAGGATGTTGTTATTCTCGATGTGCAGGGGATATCTTCCTTTGCGGATTATTTTGTTATTATGAGTGGCCGCTCCACCAGGCATGTCCAGGGTCTTGCTGATATCATCGGTCAATATGTGAGTAAGAAAAGAATGACCCAGGGCAAGGTGGAAGGGGTTACTGAGGGGCAATGGGTGCTGCTTGATTATAATGATGTGGTTGTCCATATCTTCTACCATGAATCTCGGGATTTCTATGATCTGGAAGGCTTGTGGCATGATGCACCCCGGGTGAAAGTGGAGGAGTAAATGGCAGCCAAGAAACCAGTATTGCTGGCTATCCTTGATGGCTGGGGCATGGGTGCGGAAACAGAGGATAATGCCGTCTATAGGGCCAGGACCCCTCATATGGATCGGTGGCTGGCCCACTATCCCGCTACCACCCTGGTGGCCCATAACGGCGCTGTGGGTCTGCCTGAAGGGCAGATGGGCAACTCCGAGGTGGGGCATCTCAATATCGGGGCCGGTCGCGTGGTACATCAGGACTTCAGCCGGATCAACAAGGCAGTGGCTGAAGGGACCCTGGCCGATAATGAGGTCCTGGTAAAGACCCTGGACAAGGTGGTGGCCCGTAAATCTGCCCTGCACCTCCTGGGGCTGGTTTCAGACGGCGGCGTGCACAGTCATCTCAACCATCTCTTGGCCCTGGTGGCCGCAGCCGCGGCCAGGGGTGTGGAGAAAATCTTTATCCACGCCTTTACGGATGGCCGTGATACAGCGCCCTTAAGCGGCGCTGGTTATATGACCACCCTGGTTCAGGGGCTTGCTGAGATAGGGCGCGGCGAAGTTGCCACCATCAGCGGCCGTTATTATGCCATGGATCGGGATAACCGCTGGCAGCGGCTCAAGCTGGTCTGGGATGCCCTGGTGGCCGGTCACGGCGTTCTTGACCAGCAAGAACCGGTGGCAGCCATCAAGGCCGCCTATCAGCGCCAGGAGACAGACGAGTTTATCAAGCCCATTGTGCTTCAGCGGCACCACCGGCCGGTGGCCACGGTGCATGATGATGACGCCGTGCTTTTCTTTAACTTTCGGGCTGACCGGGCCCGGCAGTTGACCAGGGCCTTTGTGGTGCCCGGTTTTGACGGTTTTGAGGTGGGTAATCGGCCGCGCTTAAGCGACTACGTCACCATGACCCGCTACGATAAAAATTTTGACCTGCCCTGCCTCTTTCCACCCCAGGTCCTTACCCATATCCTGGGTGAGGAGGTGAGTGCGGCCGGGCTCAGGCAGCTGCGTATTGCTGAAACAGAAAAATATGCCCATGTCACCTTCTTTTTCAATGGCGGCCGGGAAGAGCCCTATGGGGGGGAAGACCGGCTGTTGATTCCTTCACCGCAGGATGTGGCCACCTATGATGAGAGGCCGGCCATGAGCGCCGTGGAGGTCACCGAGGCCTTGCTGGGCAAACTCAATAGCGGGCTTTATGATCTGATTATCCTCAATTTTGCCAATGCCGACATGGTGGGCCACACCGGTGATCTGGCGGCTGCCATTACCGCCTGTGAAACCGTGGACAGCTGCATGGGCAGAGTGGTGGCCAGGGTGCAGGAGCAGGGCGGTACCGTGCTTGTCACCGCGGATCATGGCAATTCAGATATCATGTATGATCCGGCAACCAAGGGGCCTTACACCGCGCATACCTTGAATCCGGTGCCTTTTATCCTGATCAATGCCGGGCTGCAGGGTAAAAAACTCCACCCGGGCGGCTCCTTAAAGGATATCGCCCCCACCATCCTCAGGCTTCTTGATCTGGACATTCCTGCCGAGATGGAGGGCAGGTGTCTGTTTTGATTTTATCTCCATTTCGTTAAGATAGATGGCGAGATGTTGCTTTATCCTCACTTTTAGAAAGAAATGAGCCAATGAAATATATCAGTACGCGGGGCAACATAGAGCCCATCGGTTTTAAAGAGGCAGTCATGATGGGCCTGGCCCGGGACGGCGGCCTGCTGCTGCCTGACACCATCCCCCTTATCTCCTCCCAAACCATACAGCAATGGCAGGGGCTGCCCTTTGTCGATCTCTCCTTTGAGGTGATCAGCCTCTTTGCGCCGGATATCCCGGCCGCAGCTCTGCGCGGCATTGTCCAGCGCGCCTATGCCACCTTCAGCCATGCCGAGGTGACTCCCTTGGTGCAGAAGGGCAGGGTGCATATCCTTGAGCTCTTTCACGGTCCCACCCTGGCCTTTAAAGATGTTGCTTTGCAGTTTCTGGGCAATGTCTTTGAATATCTCCTCAAAGAAAGCGGCCGGCACCTGAATATTCTTGGGGCCACCAGTGGTGACACCGGCAGTGCCGCCATTTATGGCGTCCGGGGCAAGGAGCGGATCAATATCTTTATCCTCCACCCCCATAAACGGGTGAGCCGTATCCAGGAACTGCAGATGACCACGGTGACGGATGCCAATGTCTTTAATATCGCCATCCGCGGCACCTTTGATGACGGGCAGGCCATCGTCAAGACGATTTTCAATGACCTTGATTTCAAGGATAAATATGGCCTGGGGGCGATCAACTCCATCAACTGGGCCCGTATTGTGGCCCAGATTGTTTATTACATCTATGCGGCCTTGCACTTTAAAGGGAGCAAGGTTGATTTTGCCGTGCCCACCGGCAATTTCGGTGATATCTTTGCCGGCTTTATGGCCCGGCGCATGCTGCCCGCTCATATCCGCCATCTGGTCCTGGCCACCAATGAGAATAATTTGCTCAGCCGTTTTGTAACCAAGGGCGAGTATTCCCTGGGCCAGGTGGTGCAGACCTCCAGCCCCTCCATGGATATCCAGGTGGCCAGCAATTTTGAGCGTTTTCTCTATTATCTCTATGATGAACAGAGCGGGCTGACCAGGGAGGCCATGGAGCGCTTTGCCCAGAGCGGCCGCCTTGATTTCACGGAGGATGAGCAGCGCAAAGTCAGGGAGAACTTTCTGACTCTGACGGTCAATCAACAGCAAACCCGGGAGACCATTGCTGATTTCTATAAGGAAACAGGCTATGTCTTAGATCCGCACACCGCAGTGGGGGTCAAGGCCGGTCTCCATTTCGTGGATGATGCTGTGCCCATGGTCTGTCTTGCCACGGCGCATCCGGCCAAATTCGGCGAGGCAGTGCTGCAGGCCATCGGCCGGGAGCCGGATCTGCCTCCTGCTGTGGCAGGTCTTGAGGAGAAGGAGAGCCGCTGCCAGATTCTGGATGCCGAAGTGGCTCAGATAAAGGCCTTTATTGAGGAGAACGGCCTGCAGTAACAGATAGAACTGAAAAGCGATTTATAATAAAGGGGGCGCAACAGAAGTTGCGTCCCCTTTGTTGTTTGGGGCCCCGGAGAGTCTTGGGGCAGAGGCGCTGATCCTCTGCAGCCATTGTCTGGAGGCGGGATCTCCTTTGGGCTGGGCCAGTAACCAGTCGGCAGCCTCAGCGTGGATCGTCCTTAAGTGCCCTCTCCCGTTTCGCGATCCGGCGCGGATTCTCGGTTATTGCCTCGGCCCTGGCGAGATTTTTCTGGTCCCTCTTGTTGATTCTGACAATGAGCTGATTGAGGAGAATCTGGATGATGGGCAGGGTGTCATCAAGGGCGTTGTGCCGGGGCCTCTCCTGCTCTATAATTTTTTGCCAAGTTTGAGTGCCTGTTTGCTGATGACCACCTTCATCTCTTCCTGGCAGAGTTCATAGCCGTTGTCGAAAAAGGGGAGAAAGAGCAGTTTGGTGCTGACAATGGTGGTGGAAATGTCAGGCAGCAGAGGAAGGATATTTCTTTTGGCAATGGCGCTGGCAGCGAGTATAAGTTTGATGCTTTGGGCGGCCTCGGTGGCCTCCAGGGCAACGGCAGCAGAGGTGATGGGGGTGATGGTCCTGCCCGCTGCCTGCAGTTGGGCGGCGGTGAGCTGGCTGGCAATACGAAGAAAGAGCTTCGGTCTGATCTTGAAGGCCGGGCAGTAAAAAAACATCTCCATATCCTCCCAGTGGGGCTGGATGACCCTGGGGATATTGGTAAGGCGGATAAAATCGGCCAGGGAGCGGAGGGCGATGCCCTTCAGCTCCACCTCCAGGCGCCAGAAGGGCAGGTGGATGGCATCCGGGCCCTTGGCGGGCACGGTCTCAAAGGGCACCCCTGTCAGCCGCTGGCCGCTTTCCTGCCAGGCCCTGTCGCAATGGCCACAGAGCAGGACCACGCTTTCCTGCTCGCAGTGCAGATCCCCGCCGCAGTTGGGGCAGATGGTGGGCAGGAGTTTGACCTGCCAGTTCAGGGAGGGTAGGGCCAGGGCGGTGAAGATGTCGACGCTGTCGGGCTGCGTGGCCAGGGGATCACCGGTGACCCCGTCAAGGACCTTGTCCCCATGGATGAGGAGGGGGAGGTAGATACGGCTTATGGTCTCTCCGAGCCATTCCTGGTGCAGGGGAAGACTGCTGCCGCTGATCTCCCGGCGGCGGCCGTCGGCCCGGGCAATGGCCTGGCTGATGGAGAGGCTGCTCTTGAGGTACGTGGTGTCAAGATTGTCCGAGGCATAGCGCATCTTCATGGTCTGGGGTCGGTAGCCCAGGGTGGGCGGCAGGAAATTGAGCGCCACCGCTGCCATGGTGGTATCAACAAGGTGGTGCGCCACCCCATTCGGGTGGCAGGAGAAAACAGCGCCCTTGCAGCGGAGATAGGGGACATGGATCAGCCTGCCCGGATGCTGGAGGTGGGGGAGGATGAAGCGGGCCGTGCCCCGGGCCAAGATATTACGTACGCCGCAGAAGGGGCAGGTCAGTACCCGGTCGGTTTCCGCAAGCTCCACCTCGCCTCCGCATTGGGGGCATTGTTGCAGGAGGGTGAGATTCATGAGTCACTTCTACCCTTGCAGTTTCTCTCCACAATAATTGCAAAAAAGAGCCCCCGGCAGATTCTCTTTTTTACAGGAGGGGCAGATCTTTTCCAGGGCTTTTTCCTCGGCAGGATGACCGCAGCGGCAGCAGAATTGGGCGCTGGGAACCAAATTCTTGCCGCAGTGGGCGCATTGACGAAGGACCAGAATCTGGTGGCCGCACAGGGGGCAGAAGCGGGAGGATGCCGGGATCTGGCCATGGCAGTCGGGACAGCTCGTCTGCTGGCTGGTCTCAGGAGGCGTTTCGCCTTTTGCTCCCAGGGTGCCGGCAAACATGGCCGGCATCATATAGCCCATGGCCATGCCCATCCCGGCCCCGGCATCCCCGGGATTTTCAGCGGCCTTTTCCATGGCCGCGGCAGCCTTAAGCTGCACCAGCTTATCCATATCCTTGATGATATTCAAGCGGCTCTGGTCATCAATGGATCTCTGTACCTCGGGCGGTGGGGTGATGGAAGTTATGTAGAGGCTGCTCAGGGCCAGCCCGAAATGGCTGAAATCTTCCGCCAGCCTGGCCTGCAGACCATGGGAGAGCTCATCATAGCGGCCGGGCAGGTTGAAGATGGTGTCCAGTTTTTCTCCCAGATGGTCGTTGAAACGGGAGACAATGACCTGTCTCAGGTAATCGCTGATCTCAGCAGAGGTGAGGCGGCCCATGGTGCCGACCAGCATATTGATGAAGAGTACCGGCTGAATAATGCGGATATTAAAGACGCCATGGGCCCTGATTCGGATCAGGCCCAGATCGCTATCCTTGAAGGCCACCGGGTCGCGGGTTCCCCATTTCAGGTTGGTGAACGTCTTCAGGTTGGCGAAATAGACCTCGGCCCGTAAAGGACTTTCCATCCCCCACGGGATGGAGAGGAGTTTGGTGATTATGGGAATATTGCCGGTCTTCAAGGTGTGCCGGCCCGGACCCAGGGCATCGCACGCCTTGCCGGTGTAAAAGAAAATAGCGGCCTGGCTCTCCCGAACCGTGAGCTGGGCCCCGAATTTGATTTCAGCGGAACCGTGACTGGGGAGACGTTTTACCATCTCCTCACCGGTTTCATCGAACCATTCAATATTTTCCAGCAGCACCTTGTTGTTGATACCCATGTTGCACTCTCTCTAAATTTATAAAAAAAGGATAAACTGTTTTACATCCTATACTTATATAGTTAATAATGGCAGTTAAAAAATAAGTCTAGAGGACTTTTCTCCCCTGAGCCATGGTAGGCATTGTGGTCCTGCTTTTCGGCCATTTCGGGCCTCTTTAATCGGACAGTTTTATGGCATCTCCCCACGATACCCCGGCCCCCGTCACTATCATGGTGGCGGAATTTGTATCGACACAGTATCAGATTCTTCTTGAAGAGTTGGCAAGGATTCCGGCCACCGTGGTCAGGGTTACAGATCCTCATGAGGTGGCTCCCGCTGTCTTGGAGAATAAAACGGCCTTGATTCTGATGGATATTGAGTTTGCCGATGCGGATAATTTTCAGGTCGTCAAAAAAATCAGGACCACGGATGACACCCAGTTTATCCCGATTATTCTTCTGGCCGATATCAGTAAAAATGACGCCCTTTTTTTTAAAGGCTATGAGGCGGGCTGCGTCGATTTTCTTTTCAGGCCGATTAAACCGGCAATTCTCCGGGCCAAACTCCGGGTGCATCTGGAGCTCTATCATAGGCAGTTGGAGTTGCAGGAGGCCAATGATCTCATAGGTAAGCAAAACAGGCTCTTGCAAAAGCAGGCATTGCGGGACGGGCTCACTGGTCTTTGCAACCATATTCATTTTCAAAAGCTCTTTGCCCAGCACTTTTATTTGGCCAAACGACATGAGCAGCCCCTGACGCTGCTCATGATGGATATTGATTTCTTTAAAGAGGTCAATGATTCCTATGGCCATCAAGTGGGCGATAGTGTCCTGAAAAGGTTTGCGCACTTGGTGCAGTCTGAAATTCGGCAGACAGATATCTGGGCTCGCTACGGTGGCGAAGAGTTTGTCCTTGCCCTTCCTGACACCTCTCTGGCAGGGGGGCTGTTTATTGGTGAAAAGATATGCAAGCTCATTGCCGCAACATCTTTTTTCCATAAAGAGATTACTCTCCAGGTTACTGTCAGTATCGGTCTCAGTGTCTTTCGTGGCGGCATGGAAAACCCGGCTGAGCTTATTGAGCAGGCGGATCATGCCCTCTATCAGGCCAAGGCCCAGGGCAGAAACAGGGTGGAGTGTTATGTGTCTGGGACGAAAAGGGCTCCAGGTTCAGCTGCCGCAGGGGGCAAGGTTGATTTGGGCTGGATCCGGCAAAGATTGCGCACCACTTTGGAAAAGACCCGGGCCGGTGCCCTGGCTTCCTTTGAGGCCATGGTCCATGGCCAGACCAAAAACCATCACTCCCAGCGCCGGCGCACTGAACTGGCAGGGCATCTGGTCAATGGCATTGCTGAACGTCTCCATCTGCCTCGTCACGTCATTCAGTCCTTTCACCGCTCCTTTAAGATCCACGACCTGTTTCGCCTCTTTATCGCTGATGCTGCTCTTGACAAAGAGGGCAGTCTGAATCATACAGAACGTTCGTCCATTGAGGATCAACCCTTGATGCTTAAAGAATTGACGGAATTATTTGATTTTTTTGCCGAAGAACGGGCAATACTCCGCTTTCATCATGAACATTATGACGGCCGTGGCTATCCGCAAGGCCTGGACGGCTACGAGATTCCCATGGGGGCCCGTTTATTTGCCCTGGTGGATGCCTTCCTGGCCATGAGTAACCCCCATTATGCCCGGCCGCCCATGTCCCTTGAGGCAATCATTGCGGAGATTGAGAGTCAGTCCGCGAAACAGTTTGACCCTTTTCTGGTGAAAATTATGCTTGAGGTCCTTGAAGACAACAAAAGTTTATTGGCAGGCCATGGTTTGGATGATGGCGAGGTTTTGGTATGACCGATTCGTCTAAAAAGAAGATAGCCATCCAACTTATCGGCCAGGTTAATGAATTCCCGCCTCTGCCGAATGTGGTGAGCAGGGTGCTGCAGGTGACCGCTGATCCTGAAAGTGATTTTGAGGCACTGGCGCGCATCGTGGAGGCGGATATCGGCTTTGCCACTGCCATTGTCAAGCTCGCCAATTCCCCCTTTTTTGGCCGGAGCCGGCAGGTGTCATCCATTTCCCATGCCCTGGCCGTGCTTGGCATGGATGAGGTGCGCAGCCTGGTGCTGGCCAAGGCCATGTTTGACACCTTCAGCCGCTTCCGGGACAAAAAAGAAGGGTTGAACAGCCTGTGGAAGCACTCCTTCTACAGCGCCCTGGCGGCCCAGGTAATCGGTGCCAAGATGGGCGGTGACGCCAGCGCCCTCTTTGTGGCCGGTCTTATTCATGACATAGGGAAATTGGTCATCTTCTTTTCCTTGTCAAACGAGTCCGTGCAGAAAATATATGGCAAAAGCGAAAAGCTGGATGACAGCAAAAAAGAGATCGCCTTCCTGGGCCTCAATCATGAAGATATGGGCCGTCTCCTGGTGAAGAGCTGGCTTTTTCCGGATTGTCTGCAGCTCGCCGTGGGCTATCACCATAGTCCCGAATCAGCGCCGTCCCATCAACTCTATCCCCTGGTGGTCCGTCTGGCGGACACCTTTGCCCTGCTTAATGTTGTCGGTATGGAGGGTGAAGAGGGCGCTGCCCTTTGTCTGCCTTTTCTTGATCCCCCTCTTGCCGATCTCTTTGCCGCCCATGGCCTGCCCCTTAACGCTGTAACCCTAAAAGAACTTTACCAGGATGTGCAAAAGGCCTTTGAACAGGCGGACGATCTGGTCAGCCTCTTGTATGTATAGGGCGACAATATAATAAAAGCCCGCGGCCCTCATGGGCTGCTGATGAAGGTCTGTGAGGGCTCGTGCCCGCTGGCGCTGAAGACAAAAGGGCCCGGCGAGAAAAAGAGGCGAATCCAGCGGCGCGCGAAACGACATCCTGTTTTTTTCTGGCTCTTCTTGGGTGATCTTCAAGGTTTATAATGTCTATGTGCTTCATGATTGAGCTGCGCTGTAAGCACTATTTTTTTGGCCGGCAGGAGGTGCCGGTCATGTTCTGCCCGGACCTTTTTTTTTGGGCAGAACCTGAAAGAGGAGTGGGGAAATGAGTAGCGGCACACGCCTATACCGGGAGCAGGTGCATGAAACGGTCACTTTTCTTGAGCAGCAACTGCCGGGGGTGCCTGATATTGTCCTTATTCTGGGCACGGGTCTTGGCGTGCTTGCCGACTCTCTTGAGCATAGCGTGCATCTGGACTATGCGGATATTCCCCATTTCCCCAGAGCAACGGTGACCAGCCATGCCGGTCGCCTGGTTTTTGGGGAGCTGGCCGGCAAACAGGTCGCTGTGCTGCAGGGCCGATTTCATTATTATGAGGGCTATTCCACCCGCCAGATCACCTTTCCCCTGCGGGTTCTTGCCCTGATGGGGGCCCGCTTTCTGCTGGTCTCAAATGCGGCAGGCGGCCTTGATCCCTCCTATGCCCCCGGCACCCTCATGGTGATTAAGGATCATCTCAACTTTATCCCGGAAAATCCGTTGCGGGGCACCAATATCGAAGAGTGGGGCCCCCGTTTTCCCGACCTTTCCCAGGCCTATGATTTAGACCTGCAGAAGCTGGCCCACCGGTGCGGCAAAGAACTTGGCCTGCACCAGCTGGCAAGTGGCGTTTATGTGGCCATTGCCGGTCCCAGCCTGGAAACCCCTGCCGAGACCCGTTATCTGCGTAATTGCGGGGCTGATGCTGTGGGCATGTCCACGGTGCCTGAGGTTATTGTGGCTGTCCATGCCGGTCTGCGTATTCTGGGGATCGCCATGGTGGCCAATGTCAATGATCCTGATAATTTTCAGCCCATTCGCATCGATGATATCCTGGCTGCGGCCAAAAGGGCGGAGGCCGATTTTGTCCGCCTCCTTATCGAGGTGATAAGGAGAATGAAATGAGCCTGCCGGCTGTTTCGCTCCTGGTCTGCGGCACTGTGGTGACCATGGATGATCACCGTGCCCTCATTGAAAACGGCGCCGTGGCCGTGGCCGGCAATACCATCTGCGAGATAGGCGCCAGGGACCGGCTTGTCGGCAACTATCCCGAGGCCCGTATTCTGGAGGTTGGCCGCGGCCTGGTGATGCCCGGCCTGGTGAATGTCCACACCCATGCCGCCATGGCCCTGCTGCGCGGTCTGGCTGATGATCTGCCGCTTATGACATGGCTGCACGAGCATATCTTCCCTGTGGAGTCAAGGCTCAGCGCCGAATTGGTCTATCAGGGGTCCCTGCTCTCGGCCATGGAGATGATCAAGGGGGGCACCACCAGCTTTTGCGACATGTATCTCTTTGCCAAGGATGTGGCCCGGGCCGCTGAGAAAAGCGGCCTGCGGGCCTGGGTGGGCGAGGTGCTCTATGATTTTCCCTCTCCCAATTACGGCGCCCTGCCCCAGGGCTTGATCTATGTCGATGAGATGTTTGCCCGCTATGAGAACCATCCCCGGGTCACTGTTACCGTTGATCCCCATGCCATTTATACCTGTTCGCCGGATCTGCTGGTCCGCCTGAAGGAAAAGGCCTTGGACCGGGGGAGCAGGTATGTGATCCATCTTTCTGAAACAGAGGGTGAGGTCCGCAATGCCCGGGCCCAATTCGGGAAATCCCCTGTCCACCATCTGGAGGCCCTGGGCCTCTTGGACAGTTCCGTGATTGCCGCGCATTGTGTGGCGCTAACTAGTGAAGAGATAGCCTTGCTGGCTGAAAGGGGCGTGAAAATAGGCCATTGCCCGGAGAGTAACATGAAGCTTGCCTCCGGGGTGGCTCCCCTTGGTGCCATGCGTGCCGCCCGGCTGGATATCGGACTGGGCACGGATGGTGCCGCCTCCAATAATGATGTGGATATGTTTGCCGAAATGGATATGGCCGCCAAACTCCAGAAAGTCACGAACCTGGACCCCATGGTCCTGCCGGCGGCCCAGGTCCTGGAGATGGCCACCAGGGGAGGGGCCCGGGTGCTGGGGGCGGAACAGCTGATCGGTTCCCTTGAGGTGGGCAAGAGGGCGGATATGATTGTTATTGATCTTGATAAACCCCATCTGACTCCCCTGTATGATATCCCTGCCCATCTCGTCTATGCGGTCAGGGCAACGGATGTTGTGCATTCCGTCATCGACGGCAGGATCGTCATGGAAAATCGGCAGCTCCTGACTCTGGATGAGGAGGCTGTTTTGGCCCATTGCCGGCAGCTGGCGGGTGAACTCACCGGCCGCACCTGTTGAGTGGGTAAGAGGTGAGGGAGGCCCAACCAGGATGGCTGACCCCAAAAAATACTTTGCGCTCCGGCAAGGGGTGGGGTATCTATTGAGGACAGTATGGGATTTGGAGTGAGCGTCTGTTTTTCCCCTCTTTCCTGTGGCTGTTATCAAAAGAAAATTTCAAAAGAGAGAGGCTGCAAGATGTTTGGACTCGGAATGCCGGAACTGGTTGTAATCCTGGTAATTATTGTCATTATCTTCGGGGCTGGTAAATTGCCTGAAATTGGCAGCGGTATAGGTAAAGGTATTAAGAACTTTAAGAAGGCCACCAAGGACGATGACCCCAAGAAGATCAATGATGATGATGAATCTTCTGCGGCCTGACCACGAAACCTTCTCAAGGAGATAAGCGATGTTTGGACTCGGTACCCCTGAACTCATTGTAATCATGGCCATCGCCTTTCTGGTTTTTGGCGGCAAGAAACTGCCCGAAATTGGTGAGGGTCTTGGTAAAGGTTTGCGATCATTTAAAAAATCGATGTCTGATGTCGATGAGGCCAAAGCCAACTTTGTGGAAGATGCCGTGCCCGGCCTCAAAGAGGTCAATGCCTTCAAGGAAGAGGTGGGCAAGGCCAAGGATATGAGCAAGGTCTTGAAGGTCTGAGCTGTTGCCTGCTGGATGCTAAAAAAAAGCCCGATGTCTTTTGACATCGGGCTTTTTTTATTGTGCCCTGCCGGGGCAGGGCAAGAGAGGACCTGGTTATTTTTGTCGGCTCTGGTTGCGGCCAGGGCCCTTAATCGTCAAAATCACCGGCCGGGCCTTTATCCGTGTCAATGAGGGCGGACCTGGTGATGATTTTTTCCGGGGTCCATTCCGAGGCATCTTCAATGCGGCTGGCCTTGGGGCCTGGATCATAAGAACCGGCCTTGCGGATCAACTCCAGGCAGAAGTCAGCACTGTCCTGGGCATTAAAGACGGTGGTGAGCAGGTTGAAGACAAAATCCTCCACCCGTCTGCACATCCGTTCCCGGATAGCCCTGGGTTGTCCCAGGAATCTGTTTTCAAAGACGAGGTTGAGATTTTTGTAATCGCCGTTGCTCCAGCCCTTGGCCTCGGCATAACGTACCATCTCCTGCCACATCTCGGCACTGACCCCTTCGCCCTTCACTTTTTTGAAGCTGCCATCTTCATTCATGATGGCATTGCCGTAATCATTGACCTCAACCCCCCAAGAGAGCATCTGCAGGGCGGTGGCCACATTGGCCTTGGTGGTGTAGGTCTTTTCGGCAATTTCGCGGAGACGGTCCGAGCTGTTGCCTGAGGTGCCGTGCTGGGCACCGTTGACATGATATTTGGTAAGGGCCTGGTGGATTTCAGCGGTAAGCTCAACCTGGATGCCCTGGCCGCTGGCTTCAAAGCCGTGGCTGGTGCCGTTGTTGAGGGCAATCCAGTTGGGGAAGATGTTGTGGGCATTGAGGCCGGCAATGAGAAAAACGGCCTCCGGGGTGGCGGAGAGGCCTTCTGACCCCTTGATCTCGCCGATTTCCGTCTCCAGTCCGGCCCAGTCGGGAATGAACTGGTTGAGATCCAGGTTGGCAAGCAGGTTCTTGTCATCCGTCATGTGGGAGGCATCAATGGCGATGGAGGTGATGCCTGCCTCAAAAAGGGTGGGGATCTCCTGTCTGGCAAAGGGAAGGTCTGTCTCACTCTTAATGCCGTAATGGTCGGCATGGATGGCCACGGGTATGGTGATCCCCAGTTCGTTCATGGCCTGATCCACCTGGCGGGCCATGTTCCAGTAACTTGTGGGGCAATAGGCCTTGGCGCCGCCCTCGGAACGGGCAATTTCGATGATGATGGCGGCATTGGCCCTTTGCGCTGCCATGAGGGCGCCGCGGATAATGAAGTTGTTACGGCCGTTGGCGGCAATGGTCATGGCTTTACCCTTGGCCTGCAGGCCGAGGTCGATGTATTTGCCGCTGACGATCAGGGCCCGGGAGTTGGGGAACAGTTTGCAGATATTGGGTGGCCGTCCTACGGCCAGGGTTTTGTTGAAGTCGGAGTTGGATGTCATCATTTCTCTCTCCTGGTCAGGGAAAATTGTTTGTCGCCTCAGGGGCGGAGGGGGCTGGGGAATCTGAAAAGGCCTTAATATATGGATTAGAATAAATAAAAAAGATAAAAAAGCTTCCCTTAGCAGCCCTTTGAAAAAGGTAGCGAGCGCAGCTGAGGCAAGGAAAAATGAGGCGAAAAAGCGCAGTTTACATGTGGTAAATGAGCATTTTAAGCCGAATTTTGACGCCGCATCAGCAGATAGCGAACGAAGAGAGACCTTCGAGCGCAGTAGTTTTTCAACGGGCTGTTACAATAAAATTGATTGAGAAAAGAGTACAATACATTGCTGCAGTCCGTCAGTAAAAAAAAGTCTTTCTCTCCGGGGCAGAGGTCCTGGCTGCTGGGCCATAAAAGGCTTTTTCTCCCCTGAGCCTTATGGTACAAGAACCTCTTTGTCATGTTTTTGGATGGGGAATCATGTTTGAAGAGCAGCTAGTTGCCATAAAAATGGCTCTTGAAAAGAGGGAGGAGATGTTTTTTGCTCCCCCTGCCACCCTGAGCAGTAGAGGCAGGCGCCGCCATTTGGAAAGCAGGGTGGGGCACCGCACCTCCTTTGCCCTGGATGCCGACAGGATTCTGCATTCCCGGGCCTATACGCGTTATATTGATAAGACCCAGGTCTTTTACCTGGTGGACAATGATCACATTACCCATCGGGTTCTCCATGTGCAGCTCGTTTCCAAGATAGCCCGCACCCTGGCCCGGGTCTTTGCCCTTAACGAGGATCTCACTGAAGCCATTGCCCTGGGCCATGATATCGGCCATCCGCCCTTTGGCCATGATGGCGAGGCAATTCTGGACAAGGTGGGCCGGGCCCACGGCCTTGCCTCCTTTCAGCATAATCTCCAATCCGTCCGCTTCCTGGATCTTCTGGAAAATCACGGTGAGGGCTGTAATCTCACGGTCCAGGTCTTGGACGGTATCCTCTGTCATGACGGCGAGGTTCATAACCGTATGCTTGCTCCCCAGGGCCCGGTCTCCTTTGCGGAGCTGGATGGCAGAATTGCCCTGAAAAACAGCGACAAGAAGGCGGAGTTGCGGCCCATGACCATGGAAGGCTGCCTGGTTCGATTTGCCGATACCCTGAGCTATATTGGCCGGGATATAGAAGATGCCATAGAGTTACGGCTGGTGCGTCGGGATCAGATCCCAAAATCCTGCCAGCAGGTGCTGGGCAGAACCAACGGCACCATTGTGCACCGCTTGGTTGCTGATCTCATTGCCAACGGCTGTGACAACGAGGTCGGGTTTTCCCCGGAGATTTCCGCGGCCCTCCAGGAACTCAAGGCCTTTAATTACCAATATATTTACTTGAATGACGCTATTAAACCAGATATGTCCATGGTGGAACATTGTTTCAAGGAGCTGCTGGAAAAATATATTAATGAAGTCAACAGGGAAGAGCCGGGTTCGGTTGTCTATAACCGTATGCTGAAATTTATGGATAAAGGATATATGCTTGATACCCCTGCTGCTGCCATTGCCGTTGATTTCATAGCCGGCATGACAGACGACTATTTTCTGCGCGAAGCAGGCCGTCTTGGCTGCCAGATCCCCAAGATCATATGAAGGCCTGGGATCTGCATAAATATATGCCCGGCGAGGGCACCATGATGGTGGTGATCGCCTCTTTTATCGGGCTGGCCGCCGGCTTGGCCAACATCCTCTTCCGCACCACCGAGGAGTTTATCCGCCACCTTATCTTTGAGGGCGGTCTTACCCAGATCTTTGGCGAGGGCGGCCTGGCTGCTTTTCATTCCGGTGAAGTTTTTCTCTTTAAGGACTTTGGTCTGGCTGTTCTTCTTTTGCCCCTCATCCCCATCATCGGCATGGTCTTGCTCATTCCACTCTCCTATTTCTATCCCGGCGAGGTGAATGGCTACGGCTTTACCAAATTCCTGCGCAAGGTCAATCTGGAAGGGGGCCTTATTAAGTTCCGGACCATTCTCCTGAAGACCTTTTCCACTTCGCTCACCATTGGTACCGGTGGTTCAGCCGGGGTGGAGGGGCCTATCGCTCAGGTGGGCGGTGCCGTGGGTTCCCAGGTGGGGCAGTTTTTCCGGGTTTCCGGCGACCGGATGAAGGTCTATATCGCCGCCGGCTGTGCCGGTGGCATCGGCGCCATGTTTAATGCCCCTATGGCCGGGGTCTTTTTCGCCTCAGAGATTGTCCTGCTCGGCACCTACGAGATGTCCTCTTTCTCGGCCCTGGTTATTTCCTCGGCCATTGCCACGGTGGTGGCCCGTGCCGTTTACGGCGAATCCCCGGCCTTTCCCATTCCTGATTACCAACTCGTTAACCCCATGGTGGAGATCCCCCTCTATGTGCTGATGGGGATTATTATCGGCGTTATCGCGGTTATTCATATCAAATTTTTCTACCAGGTGCGGGACCGCTGCCAGGTGATCAAGGTTAATCCCTATGTAAAGCCGATCATAGGTGCCGCCATTATTGGTGTCATCGGCATCTTCTTTCCCCAGATCATGGGGGACGGCTATTTTTATATTGAAAAGGTTCTCCACGGCGAAGGGGTACTCTGGGTAATGATGGTGCTGGTCTTTGTGAAGATTGCGGCCACAGCCATTACCCTGGGCAGCGGTGGTGCCGGGGGGGTATTTGCGCCGGCCCTCTTTATCGGCGCCATGATCGGCGGCGCCTTTGGCGGGATCTGCCATCTGCTCTTCCCGGGCATGGTGGCTGGGCCCGGGGCCTATGCAGCGGTGGGTATCGGGGCCTTTCTCGGCGCCACCACCCATTCACCGCTCACCGCCATATTCCTGCTCTTTGAGATGACCGGCAATTACGAGATTATTATTCCCGTGATGCTGGCCAGTATTATCGGCACCGTGGTGGCCAAGCATCTCCATGAGGATTCCATTGATACCGTGGATTTCAGCCGCGAGGGTATCGACATCCATGAGGGCCGGGAGACAGCGATCATGAAATCCCTGAAGGTGGGGATCGCCATGAGTGAGGATGTGGATTTTATTAGTGAGCGGGCCAATGTCAATCAACTCCTGAAGGTTTTTTCCATGGCCGAGGATAGCTTCTATTTTCCGGTCCTGGCGGAAACAGGGCCCAAGGCGGGCCGGATGATCGGCATCATCTCCCTGCAGGATGTCAAGACCATCCTCCATGACGAAGAGCTGCGCCTCAGTGCCACGGTGGGCAATATCTGCGCCCGCAAGGTGATGACCTTGACCCCCAGCGATAATCTTTATGATGCCATGAGCTATTTCGTGATGAAGGGTATTGAAGAGATTCCGGTGGTGGAGTCAAAGGAGGAGATGTGGGTGGTTGGTATGGTTAAGAGACGGGAGGTGATTGCCGCCTATAACCGTGAGGTCTTAAAGCGCGGCATCAGTGAAAAGACCGCCTCCTTCAAGATCCGCTGAGTCAAACGGCAAGGGGCCGCCAGAGATGATCATCGCCCAACCTGAGAAGAAGAGGGCAACCCCTGGTTTTGGTTCTTGATATGGCGATGACAATATGCTAAAAACCTGCTGTTGCCTGGATGGTGGAATAGGTAGACACCCGAGACTTAAAATCTCGTGAGCCTTGCGCTCGTGCGAGTTCGATTCTCGCTCCAGGCACCATTTTTAAATCTATTTTCTTTTTGATAATGTTCCTGAAACCCGCAACCTGTAAACCAGGTTTGCGGGTTTTTTTCTTTCCCCCGCCTCACTTCAGCCCTGGCCTGCCGGGATGACGAGACCGGCCTGCACGGCAAGCGGCTGCGGCTGCAGTTCCATCAGCGGCGCTGCCCTGGGGCTTAATAAGGGGCTGCAGTGGGCCCTGAGTCAGGCCCTGCCCATGCCTGATGTGGGCACGGTGGGCATTGCCGATGCCATTTTCCGGAGCTGGGGGCAGGCTTGCGATACTTGCAATCTGAATTCACCCCAAAGCCTGACCCGGCTGTTCTCAACTTTTCCAACACCTATTATCGTTCGATGGAAAATGGGTTGAGAAATTGACGTCCCCACAGATAGTTTTTGTCAACCGGGCTAAGCTCCGCTTCTTCACAGACCCTCTCCCAATTGTCACGAATGGCTGTCTCGATCCGGTCAATCGCCTCGACAGCTGCCTGCCGGGAAAGCAAGAAGTGATGCGCGGCAGCAAGGCAGGTTTTGAGCTGACTGAACCTGTTTGTTCCGGTTATGAGCATGGCCTGAGTCGCTTCGTTGCCGGTACGACCTTGAGGGCAAATATCATAGGCCGGCGTCAAGGTCAGCTCTTTTCCATTCCAAAAAGCGGCGTGATTGCGGGCGTGGTCATCGTTATTGCCGCACAAGATATTAAAAACCAGCCGACCATAAAGCTCCTTGAGGGTTTCTCCTGGTTGCGTAAAGCGATGGCGAATGATTTCCGCAAGGTCTTCATAACTGGCATAACGTGCCGTCATCTCACTTAGGCCGAACAGGGTCAGGGCGGAGACCATGGATTTTCGAGCCCAGCCGGAATCGAGCGCAAGGCGGTCGAAGCGCTCAATTAACAAAACATTCTTCCCGGCCGCTTTTACCAGCTTGACTGTTGCTGCCTTAAGCCCTGCAATGGAAGCCAATCTCATGGCAATGTATTCGGCCTTGACGACGCTGTGGACATCGCTGCTGGACGAAAATTTAGCAATATATTTGGCGCCCGAATCTTCTATCAAGGCCTTGGGGCGGGCACCGCCAATGGAACTGCCATGGAATAGCGCTTGATCAAGCTCGGCGGTTAATGGCACACCTTGCTCAACCCGTGCGGCCGATTCCAGTAATTCTTCCAGGCCGGCACTGTTTGGAGTTCTGGGAACGAATTCTGTTGGTGAACGCTGAAAATCAAGCGCCCCAATCCGATCGGACCCCGATTCCAGGAGATAGGTGAGCTCATCCAGGCTGCCGGTATCCGCATCTCGACCTTTGGGCCCGAATTGTTTGTTGATGATAACGCGCCGCCCCCAGGCATCGGGTGCGGCATCCCGAATGCAATTTGGTATCTCCAGGTCGCCCAGCAAGGGTAACAAACCGGCTCGCAAAGGCAATTCCGGCTCATAAATCGGAATGGCAGGATTCTTGTCGTCTGTCCGCTCAAGATAGCTTTTGCCATAGTTGAAATGGATAGTGCCGTTATCAGCCTCAAGCTTGCCGGCGACCACCGGTTGCGTTTCTCCGGGGAGCCAAATCCAGACAAAGGCTTCTTTATGGTGCGGGTTAGAAGTCATCATCCACCGATTTGGTCTTGTATCTGATTCGTTTGGGGAGGAGGGCGATTTTGCTTTGCGTCAGTTCGATGCTGGTTGCAAGCGCCCGGCTGTCCTGCTCAAACAGAGGAACGCCAACCAGGGCGGCGACTTCGAACACAAGCCCGATGGATGGAGACATCGCACCGGCTTCTATCTTTTGGAGTGTCGCTCTGGAAATACCGGCTCTGGCCGCAAGGTTTTGCTCAGACCAGTGACGTTCTTTGCGCCCAAGCTTGATGTGCTTACCGAGCAAAAAAGCGGCTTCTTTTGCGTATTTTGAATATGTTCTTTGTTTTACCATAACCAATCCAGACAAGAAGTAGCCAAAATAACAGCCATTAACAATACTAGTGTTAACTATATTGGTCATTCGTCTTATTTCCAAGAAATAATTGATAATTGGCTAAAATAATACACACAAGCCGGCCTTATGACCGGCATATTGGTCATAAGGCCGGGTTCAGGCTTGGCAAATGGGTATTTCGTTCAATTTCATCCTGATTTTCTTCAATTGTTTCAAGGCACCCATGAGTCTCGGTTTATATGGTTACTTTTGTAGGTAGGGTTTCAACCCGATCTGCAATATCGGTGTGTCGGGGGCAAAGATGTCGGGGGCAGGCCATTTCCTGATATAAGAAAGACACGATTCTTGTAATCGTATCCCTGATGGTCAAACTTGGTTGTCGGTCCTAAGCTCTGCTGCCCAGGCGTTTCATGTCCGCGCTCAGGGTGATCAGGGACTGGCTGATACCATGATGGAGCTGATGGAAGGCCTTTGTGGAATTGTCATTGCCAAAGCCTGCCCCCGCTGTTGCCTCAATTGGTTAAGTCGGACCGCCGCCGGTGCCCGCCATCAAAACCCAATCCCTTTTTCTTCCAAGGGCTACCACCGCGGAGTGGGGCCAAACAAACGGGATCGGTCTTTCAGGAAATCCGCTTGATTTTTTCTTCCCGGCGTTTTATTTAAGGATGTGGTGTTAAGGTAAAATAATGTCGCATCTTATTTTAGGTTCGAGGCAGGCAGAATGAAGCGGGAACTCCAAGGCAGATACGTGACCATTTCGACGGTGGGTGAGAAGGCCCGGGCCTTCGTGCCCGCGCCGCTGCCACCGCATCCGCCCATCGACTGGACGCCGGAGCTGCGCAGCAAGTTCGACCAGGCATGGCTTGCGCTCGGTCGGCTGGACAGCGTCTCGACCCTGCTGCCGGACACCTCGCTGTTCCTCTCCATGTACGTTCGCAAGGAGGCAGTGCTCTCCTCCATGATCGAGGGAACCCAGTCGTCGCTCTCTGACCTGCTGCTGTTCGAGCTGGATCAGGAACCCGGCGTGCCGCTGGATGATGTGCGGGAGGTCAGCAACTATGTCGCCGCCCTCAACCACGGCCTGCGCCTGCTGGAGGAAGGGTTGCCGCTGTCGCTGCGGCTGTTGCGCGAGATCCACGGTGTGCTGTTGACCAAGGGCCGGGGCAGCAACCAGACCCCGGGTGAGTTCCGGCGCAGCCAGAACTGGATCGGCGGCACCCGGCCGGGTAACGCGGCCTTTGTGCCGCCTCCGGCCGAAGAGGTGCTGGCGTGCATGGGCAAGCTCGAGCTCTTCCTCCATGACCAGCCGGAGCCGACCCCGGTGCTGCTCAAGGCGGCGCTGGCCCATGTGCAGTTGGAGACGATCCACCCGTTTCTGGACGGTAACGGCCGTCTGGGGCGTCTGCTGATTACCCTGCTGCTCTGTTCTGAAAAGGTGCTCAAGGAGCCGATGCTCTACCTCAGTCTCTACTTCAAGACGCACCGCCACTATTACTACGAGTTGCTGGACAACGTCCGCCTGACCGGCGACTGGGAAGCCTGGCTCGACTTCTTTGCCGAGGCGGTCATCGTCACCGCCACCCAGGCGGTGGAAACCGCCCAACAGCTTCTCGACCTGTCGAAACAGGACCGCGACAAGATCGGCGGCCTCGGCCGGGCGGCGGCCTCCACCCTGCAGGTCCACAGGGCGCTCATGGAGCAGCCCATGGCCACCTCGGGCTCTTTGGTGGAGAAGACCGGCATCTCCCCGGCCACGGTCAACAAGGTCCTCGGCCACCTGGAGCAGCTCGGCATTGTCAAGGAGCTGACCTCCCGGAAGCGCAACCGCCTGTTCAGCTACGCGGGTTATATCGAGATCATGAGTCGGGGCACGGAACTGCCGGATTGAGATCCGCAGAGAAAAGACGCCGGTTATATCAGCCCAAAGAACCCCTGCAATCCGCTAGGCACCATTTTGAAGCTGAAAATAACGATATAGAGTCTGGGCATTAATGGCAGAAATTCAACAAAGATTGCGTGGCCCGACCCCATGAAAGTAGCTAATGGTCCAGCCGGCTAAGTATATGGAGCCGGTATTGGGGAGTGTAGTCATCGCAGACCCTCAGTTGTTCCCCATGTGGTGCGGTCGTACTTGCCCATCTCCCGAAACCCTGAATCTGCCTGATGGCAATATCTTGGGGTGCGTTTACGGGCATCTGGTCTGGGACCAGGAATGGCGGCGGCTTGACACTCTCTTGACACTCTTCAGAAGTGCCCTCAGGCGTGAGAGAAATTTTTCCACCGGTAGAAAAGTGCGCAGGCAGATGGTGCGCAAGATGGTATGTAAGGCAGATGGTGCGCATGAGAGGCTCGGACCAAGTCAACGATATGTTTCGTGAGAAAATTAATTATAGGAATTCAATATGGGGCAAGCAAAAAGAAGAACGATGTCAGGGGAAATGGATCTTTGGTTTCATGGTACCAATGAGTTTTTTTCTAGTTGGCTCTTGCCGGCCCCTTTATCTGCTGGCAACACAGGATTATTTTCACATTCCTTTATCTCACTGTCGAGAGATAGAGCCTTAGCAGAGGGTGCTGGGGATATCGCCGGCGGCTTGTGCAGTGCCACATTGACAAAAGATGCGCGGGTGCTTGACCTGAGAAAGAAATCGCCAGATTCTATGCGACACTGGGAGATGGTCAGGGAAACTGAATTTGGCCAAAAGCATCCTCTTGTCTCCGATTATAATACCTGGGAAAAGGGCTGTCAGAGTGGTGAAATTTTGATTTTCAGAACGGAAGATCAGCAGTATGAGGACAAACTGCTAAAAGCCGAAAAAATAGTTAAATCAACTTCAGGTTATACACTGCAAGAAAGGCAAAAAGCCTTTTTAGATGTCCAAAATTTCCCAAGAGAATGGATAGAAAGCGTCATAGCTCCTGGAAAACAACTAGGTTATGATGCTGTGATTTGCTCAGAAATTGATAGAACTCGGGCTTCTGGACGCAAGACATGCACAAATCTCTATGTCTTCAACACCAATGTGATTTCAGCCCCCAGCTGGATACAAAAACCGGATATGCTTGCCTATGAAATGGCAATCAAAGAGCTGAAAAGAAGTGACCTTTTTTCCACCAGTTCAAACTAACAAACGCCCTGAATTAACATAATGAATAAAGGAGCTGGGGTCAGGACTGCGATACTTGAATTTGAATTCACCCCAAAGCCTGACCCCGCTGTAGTGACCCCGCTGTTGTTTCTCGGTCAACACTTCTGTTTTCAAAGAGCCCAAAAATCGGGTACAAAAAGACCTTCAGGCGATAGAGGTGTCTTAATCAGTGTCTGTCCAGAAAGAGGACATTTCGGAGTCTCGCAGGATCGCTTACCTGTTCGAGATAAAGGAGTGCTCAAAAAATAAGCACGCCCTGAAAGAAGTGCCCTTGGGGTGCAGGCATATATGCGATATCCCGAGCATTATTTTTTGAGCACGCCGCAGAGATCGGGCGAAAGGGCCATTTCTGGACAGACACTAATCAGCAAAAGAGAGACACCAACAGGTGGTTGCTCTTTGCCCCATAGAGAGTGAACCGGCAGTATTAAAAAAAGCCAGAGGGGGGCACATGTTTCCGGAGAAAAAACTGGTGGTCTGCGATCTGGACGGCACCTTGGTGGACAGTGTGCCGGACCTGGCCTTTTGTGTGGATGAGATGCTCAGCCAGCTGCAGCGGCCGACGGTGGGCGAGGCAAAGGTCAGGAAATGGGTGGGCAATGGCGTCGAACGCCTGGTGAGCCGAGCCCTGATCGGCGCCATGGACGGAGAGCCGGACAGGGAGCTCTTTCAGCAGGCCCTGCCTCTCTTTCTGGAACTCTACGCCGCCAACACCAGCAAACGCAGCCGCCTCTTTGCAGGCGTGGAAGAGGGCCTCAACCTGCTGGTGGAAAGAGGGATAAACCTGGCCTGCGTTACCAACAAGGCGGAGCGCTATACCGTTGCCCTGATGAAGGACCTGGGGCTTTATGATCGCTTTGCCCTGGTGCTCAGCGGTGATAGTTTGAGCGAGAAAAAACCGAGCCCGCTGCCCTTGTGCCATGCCGCACAACACTTCAATCTGCAGGCGCAAGAGTGCCTGATGGTTGGTGATTCCATCACCGATATCAGGGCGGCCAGGGCCGCTGATTTTCTTGTTGTCTGCCTCAGCTATGGCTATAACCATGGTCTGGATATCCGCACGGCAGGACCGGACGCCGTCATCGACAGCCTGGCGGAGTTACCGGCCCTGATACGTTGAGCAGCCGACAAATGCGTAGGGCTGAGGTCAGGCTTGCGATACTTGCAATCTGTACTCACCCCAAAGCCTGGCCCGACTGTTTTTTGTGTGGAATTGCCATTACCAAAGCCTGACCCCGCTGTTAGATATTTCATGTTTGACCCCTTGTTTCTTGCAAGGCGTCTATCCAATAGATGTTCTGCTGTAAAATAAAAATTGATTCCTCGGTTGGAAATATGAGTAAATTATGTGAGTCGTAATTGACAAAATACAGGAGACAATATGCCAAAATCAGACCGCACCATAACAAAAAATATTGGAATCTGGATCGATCATAAAGAGGCTATTTTTGTCTCAGTAGAAAACGACCAAACAGCGATTGAGCGAATCGAGTCAAACCTCGAAAGTAACTATCGTTCATCAGGGGGCTGGAAATCATCTGGCACAAATGTGGCGCAAGCATTATCAACAGAGCAAAAAGCAAACGAGCGCCACGAGCATCAGCTTGATAACTTCTATCAGGAAGTGATCGAAAAAGCTGGCAAAGCCGACAAGATCTACATTTTTGGCCCAGGGCAGGCTAAAGTTGAACTGGTAAAACAAATTGAGAAAATAAAGGGCCCACACGTAGAAATTGCTGCAGTCGAAACCTCCGACAGCTTAACTGAAAACCAAATGGTTGCACAAGTTAAGTCGTTTTTTTCAGTTTAAACTGTGTCGGATCGGCTGACCGGTAGCAATGTGCATCGACGGTAATTGACGCAGAACAGAGGCGTCCTAAATCGGATGGATCAAGAGGTTTATCTTTTTTCACAATGTCCGTCATCCTTGCGAAATGGCCGAAGCAGAGATCAACGCGTTTCTGAGCCATCTGGCCCTGAAGAAAAAGATCAGTGCCTCAACGCAGAATCAGGCCTTTTCGGCCCTGTTGTTTATTTATCGCCATGTTCTGGGGCGTGAAGTGGGGGATCTGGGCGATGTGGTGCGGGCGCGCAAACCCCGCCGATTGCCCGTCGTTATGACGCGTGGGGAAGTCAAAGCTGCTCTGTTTATACAACCACCAAAAATACGATAGAGGGTGGCCTATGATCCTTAATGATGACAGGACGGACCTGAGCAGTGCCGGGGAACCCGGACTGGCGGACAGCGGCGTTGAAAAGCTGAAAACAGCGCCGGGGCCTGAGACCGGTGCCGTAAAAGACGTGCAGCAGCAGGTTGAGGAACATGAGGCTGCGCAAACGAAAAAATTCGGTACCTTCGCCGGGGTGTTCACCCCCTGCCTGCTGACCATTCTCGGAGTCATCATGTTTCTGCGCGAAGGCTGGGTCGTGGGCAA